>JBKEBA010000033.1:0-36310 GCA_047972895.1 Dysgonomonas sp.
AATCAGAAAGATTGGAAGCCCATCTTTGCTCCATTTGCTAAGGCCAGGAAAAGAATTGAAACCATCTTCTCGCAATTGTGTGACCAGTTTATGATTGTTAGAAACTATGCTAAACAGACGGATGGCATATTTGCTAGAATAATCGGTAAGATTAGTGCACTTACCATATTACAATATATCAACAAAATGAACAATAAACCCATTGGCCAGATTAAATATGCACTAATTTAATTCCGCCAACGGGTTAACTACATCTGTAGGTGGTACAACTCAGGTATTAAACACACAGGTAAGCGGAACACCTCTGGTGATATATAACCCTATTGCCCAAGCAGTATCAGATGTGGTGGAAGTGGATATAAACCTACCGAAAGCTACAAATAAAGTATCTGTTTATAATGAAAAAGGTGCTATCGTACCTAGTCAACTGATTTCGTCCGAAAATGGCAAAACTAAGCTTCTTGTAGTTGCTTCTGCACCGGCAACAGGTTATGCGGTATATGACATCAGAACTTCGGGTGGCAACACCTCATCTGCACTAAAAGTAAGTGAAAGCTCCATAGAAAACAGTATATATAAAATCACCCTGGATAAGAACGGGGACCTCTCATCTATTATTGACAAAAGAAGTCAAAAAGAGTTGGTTGAAAAGGGCAAAGCCTTTCGCCTTGCCCTTTTCACCGAAAACGAATCGTTCAGCTGGCCTGCATGGGAAATCTTGAAAAAAGAAATAGATAAAGAACCTATTTCGATTACGGACGGAGTAAAAATATCCATTGTAGAGAAAGGGCCAGTAAGAGCAACACTTTGTGTGGAAAGAAAATACAATGAGTCTACATTCAAGCAATATATCCGATTGACAGAAGGTGGACAGAGTGACCGTATCGATTTATTTACTGATATCGACTGGCAAACTTCAAATGCTTTTCTTAAAGCCGAATTTCCACTATCAGTATCTAATCCTAAAGCAACTTACGACTTGGGTATAGGTGCAATAGAAAGAGGAAACAACACGGAAACGGCTTATGAAGTGTATGCTCAATATTGGGCAGACCTAACAGACAAAAACCAAAGTTATGGAGTATCGGTATTGAATGACAGCAAATACGGATGGGATAAACCAAACGACAATACATTGCGCCTGACGTTACTGCATACGCCCAAGACTAAAGGAGGATACAGATATCAGGACAAACAAGACCTAGGACATCATATGTTTACTTATTCCATACTCGGGCATGCTGGAACATATCGCGATGCGAAAACAGTATTGAAAGCCGAGATATTAAATCAACCGATCAAAGCTTTTGTTGCTGATAAGCATCCCGGTGCACTTGGAAAATCGTTCTCTTTCTTAAATATCGACAACGACAATATGATTATAAAAGCACTGAAGCAAGCTGAGAAGTCGGACGAATATGTTATCCGCTTGTATGAAACTACAGGTAAAGACAGTCAAACTGCCACCCTTGCTTTTGCAGGAGAAATAGAATCGGCTAAAAATCTTAACGGTGTAGAAGACGAAATTGAAAATATATCGTTCGAAGGCAAGAAGCTGAAATTAGATATGGCTCCTTTCAATATGAAGACGATTAAAGTGAAGTTAAAAGCACCTAAGACGACAGCACTTCATACTGTATCTACTCCTATAGATTTAAAATTCGATCTGAAAACTGCATCATACAATGCGTTTAAAGGTGAAGCAAATTTCGATGGACGAGGTAGGTCTTTTGCTGCAGAACTATTACCAGAACAGATAGATATTAAAGGTATTACTTTCAACTTAGCAGGTGGCGACGTACCTAACGGACTTAAATGCAAGGGTGATACTATCAGCATCCCACAAGGACAGTACAATAGGATATCACTCCTCGCTGCATCTACCCAACAAGATATTAAGGCAACATTTACAATAGACGGAGTATCACACGAAAGACTAATACCTAGTTATTCGGAATTTATCGGCCAATGGGGACATACAGGACATACCGAAGGTTTCCTCAAATCGGCAGATATAGCTTATGTGGGTACACACAAGCATACTTCGGTAGGGAATAAAGATTTGGCACATGAGTATACACAAATGTTCTATGTCACTTTCGATCTGCCTAAAAATGCGAAACAAGTAATTCTTCCGAATAATCCGCGCATTGTGCTGTTTGCTGCTACCGTATCGAATGACAATAACAACAATATTTATCCGGCAACAAACCTATTGAATATCGGATTGACAGACAAAGTTGCAGATGAAAATAGTTTCCAGACAAGCAATCTGTTAATCGGTAAGAAAATAATAGATATGTCGGGGCAGGTAGGTAGACACGAAAGAGCAGAATGTGCTATCGATGACGACTTCCTAACTAAATGGTGTGATATAAGTGATAATCATCCGAAGTATATTACTATTGATCTAGAAAAACCCGAAACTATAAAAGGCTGGAAAGTCTTTCATGCAGGTTTAGAGTCTCTGGACTATATCACCAAAGAATACAGCTTGCAAATAAAAGAAAATGAGAATGATGAATGGAAAACAGTAGATACTGTATCGGACAATACCGCGGACGAAACCGACAGATTAATATCGGCTCCGCAAAAAGCGAGATACATCCGCCTTTGGATCACCAAACCAGACCAAAGCGAGGGTAAAGATGCCCGCATCTACGAGTTCAGTGTATATTGAAGATAACTTAATTTAAAATAAGATTTAGAGGTTTAACGGTTATTAGATTGGTTATCTTGTCGTTTTTCCGACTACAAAAAAGGGAACAGTTATACTGTTCCCTTTTTCATTAAAGATACTCTTACTCCACTGTAAATATCTCATTTAGAGAACTGATTTAGTAAAGATTAAGTAATATATCCGATATATCATTTATCAAAGTATATCTGACAAGTTTTAGAACATTATTGATTATCCTTTTTCCTATTTTTGTTTCAACCATGTAAAGCGCCTAAACCAAATCAGTAAAAAATAAATTTATCTCCATGAAAAAAGCAATTTTCTTTTTCATGTTATTCTTATGTTGCGGCCTCAGCGCTCAGACGAATAGTCATGATGCAAAATGGATAACAACGGCTGATGCCAATGTTAACGAACCGAATAGGTGGATAGCCTTCCGCAAAGATTTCATAGTAAATCATGTGCCTACCAAGGCTATAGCTCAAATAGCTGTAGATAGTAAATATTGGCTTTGGATTAATGGAAACATGGTAGTATTTGAAGGTAATCTGAAAAGAGGTCCCAACCCGCAAGACACATATCATGATGAGATTGATTTAGCTCCTTACTTAAAGAAGGGAGAGAATAAAATAGCCATACTCCTATGGTACTTCGGCAAAGAAGGTTTTTCTCACAAAAACAGCGGAAAAGCAGGGTTAATATTTAATCTGAACCAAAATGATACAAAGCTGGTAAGTAATAATTCGTGGTTATGTAAAATTCATCCGGCATTTGGAAATACCGGAGAACCTCATCCTAACTTTCGTTTACCGGAATCAAATATTCGTTTCGATGCAAATTTGGATATAGAAAACTGGCAAACAAGCGATTGTAAAAGTAAATTTGATTTTAAACCTGCCATCGAAATAGGGAAATGGGGGGATGCTCCTTGGAATAAACTGGTGAAAAGGCCGATACCAATGTGGAAAGATTTCGGCGTAAAATCTGTGAAATACGAACGTCGTAAAGGTGTCGGGATGGATACTATCGTTGCACGCTTCCCTTACAATATGCAAATGACTCCTGTTTTGGACATTACAGACAAAGAAGGAGGTAATCTTATCTATATCGCTACCGACCACCTGTACGGCGGCAATGACATCAGCGTACGGGCCGAATACATTACAAAAAAAGGCAAACAATCGTATGAATCACTAGGATGGATAAATGGACACAAACTTATTATAACTGTCCCATCGAATGTTTCTGTTGATCAGGTCAAATATAGAGAGACAGGATATAATGGTGAGCCAATCGGTTCTTTTTCGTGCGATGATGAGTTCTATATGCGTTTTTGGAAGAAGGCATTACGTACGTTATATGTAAACATGCGCGATACATATTTCGATTGCCCCGAAAGAGAACGGGCGCAATGGTGGGGAGACGAGGTAGTACTGATGAGTGAAAGCTTCTACACATATTCTACATCAGTACACGACCTGATGAAGAAAGGAATACATGAACTTATAGCATGGCAAAAAGAAGACGGAACCTTACACTCTCCTATCCCTGAAGGGAATTATGGGACTGAACTGCCAGATCAAATGTTGGCAGCAATAGGGCATTACGGTTTCTGGAATTATTATATGAATACGGGCGATAAACAAACCATACGAGATGTTTATCCTGGAGTAAGAAGATATCTATCTCTTTGGTCACTTGACGAAACTGGGCTAACGGCTTTCCGCGCAGTGGGCTGGACTTGGGGCGATTGGGGTGATAACCGTGACATACGCCTTATTTTTGCCGGATGGCACTATATGGCATTGAAGGGAGCGGCTGCAATGGCAGATCTGATCGGACACACAGACGAGGCTAAAGAGTACAGAGCCATAATGGAAAAAGTGAAATACGCTTATAACAGATGCTGGAACGGAACGGCATACAGGCATCCCGACTATAATGAGCAAACTGATGATAGAGTACAAGCCCTTGCTGTGATATCTGGTATTGCCGACAAGCTAAAATACGGAGATATCCTGAAGATATTCCAAACAGAATTCCATGCAAGTCCCTACATGGAAAAATACGTAATGGAGGCCCTCTTTATGATGGGTGAAGGCAAATATGCCCTAGAAAGGACTAAAGAGCGCTTTGCTCCGATGGTAGATAATAAGGAATATACAACATTATTTGAAGGTTGGGATATCGGTGCTTTCGGTTTAGGCACAGTTAATCATGCATGGAGCGGAGGGGCTTTGACTGTCATAGCACAATATTTATGCGGTATTTATCCATTAGAACCAGGATATGAAGTATTTAAAATAGAACCCGTTCCTGCTTCATTCAAAACAGCGTCGATCGGTGTACCTACAATAAAGGGAATGATTAAGTCTGAATTTGTGTCTTCCGATAAAGAATTTATATTAAAAGTTTCGATACCAAAACAGACCGAAGCTGTAATTTATCTTCCTGAGAAGGGAAACAAAACAGTTTTTGTCAATGGAAAGACTAATCTAGAAAAGTATGAAACTAATGATAAATATAAAGTTGACAGAAAATCGTCCTTGCAATTACCTGCGGGAGAATACACTATCTCGATAAAGTAAGAGGTTTATATAATTAGCTTATGCCATGTTGAAAAGCAAATAAAAGAAAAATATTTGTTACCAACATGGCATTTCTCTAAAAACAATCGCTATAAAAATAAGTCTGGATGCAGAATACAGCCTCCTTTATCAATCTTTTATCTTATCTTTGCCTCAGATAAAAAGTATAAAACGGCATGAAAACAGTTTCTATAGAAGAACGCGAATTAATAAACGAAATCATTAGTAAGAATCATATTTGCAATGTAGGTATGGTTGATTTGGATGGCATGCCGTATGTTATCCCAATGAATTTCGGATATCAAGACGATGTTATCTATATGCATTCAGCACAGGAAGGACAGAGTATTAGGATTCTAAAAGAGAATCCCGATGTATGTATCACTTTCTGTACGGAACCTAGCCTTATCTATCAGAATGAAAAAGTGGCTTGCAGCTATAGAATGAAAGGTGCAAGTGTAATTTGCCGGGGTAAAGTTGTTTTTGAAGAGGATTTCGATGAGAAAATAAAAGTATTAGACATTATAATGAAACAATACTCCGAACGTACATTTACTTATTCTGTACCAGCAGTAAATAATGTACGGGTATGGAAAGTAGAAATAGAAGATATCTCTACTAAAGTATTCGGTGTACCACATCCTAATTCGAGACACTATAAAGATAAACTAGAGTTCTAGGAGCCTGTTTAAATTTATTACAGATGTTTTTTCAGGACTTCGAGCATTTTTCGGTCAAGCTTGTGGCCTTTATAACTTTCATATTCAACATCTTTACGGTTGCTATCCAAGACTCCGAACGACCCACTCAGATTCCATAACGACCAGCCCCAGCCTTGCTCGTCAAAAACATCGAGCAAATCGTCCAGCCATGATATAGCTGTATCATGCGGGGTAAAATTATGACATCCCATTTCTCCTATATGTACACGGCCTCCTGCCTCTATCCACGGTTTCCAAGGAGAAACAGAAGCTTCGCGCAGAAATTCCTTATCATATAGCTTACCGTCATAATCGAATGGCCATGTTACTTTTTCTATCGGATATTCTTTGATCGGAGGCCAACTCTCAGCCCAACTTGCACGTAGATGCGTCAGCAGAAATGGTTGGTATCCTCTCCCACTTTGTATTATGTCGGGAATATCGGTTATAGTCATTAATGGAGAGCCTCCAATATCCTTACCATCTACAAATATCAACCGCTTCGGGTCTGCATCTCTGATTGCAGATATGAGCCGGCGGGCAACTTTATCGTATTTTTCAGCCTCTATTGATGGAGCCTCGTTTATAAGATTGAAACTAACTTCGGCGTTAGTGTAACTTTTGTAACGCTCTGCAAATGTTTTCCAATGGAATGCACAGGCTTCTAAAGGCGCTTCATCTTCGAAAAGATTGCTGGTGAGAGGTATATTATCATCTTTATTTATACAGTAGCCTGGTACCCGATGGAAATTAAGATTGATATGTATTCCATATTTTTTGCCTAACTCCACGGCAAAGTCAATTTCTTTCAGGATTTTCTCATCTACCTTATACCAATCATCTTCGCTACTCCAGCACCAATAGGAAAGAGGCAAACGAACAAAATTAAATCCCCAGTCGGCTATAATCTCAAAATCAGACTCATCGAAAGGTGTTTGGTGATAGTGCATGAATTTATTTAGCAGATTAAATCCTTTCCAAAGAGGTAGCTGAGCATTCTTCGATTGTCTATGCTCTAATGCCATCAGCGATTTCAAGTCAACGGCAGCAAGCAGAGAAAGAGATGATAATTGCTTTATAAAAACACGCCTATCTTTTTTCATATCTATATTAAATTATTGATTGACAAATATTTCCATATAGCTACTACATGCATCGATTGGATAATTTCATCGCTATACAGTATCTCTTTTAATTCATCTAGAGATAGTAGGCATACCGTAATATCCTCAGTAGGTTCCAGATGCTGTTCCGATATTTTCTCTACATCTGTTGCCAAATAGCAATAGGTCGTATTGGTATGGGTTCCCGGGTTAGCAGAGGTTTTCATCAACAGCGACCATTCCCCTTTTCCATAACCAGTTTCCTCCCATAGCTCTCGTTGAGCCGATACCATCGGAGATGAATCCTCCTTCTCGCAAACACCGGCCGACAACTCCATGGATGTCTTTCCTGCACCGTGCCTGTACTGACGTATCAGAAGGAATTGTTTATCCTTTGTAATAGCTATAGTACATACCCAATCAGGGTATTCCAGAACATAATAACTCGGAATCTGATTCCCGTTAGGAAGCTCAACATGCTCTCGACGAACAGTAAGCCACGGCTCTTGAAAAAGGTACTCGCTCTTTAATACCTTCCATGCTTTATCATCGTTTTCGCTCATTCTTAAAATCTATCATTTGACCTGTAAAAAATCTTCCCTAGCAGGTGTGAAGGTATCTATGACTGATCCGGACTCTAAGCAAATGAGCCCATGCAAACTGCCTGACGGAACAAAAAAACCATCTCCTTTTTCCAATACCTCTTTTTTACTATCTATGGTTACTTCAAATCTCCCGCTCTCTATATATGATGATTGCACATGGGGATGTGAGTGCATATCGCCTACACTGCCTTTTTCGAAGGTCACTATCACAAGCATGATATCCTTATCATAACCTAATATCTGGCGGGTAACACCTTTTCCTACAGCCTCAACAGGGATATCATTGCTTAAGAGAAATATATTACTTTGCTTCATTACTTGCCTTTACTTAATACAATAATATTTTTTATAATAACAGGTTGTAATGGTTTATCCTTCTGATTAGTCTTCACATTCTGGATTTTATCCACCACTTCCATCCCGTCAGTGACTTCGCCGAAAACCGTATACTCACCATCCAGAAAAGGTGTCCCTCCAACAGTTTTATATAACTCTCTTTGTTCTTCTGTATAAAGAGTTTCTTGTTTTCTGTCGTTAGCCTCTCGTTCCGCCTGTTCCTGCCAGTTACTTCTCAGTTCCGTTATAGCAGAACGGTTACTTTCTTTATACAAGGCCTTTATTGTATCCATATTTGCAGATTGTATACTATTATATATACGTTGCTTCATTCTTTCGAAACGTTGCTTTTCCAACTCTGTCAGCCTTTCTTCATATTCACGTTTACCGGTAACAATATAAAATTGGGATGCATCAGAGGCTCTGGTTGGATTCTCAGCATCACCCCAGCGAGCGGCGGCAATAACTCCACGCTTATGAAAGAGTTGAGGAAACTTAAACTCTGAGGGGATCGTATCTCCCATAAACTTCTCGTCCACCTCGGTAGTATCTGAATTATTCTTCGATTTAAGATCTCCTCCCTGAATCATAAAATCTTTTATGACCCTATGAAAAGTCAAGTCTTTGTAAAACCCCTCTTCAGCCTTTTTCAATATATTATCTCTATGGATGGGAGTTTCATCGTAAAGTCTTACTTTAACATCTCCATAATTTGTCTGTATGAGGATAACAGCCCCTTCTTCAGGTTTATTACTACACATGGTTGATATAAATAAAATTAGAATTATTAAGTAGATATTTTTCATACTATTTCTATTTGAGGAAAAACAAAGATAATGATTTTCATCCCTTTTTCTTAAGACTCAGTGTAAATTAATCCTCTTTATTCTTTCACTTTATGCAAGTTCTTAGATCGGATATTCTGTTATACTTTCATAATTTCGTAAAATATGTTAGATTTGCATTAATATAAAAAAGAAGACATGGTAAAATACGGTAGAATACTCCTCAAGTTAAGCGGAGAATCCCTAATGGGTGGACAGCAATATGGCATCGATGTGAATCGTCTGAATGAATATGCGACTCAGATAAAGACTGTTGCCGATATGGGTATTCAGATTAGCATAGTCATCGGAGGAGGTAATATATTCCGTGGGTTAAACGGTGCGTCCGAAGGCTTTGACCGAGTAAAGGGTGACCAGATGGGAATGTTGGCTACTGTGATCAACAGTCTGGCTTTAAGCTCGGCTCTAAACGCAATAGGACAAAAATCAAGAGTATTGACAGCCATCCGGATGGAGCCTATTGGTGAAATATATAGCAAGTGGAAAGCGATAGAAGCAATGGATAACGGAGAAGTAGTTATTCTATCTTGTGGAACGGGAAATCCATTCTTCACAACAGATACAGGTTCTTCGCTTCGCGGTATCGAGATCGAAGCAGACGTAATGCTGAAAGGTACACGCGTAGATGGAGTTTATACAGCAGACCCGGAGAAAGACCCTACGGCCGTCAAATACGACAGTATATCATATGATGAGGTTTACAACCGCGGATTGAAAGTTATGGATATGACCGCTACAGTAATGTGTAAAGAGAACAACCTCCCTATAGTTGTCTTCAATATGGATATTCCAGGAAATCTGGAAAGATTGATGAAAGGCGAGAAAATAGGTACGTATGTACATGCTTAAATAAAAAGTATAATAAATAGAAACTAAAAACATAAATTATATGCCAGTAGATCTAAAACAAATCGAACAAAAAGCAGAAGCCAAAATGCAGGGCACTGTTGAATTTTTAGATGAGACCCTCGCTCATATACGGGCTGGGAAAGCGAACCCTCGTATTCTTGATGGAGTAAAGCTTGACTATTACGGTACTTTGACAGCACTAAGCGGAGTGGCTGCAATCAATACACCTGATGCTAGAACTATCATCATACAACCATGGGAGAAACAAATGTTGAAAGAGGTAGAAAAAGCTATATTAAACTCAGGGGTAGGCATTACACCTGACAATAATGGTGAAATTATCCGTTTAACTATTCCACCATTGACTGAAGAACGTCGTAAGGCATTGGTTAAACAGGCAAAACAAGAAGCAGAAGACGCTAAAGTAAGTGTCCGCAATGCACGCCGTGATGCTATTGACACAATCAAGAAATCCGTAAAAGACGGAATTCCTGAAGATGTTGCTAAAGATGCAGAAAATGATATGCAGAAAGTACATGATCGGTATATCAAAAAGATAGATGATCTTTTTGCTGCAAAAGAAAAAGAAATATTGACAGTATAAATAATTCGAAGGTTTAAGAATTCGGATATTAGTAAATTGAGACTTCCCAATCATTAGCTAATATCCGAATTTGCTAATTAAATGATGAAGGGTCTGGTAATAAAAAATACAGGTAGCTGGTATTTAGTCCGCACGGATGACGGGCGAAATATAGAATGTAAGGTGAAAGGTAACTTTCGACTGAAAGGAATACGCAGCACCAACCCGATTGCGGTCGGCGACAGGGTTCTTATTGTTGAAAACAATGAAGGCTCGGCTCTGATAACGGAAATTGAAGACCGCAAGAATTATATCATTCGCCGTTCGTCAAATCTATCCAAACAATCTCATATCATCGCCGCTAACATCGATCTTTGTTTCCTTATTGTAACAATGAATTACCCTGTCACATCAACCGTATTCATTGATCGTTTTCTTGCTTCGGCAGAAGCATACAGAGTCCCTGTAAATTTGATATTCAATAAGACAGACGCTTACAGTCAAGATGAAACTGAGTATATGGAAGCCTTGATAGGTATGTATGAATACATCGGTTACCCTTGCGTCAAAATATCAGCTTTACATAAAGAAGGCCTAGATGTTTTGCAAGATAAGATTAAAGGAAAAATCACATTATTTTCCGGTCATTCAGGTGTAGGAAAATCCACTCTGATAAATGCCTTGGTACCAGAATCTAGCCTAAAGACAGGTGCTATTTCGGGTTATCATGGAAAAGGGATGCACACTACTACTTTTTCAGAGATGATCGAATTGCAACAAGGAGGCTTTATTATAGACACGCCCGGCATAAAAGGCTTCGGAACAGTAGACATGGAGAAAGCCGAGATATTTCATTTCTTTCCCGACATATTCAAATTTTCGAAAGATTGCAGATTCAACAATTGTATTCACATCAACGAGCCTGGATGTGCAGTCTGCGAAGCTGTAGAAAAACACTATATAAGCGAAAGCCGTTATAAATCCTACCTTAGCATGATGGAGGAAGAAATAGATGAGAAATACCGAAAATAAAAAAACGATAGAATGGAGATTCGATCTAAAATCTTTCCTCGTTTTCCTTTTTATATTCCTTCTTGAAGTTATCATAGCCCTATTTATCAATGATAGTATTATCCGTCCATACGGAGGAGATCTACTTGTAGTCATTCTGATATATTATTTTGCAAAATCCTTTATCCGAACCAAAACAATTTATCTGGTAATAGGTGTTATACTATTTGCATATCTGGTCGAAGTATGCCAATATTTTCATTTGGTAGAAATTCTGGGGATGCAGGATAATGTAATAATGAGAACCGTAATTGGACATTCCTTTAGTTGGGGCGATATCTTAGCTTACACGATAGGAGGAACAATTTGTTATCTAATCGACAGAAAGTAACAATAATGCTACAACAACAAGTAAAAGACTATTTGCTACGTTTGATACAAGAATTTTTCAAAAAGCTACAACTCTTGATGGGAAAAGGCTCTAAAGTTAATGAGGCCGAAAAACTATCTATTATAAATGATTGTCATGCCTTTTTCTCCAATTCTTTCGCTGTTTCAGACACAGACAACTCCAAAGTCATAATAGAAAAGATTAATAACAAGGACTTGTTAGATTTGTATGCAAAGTTGTTGTTTACTGAATTGGAGGTAACCTCCAAAAACAAAGAAAAATTATCTATAGCATTAGAATTAGTAGAATATTTACAGAACACGGACGCAAACTTTTCTTGGGAAAGAACCATTCTGCAAGAAGACATTCTCCGCATATTGGACGAAAATAACAAATGAGGTTGCACAACATTTATTGTAACTAATTTTATTTATTAACTTTGAAACCATAGAGTTTTGATGCCTATGGAAACGATGGAAGCAACAGATCATTTTATCCTTATTTTCCAGATACTTTATGTGGCTACAGCCTTAGGTACGATGGTTGTCGTTATCTCGGAAAATAGGAATCCCCTGAAAACTATTTCATGGGTGCTAATTCTGTTATTATTACCATTGGTGGGGCTTATTATTTATTATTTCTTCGGCGAAGACAGTCGTAAACAACGGCTCATATCCCATAAAATGTATAAAAAACTCAATCGCCGGTCTATTGGACGAAAAGAGTTGTTGGAAACACTAAATGCCCCACAAGAACACAAAGGTTTGGTCAGTCTCCTCAACAGACTGAAAGCTTCTCCGCTCTATGGAGGGAGTAACATCACATTCTACTCGGACGGTATAACTAAATTCGAAGCCCTTTTCTATGAATTGGAAAAAGCACAAAAGCATATACATATACAATACTATATCTTTCTGGATGACGAAATCGGATGCAAAACCCGCAATCTTCTTATTCGCAAAGCAGCAGAAGGCGTAGAAGTTCGTCTAATATATGACGATGTTGGCTCATGGAAGGCTAAGCGTCATTTTTTCAAAGAAATGCAAGAAAAAGGAATAGAAATCCAACCATTCTTAAAGGTTGCTTTCAAATTCTTGACAAGTCGAGTGAATTATAGGAATCACCGAAAAATAGTTGTTATTGATGGTAAGATCGGGTTTGTGGGAGGCATGAATGTAGCAGACAGATATATCAAGGGCGTAAAATCAGGTATATGGCGAGATAGCCATATTAAAATAGAAGGAAAGGCTGTAGCCGGACTACAGACATCCTTCCTTATAGATTGGTATTCGTCCCGAAAAGAATTTTTAGCTTCGGACACCTATTATCCTTTCCTTGAGAATAAGGGTAATAACCTGATGCAACTTGTAACCAGTGGCCCTGTAGGACAATTTAAGGATATTCATTTAGGAATTTTGCAGGCGATATCAAACGCTAAAGATTGCCTATATATCCAAACACCTTATTTTGTACCGACAGACTCATTGCTTTTGGCTATTCAAATGGCATCAATGCGAGGTGTCGATGTTCGTCTGATGCTTCCACGCAGTTCCGATACGACATTTGTTCATATTGCATCCATGTCATACTTAACAGACGTATTGAATGCAAAAGTGAATGTATTCTTTTTCGAAGCAGGATTTTTACATTCAAAACTAATGATTATTGACAATTCACTAACAATAACAGGCTCAGCTAATATGGATGTGAGAAGCTTTGAGCATAATTTCGAGATAGATGCTTTTATATATAATGAAGAAACATGTAGTAGAGCAAAGGAAATATTTTTTAAGGACATGGAGCAATCCACACTTCTGTCTGTCGAAGAATGGAATAAACGTTCCCGATTCGAAAAATTTAAAGAATCAGTAATGAGACTATTCTCTCCTTTACTATAAAAATTTAGCAAAAAAAATGAAAAATAAACTGATACTATCTATTTGGATATTTATGTTTCCTTTTGTGCTCAATGCTCAAAGAATAAATATATCTATTCCTAACGAGGCAAATAAAGAGTATGTCTTCATATTAAGTAAAGGTATTGTTGAGGATACAATACAAAAGGGTAAATTATCCGCAGTAGGAGGTATAACAATTAAAATACCACCGAAAGAAAAAGATTATATCGGAATGGGCTCCTTGCAGATAAAAGACAGTGCTCCTATAAATATGATTATCAATCATGAGAATTTTGAGATGAGCCAGGGAGTCGATCTTAAATATAAGTTCAAAAACTCCAAAGAGAATACATACCTTTACTCTATAATGCAGGACAAAGTAACTCCTGCACAAGATTCCACTTTATATGCTGCTCATTTTATAAACCTGATCAATTTTATGCAGCAGTTAAATAAAGTAAATAACCGTGGTGCAAGTTTACAAGAAGAAGCAAATACTAGCTCATTTGCTTTAGATAAACTCGATATGAATCGTTTGTATACTAGCAGCATTTGGTATTATGTAATAGATGGGATAGTTAAATTAGCACCTAATCAAGAAATATTGGGAAATAATATGGTTCGTATACTGAAAAGAACAAAATCTCAAGAAATATTTGAACACCTCGCCAATAACCTCATTACAATAACAGAACAGTACGGATGGGATGATGCCTTTGACATAATCGTCCCATATATCGTAAAATCAGGACGAATCAAGGTCCCTCAAGGAAAAATGTTCGATGCATTCTCTTTAGCTAAGATACAAAAAGGAACTGTTGCACCTCCTATAGAAGGTTTGAAGCAACCACTAAAATCATCAACCGCTTCAAAAACCTTATTGGTATTTTATCAGCCTGACTGTGAAAATTGCCATGTCCAAATGACTAAATTAATACAACTCTATCCTACATTAAAACAAAAGGGAATACGTATCATATCTATTTCATCTGACACAAATGAAAAAACGCATAGGCAAGATGTTAAGAACTATCCTTGGCCAGAGGATGATAAACTTTGTGACTTGAAAGGCTTCGCCGGAAAAAACTTCATTAACTACGGAATAATGAGTACTCCCACATTCTTTTTGCTAGATAAAGATAAGAAAGTCATTAAACGCTATGCTTTAGTTTCAAATATTGACTTTTAAAAGAATAACCCTAGGCAGACAAAGAAAAAAGCCAAAATAAAGATATTTTTATTTGATTTGGTTAAAAAAAATATATCTTTGTAGTTTATTGTTTTGTTTGGAAAACCAGGCTTTAATAAGACACGATTATAGAACAACCATAAAATTGTCATTAAAATAATAGCTCAATATATAGATTTTTATGAGTAATAAAGTAGCACTCATCACAGGCATTACAGGACAAGATGGAGCATATCTATCCGAATTTTTGATAAAAAAGGGCTATACTGTACACGGGATCAAGAGGAGATCTTCTTTATTCAACACAGACCGTATAGATCATTTATATCAAGACCCTCATGATGAAAATAGGAATATGATTCTTCATTATGGAGATATGACTGACAGCATGAATCTGACACGTATCATTGGCGATATCCAACCTGATGAAATTTACAATCTGGCAGCGATGAGTCATGTTAAAGTCAGCTTTGACACTCCTGAATACACAGCAAATGCTGATGGAATAGGTACCCTTAGAATTTTAGAAGCTGTACGTTTATTAAATTTAGCTGATAAAACAAGAATATACCAAGCATCGACATCCGAACTATATGGATTAGTACAAGAAATTCCACAAAAAGAAACAACTCCATTTTATCCGCGTAGTCCATATGCTGTGGCTAAGTTATATGCTTATTGGATTACGGTTAATTATAGAGAAGCCTATGGGATGCACGCTAGTAATGGCATCTTATTCAACCATGAATCTCCGTTAAGAGGAGAAACGTTTGTTACCAGGAAAGTGACGCGTGCAGCAGCTCGCATCGTCCTTGGGCTACAGAAAAAAGTATACATGGGAAATCTTTCTAGTAAAAGAGATTGGGGACATGCCAAAGATTACATAAAAGCAATGTACCTTATTCTACAGCAAGATACCGCAGATGATTATGTTATCTCGACGGGAGTCACAACTACTATCCGAGATTTCATAACAATGACTTTTAATGAGATTGGAGTTGGTATTGAATTTCGAGGAAAAGATGAAAAGGAAGAAGGTTTTATTGTTAATATAAATGATGAAAAATTTTCCAACACTGTTGGTGATGAACATTTGAATAATTTCAGAAAAAGAATAGGAGAATCAATTGTTGGTGTTGATCCTTCATATTTCAGACCGACAGAAGTTGATATTCTAATAGGAGATAATACCAAGGCTCGAACAAAATTAGGATGGGAACCTAAATATGATTTAAAAGCACTCTGCGAGGATATGATTACTCATGACATAGAATTGATGAAAAAAGAGGAGTTTTTAAAAAATGGAGGTTACAAGATATTCAATTATTTTGAATAAGATCATTAATGGTTAAAAAGGACGCTAAAATATATGTAGCAGGTCATAGAGGATTAGTAGGCTCTGCAATAGTTAAAAGCTTAAAAGAAAAGGGATATACTAATCTAATATTAAAGACTCATGGCGAGTTAGATCTGACTAATCAAGTATCTGTAGCTAATTTCTTTGCAGAGGAAAAACCTGAATATGTCTTTTTAGCAGCGGCTAAAGTAGGTGGAATAGTAGCAAATAATAAGTATCGCGGACAATTTATATATGAGAATTTGATGATCCAAAGCAATGTTATTCATCAATCATATGTAAATGATGTAAAAAAATTAGTATTTTTGGGGAGTTCTTGTATTTATCCTAAAGAGGCAAACCAACCAATAAACGAAAATGAGTTATTAACAGGACCTCTCGAATACACAAATGAACCCTATGCTATAGCAAAAATAGCTGGACTAAAGATGTGTGAAAGCTATAACATTCAGTATGGCACTAACTTCATAGCTGTAATGCCCACAAATCTATACGGTCCGAATGACAACTTCAATCTTGAAACGTCACATGTATTACCAGCAATAATTCGCAAAATCCATCTAGGGCGGTGTATTGAAATAAATGATTGGGATACTATTAGAAAAGATTTAAACAAACGTCCTATAGAAGGAGTTGTTGGTAACTCTACGAAAGACGAAATCCTTGATATTCTAGCTAAGTATGGTGTAAAGATAAACAAGGATAATAAAGTTCAGGTCGAATTATGGGGTTCTGGAAAGCCTATGCGAGAATTCCTCTGGAGTGAGGAAATGGGTGACGCATCTGTATTTGTAATGGAGTCTGTAAACTTTTTTGACTTAATTAATGTTATAGAAGGTAAAGAGATTCGAAATACACATATAAACATTGGATCTGGTGCTGAAGCATCTATAAATAATGTTGCAAATCTTGTAAAAGCCATAGTTGGTTTTTCAGGAGAATTATGGTTTAATACAGAAAAGCCCGATGGTACAATGAGAAAACTATCTGATGTATCTAAGCTCCAATCTTTAGGATGGAAGCATAAGATAGATATAGAAGAAGGAATAAATCTATTGTATTCGTGGTATAACAAATATTTGAAATAACAATTAATAGTGTTTAATTATAATTTAAAAGATTGATTATGAAAAAAGTAAGTTTACTTTTAGTTTTAGTTTTTGCGGCTATTACTATTTCTGCTCAAGATAGTGGATTTAGTACAAAACCTGGCCGTAGCGCGACTTTTGCTCGTAATGGATTTTGGGATAACTGGTTCATTGGTGTTGGAGCTGGAGCAAACTTCGTTGTAGGTGATTTTAACGGAGATGCTGATTTCTTAAACCGTATGACAGTAGCTCCTACTGTTCAATTTGGTAAATGGTACAATCCTTATTTGGGTGCGCGTATAAAAGTACAAGGAGGTTCATTGCATAACTTCTTTAACAATGCTACAAATATGTTGCATAACAAATATGCTATGGGTGAATTGGATTTCATGGTAGATGTAACTAACTATCTTGGAAAATATAGTGAAACTCGTGTTTATAGCTTAATTCCTTATGTAGGTATTGGTGGAGCTATCGGATGGGACTATAAAATGAATGGCCAAACACATCCAGGTGGAAAACAAAGAAACTTCACTATCAATGGTGGTATCATAAACAAATTCAGAATTTCTAACAGAGTAGCTCTAGACATCGATCTTTCTGGTGCTCTATTAAAAGAATCATTCAACCACGGAGGTGGCAATACTTACGACGGATTGGCTGGAGCTTCTGCCAGCTTAGTATTCAAAGTAGGTAAGAAAACTGATTTCTCTGAAGCTTTGTTAATGGATCAAGGTCTTCTTGATGACCTGAACAGCCAAATTAACAAACTTCGTCAAGAAAATGACAGACTTCGTAACCAACCAGCTAAAGAAGTTATCAAAGAAGTTGTTAAGGATTGCCCTAAGTGTCCAGATCCTAAAGGAAGCTTCGTTTCTAACGTCGTATTCTTCCGTCTAGGTAGCGCTAATATCGACAAGAACCAAGAAGTTAGTATCTACAACACAGCTAAATATCTACAAGACAATCCTAGCGCAAAAGTTAAGATTATCGGATATGCTGACAAGAAAACAGGTACTCCTTCAATTAACGAGAAACTTTCTGAGAAACGTGCTAAAAATGTTGCTAATGCTTTGATCAACAAATATAACATCAGCAGCAGTCGCGTTACAGTTGAGTGGAAAGGCGATACAGTTCAACCATATGCTGAAAATGCTTGGAACCGCGTTGCAATTTTCTATACTGAGTAATACAGTAAGTGAAATATAACTAATAAAAAAGAGTGGAAAATTTCCACTCTTTTTTATTTTACCCTATTTAAACGAATGAGCTCTACTCGTTAAAGTAGACTTATCTTATTTATTCTCCACATCTTCAGTTTTATCGTTATCCTCTACAGAATCTTCCAGTTCAAAATCAATATTAGCTGAGATCAGAAGATTATACCATCCAATCATTTTCTTAATATCAGTTGGATATACACGTTCTCTATCAAAATCAGAAAGGACTTCAGCAAAATATTTTTTCAATTCCTCAGGCTTTGCACTAGTCTCAACGGAAGCTTTCCCTCCATTTTCCTTTTCTTTCATTGATGTGAATATATTTTTCAATGGCACATCATCAGTTTCTGTATAGATGGAAATATCACCAAGTGATACAACTTTATCGCGTGCATGGACAGGTATCTTTTTACCATCAATTAACGACTCTACAATAACCATATTTTTTCCACTGGAAATAAGTTTATACAACCCTGGTTTGCCAGAAACTGATAAGATTGTTTTAAGCATAATAATCTAATTTAGTTTTATAATCTCATTACTAATTTTAGTCAAGCGACAAAAATAATGCTAAAGCCTCAAATATGATAATTTGAGGCTCGAAAAATCAAAGTTAATATCTTAAAAGATTAAAATGCGAAGAAATATACGCCTAAAAGATCTTTTTATATACGTGACAATATGGTTTTGTTCCCTTATGCTCATAATATTGCTGGTGATAATCCTCAGCTATCCAAAATATAAAAACAGGCTTCAACATTGTTGCCACTTTATATCCTTTACTTTCTAATATCTGGATATACTTCTCGGCAACCTCTTTTTCTGCGTCATCCGAATAGAATATACATGATAGATACTGTGGTCCGATATCTGGTCCCTGACCATTCGTTTGTGTAAAATCGTGAGTTTCAAAGAAAAGTTTCACGAGATCTTCGTACGAAGTTTTCGAAGTATCATATTCTACTTCTGTTGTTTCCAAATGTCCTGTATTTTTCTGACAAACCTGTTCGTATGTAGGATGTTCTACATGACCACCCATAAAACCTACAGCAGTATGCTTAACCCCATTTGCCTTCATAAAGTAATACTCTGTGCCCCAAAAACAACCTGAGGCAAAATACGCTTTCTTTATCATTTTATTCTGTTCCGGTATAAATTTTAAAGATATTGAGTTAACACAATGACGTGTATTTTTAGGTGTGAAGGCTTCGCCAAGAAACACGTGCCCCAAATGTGCTCCACAATTTGCACATATAATTTCGGTACGCATCCCATCTGCATCAGCTATACGTTTAACAGCTCCTTTTATCTCATCGTCAAAAGAAGGCCACCCACAATGGGAATCAAACTTATCCGATGAATTATATAGAGGCGTATCGCACCTTTTACAGACATAAACCCCACTCCGTTTATTATTTACATACTCGCCCTTAAATGGCGCCTCTGTTCCTTTATGTAAAATTACCCTTTCTTCTTCCTGTGTCAGTTTATTATATTTCATATTATTCTGCTTTGGTTTATTTTGACATTGAACATATGATATTCCCGTCAAAATAATGACCAACAGGTATATCAATCTTTTCACCTTCATTTTTGTTTCCTATAATAATGTATAAATGCAAACAGCCTTCGCTTCTCTAAATAATTCTTATCATACATATTAATATATGCCTCCCGTTCAAAGGAAATATTTTCGTAGGCGACCAACCTATCTCTATACTGGATATATCTTATCATCCACTCTACTATATAAGACAAATAAAAAGGAATAACCAACATCTCCAACATCTGTCTCGTATGAATTCTTTCGTGATTCCTATCTACAGCATCAAGTTTTCCATAATCTTTACGAACAATAATTATACCAAACAGATTGATAGCTCCGAAATCTTTTGGTGGAAAGTATTTGCTATATAATATTTTCATATATCAATTTATTAGACAAAAGTATCTTTGTCCCGGATTGTTCACAAGTTTTCGAAGACAAATTTTGTCAAAGATGATATTTTAGATAACTTTCCGTTCCTTTTAAAACAAATCAGTCATGGAATTAGTTTACGCCGCTATCATCCTCATCTTATCCATTATTTTTATACTTTTCCTCCAAAAGGAAAATAAAAAGATTGAATTGGATCTTAAATCAGAAGTAAATAGATTATCAGCAGAGAAAGAAACCCTGCTAAAAGAACAGATGGAGAACATACGCGAAATATCTCAAACAAAAGCTTTATTACAATCCAAAGAAGAACTATTACGGATTCAGCAAGAAGAACTTATGAATACTCGTAGTCAGCTCAATAAAGATTTTCAGGTATTGGCAAACCAAATACTTGAAGAGAAGACACTTCGCTTCACTGATATCAACAGAGCTAATATGGAATCTATTTTGAAACCATTGAATGAAAAATTAGTTGAATTTAAAAGTAAGGTAGAAGAAACATACGACAAAGAATCCAAACAACGCTTTTCGTTAGAGGAGCGTATACGCGAACTTGTTGCCTTAAATAATCAAATCAGCGAAGATGCAAATAATTTGACGAAAGCACTTAAAGGAAATAATAAAGTACAAGGAAATTGGGGTGAAATGATTCTTGAATCCATTCTAGAGAAATCCGGTTTAAAGAAAGGCGAAGAATATTATGCACAGGAGTTTCTTACCGATGAAAACGGCAATAGAATAAGGAATGAACAACAGAACTACATGCAGCCCGATATAGTTATAGCTTATCCGGGAGGCAGAAAGATAATAATTGATTCTAAAGTATCCTTAAACGCTTATGTAAGATATGTGGAGGCAGAGACTGACGACTCTAAAGTATTAGCAGAGAAGGAACACATTATATCTATCAAACAACATATTGACGAGCTTAGCCGCAAGTCTTATCAAGACTATGTAGAATCACTTGATTTCGTAATGATGTTCATACCAACAGAACCAGCATACATTTTGGCCATGCAGCTCGATTCATCGTTGTGGGACTATGCATATCGAAAACGTATACTGCTTATCAGCCCTACAAATCTTATAGCCTCATTGAAAGTAGTAGCAGACCTTTGGAAACGTGAATATCAAAGTCGCAATGCCATCGAAATAGCAAAACGAGGAGCTGCCCTTTACGATAAGTTTGCTGGATTCGTGGAAACATTGCAAGATGTAGGGAAAAATATAGAGCGTTCACAGAAGGCATATGACAAAGCCTTCTCGCAACTGAAAGAAGGAAATGGAAACCTGATACGCCAAGCTGAAATGCTTAAAGAACTGGGAGTTAAAGCACAAAAGGAATTACCTGAAAGCGACTCATAGTTAAATTACACTAATAAATCAAGAAAAAGCAGCAAAACATGTTGTATAACATAAAAAAACACTATATTTGTACTGTGTTTTTCATGGTATTAGATTTAAGGTTAACAATGAAGATTGGTTGTCGGGAGGACAACCTTTTCTTTTTTATAATCCCTTGACCTTTATAAAAACATTTTCCTCTCCCCAAACCCTTAAGATATATCTTAAGAAAGTCCGAAAAGAGGAAAATAATGTGTTTAAATAAAAGTAGAACCAATCAATCTTTATTTACTCAATACTTAAACCTTGATTTTGTTTTTATAATATTTGGGCATTTACCGATAAGAACCTACAAATTAAGCTTTCTGCAACAATCCATATCCGTTCTTCATCGTCTTTCTCCGTTCCAGTATTTTTTCCAATGTTTGAATTTCACCTATAGCAGGCAAATCATTACCATTTGCATTATCGAGAAATCTCCACGCATATTCCGATGCGATTGCTGAATCTCTCAATGTAGGTAAACTCTGATGGCGCTTTCCCGATTCAATAGAATCAGCAAGCAGATTACATAATATATCTATATTCTTTCCGCCAAAAGGCCTTTCCTCTCGAATTGTTTTATTAACCCCATGAATTTCCACAACAGCCGTCTTAAAGTCGTGTGTCATACGAGCAATCCCCTCTGTCCCTATAAGGTCTATATATGAATTATGAGTCTGGTCTTTAGACAACTGGCCATATACGTGCCCTTGTGTAATATCAAATACAACCCCGTTTTCGAATGTACCATGACATTGCAACCACCATGGATCTTTATACTTCCACATACGCATAGCTTGGGCATTCCATGTTTTAAACTCACAACCGGCATACCAACGGGTAATGTCTACATAATGCATTCCGCAATCGTGGAAAGACGGACCTTCATATTCGTGGCCTTCGGTCGGAGCTAATCCCGGTGTAAGATGGCAAATACGTATAATAGCCAACTCCCCTATTTCACCTTGAGAGATATAATCCTTTATCATATTATGATACCAAGAATTACGTAGATACAAGTTAACAGTAGAAAAGAGTTCTGAGCGCTCTGCAACATGTACAGCCTCCCACTCGCGGACAATAGTATCCGCTATCGGTTTCTCGGATATAATATGTTTACCACTTTGAATAGCTTTTTCAATCTGCTCTTTACGAGAGTTTGCTAATGCAAAAAGACCTACGACCTGAACACTTTTGTCATCAAATATTTCTTGCTCGTTCTCGACTATTTTTGAATTAGGGGAAAGTATCTTCGCTAGCTCACGAGATTTTGAATTCGTATCGCAGATATAAGCGATTTCCCAACGACCGCTTTTCTGCATTTCGTCAAAATAAAATCTACCCATTCTACCGAAGCCTATAAGCCCGACTTTTATTAAAGAATTCATTTCAATAATGATAAAAGATTTAACTAATCTATAATCTAAAGGAGGGAACAATCTATAAAGAAGAGAGTAAATCTATGTTTTTTCATGATAAAGAATTACCCAAAATTCCCTTTTCACAAAACTAAGCAGAATATGAGTCGATATTAAACAATAGAGTCTTTTTGTAGATACACAAAACAAATAAACACCTAATTTATAGATACTTACAAAAAATAAAATTCAAAAAAATGTAGATAGATTGGAACAGACTTAGTCCTCATTTATACGCAGATTTCCTATCCGCATAATGATATCTTCAAATTCATCGCGGGGCACCACTGCCTTATTTCTGATTTTAGTGCGGTAATTATACACGGTACTGATAGAACAACGGAGAAAAGAGGCAATCTTCACACTATCGGTAATACCCAAACGCAACAAGGCATAAATACGAAGTTCCTTATTGAGTAAATCGTCAGACTTGAGTGTAATCTGCTCTTCCTTTATTAATAACGAATTAAAGTCGGAAACGAATGTAGGATACAACCCGAGAAAGATCGAATCAAAGTTTTTGTAAAGATCCTCAATTTCATTATCAACCATAGAGGTTGATTTCAATGCTTTCAACAATTTATCAAACTGGTTATTCAGGGCCAGCTTCGACAGATTCTTCCTATAATCTTCTATTTTATTTATATAAGTGGAGCATAGATCAAAGAAATGCACTATATATTGCTCCTTTATATGATTAGCTTCCGATAACTGAGTATTCCTTTCATTCAGTTCGTTATTCAAAGAGATAAGTTTATCATTGATAGAAGACAACTCCTCCTTTATGCGTGATAGCTTTTTCATCTGTTTGTAAACGTATAGTACAAGCAGTATCAGAAACAGTGAAAGTACGCTTATCAAAGCCAGATATATTTGGAGTTGAGACTTGACCTTTGCATCCTTCGCCTGATTGGCAGCATTGATTATCGAATAGAACCTTGACAACTGTGCCGTACGAAACTGCACATTACAAAACACAGCATCTTCTATCGCCGATTGCGTATATGTAAATGCTTTAGCAATATCACCCGTCTCATAATATATAGTAGCAAGGCTTCGGAAAGATGCATTTTCCTTTGTCGAGTTCTTAATATCAGCAATAGCTGAAAGAGTATAATATCTTTTTTCTAAATCGGGGTTACCCTTCCTCCTATTGATAGACCCCAAGTAATGAGTTATAACTGCATAGTTAGGCGAATCCAATTCTTCTGCTTCAAGCATACTTAGAAGCAGTATCTCCGCTTCATCTATTTGTCCCAAATTTAAATGCTTCCGCACCACATTTATCTTGTAACTATATGAAGTAGGATCTAATACGACCATCAACGAATCTCTGTAAGTTTCGTATTGCCTACTATAATCTCGAGGATAATTGGCTGTGGAATAATGTTCGAAGAATTGACAATAAGCCTGATAATAATCGGCAAGCAACTCTTTTGGCAAATGAGCCGAATTAATATTCTTCAATATCTCTTCTGATTCCCTATACATACCAGAATACGAATAAAGGGCAGCAAGTTGTATGCGAGAAGAATAAATAAGCTTAACACTCTTCAATTCGTTTGCGATCCGTACATTCCTCTCTATATAATGTATTGCCGAATCAAGAATAAATTTCTTGTACTCTTCTCCCAGCTTAGAGTTTATCTCATACTCATATTCTGATGAAAAGTCTGAACCCTTCAGCAATCGCTTGAGGTTAGTTATCTTCTGTTCCTTCTGCTCGGTAAACTGCTGTTTATTACTTATTATCTGATCTAAATAATCAGATAATACCTTCAGGTTGTCTTCTGCCGATACAGGTACAGCCAAAAGAACCAGTAAGAATATAAGTAAAATACGTTGCATTTTTTAGGGGATAATCCGGTTTGATTTTTTAAAGATACAATATGTTCATCAATAAACTAAAAGTGAGTAACAGAGTATAACATTCTTTATAGAAAACGTTATTAAAATAGCATCATAGTATAATTCTCAAAAAAGTGACAAAAGTAACAATCTTATATAACTATCCACCTGTGTCATTAATGTGTGAATTTACCGATTTAGAGAGACCCTTAAAAAGTAACAAAAGTAACACAATTAAATTACTCCTTATTTGATTCTATTAAATAAGTATTCCCTGATAATTACCATTCGATATAGATAAATAAATATAGTAATTATAATAAAGGCTAACTTAAAAAATCAATTTTGCAATATTTACATAGCAATATAGATGTTACATGACTATAAATAGTTAAATAAAATTAATAAATGAGACACAAACAACAAAACATGTTGTATAACATAAAAAAGCGCTATATTTGTACTGTGTTTTTCATGGTATTAGATTTAAGGTTAACAATGAAGATTGGTTGTCGGGAGGACAACCTTTTCTTTTTTATATAAATACTGACCTAATTCCACTCGGTCATTTCCGAAATTTATTGGAAATTCATCAACCCATCTAAAGTATTTTGTGACAAAAAGATATATTTTTGTGCCATACAAATAAATCCCAGACTATAAATTCCACAATTGAAAGATTACTTATTAGTTTTGTCTTTCATCCATAAGAAAAACATACAATGAAAAAAACACTGGCCACGATTACACTACTTCTATTTGCCCAAATTTGCATATCAGCACCCGTCAACCCAAGAATAAAAGGGAAAATAATAGAAAAGGACACGGACAACCCTATTGAATCTGCAGATGTAATACTAGTACAAAAAGGTCAATCAGTTGGTTTAGCACATACTTATTCCGAGATTGATGGAAAGTTCACTTTTACGGAAATAAACGATGGAGAATATACGCTCGTAGTTAAATTCATCGGATACGACATATATAATAGTACCCCCATCAAATTAACATCTTCTTCGAATACGATCGATTTAGGAAACATTGAATTACATCCCTTAGAAGTTGGGCTATCTGAAGTCGTTATCGAAGCATCTAAACGACAGGTTATATACAAATTAGACAAAAGAGTAATTGATGCATCCGCCAATCTTATGAGTAGTGGTGGAAGCGCAGTGGATATCTTAGAAAACACCCCATCTATACGTGTCGATGCCGAAGGCGATGTCACATTCAGAGGCAGTAGCGGCTTCAAGGTTTATATAGACGGTAAACCCAGTCTATACTCTGGCACACAAGCCCTACAACAAATACCTGCCGGACAAATCGAAAATATTGAGATAATAACAACCCCTTCTGCTCGTCACGATACAGAAGGCGATGTTGGGATAATAAACATTATTACAAAAAAGGACAGCCAACATGGATTCAGTGGAATGGTTAATCTAATGGGAAGCAGCATCCTGTCTCACAGCGGAGACTTTATGTTTACAAAACAAAACAAACATTTACGATGGTATCTGGCCGGAGGATGGTCAAAAGTCATCAGAGAAAGTGATTTTGACCAAAGTAAGACAACCATTGTAGATGCCTTAACCACCACATCGCACTCCAATGGGCCTCGACAAAGTAAAAATTACAATTATTTTGGTCGGAATGGATATATCTACTCACTTTCGTCAAATACAAACATAAATGCCGAAATTGAGATAGGATATGGTAAAAGAGCTCGTAATGGAAATCTGGATTATACAGAAGAGCAATCGAAACAAGGAAATCTGACAGAATCCGGGCATTATTATAGCCGTGACTTTTATGACTTACATCAAAATTATTATCAAGGAAGCACAGGATTCGATCATAAGTTCAACAACAACGGACATGAACTTACGGGAAGATTTCTACTCAGATATGAAGGCGGAGCAATGGAATATTTCCAGAGCGACCTGTTCGATATGAACAATGAAAGAGCACAAGGACACAGAGCATGGGAAGACGAACATCGCTGGACTGTGCAAGGAAACCTAGATTACATACTCCCTTATAGCAAGACAGGCAAATTAGAAGCAGGATATCAATATCACTCATATCTGGAAGATGGTGACTACAGCATGCAGTTTTGGAACCCTGAAAAAAAAGAGTTCTATTGGAGAGATGATATTTACAATACATTTTATTTTCAACGAGGCATACACTCTATCTATGCTATCGGGTCTGAAAGCTATAAACAATTCGATATGCAGTTGGGACTACGAGGAGAACATACTCATCAGGTATTGCGTAGTTCGATCGAAGGTTCAAACCGCACGATAAACCGCTTCGAAGTATTCCCTTCCGTGCATCTTGGTTATAATCTTCCGCAAAACCAAAAAATCACGTTTGCCTATTCATATCGTACAACTCGCCCGCAATTGTTCTATATGGAACCGTATATTACATATCGCGATTATTATTCAGCAGAAAAAGGAAACCCCGATATACGCCCTGAATATATCAATTCATTCGAATTAAACTACAAGAAAGATATTGACGAACATACATTTTCTTCAAGCCTATTTTATCGCTATCGAAAAGACAAAATCGAACGCCTCAGAATTCCATTCGAGGCGGGAGTGACTTTAGATTCGATGGCAAATGTGGGACATGACCGTGCATTAGGTCTGGAATTGAATGCACAAATAAAAATGAACCGCTGGTGGAATATGAATGTAAATGGAAATGTCTATTACTATAAAGTAGAAAATGAATTCAAATTGGATGGAAAGAATGAAACCAGCACTAATTATGATATAACATTAAACAATGTATTCGATGTGCATAAGAATACACGCATCCAGCTGGATGGAAATTTTGTTGGCCCATCAGTAACCACACAAGGACGCTCCGATGCCTTCTGGTTTGTCAACCTTGCAATTCGTCAACAATTATTCAACCGCAAATTGCAATCTACCTTATCTTTCAGAGATATACTAAACACAGCAAGATATAAGAGTGATATAAGCACAGCTAATTTAGAATCTATCACGCGTATCAAACCGAAGTATCCGGTTATTACACTTACACTGAGCTATACGTTCAACAATTTCAAGAAAAAATCTGAGAATTCCCGCGACAATAGGGATCTTTTCGAAGGGACAAACCATTAATAGCTGAAAACTATAAGGGCATAGAAAAATTCAATATAAAAATAACATAGAAATATGTTGTATAACATAAAAAAGTACTATATTTGTACTGTGTTTTTCATGGTATTAGATTTAAGGTTAACAATGAAGATTGGTTGTCGGGATGACAACCTTTTCTTTTTTATATCTAATCCTTTCTGAATATAGTAAAATTCACACTTCCGTATACTCGTTTATTTTGAAACAAAGGTAAATCCGAGAAATCATATTCTCTGGGATGCTCCAGAATAAATACACCACCTTCTCTTATCAGATCTCTTTCGAAAACCAAACGTGGTACTTCAGCCAAGTTTTTTAAATCGTATGGAGGATCGGCAAATATCAGATCGAACTGCTCTTTGCAATGTTCAAGATAGTTGAATACATCCATTTTGAAAAGGACTAATTCCGATTGTATTCTCAGCATCTCCTTAGTTTTTTCTATAAACGAAGCATGATTAAAGTTCTTTTCTACACACACAACTTTAGGGCAACCTCTCGATACCAGTTCGAAACTAATACTTCCTGTTCCGCCAAACAGGTCAAGTGCTGTAGTCTCCTCCCACTCTATCTCATTATTCAACACATTGAATAAGTTCTCTTTTGCAAAATCAGTTGTAGGACGTGCCTTGAAACTTTTAGGCGGATCGAACCTCCGCCCCTTATATTTTCCACTAATTATTCTCATAACGATAAAGTCAATAAATCTAAAGGAGCTTTCTGCGCATCCTCATTCCATAAATATACTTCACTTGGTGGGGCAGACCTCTCTACATTCCTAACATATAATTGCAGTTTTGTCATTATCTGTTCATCCGGATGTCCTGATATATAAATATAATCATGCATCTGATCGAAGCCAAATCTTTCCCATAATTTCAAAACGAAATAAATCTGATTTGCAGGGGCCTCATTTTCATAGGTTAAACTATGTAGCAATTTAGAACCTGAGAAACAAATTACATCCATCAGATTTCCATGAAAATTAAGATACATCTTCGAAATATCGCTTCTTATCCTACCCTTTTCTTCAAATAGATTGATAAGCAGATTTGAATGATGGTAAAAAACAGGAGCCCAAAGATTTCTGGATAAGAAGTCATACAAATCTTTTTCAACACCATACAGAATGACGACATCCTGAGATTCAACCAAACCCGACAGAACATTATTTACCTTATCAGAATGAGTGTAATTGTACAGTTCTTCTTTCTTTTTCTTGTCAAAGTAATCTGCGGGAACCAAATCATACTCTTCAGATACGATCACCACATTCGTCCTCTTATATTCCTGAGTGAGAAAGCTAAGTTCAAAAACAATCCGTTGCACATTATCCAACAAATTATCGTCCCCCGAAAATGTAGTTTCGCGCAAACAATAGTTCCTCTTACTATCAGGGTCTGTAATAGAAAACATGAAACCATTCGATTTTATACGGATGGATAAAATATATTTCTCTGAATGTCCGAGGTCTATACTATCTGGTAAAAACATAATTACGATTTAATGCACACAAAGTTAGAAAAAGATATTTTTATCCACTACTTTTGATCTTCAATTCACAGAAACTACCTGATAATGATAAACAATTTCTTCAGAGATAAAGTAAAAGAGAATTTCCCATTCGAGCCTACTCAGGAACAGGATATTGCTTTGGAGAGAATTGTTGATTTTCTGTTTCTTCAAAAAGAAGAATCAATATTCTTACTAAAAGGTTTTGCCGGAACGGGTAAATCTTCTCTACTCGGCGCATTGGTAAAGACTATGACCGACTTCAAACAAAAGACAGTCTTACTAGCTCCCACCGGACGCGCTGCTAAAGTCTTTTCGGCATATGCCAATCATCCTGCGTTCACTATTCATAAGAAGATATATAGACAACAGAAATTTACAGGCGATTTCGGAAGTTTCGGCATCATGGATAACCTGCATAAAGACACCTTATTTATTGTAGACGAAGCATCTATGATTAGTAATAGTGGCTTAGACTCTTCCGTCTTTGGTACAGGACGACTTCTCGATGACCTGATTCACTATGTGTATTCGGGAGAAAATTGCAGATTGCTACTGATCGGCGATACAGCACAGCTACCACCTGTGGGAGAAGACGATAGCCCTGCACTACAATCGGCAGAACTATCAACTTATGGATTGGAAGTAAGGGAATCTATGCTATCGCAGATAGTCCGTCAAGCTGAAAGTTCAGGTATCCTCTATAATGCAACCAACATACGAAATGCCCTCAATAAAGGTAAAACAGAAGCCTATCCAAAGTTGAAGCTAAAAAAATTTACCGATATTATCAGCATAACAGGTGAAGACCTGATAGATGAAATCACAGCTGCCTACGATCGCGACGGATTGGAAAACACAATGATTATTTCCCGTTCAAACAAACGTTCTAATATATACAATCAGGGAATAAGAAACCGCATTCTGTACCGTGAAGAAGAGCTTTCGTCAGGTGATATGTTGATGATAACCAAAAACAACTATTACTGGACAGAGAATATAGAAAAAATAGACTTTCTCGCAAACGGCGAAATAGTAGAAGTACTGCGCGTGCGAAATGAACAGGAATTATATGGATTCCGTTTCTGTGATGTCTTGGTGAAAAGTATCGATTATGATACCGAATTGGAAATTAAGATACTTATGGACACACTCCATTCCGAAGCTGCAGGGCTGACTCGTGAACGATCGCAAGAACTATTTCTCAACATATTAGAAGATTATGCAGATATATCGACTAAGGCCGGTAAGATGAAAAAACTCAAAGTAGACCCATACTACAATGCCGTACAGGTAAAATTCGCATATGCCATCACTTGCCACAAGGCTCAAGGCGGTGAATGGAGCAATGTATTTTTAGACCTCGGATATATTTCGGAAGAACATTTGGGCATCAACTTTTACCGATGGCTTTATACAGCAATTACACGGGCAAGCAATAAGCTTTACTTTGTCAATCTTCCCGAAGAATTTATCTAATACATATCATTCTTCCTATCTAAGCCTTTTTTGCAAAAAATATTGGTCAGCAGATAGTAAATAATAGTCATTTTTCAATACTTTAAGGTTATTTACTGTCAAACAAACCTCTTCTTTGATATTTATCTATTAATTTTGAAGTAATTCAATTAATTATACACCCAATCTGATAAATCTAATTTGAAATATCATGAATTTATTTAAATCTATTCTATTCCTTTGTATTCTATTCTTCACAGTATCTGCTAATAGCCAAAACAAGAAAAATTCAGAATCAGTGGTTCCATTCGGAGACCCGTTCATCATGCTGCATGACAATACATATTATGCTTACGGAACAAATGATGCCGATGGAATAGCAGTCTATTCATCCAAAAACCTGAAGACATGGACAAAAGCGTCTAAGTTAGCTTTACATAAAAACGACTCATGGGCAGACCGTTGGTTCTGGGCACCTGAAGTATTTTATATCAAAAAGAAAAACAAGTTCTTTATGTACTATTCCGCAGATGAGCATATCTGTGTAGCTACATCTGATTCGCCGCTGGGACCTTTCTTACAAGAAAAGAAAGAACCGATGAGAGCAGAAAAAGGTATTGACAACTCTCTCTTCATCGATGAAGATGGAAAAGCATATTTATATTTCGTCCGTTTCACGAATGGCAATGTAATATGGGCTGCCGAATTAGAAAATGATTTAACGACAATAAAAGAAGAAACTCTAAAGCTATGTTTCGAAGCCTCCGAACCTTGGGAAACCTCTTTGGGTAAGGTAGCAGAAGGCCCTTCTGTTATCAAACATAAGGGTATCTATTATCTTATATATTCAGCAAACGATTACCAAAGTCCTGATTATGGTGTAGGCTATGCTACATCTTCCTCACCATTAGGCCCATGGAAAAAATACGAGAAAAATCCAATCTTACAAAAGCCAGACCCTAAGTTGGTTGGAACTGGCCATGGAGCACCATTCCTTGATAAAAACGGCAAATACAAATATGCATTTCACGCCCATTATAATACCGAAAAAATACATCCAAGAGGTATGTATACTATAGATATCTCGTTCTCCAACGATGCTTTTCCTATCATGAAAATGAAAGGAATAAAACCCTCTAAAGTAGTGAAATAGTGAAATCCTATTTTCTCTTTTTAATATCTGCGTCATTGTTTTTTTCCGCTTGTGGCACAAGCAAAACAGCAGCGACAGACAATGTGGAGATAAACACTCCTGCGAATATCCGTATAGCATGGGACTACACTTCTATGCAACAGATTGCCGACAGGGGCGGATATCCGCGCCTATCAAGGTTAAAGGATAATTCAATAATAGTTATCTATGAGACCCTTACAGGAGATATCGTCTATCGCCGAAGTTATGACAATGGAGTAACATGGATTGAGCCCGTCACTGTATTTTCTCATTTCGATTATAGCAATGACAAAGGTGAAAAGACTCGTGTCAATATGTCTAATAGCGAAATAACGCAATTGAAGAACGGTGATATTATAGTAGGATGCAACTACCGCCCGTCAAAAGCTGAAATTGCACCGTATTCAATAGCGATAAGGCGCAGTAGAGACAATGGAAAAACATGGTTACCTCCACAGATATTATATAATGCAGCACCGCGTTTCCGTGACGGATGCTGGGAGCCTTCATTTTTACAGCTACCAAATGGAGAACTTCAAGTCTATTTTGCAAATGAAAACCCATACCAACAATCCGACGAACAAGAAATATCTGTAATCAGGTCGAAAGACAATGGCGAAACGTGGAGTAAAGTCAATACGGTTTCTTTTCGTAAAGACAGACGTGATGGAATGCCAGTTGCAACGATTGTAGAAGATGAAATAGTTGTCGTCATAGAAGACAATAACATAGACCGTTTCAAACCATATACCGTGCGTACAAAAATCGAGGATAATTGGCAAATACCTGTATTAGCAAATTCCCCTAATCGGAACTATGCTTTAGCCGAAAAGATGAACGACACTGTCTACATGGGTGCGCCTTATATATTGAAATTACCTACAGGAGAAACAGCAATATCGTATCAAACAAATGAAGATCGTGCTTCTAACTGGGAGTTATCTACAATCGAAGTTGCCATCGGAGATAATACTGCACATCATTTCGCAAACAGAACACGCCCATTTAATGTACCACTAGATAAAGAAGCAAAATGGAATTCTTTAGCTTTATGGGACGAGAATACGGTAGTGGCTTTGGCTTCTACAAATTTCAAATCGAGGCACGTAGCACCATGGTTAATTAAGGGTTATATTATATCCGACCTGACAATAAATAGCAGTGAAATATCAGAATTACCCATCTTTATTGGATCAAAGGGTTCAACCAATATTCGTGTAGGATTGGGAGTAAATAAGAACAACCTTTATATCAAAAGTCTAATAAAAGGTAACAGATCTCTAAAAGAAACAGATCTCACCTCAACAGGGATAAATCTCTATTTGAGTAACGACAAAGAGATGATAAAAATCTGGTGTGACTTGAAAGGTAATGCAACCGCCTATAAGAACGAAAGTGGACGCTGGGTCAAAAAGTCATCAAACAATGTAAAATCCACCATCAAATTAGACAGCAATGGTGATGAATTAGAAATCGTGATTTCTAAAGAAGATTTTGGTATTTCGGGCAAAAAATCATTTGATCTCTGCTTAAGCTTAGTAGCCTATGATGATGAAAATAATATTTATGAGGAAATATTAATTAACAGTGATGAACTCAAACCTGAAACATGGTTAAAGGTAAATATTGACAAATAAACCGATATAACATTCCAATGTTGAGAAAAAGTATTCAATTATATTTTAGTTCAATCTGATAAATCTAATTTGAAACATCATGAATTTATTTAGACCTACATTATTATTACTCACGTTATTTTTAACGATATCTGTCTATAGTCAGGATAAGCAAGATAAGACAAATGTAGTACCCTTCGGTGATCCGTTTATCATGCTGCACAATAATAAATACTATGCTTACGGGACAAATGCTGCCGATGGCATTGAGGTTTACACATCCGACAACCTGAAGTCATGGATAAAAGAACCTCAACTTGCTCTCCACAAAAAGGACTCATGGGCTGACCGTTGGTTTTGGGCACCGGAAGTATATTACATCAAGGAAAAAAATAAATTCTTCATGTATTACTCTGCCGATGAACACATATGTGTTGCTACATCCGATTCCCCGCTGGGGCCATTCGCTGATGAAAATAAAAAACCTATGTTCGAAGGCGAGAAAAGTATTGACAATAGCCTGTTTATAGACGATGACGGGAAACCATACCTGTATTTCGACAGGTTCAACGATGGATTAAACATCTGGGTAGCCGAACTCGAAGACGATTTGCAGACCATCAGAAAATCGACAGTAACCAAATGTATCAACGTATCACAACCCTGGGAAGAAATATGGCCGCGTGTAAACGAAGGTCCATTTGTAACCAAACATAAGGGAATATACTACCTCACTTACTCGGCAAACAGTTACGAAAGCCCGTTCTACGGAGTTGGTTATGCTACTGCAACTTCACCTATGGGTCCTTGGACGAAATATGAAAAAAATCCTATTCTCCAGAAACCAGAAAATCTCGTAGGTGTGGGCCATAGCGCCATGTTCAGGGATAAAAAAGGCAATTTAAAAATTGTATTTCATGCCCATAAAGATCAAAGTAATATACACCCTAGAGGCATGTATATCGCTGACGTTTCATTCACCGATGAGGCAATTCCTGTAATGCAGATGACAGGTAAAATTTTACGCCCACAAGTAATTAAAACAATCAAAAAATAAAACGAATAAAGTATATAGAACCTATTAATTATGAAAAGAAACATCTTACACGCTTTGGTATTCCTATTGTTCTTTACAGCAGGATATAATATTTGCAATAGTACCGAGAAAGATAAAACCCCGGCAAAAGATACAAAATACAAAAATCCAGTAATAGCACTTAGTCTACCCGACCCTACTATTATAAAAGCCAATGACGGATATTTTTATCTTTACGCTACTGAAGATACTCGCAATGTTCCTATATACAAATCCAAAAATCTTATAGACTGGGATTTCATGGGAACAGCATTTACCAAAGAAACACGCCCTACATTCGAACCTAAAGGAGGGCTGTGGGCTCCCGATATATGTTATATTAACGGAAAATATGTTTTATACTATTCCATGTCCGTATGGGGTGGAGAATGGACTTGCGGCATCGGTGCTGCAGTGGCAGATAAGCCCGAAGGGCCATTTATCGATAAAGGGAAGTTATTTCAGAGCAAGGAAATAGATGTGCAAAACTCAATAGACCAATTCTATATTGAAGAAAAAGGAAAGAAATATCTGTTCTGGGGAAGTTTCAGAGGTATATATGGTATCGAACTTAGTAACGATGGCCTATCGATAAAAGAAGGAGCCGAGAAAAAAAGAGTAGCAGGAACTGCTTTTGAAGGAACATATATCCACAAAAAAGGCAAATACTACTACATGTTTGCCTCTATCGGGAGTTGCTGCGAAGGAGTTAAAAGTACTTACAAGCTTGTTGTAGGAAGATCCAAATCATTATTCGGGCCATATTTTGATAAAGATGGAAAAGACATGATGGACAACGGATATACTATTGTTATTGGCCCTAATTCTCGTTTTGTAGGCAATGGGCACTGTTCCGAAATAGTAAAAGACAAGAAAGGAAACGACTGGATATTCTATCATGGAGTAGATGTAGAAAATCCGAAAGGACGCGTATTATTAATGGATCAGGTACAATGGAGTAAAGATGGTTGGCCATATATTGAAGGAGGTAGTCCTTCTTTATCCGCAGAAAAACCAGTATTTTAATATGAGGTAGTGTAAATTAAACTGTGTCAGCGTTTGGCTTTCACTTATAAAATATCAGGTTTTTCGTTTTCATTTTTTAATGGGTAATGAAGAACCTGAGCTTTGTTGGTAAAAACGGTTAGGGGTCGATCCCCTAATCGTTTTTCGTTTCAATGGTACAAAGAGTCGCCATCGTTTTGTTGGTTTTACAAAACTAATAAAATAGTTCATATCTTGTAATTAATCGAGTAATTTAAATCTATCAGGGTATATA
>JBKEBA010000061.1:0-14894 GCA_047972895.1 Dysgonomonas sp.
GGGCAATAAACAACAGGTTCTCGTCACGCCTGTCTTCTGCATCTTCCAATGCTTTCCTAAACTCAGGTTTTGTTTCTTTCCATTCGTAAAAAGTTTTCCTGCTGATACGCAACATATCACATATTTGAGAAATTGTATAAGCATCTTCTTCTACGAGGGCGATAATTTTCTCTACCAGCTTTTCATTATACTTTGCCATAATTATTGATTTTTAATTTATCCTTTTTGTATAGATAAATCAAAATCAATAAAATAAACATCATGGAATTTATGCCAGCTAAGAATCTATCCATTCAGGAAAGCAATACTTACCTCAATAAAAAACATATTTATATTTAGAATAAAGAGAAAAAGAGGTGAACCTTTTTTTAATCCAAATGTTAAATTATTAGTAAAAAGCAATGATTTGTTTTATATTTCTGAAAAGTATTTTACTTTTGCCATACAAAATATAGTTGCATAGACAATCATATTATAAAACTAACTATTTAACAGTAAGATATGATAAAAAAGATACTAGGGATTACTATAGTTTTTATCTTCGCTACAACTACCCACATTGCTGCACAGCAACGTTTGAGTCTCGAGCAATGCCGACAATTGGCGATAGACAATAATAAAGCACTCAAAATAGCTACCGAACAAGAACGTATTGCATATTACAATAAAAAAGATGCATTGACAAAATTCTTCCCCGAAATATCTTTTATGGGAGGATATATGCGCAATCAGAAAAACCTGCATCTCATATCCTCGTCTGCTATTCCCGCAGCCATACCATTACCTCAACCCATCGGCGACCTGACAGCGATACCGATACCTCAAGATATAAGGGACGGCATCTGGAAATTGGGCGAGGTAGATATAAAGAACATATGGGCGGGAGGATTTACGCTCACCCAACCATTATTTATGGGGGGCAAGATAGTAGCATATAATGACCTACGTTCGTATGCCGAGGAGCTTGCTAAAACAATGAAAGAAACCAAAATGACTGACGTCATTGTTGAAGTAGACAACGCTTACTGGCAAGTAGTTTCGGTAGCCAATAAAAAGAAACTTGCCGAATCATATGTAGAGCTATTGCAAAAAATGGATTCCGACATCTCGGCTATGGAACAAGAAGGAGTGGCAACTAAAGCTGACAGACTATCAGTAAATGTGAAACTAAACGAGGCTGAAATGTCTTTGACCAAAGCCCAGAATGGACTTAGCCTTTCCAAAATGCTATTATCTCAGATTTGCGGATTGGAAATAAGCGATGTCATCACCCTGCAAGATGAAAATATTGAGAATATGGTGATCGGTAACGAAACTGATATTATCCCGAACATAGACGAAGCACTGATAAACCGTACCGAAATCAGAAGCCTCGAACTGGCGACCAAAATATACCAGAAACAAGAAAAAATAGCTCTTGCCGATTTCATGCCGAATGTAGCATTGTCAGCAAATTATCTGTGGACAAACCCGAACCTGTTTGACGGATTCGAAAAGAAATTTGATGGGATGTGGAATGTAGGCGTAGTATTGAAAGTACCATTAAACTTTGTTTCCAGTTCGGCTAAATTAAATACAGCCAAGGCAGAGACACGTATCAAGCAATTTGAACTTGCCGAAGCGAAGGAGAAAATCACATTGCAGATAAATCAGGAAACTTATAAACTGTCGGAAGCAAACAAGAAACTCACCTCAGCCAAAAAGAATACAGAAAAAGCCGATGAGAATCTAAGATTTGCCAATGTGGGTTTCGAAGAAGGAGTTATCACATCATCCGATGCTATGGCTGCACATACAGCTTGGCTATCAGCCCATTCCGAACTGATAGACGCACAGATAGAACTCATCCTTTGCAAAATATACCTGAACAAGGCATTAGGACGTAAACTATAGTAAATAACAATCATACATATAACAATATGGACACAGAAAACAGAAAAGCAGGTTCGAAACTTATACCTATCCTGATATTTGCCGCTGTTATCATAGCCGTGGGGCTTTACGGATTCTTTTTCCTCAATCAGAAAGACAATATTATACAAGGCGAAGCCGACGTGACAGAAGTACGTATATCGAGCAAAGTACCGGGACGTATAGCCAGATATCTGGTAGAAGAAGGCAGCTATGTAAAGAAAGGCGATACACTCGCCATACTCAGCATTCCCGATGTAGAAGCCAAGTTGGCACAGGCCACAGCAGCCGAACAAGGTGCAGCCGCACAAAGCCAGAAAGCCAAAAAGGGAGCCCGTGCAGAGCAGATACAGGGCGCATACGAAATGTGGCAGAAGTCGAAGGTAGGTGTAGATATCACAAAGAAATCACTGACTCGTGTACAAAATCTATTTGACAAAGGAGTAGTGACTGCACAAAAACGCGACGAAGTAGAAGCAGAATATAATGCTGCCGTATCAACCGAGAAAGTTGCTAAATCACAATATGACATGGCTATCAATGGTGCCGAACGAGAAGACAAAGAAGCCGCACTAGCCATGTTGGAAAGAGCAAAAGGTGCAGTGGCCGAAGTAGAATCATACATTGCAGAGAGCTATCTTATCTCTCCAATTGATGGAAAGGTATCTGAAAAGTTCCCTAACGAAGGTGAACTTGTCGGTACAGGCGCGCCAATAATGAATGTAGCCAAGCTAGACGATAAATGGGGCTCGTTCAATATCAGAGAAGACCGTCTGAAAGACTATAAGGTGGGAGGTAATATTACAGTCTTTGTTCCGGCATTAGACCAAAATGTAGAAATGACGATATATCACGTCAAAGACCTTGGTTCGTACGCAGCATGGAAAGCGACCAAGACTACAGGACAATTTGACCGTAAAACATTCGAAGTAAAAGCACGTTTCAAAGATACTGCAATAGATGTACTTCCGGGAATGTCCCTTATCATAAAAGAATAAAAACATAAATGAGTTCCAAAACAGGCATATTAGCAATATTCCGAAGAGAATGGCAACGCATTGTCGTTTCCAAGATATGTATATGGGGGATATTTGCCGCTCCATTAATATCCATGATACTATTGGTATGGATGATGGACAGCGGTTTGCCTTCACGCATACCTATTGCAGTCGTCGATATGGACAACACCACCACATCGCGCTCGCTAATACGCCAACTGGATGCATTCGAAAAAACCGACATCAAGTATAAAAGCCTATCGTTTAAAGAAGCCCGCGAGAAAATGGAACGCATGGAAGTATATGCTGTTCTGACCATCCCACAGGATTTTGCAAAAGACGCTATCTCCGGCAATCGTCCTAAACTGGTATATTATACCAACAACGCATTCCTTATATCAGGTTCGTTATTGTTTCAGGACTTGAAGACGATATCAACATTGGCGTCTGCTTCTGTCGGGCTACGCACAGCCGAAGCAAAAGGATTTACAGAAAATCAGGTAATGCCTATCTTGCAACCTATTACGATAGACTCACACGCAATTGGCAATCCGTGGCTCAACTATTCGGTCTATCTCAATAATGTGATTCTACCCGGCATCCTCCAACTTATTATACTCATATTTACTGTATCGGCTTTCGGCTCCGAAATAAAATCAAAAACAGGGCGCAGGCTTATGGAAATAGGAGATAATTCTATCATAAAAGTAATGATAGGAAAGCTCTTGCCATACACCATTATCTATACAGGTATCGCATTGATGTTTATCTCTGTATTGTTCTATTGGAATAGTTTCCCGCTGCACAGCGGATTCTGGCCGATGTTCTTAAACTATTTCTGTCTCATACTCGCAGCACAAGGAGTAGGTGTCATACTATTGGGAATATTTCGCAATTATCGGCTTGCACTTAGCATTGCCAGCCTGATAGGAATGGTTTCATTTTCCATCACGGGATTCTCATTTTCCACGCTAGCTATGGATGGAAGCTTGAGCGCTCTGAGCAATTTCTTCCCGTTGCGCCATTTCTTCCTCACATACATTGACCAAGCGTTAAACGGCATCTCGGTTGGATATTCCATGTATCAATATGCAGCACTGCTCGGATTCGCACTACTCTCCATATTCTTTTTCGGAGTGGTAAAAAAACTATTAAAGTCGGATGTGTACGAACTGTAACAGTTGAAAAAGAAAAGCAATATGAAAAAATTATTACTTGATATATACTATGTATGGATAAACGAACTCAAAGTAGTCTTCAAAGATGGAGCCGTTATCCTGCTTTTCTTTATTGTACCATTTGCCTATCCTATCCTTTATAGCTTTATATATAACAACGAAACGGCACACGAAGTGAAGGTTGTAGTCGTCGACGATTCGCACACTTCGCTATCTCGCGAATTTAAAAGAAAAGTAGATGCCACAGCCGATGTCCATATAATAGGCTATGCCTCTGATATGGAGGAAGCTCGTGAAGCGTTGAGAAGAAAAGAGGCTTATGGCATCATATACATACCAAGCGATTTCAGTCAGAGAATACATACACAACAGCAAACACAAGTAAGTGTATATGCCGATATGAGCAGTTTATTATTCTATAAAGCGATACTACTAAGTGCTACAGAAGTGTCGTTAGATATGGGAGCCGATATACGTGTCGCCGAAATAGGAGGCGGAAGTAAGGAAGAAGATGCTGCCACAAGGCAGACAGTGGAGAGCCAATGGGTGACAATGTATAACCCTCAGAATGGCTTTGCAAGTTTCCTCGTTCCTGCCATACTGATACTGATAATACAACAAACGCTCATTCTGGGTATATCCACTATCGTTGGTACGCACAACGACCAGAAACGATTTACCATAGCCTCCCATACAGCCGAAGGCAAAAATGTAAATGCACTAAAACTGACAATTGGTAAAGCTTTCTGCTATGCATCTCTATATATGTTGATTTCTGTTTGGGTGCTGCGCGTAGTACCTTACATATTCAAATTTCCGCAGATAGGCGACCCGCTTACTATTGCTGCATTCCTCATGCCTTACCTGTTGGCTGCTACATTTTTCTCCATGACATTGTCATACTTCTGTTCGCAGCGCGAATTTGGCATGCCACTATTTGTATTCACCAGCGTAATATTCATATTTATCTCGGGCATATCGTGGCCGTGGACAGCCATTCCTGCACCTATAAAGGCGATAGCATATATTATTCCATCCACTCCGGGTATCCACGGATTCATTAAAATAAATACAATGGGGTCAACATTGGTTGATGTCTGGCCGGAATACATAGCCCTATGGATACAGTCTGGGATATATTGCATCGCAGCCGTACTGATGTACAAATGGTGGATAAAAAATTACGACCCCGAGTATAAAGGGATGTTACGGACAAAAGATATTAAGAAGTAAACTTTATGTAATATCTACTTTCTTTTGAAGAAGTCTGATATCTTTTCATATATCCTTACCATACGTAATGTAGATTCAGGTATTTCAAAATCTTCTTTCTTCGAGAATCCGCCTTCAATTAGAAGCTCAGCCGCACGCATAGCATCTTCTTCCGGTACTTGAAGTTTAGCTCCTCCGACAGCAAATGGATGAACCTGATTAATCAATTCATCTTTCATAAAGCAATGAATACCATTCGCTTCCAAGTATGATTTTGCTATGGTCAATTCTGTAGGAACATCCGAATATTTTACTGTAACTAAATCATTCATAATATTATGTTTTAATCGGGTGTATATTCATAATCTTCTCTTTGGGTAAAACCGCCCTTGATTAAAAGCTCTACAGCTTTACGATAATCTCCGGACCGGACCTGCAATCTCGCAGATTTCCCATCTTTAGTAGATATAGTTAGGTACTCAGTATTAATAATACAATCAATACCATTATCAATCAGATAAGATTTTGCAATAACCAAATTGGCCTCAAAATCAGATGTCTTAACAGTCATAAGATCGTCCATAATATAGCTATTCTAAATTAATACTATATAAATATACGTATAATCAGACAATTACACAACACTACAATGAGAATATTATATAACAAATGAAAATATATTTACTCCGGGAAATTTTCTCTTATTACAAAATGAGGCTTAAAAAGGGCTTGATTTGTGAAAAATATATAAAATAACAAAATAAAATGTATTCATTAAAAGAACCACATAAACAATTAAATACGAAACCAATAAACAAAAGCAGATAAAAGAATGTATAAAACAAATAAATTGAATGGGTATTCAATTTCTAAATTAATATAATTAATATCTATAATATCAAAACAAAATAATACTTTTGTTGTTCAATTTTAAAGAGCACTTAAAAAAAGTTTGTGTAATTTAAAATGATTGACTTTATGAGCTACAATAACTTAAGCAAACTTTTATACAACAATTGACATTATGCATCGGAAAATAGCATTCCTGCTTTTAGCATTCTTTTTTTCATTCTACCTGAACATTAGCGCACAGGTAACGATAGGTAGCAACGAATTACCTAACAAAGGTGCATTGCTCGACCTTAAGCAAGAAAACAGCTCTGAGGCTAACTCAAAATTAGGGTTACTCCTCCCTCGCGTACTTCTGAAGAAGCTGACAATAACCGGATCTGATACGAGTCTAGCCACCACCATTACCAACGCTGTCGGGGATTGGGATAAAGACGAACATACAGGTCTATTAATTTACAATATCAGCGAATCTAACTCTTGCACTGGTGCTCCGCCAAAAGGCGTTTATTCGTGGGATAGTCAACAATGGGTCGATCTATGGAGCGAAAAATTAATACGCCCTTCTCTAGGAAACGGAACTGACGATTATGAAGGCGCAAATACCTATATCGTATTACAAGGTAATTCGGTAGATATACCGGTAAAACGCGCATTTGACATTTGGAATGATTATAATGGTAGCGATATCACTACAGGAAAAGTCCTTAACAACTCTATCTTCCCCAATTTCAATACACCGGCTGGAAACATGTCCGTGTCTGTAGTCTGGGAAGAATGCGAAGATAGAACCACCACATCCGGCTCTATAGTTAGTAGTATCGGACTTAAAAATGCTTCGTCAGGATCAGGAACAAACGACTATATAAGCATAACAGTAGGTAATACACATACAGGCAACGCTTTAATCGCATTAATGGTTGACGGTCTGGTAATCTGGCAATGGCAGATATGGGTACCGATCGATGATCCTACTGTCAAGGCATACGGATATGACACAGGCCTTGCCTCATATTGGTTTATGGACCGCTATCTCGGCGCGATCAGTACAGAAAAACACCAGTGGGACGGCGCCCTCGACGGTACAGGAGGAACTCCTACCTACCGTAATGCACACGGCATGTTTTATCAATGGGGACGACCTACACCTATGAAAAAATTTGGATTAGCAGTTCCTGACTACATACCTGTAATTGGCGACGAAGCCGGCAACCTACATAAAGCTCTTCAAACACCTCTGTTTATACGATCTGATATTACAAGTGTGGGAAACACTAACACAGAAGATTGGTATTCAAACACTTTCCAAACATGGAAAACTCGTTGGGGGGATGGTACAACTGATGATAAAAGTAAGAAAACAGCTTTCGATCCTTGTCCTAAGGGATGGCGTGTTCCGATATGGAAAAATGGAGGTTCTCCGTGGAAATGCTTAGAAAAGCCTTCAACTACAAATTATACAGGAGATGGCGGTTACGACTTCACCGATTTAACACGTGTTCTGGGCTATTTCCCTGCAAATGGATACAGAGTACGCAACACAGGTGTTTTATACGATGTAAGCAACTTTGGCACAGTATGGACTGGCACACCTTCTTCTTTAGGAGGGACAGGAGGCCATCGTCTGTTTTTCAACTCTAGTCAGCCTTTCCCCGAAAGTGAGCACAGCTACGCCAATGGGCTAGCCGTTCGCTGCGTCCAAGACAATTAGACAAATATTACCAAAGAACATAGTGCTTTTGAGTTATTAGAAGCTGTGTCCGAAGATGTATATTGATTATTAAAACTTAATCTGCATACATTTTTCGGGCACAGTCATATTATATATAATACAATCAAATACTTATACTATATATGTTCTTCAATATGAACAGTTATTATCCCTCTTTTCAGATAAGAATATTTATATTTGCAAAAATTAAGGTTGATTTACCTTCCTTATATCCTTAGTATTTAATCTGAAGAGACCATGTTGACAAGAATAATATTCATTCTAACAACCTTATTATCGTCCTATATCACTTCCTCAACAGCAGGAAATCCTCAAAATATCAAACCCAATCATCCGTTGATATGGAAAAGCTTCCCTTTGTCGGAAGTTCAATTGACCGATAGCTACTTCAAGCAGGCAATGGACAGGCATAAAGAATATGTCTTATCTCTGGAGGTGGACAGACTTATTCCACATGTCAGACGTTCGGTCGGTCTGGAGGCTAAAGGAAAAAACTATGGCGGATGGGAAACACATGGCGGATGCTCTTATGGACATTATATGTCATCCTGCGCCCTGTATTATGCAGCTACCGGCGACAAGCAATTTTTGGACAGGCTCGATTACATCCTCAGTGAATTATCAGAATGTCAAAACAAAGCAAATGACGGATGGTTCATTACAGGACAAAACGTAAAAGACGGGCTACAGCAACTCATAAATGGAGAATTATCACTCAATCGCCCCGATGAGACCAAGCAGCCTTGGAATTACAACCAGAATTTCAATTCGTGGTATTGCATACATAAAATACTAGCCGGATTAAAGGATGCTTATGTATATGCAGAACGGGAAGAAGCAAAAAAAATACTTATCAAGCTTTCCGATTACATAGCTGATGTCGCTTTACAATCGAACAGTGATCTGTTTCAGGCTATGCTAAGTGTAGAACAAGGCGGCATGAATGAAGTGATGACAGACATTTATGCCATTACTGGAAATAAAAAATACCTGAAGGCTGCCGAAAAATTCAACCATATCAATGTGATATATCCCATAGCAAATGGCGAAGATATACTGTTTGGACGCCATGCCAACGACCAGATACCAAAGTTTATGGGAGTGGCACGAATGTATGAATTTAGCGACAATGAGCTGTACAAAGTAGCTCCACAGAACTTCTGGAATATTGTCATCAACGACCATACATTGGCCATCGGAGGCAATAGCTGCTATGAGCGTTTCGGTGTTGCAGGCCAAGAAAGCAAGCGATTAGACTACACCTCAGCCGAGACATGTAATACGTACAATATGCTCAAGCTGTCGAAGCAATTATTTATGCTTACCGGAGACTCAAAATATCTTGATTATTACGAACATGCTTTATACAATCATATTCTGGCATCGCAAGACCCCGAGCATTTAGGCAGTGTCACATATTACACTACGCTACTTCCAGGCTCATTCAAACAATACAGTACACCATACGATTCTTTCTGGTGTTGTGTTGGCACAGGCATGGAAAATCATGCAAAGTACGGAGAATCCATTTATTTCATAAAAGGCAAGCAATTGTTAGTGAATCTCTATATTCCATCTGTCCTGCAATCGAAAGAAAACGGAATAAAGTTAACGATGAGAACCAACTTTCCCGAATCAGATACTATACATATAAAAATAGACGATATCGGAAACACAATCAGCTCAATATCATTTCGCTATCCCTCTTGGCTGAAAGAAAAAGCCGTGCTATTTATCAATAATAAAAAAGTAAACTATAGTATAGAAAGTGGTTTTCTCAAACTAACAGAAAAAGCCAAGACAGGTGATGAAATCACTTTGATTTTCCCTCGGTCACTCCATATAGATTACACGAAAGACGAACCGCATTTCGGCACAATCTTGTACGGTCCTTTAGTTATGGCTGGTGAATTGGGGCATGACGGAATGCCGGACGACATTGTATCGGGAAGTTTAGACCTAAGGGAAGCTATTCCGACTAAAGATATCCCAATGATTGTTGGCAACCTCAATAATCTAAGTTCATGGATAACCGAAGATAAAGGAAGACCACTACATTTCGATATTAGAAACGGAGAAAAGCAGCCAACAGTGAGCCTTATCCCATATTTTCAGATGCACCACCAACGCAACACAGTTTATTGGAAAATATACTCGAATGAGAAGTTCCGTGAACGACAAAAAGCCCTAACCGACGAAGTAATAATAGGAGACTTCGATAACGAAAACAAACATGACCTGCAAGGCGTAAATGACACCGTCCGTTGGCACGATTACTTCTGGGCAAAGAACACTCAATACCGCATTGCAGAAAATGGAGGATGGTTTTCATACGATCTCAAAACAGACAGTAAAAACAAGAAGCCGTATTTTCTGATCAGTCGTTATTGGGGCGATCAGTCGCCTGAACATGAGTTCGATATATACATTGACAGCAATCTGTTAACGACAGTGAATCTAAACCGTCGTTTGTATCTTACATATATAGATGATATATTTGAAATCCCTTTCGAGTGGACTAAAGGAAAATCAAAAATAAGTGTGAAGTTTCAAGCTAAAGAGAATAAGAAAGCAGGAGTACTGTTTTCACTCAAAATAACTTCGGACAAAGAACTCAGATAACATCAACCAAACAATTTAAATATGAAAAATTTATTATTTCTCCTTCTAACTTTCACTCTGATTTTCACGACTTCTTGTCAAGAAAAGCAACCACCAAAGCCATTAGTTATAGTCAATCCCGTATTGGCTGGCGACAGACCTGATCCGACTATCATTAAGATTGGCGACACATATTGGGCATCTGCCACTTCTAACGAATGGGCACCATTGTTTCCGATCTTCAAATCTACAGATATGGTCAATTGGGAACTTGTATCATATGTATTTCCTGATGGTGCTCCCGATTGGGCACTCAACAACTTTTGGGCTCCCGAATTGCATTACGATGCAAAACAAAATAAAGTATATATCTATTATACTGCCCGCGTAAAAGAAACAAACCGTCTATGTGTTGCTGTAGCCAGCGCAGACTCGCCTGACGGCAAATATACCGATCATGGTGTATTGGTTAGTCAGGAAGCAGGATCGATAGATGCCTTCGAGGTAACAGATGAGAATGGAAAAATTTATGTGACATGGAAAGAAGATGGCAACAGTATGGGACGAGCCACGCCTATCTGGGCACAAGAGATAAATCCTGAACGCACAAAATTGCTAGGCGAACCTATCGAACTGTTCCGCAACGACGAATCAAATGATGCCAGTTGGGAACGATGGCTGATAGAAGGTGTATGTATCTTCAAAAAAGGTGAATATTACTATGCTACATATTCCGCCGGTAGTTGCTGCGATAAAGGATGCAACTATAAGACAGGTGTTGCCCGTTCAAAAGCGGTACTAGGCCCGTGGGAAAAATATGAAAAAAATCCGATCATGACCGACAATGCCGATTGGAAATGCAGCGGACACGGTACTGTAGTAAATTATGAAGACGACTTCTACATGCTGTACCATGCTTATAATACTACAGGTGATGTATATGTAGGCAGACAAGGCGTATTAGAAAAAATAGACTGGACAGAAGATGGCTGGCCTATATTCAAGAACGATGCCAAATACGACAGAAAGATCGAAAGCCTTAACTTCGTAGATACATTCGAAGCTGCAAGCCTAAATCCTGTATGGCAATGGAGAGTTACTCAAAGAATTGATTACCAAACAGGCAAAGAAGGTCTTAAACTGAAATCGTCTACAGACAACGAACAGATAGGTACTTTGTTGGTTCAGCAAACCAAGTCGCTCAATTATTCACTCATAGCTGACATCGACATTCAAAATTCAGATAAAGATGCCGCATCAGGCATTGCACTTGTTGGTGGAGCACATAATGGCTTTGGCGCCCCTTTGGCTGCCGTAGGTATCAGCGTAAAAGACGGTAAAGCAGAAGTATGGAGAAATGCGGCTTCTGATATCGAGAAATTAGGGGAAACGCCTATAGAAAATACAGCATCTGCAAAACTAGAAATGAGAGTAACGAAGGGTCATCTACTTACATTATCTGTGATTGATGAAGAAAAAGATACGACTACTACCATCGTAAAAGATTACGATGCTTCTGCTTATGTACCTTGGGGAATGGGATTCCGTTTCGGACTTGTATCGAAAGGCGACGGAGGTTATAGTATTTTCAAGAAAGTGACACTATTAAACAATTAATAGCAGGATATGAAACATAGTTATTTACTGATCACGTTACTAGCTGTCTTATTCGCTTCGTGTGAGAACAGTACAGAAAAGACGAAAGGAGATTACACCTACAAAGATGTAGATTTTACCCATGTGCATGTCAATGATAACTTTTGGACAAAACGCCTTGAGACTGTACGCACTGTAACAATCCCTTATGCTTTCCAAAAATGCGAAGAAACAGGACGTATCGATAATTTTGCCATAGCCGGAGGACTGATGGAAGGGAAGTTCAGAAGTCCTTTCCCATTCGATGACTCGGATGTTTTCAAAATTATGGAAGGTGCGGCCTTTGTTCTTTCCATGCAAAAAGACGAAAAACTGGATGCCTATATGGATAGCCTCATCACACTCGTTGCAAGCGCACAGGAGCCTGATGGATATCTGTTCACCAACCGCACGATTAACAATCCGCTTCATTTTTGGCTGACAAAAAACAGATGGGAAACCGAATGGGATCATAGCCATGAAACGTATAATGCAGGACATATGTACGAAGCAGCCGTGGCACACTATCTGGCTACAGGAAAGAGAAATTTTCTGGATGTAGCTATCAAGAATGCTAACCTGATGTGCGAAACATTCAACGAAAAAGGGTTACGCATGGAAACAGGACATCAGGAGATAGAATTGGCTCTGGTAAAACTATACCGCGTCACAGGTGAAAAGAAATACCTCGACCTGTCGCGCTACTTCTTAGAGGCGAGAGGCAGAAGCGACCGCTTCGACGCAAACTCGGAAGATAACTTCCGCAATGGTAGACATTGGCAAAATCACATTCCTGTCACCCAGCAAAGAGAAGCTGTCGGGCATGCTGTACGCGCTACATATATGTATTCAGCTATGGCAGATATCGCTGCATTGATGGACGATGCTCTCTATCTGAATGCTATAGATACAATCTGGACGAATATTGTCGGTAAGAAAATGTATATAACAGGAGGGATAGGTTCTACTGCTCATGGCGAAGCATTCGGTAAGAATTATGAATTGCCAAACGAAACAGCTTATTGCGAAACCTGTGCAGGCATAGGAAATTGTATGTTCAATCACCGTATGTTCATGTTGCATGGCGATTCTAAATACATCGATGTGTTAGAGCGTTCGCTTTACAACAATGTGCTTTCGGGATTGGATATAGCCGGTGACAAATATTTCTATCCGAATGAATTGGAGTGCGGTGTTAATGGCAAACAACGCAGTCCTTGGTTCGATTGTTCTTGCTGCCCATCGAATCTTGCTAGGTTTATACCATCCGTTCCGGGATATATGTATGCTACCGACAACAAGAATATTTATGTCAACCTGTTTATTGGCAGCGACTCGGAAGTGGAGAGGAAAGATGGTACGGTGAAAATATCACAGCAAACCAACTACCCTTGGGAAGGCAATGTGACTTTAACAATCGACCCTCAGGAAGCAAAATCATTCGACCTGAAAATACGTATTCCGGGTTGGGCTAAAAATGAAGTTGTCCCTTCCGACCTGTACTCGTATGTAAATCCGACAGCAGGAAAAACCAAAATATCGGTAAACGGCAAGGAATATGATTACAAGATAGAGAAAGGCTATGCAGTAATTAAGAACAGATGGAAAGCAAACGATAAGATTGAAGTATCATTCCCTATGGATGTGAAAAAAGTAAAAGCACATCCCGAAGTAAAAGCTGACAGAGACAGATTATCGGTAGAGTACGGCCCAATCGTTTATTGTGCCGAATTTGCAGACAACGATGCAAGCGTACGTAGCATGGTTATTTCGGATAAGACACCATTCACCACCGAGTACAAACCTGATTTACTGAATGGGGTGAATATCCTTAAAGGAAATGCCTCTTTTGTAGAAGCCATAGAAGGCACAAAAGATTCGAAAGATACAGATAAAGAACTGACCTTAATTCCTTATTACGGACGCTCGCACAGAGGAAACGGAGAAATGACGGTCTGGCTTCTCAACAATCCCGAAGTGATTCAACAACGTATTCTGAAAGCATACAACATTATTGATGAAGTGTTAATCGGAAATGAAACCTCAGAAAAAGCTCACAACCTTCAAGGTAAAAATACAGGAGCAGGAAGGGCAATGGGCAATTGGCGTCATGCAACGGATGGGGGTTGGTTCTCATACGACATGAAAGTTACGGATGAGCCATTGGAGCTTGTTCTCACATATTTCAGTCAGGATGGAGGAAACCGTTCATTCGACATTCTTGCCGATGGAAAGAAGATAGCCGAACAGAAATTACGTACCGAAACTTTTACCGATTTTATCGAACGGAAATATCCTATTCCTGCGGATATAATAAAGGGTAAAAAGAAAGTGACTATAAAGCTACAGGCATTACCTGAAAATACTGCTGGTGGTATATTCGGATGCAAGATACAACGAGCTGACTCAAATACTACGGAACAAGTTCCGCAGGTTGAAAGGTAAAAGGATAAATCCTTTTGCGTTAATACCTGTTTGAAAACAGGGGTTTTCTTTTCCCTAACGGGAAAATTCATCCGATAACTTGAAAACTTAACGACTATGGATTGAAAATCCATAGGTTAGGTTACGAATAAAATTCGTGTGAGTGTCGACTATAAGTCGATTGAAAAGCAAAAACTAAAGTTCTTTGATACGATTATTCAAGTATAAAATCCTCATCTCGATTGGGTTGGTCCTTATGATGATTTAGGTAAGCCTCTAACATATCTTCAGTAATGTGACCAGTAGACCAACATCCATAGCCAATACCCCAAAAATGATTACCCCAGTAACGAC
>JBKEBA010000082.1:0-50152 GCA_047972895.1 Dysgonomonas sp.
ACTTTCATCCCATATACCTGTCGGATCTACATAGCATGTCTCGGATAGTTTTGGACTTTGTCTTGTCTAGCAGACTCGTCCTACATGGGTATGCCTAATATCCGCTTCCTGTTCGTCAGGCCGGGAATTTGCCTCCAACTTCCTTCAGATTCCATCTCGCAATGGACACCCTTGCCTTTGGCTAACGATTCCATCTATCTAGGCTCGTTCGGGACTTGCACCCTATAGCTGTCGCCCGTGCCGGGCGAACTAGAATAAGGGGATTGCCTTCGCAGGCAACCCCCTCCCATACTGCCCTTATTCTGATAACCTAATACCTACTCAGAGATTTCAATAATAGAAATCATAAAGGCTTAATATAATTCAAAAAATGACTTCTTGGTCTAGTTCCATTCAGGATTTTGATGTCCTTCCAATAATGGGTTTGCCTGCATATCATACAATGGAATAGGCCATAACAAAGCATATGTAGGTATAGCACCCACTTTAATGCTTCCTTCCGGTTTATTCTGTATTTTTGCAGTTGCCAGTGCAACCCATTTCAACTTACCTGACTGATCTCCATCTGCCTCCGGATATAAACGTGTGCGGCGAATATCGTCCCAAATCTTGAATTCTAATGGGAACTCATGGAAACGCTCAGTTAAAATAGACTGTATCAACGCATCGCCACTAGCTGTTTCATCAGCAAGTCCGGCACGTTTACGCACTTGGTTGAGATAAGGTCTAGCTTCTCCATCTTTTCCTGTACGGGCAAGACCTTCAGCAGCAATCAACAATATCTCTGCATAGCGGAATGTCGGCATGTTATAGTCGCCATCACGTCCATTAATTAATGAACCTTCGTCAAACCATGCCCAATTTCCAGCATTGTTCAGTGTAAAAGTTTCACCCGAAGCTGCAGTGTAATTCCTGAAGAAGAATTGTTTCTCATGTCCGCGAATATCAGATGGATGATAACTATCCAACAACATCTCGCAAGGCAAATATGCATTATATAAAACATCGCCTCCCGGTTTAAAAATACCCCATTGGAAAGCATCTGTACCTATTGAACGACAAGCATAAGAGTTACCTTTATTGAAGCTGGTTTGATTAAACTCTTTAGCAAAGATAATTTCATTAGATGACTTCGTTGTTTTAATAACATTGTATGCAGAGCTAAGATCATCGCTACTACCATTAGGTTGAATTAGTGCATGCTGACCTCCACTGATAACATTTTGCGCCATACTAGCAGCTTTCGCATAGTAATCATTTCCACCATTGAGAGGAGCTCCGGCCCATTGCAAATACACCTGAGCCAGCAACGTCTGAGCCATTGGTTTAGTTACATAACAGCCATTGTCATAAAAAGCTTTATTTGGCAATACATCTCCTTCGATAATGCTCAGTAAGTCGTCTTCGATATGCTTATATATTTCTGCAGAAGGAGTGCGTTCTTTGTATATGCCTTCCAAAGATGTATAAGGCTGGTCGATATATGGAACATCGCCAAATTCTTTCACCAAATAAAAATAAGCATATGCTCTAAAGAACTTACCCTGTGCAACAAAATTCTTGATTTGAGTTTCACTTAATACGCCTGTCATCGCAGGTACATTAGCAATAACAAAGTTTGCACGAGAAACTCCAATATAAAACTCTCCCCAAATCTTAAAAGCCGTAGCGTCGAAAGATTCGATGTTGAAATTAGCTCCTTCAGATGCATTAGTAAATGTTCTGTCTTTACGTTTATCGACAAATAGCCCAGACATAACACCTCCCCACATAGTGGCCTTAGGCGTCCAACCTCCATCGACATCAATAGTATGCATATAAGGAACCCCACCAAAATAAAGTGCATTTACTGCCGTTTGGGCATCAGCTTCGGTTCTCCAAAATTGACCGGCTGTTTTTTCATCCAGAGGCTCTTCTTTCAGAAAATCATCACATGAGCTCATCGATAATAATGTAATCATGCAAAAGATAGCTATATATATTTTATGCAATTTCATAAGATTCTGATTTTATTATTTTATTACTATAAATTAGAATGTTACATTAACACCAAACGTAAATGTTCTTGGACGTGGATAGGTAAAGAACTGGCGGTTAGCACCCCATTTGTTATCACCTAAACGAGAAGAGTTATCCGGATCAAATCCTAAATAATTAGACGATGTAAACAAGAACGCATTGTTAACATTAGCATACAAACGTAATGCTGAAAGACCTGCCTTTTTGATAATTGCAGGGTTGAATGTATAACCAAGCTGAATCAGGTTTACTCGTAGATAAGAACCGTCAGCAACCCAAGTATCATCAGCATTGGCATTATTTCCCTGTCCAAAGTTAGCTAAGCGAATAGCTTGTGCTGTACCTGTAGGATTCAATGTCGGATGCCAAGCTTCTTGGTAAAGACGATCTATACCATTTGTCAAGAAACGAGCTTCAGTTGAATGGAAAAATTCTTGCATAACATCTACACCCCAAGTATACTGTAGATCTAGAGTCAAGTCGAAATCTTTATAAGTAAAGGTATTTATAAATGACCCCATCCAATCAGGTAAACCGTTACCAAGAATTTCACGTTGTTTGTATGTAACTTTTTCGCCTACTGTTGAAGGTATATTCATTGTTTCAGCATCCCAGTTAGCAGGAATACCATCATAAATACCTGCACGTTTATAACCGTAGAATGTAGAAAGTTCTTCACCTTCGCGGATTAGTATATCATAACCTACAAAACCATCTTTCAATATTTGACGTTTTCCTGTAACAGGGTCTACAGATGAGCTTTTATCTAGTTTTTCAACACGGTTTTTATTGTAACTTAAATTAATCGTAGTATTCCATTGGAAGTCACGCGTATCAATCGGATATGCATTGATTAACAAGTCTACTCCGCGGTTAGAAACCTCGCCAATATTATCTGTAATATACTCGAAACCAGTCGACTTAGGTAGAGGACGATCAAGTAGCAAATCGGTAGTATATTTATAATAATATGAAGCTTCAAGGTTGAGTCTATTATTAAACAAACCTAAATCCACACCTATATCGAATTGATTAGTTTTCTCCCATTTCAGATCCGGATTAGGCATTCTGTTCATATAAGACACAGTTTGCAGTTTATTACCGATAATTGTGGTTGATTGACCGATAGTTGCTAGTGAAGCATATGTACCTATTTCGGAGTTACCTGTCACACCAAAAGATGCATGTGGTTTCAATTTGCTGATAACTGGGTTATCTTTCAAGAATTCTTCGCTAGAAGCCATCCATCCCAAACCTATTGATGGAAAGAAAGCATATTTAGTATTTTCTCCAAATTTGGATGAACCGTCATAACGCCCTGTTACAGTAGCCATATACTTGCTATCATAAGAATATGCTCCACGAACGAAATATGAGTTCATAGTCCATTTATCATGATCACTACCTAATGTAGGACGATCTTCTCCTTTTGCAAGGTTATAATAGCCATAAAAGTCATCAGTAAATTTAGTACCTACTGCACTAAAATATGTATAATTACGCTCTTGCCAAGACAGACCTCCCATGGCATTGATAGAATGTTTGTCGAACATTTTATTGTAGGTCAGATATGTTTCTTCTTGCCAATACAGTGTATTTGCATTGTTTCCTTCTGCCCTACCTGTAGAACTTTGATTGATAAGTGGACGTGGAGTAAATGGAGTATATTTTGAATAACGTACATTCTGATAGTCGATACCAAATTGTGTCTTTAAATCAAGACCTTTTGCTAAATGGAAAGTTAAAGCAGCATTTCCGAATATCTGTGTTCTATACTGCATATCTACCATTCTCTTAAGTAGCTCAACCGGGTTACCAACACCTTCGGGACTGAATCCTTGCATTTTTTCAGGATCCGGATTGTCTTTATCATTGTAGATAGAAGCTGTCTTGATGATATTTGTTTGTGTGTATACACCATCCAATTCGACAGGTAGAAATGGCAACTGTTCTATCATGGTACGTAAAGCACCTTGTCCGTATGGGTTATCGATAGTTCTATTTCCCCATGTGTGGTTCACCATTAAATTAATACCCGTTGACAACCAGCTTGTTGGTTTATCATCATATGATAATTTTGCATTCAGACGTTTGAAATAAGAATTATGCAAAATACCTTGTTGGTCTGTATAGTTTAAGAATGCCCCCACCGAAGAATTCTCGTCTCCACGCTGTATACTAAGTTGATGATTGTGAGAAAGAGAAGTCCTTGTCGACTCTTTTTGCCAATCTGTATTATACTTAGGCGTACCATCAGCATTAAATAAACGTTCGTCAGTAAATATCTGAGACAAATCGGTTGTGAAGTTCTTTCCTTGCCAAGCATTGGCATTTTCCAGACCTTGTTTGAATGTCGACATCCATTCGTTAGCATCCATAACATCCATATATCGAGCCATTGAACTAACCGAGATAGATCCATCATAAGACACTCGTGCTTGTTTTCCTGTATTACCACCACGTTTAGTTGTTACCAATATAACGCCGTTGGCACCACGGGCTCCATAAATAGCAGAAGAAGATGCATCTTTTAAAACCTCGATAGACTCAATGTCATTCGGATTCAAGAATTGGAAGTTTGACATAACCACTCCGTCTACGACATACAACGGACTAGCCGAAGCATTGATGGTAGCGATACCACGGATGATAACACGCATTTCTCCACCAGGCTGCCCTGTATTAGAAAAGATGTTCACCCCTGATGCTTTACCTTTCAAGCCTTCAAGAGCATTGAATGACTGCGCTTTTACGATATCGCTACCTTTAGCAGTAGAGATAGATCCAGTCACGTCCGATTTACGCATTGTACCATAACCTACTACCACTACTTCATCTAACGATTTCACATCTTCAGCCAATGTAACATTTAACGTACTTTGCCCTTTCAATTCTATTTCTTGAGGAAGAAAACCTATGAAAGAGAATATCAATACTGCATCAGGATTAATAACCCTAAGGGTGTATGATCCATCAATATCTGTTACTGTACCTACAGTAGTTCCTTTTACCCTTACACTTACCCCGATAAGAGGTTCGCCATTGGCATCCTGCACTTTACCTTTAACTTCTGTACCCTCTTGTAGAAGAGATTTTACAGATAAGTTTTCTACTTCGCTTTTGTTTGATAAGATAATATGAGAACCTTCCATCTGGTAGCCCACATTAGTCTCTTTAAATAAGTCGTCTAAGACTTGATAAACCGGCTTTGTTTTAGCCTTTATCGAAACTCTTTGATCGGTTTCTACTTTATCATTATAGATAAACAAATAATCGGTCTGTTTCTCTATTTCGGCTAAAACCTTATCAAGACGGATACTTTTTTCGTTGATTGTAACCCTTGCTTTTTGGGAATAAGAGTCTTCGGCATAAATAGAGAGGATCCCGACAAGGAATAGTAACGTCGTGATTCTCATGATTCTAAAAAAATGTTTATTTTTTTCATTTTTCGACAAGAAGTGGTCGTGAAAAATTTTATTTTCCATAGATTTACATGTTTTAATTAATACGGTCTAATAAATTGTATTGATTTTCGGAGCCAATAGGTGTTGCAGCACTTATTGGCTTTTTTCGTTCTCACGATAAAAAGCATTTTTCAAGTATTCTTCATCTCATAGGCTATTATTTTTAAAAGTTTAATATTTATTTAACTTATATTGTTTTATGTTCGAGAAAACAAAACATGACACACAACTATCTCCAATAAACGATAACACTACATTTATCTTATATACACAATATGTTTTTCAGTATCTCTTTCGTATCTAAATTTAACATCTCTTTGCAGTACACGCAAGGCATAATCTACCCCATCAATAACGCGGAATTTTCCTGTATATATAAGGTTCGCTATTTTAGGGTTTCGTATAACGATCCTTATATCATAAACTTTTTCAAATGATTTCATTATGTCTCCAAACGATTCGTTCTTAAAGCTGATAAGTCCATCTTTCCATGCATAGGCACTAAAATCATCTACATGTACAGCTTGTAGTAGCCCATCTTTCAGATATACTTTGCTATTGGGTGTCAATATAACTTTTTGTGTAGAGTCTTTCATCGATTCAACTTTGACCTTTCCTTCCATCAGTACAGTCTCAAAAGATGAATTGTCTGAATATGCCATCACATCAAATTTTGTCCCCAAGGCCCGAACCATTCCATCTTTTGTTTTAACAACAAAAGGTATCTCTTTGTTTTTAGCTACATCAAAATAAGCTTGTCCATCTAAGAAGACTGAACGTTCTTTCTTATTGAAAGAAACCGGATACTTAATCGTAGTCTTAGCATTCAACCACACATTCGTACCGTCCGGCAATGTTAGATTTAAGCGCTGCCCCGAAGGCACAGAAATTGTTTGCGTGGCAAATACCTCTTCTTCTTGTTGTACCGGCTTGGAAAGAAGCGCAACGCTAAGTAAAGTAATACCAACCACTGCCGCTATTTTAACTAACTCTTTAAAATATAAAGACACACGAACCCTTTTCACTGATGAATCAGACTCTTCTGTCTCATCTTCAGTAAACTCTCCTAGTTGATTATGTAATAAAAGTTTATCAAATGACACTCTCTCCTTTAAAAGCAATTTTTCATTCTCCGGGGATGCGTCTACCCATCGTCGAATTATTTCTTCTTCACTCCTACTGGCTTGACCCTCGAAAAACTTATGCAGTAGTTTTATTTCCATTCTATATTCCTCATCTATTATAATAACAAATGAGAAACACGAATCCCTAGTGAAAATCGAAAAAAAAATTACAATGAGAAAAATGCGAGAAAAATATGAAGATAATCTTTAAGGCCCTTACGTAGTTCGTTCAACGCTTTTGTTATATGAAATTCAACACCTTTTGTAGTGATATTCAGCATCTCTGCTATTTCTTTATTAGATTTATTAGAGTATCTACTCAGCCTAAAAACTTCCAGTGTTTTCTCCGGCAAGCTATTTAAAGTGGCATCTATTATTTTTTGTACATCGGCAGAAAAAAGCTCCTCAGGGTTACATGCAGCAAGAGTAGTTATACGTACATTAAGTTCCCAATTGGCATGATCTTGCATACTACCTAGTGTTCTCTGCTGCATTTTCACATGTTCAAGATAATTTAAGCATCTGTTCTTAACCACGGTTAATATGTAAGCAGGTATATTGGAATCAGGGCCTAAATCCGCCCTATTTTCCCAATAGATCATAAAGGCCTCTGTAGCTATATCTTCAGCTATAGACACAACCCGAACGTAAGAGTTTGCAAAACGAACAAAACGCGTACGGTATTCAGTATATAACTTATTAAACGTTTTTAAATCTGAATTTTCTGTCATAATAATTTACAGATTCAATAATCAAAGAAAAGTAGAGAACCTACGATCATAATCTCATACGATTATCTAAAATATCGAAAAATAGAATATGCTTTCCACAAAGATCTAAAAAAACATTAAAAAACGCAATAATCAGCCAACAATTTCAGCATCTGAGCAAGAATCGACCATAAACTATTGAGATAAAGTTTTAATGTTCAGCTTAAATATAACAAAAAGACAAATTGAGATTCTAAAAAAAAAGCTGCAAGAGTCAATTCTTGCAGCCTCATTTTTATATTTCAATCTATTTACGAAACTCTAAGCGATTTGCCAGGACGTAAAATAGTCTTGGTGGTTATACTGTTTAGATTACACAATCTACTCACACTCGTACCATATTTTCTCGCTATTGCACCTAGTGTATCTCCACTTTTTACACGATGGTAATTTACATCACTAGAGGCATATTTATTTTTAGTAGTAGCGCTAGAGCGAGTCTCTGATGCTGCCAATAAGTTAACATTGACACCTTTCGAGCTCTTATTATAACTATCGTTAGTAACCAGATATGTATCTTTGTGACAAGCTTTGTTTTCAAAGTCCACAATATACGTCGGATTTATAGGATTTCCTAAAAAACGGAATTCCAGATGTAAATGCGATCCTGTCGAGCGACCGGTATTTCCACCTAACGCTATCGGATCTCCTGATTTTACAACTTGATCTTCATCAACAAGGAATCTAGACAAGTGTCCATAAACGGTTTCCAATCCGTTAGGGTGACGAAGCACTAAATAGTAACCATAACCACGGCGTTCGTATTGTTTCACACGCACTTTTCCGTCGAATGCTGCATATATAGTATCTCCTGTTTGCACTTTCAGATCTATACCATAATGCATTCTTTTACGACGTCCACGTCCTCTCATTCCATAATTTGAGGTTACATAGCCCATCGAAGGCATTGTAAAATGAGCCAAATTCACATTAAACGTATCAGGTATATTTTCTATAGAACGGTAAGAATTTACATAGCGGTTGTTCCATATCCCGCTATAAAGTTCTTCGGCCGGTATTTCATCCGCAGAGAGAACACGCTCTTCTTGTATTTCTTTCAGAATAGATAAATCCCGTTTTATCTTTATACCATCCGCATAAAGATTTTCGGTATTCACTCTACTGTGTCGTTGTTTATATTTCAACTCAGCTCTTTCTGAGTTATTAGAAGCGTCTCCACTGTTTTGAGCAAAACTGCTCAATGGGATTAAAAACATTGTTGCTAAAGGAAGAAAACTGAGTTTCTTTAGTGTCACGGTCAAAATATTTTTCCTCGGTTGCATAGTAAAAATTAAATCTCGCTACTTGCATATAAATTGGCAAGCACAGATAGTTTGTAATCTAAAATCTCTTCTTCTACAAAAAAACGCCTTAATTCGACTTTAGCTGATTCCGCAGAATCTGAAGCATGAACAATATTCTCTTGAGAACTTACAGAGAGATCTCCTCTTATTGTTCCTACTGCCGCCTCTCGCCCATTAGTAATACCGATCAGAGTACGCACAATCTTTGCGGCATCTACACCTTCCCAACATTGTACGATAACAGGACATGCTTGCATTGAATCCTTCACTCGTTGAAAAAACGGCTGATCTTTAAGATGGGCATAATGCTCATTTAAGATAGTGTCATTCAATTGTATCATCTTCATTCCGGCTAAACGCAAACCTTTTTTTTCGAAACGGGAGATAACCTCTCCTATCAGTGCCCGTTGAACACATGAAGGCTTCAATATAACGAGGGTTTTCTCCATTAATTTCCTTTTCTTATTAAAGTTTTGATTTATATAACTTTCAAATATAGAATTAATTTCAAAGCCTCCCAAATACAAAATGCCTAAAAAAGGACTATTTAACAGCCTATTCAATATGTTTAAAAACAGGTTTAAATATAAAACATTAATAAACAATCAATTACAGGCCGATCGCAGCCCACCTCAATTTAACATACTCTAACACTATAGTAAAATACACAAAACACACTACTGTCTATCAGGTATTTAATCGAAAATATTGCAATTTTCATTATCATAAACAACACGAAAAAGGCATGGATATTTCCATGCCTTTTTATATAAATAATAGATCGTTACAATTTTATTTCATCAGCAACCCCTATTCTTTAAACATTTCATCAAAATCTACAATTTGTTTTCCAGGAAGCACCTGATTAAGGAGTACCCCTATAATAGAAGCCAAAGCCATTCCTTCTAAAGAGAATATTTTACCAATATGAAGAGCTGCGCCACCTATACCAATCACTAGTATTACAGATGCGATGATAAGATTACGTTTACGGCTGAAATCGACTTTGTTTTCAACAAGCATCCTTAAACCACTGGAAGCAATGATACCGAACAATAAAATAGAGACACCTCCCATCACCGGCGTAGGAATAGTGGCCAGCAAAGCGGCTATTTTACCACAAAAGCCAAACAGGATAGCAAATACGGCAGCACCAACAAAGAGATATACACTAAACGCTCTTGTGATAGCCAATACTCCTATATTTTCTCCATAAGTAGTGCTTGGAGGTCCACCGATTGCAGCAGCAATCATTACGGCGATACCGTCTCCCATCATAGAGCGATCCAGACCCGGATCTTTTATAAGGTCTTTGCCAACAACTTTACTAAGCACCAGCTGATGACCGATATGCTCGGCAATAGGAACTATAGCGACAGGAACCATCATAAGAAATACACGCCACGTGAATGACGGAGTGTAATCAACGAATGGTATCATAAATGCCGGAACCTGTATCCAATTTGCATCTATTACAGGCTGGAAACTGACAACCCCCATAATAAGAGAAAATATATATCCGCCTACAATTCCTACCAATACGGGTATAACACTAAGGAATCCGCGAGTAAATATTGCCGTTACAATAGTAATAGTCAGCGTAACAAGCCCAATCAATACAAAGTTGAGATCATATACTCCTTCTGCATTATTTGTAGACATATTAACGGCAGTGACAGACAAACCCAGTCCTATAACCATAATAACAGGGCCTACCACAACAGGAGGTAATAATTTCATCAACCATTTAGTTCCCGATTTCGCTATTATCAGAGCAACTATTGCATAGGTAACCCCGACAAGAAAACTTCCCACAAGGAAACTTCCCAAACCAACGCCTGACGAAGGGTCTAATTCTAAAGCTTTGACTGCAATAATAGGATTGATAAATGCAAATGAAGATCCCAGATAGGATGGCACTTTGCCTTTGGTAATGACAATAAACACCAATGTACCAATACCACTGGAAACCAAAGCCACTGCAGGGCTCATACCAGTAAGGGCAGGAACAAGCACTGTCGCGCCAAACATCGCAAAAAGATGCTGGATGCTTAAAAGCAACCATTGGGCGGGCTTAGGTTTTTCCTGAATACCTAAAACGATTTTCTTCTCTTCTCTCATTCAGTTATTATTTTCAGATTATATATAGCAAAAAAAAAGCCGAATACATTAAATGTACGGCTTTTTATCTTAATTTATTATTAATCAGTATTATATACTTATCCCTTCCGGAGATCATGTTGTGCTTTCTTAATTGTTAAAATTAGAGTTTTCGATTCCGGATTCAAATGTAATAATAATTTGAGTTAATTCCTTAAAATCATACAATAAAAAATATGACTCATAAACTTAATCCATACCTTTGCAAAAGACCAACCCTGAATAGCAGAAAATGAGAACCCGTATTTATACTCAACAAGAAGAAATAGCAAACACAATATCACACGGAGCAGGCATACTCTTAGGCATCGTAGCGGGATATATTTTATTACTCACAGCTATTAACAGTGGTGATATTTGGGCTATTGGGAGTATAATAGCTTATCTATTCGGGATGTTAGCTTCATATCTTACATCTACATGCTATCATTCTTGTAGGCATGAAGAACGAAAAGAGAAGTGGCGTAAATGTGACCATGCTGCCATTTATCTTCATATTGCAGGAACTTACATACCATTCACATTAATCGTTTTGCGAAACGAAGGCGCATGGGGTTGGGGGTTGTTCACTTTTATCTGTGCGGCAGCGATTGCAGGATTAATACTAAGCTTCACACATCTGAAAGGTCATAGCAATCTGGAAACGATCTGCTTTGTTTTGATGGGTTGTGCTATTCTGGTTGCCTTCAAACCTCTATATGATATCCTATCTCAAATAGGACGAATCGATGCATTATACTGGCTGATAGCCGGCGGTGTGGCTTATATAACCGGAGCGCTATTTTATTCATGGACTAAGAGAAGGTATATGCACACCGTCTTCCATTTGTTTGTCTTAGCAGGAAGCGTATGTCATATCATGGCCATTTATAATATATTGTAATTATTCTTTTTTCAGATAGCGTATATGGTTTTGTACGACTTTAATATCCATATAAGTATATTCCTTTGGTAAGCTTTCCTTTATTTCAGACAAGGAAGTATTAGACGGAATATGCTCCAATATAGACAATAGACTTTGAAGTTTAGCTTTACTCATCAATTGGGTCGCATCTAACTCTCCGGTAAGGACAAAACCGGCAAGATGCCCCTCTACCGTAGCAACGGTAAGATTGCGTTCTGCTGCTATTTCTTTCATAGATTTGGACTCTTTGAACAAGGCCAACGTCAGACGCTGACTATCTCCTTTCGTACGTTTTTTCTCTACTAATCCATCTTCCTCCTCTTCGGGCCTTTCCAGAACAAGTTTCGTTAATGTCAAACCTTCGGTCAACACTATATCCCCGTAACGTACGTTTTCCAATCTATCTAGCAAACGCAATAATGTAGCATATATCTCCTTCGCTTTTTTCAAATATGCCTTTACCCTAGACGCATTTTTGAGACTATCGAGATGCTGTTCCACAGGTAAAACAATAGATTGTTGTACATCGCGATGAAAATAAAGAATTCCTTTTTGCACACGCTCTCTCAGGTAATTTGCATCAGGATTGGATACTGACAATATACGATTTAGTTCTCGGACAAAATTCTGTGCAATCTCTTGTTGCTCCACAGCCCTACTGCACATTTGTGCAATGATGGCCTGAGCCTCGTCTTGATTTGGTATTTTCTTTTCTGTAGCTAATTCATGTAAAGAATGGAGACTCCTGATAAAAGGAGACCAATCGAAATACTTTTTCAGTTGCTCGGCGCAATAGCGGGGTTTCTCTTTTTCAAGAATTGCATTCAGATAATCCACATTTTGCTCCATGGAAGCAAACTCTATGGCATATCTGTCGGTACTTATACTTTGAGGGGTAATACGGGAAAACAGAACTATACCCGCGAGAGACGTGCATCGGCTGAGTGCCACATAAACCTGTCCGGCAGCAAAAGCCTGACCCGCATCTATAACAACCCTATCGAATGTCAATCCCTGACTTTTATGTATGGTTATTGCCCATGCCAGCCGTATCGGATATTGTGTAAATGAACCTAATATCTCTTCTTCTATTTCTCCCGATTCAGCATTCAGCGTATAACGTATATTACTCCATGTTTCATTTTCCAGTTCCAATAACTGTCCATTTTCGAAGCAAACTTCTATTTTTTCATCAGTAAGCCTACTTATTGTACCTAACTTTCCGTTGTAATAACGACGTTGTTCCCCTACATCATTCTTCACAAACATTATCTGGGCACCTTCCTTCAACACCAAATCATGCTCGGTAGGCAGTGAGTTTTCCGAAAAGTCACCAACTATCTCCCCTTTGAATATATACTCCTTTGTGTCAAGACGTAATAACTCCTCGCCATTTATCCGTTCAGCCTTATAATTATGAGTGCATAAAACAACATACCTATCGTCTTTAGGCAATTCGAATGAAGGATTATAATTCCGATTCAGTATCTGCAAATCGAGAGGCGTAGTTTCATTGTGCCGAATACGGTTCAGGATATCGATGAACTGCTGATCGCGTTGTCTGTAAATCGTTTTAAGTTCTATATATAGAGGCAAATTATCAGCCAAGGCCTGTGCATGGAAAAAGAATGGTGACGGATAATAATGCTTCAGCAATTCCCATTCGGGCGCTTGTACTACCGGCGGTAGCTGGAACATATCTCCTATAAATAACATCTGTACTCCACCAAAGGGTTGTGAATCGTTTCTATACCGCCGCAGCATATAGTCTATCGCATCGAGGAGGTCGGCACGCAACATGCTCACCTCATCTATAATCAGTAAATCGAGCTCCCGCAGCATTTCTATTTTCGACTTGCGAAGCTTGAAATGATAATCTAGTTTTTTCTTTCCTTCAAAGTTAGGAAGGAACGGCTCGAAAGGCAGTTGTAAAAGAGAATGCAAGGTAACGCCTCCCGCATTGATAGCAGCAACTCCTGTTGGTGCAGCTACAATTACATTTTTATCTACATTGTTGCGTATATAGTGTAGAAATGTGGTCTTCCCTGTACCCGCCTTACCGGTAAGAAATACGTTTTGAGATGTGTTGCTTACAATATCAGCAGCAAGGCTGAACACCTCATTTACAGAAAGTTTTTCCATTTTAATCTATTGCTATTGCAAATATAGACTTAATTTTCGTACATTTAAACTGTAAATCTGTCGGAATAGCATGAAACATATAGTCTTTACAATAATTATATTATTCTTTTTCTGTTCGTGTGTCCAAACGTATTACGTCAATATTGATGTAAGAAAACCCGCACCTATAACTGTCGGGGTGGATTCAAAAAAAATAACAATGGTTGACAATTCTTTTATATTTAACAATACAGATTCGGTAAAAGAAAAAGGCGGTCAGAATTCTTTTAATATAATGGTAACCGATACGGTAAAGGATGTTCTTAAAAACTCTTTTGCTAAGTATATGAACGAAGAAAAAATATTTGACTCAATCGAGATATCTTTTCATTATCCAAGACCGCTGTATTTATATAAAGAAGCTATCGGGCAAAAGGAATTACCTCTTACAGAAGAGCAGATTACAGAAGTATGCTCAAGAACAGAATCGGATATACTTCTTTCTTTAGATTACATAAATATACAGATCAACCCTTCCGATTTGCAACCTTTCGGAGTCGCCAAAGGTAATATTGAAACCACAATGAGAGTCTATTCTTATAATGATAATATCGTAGCTATTCCCATCAAGTTGAAACAGGGGTTCAATATCAGTGTAGATCTTGGGGAGGAAAAAAGTATCTTACCCAGATTGAAGGCTCTCTTTGCCGAAAACGCTCAATGGATGGCTGACATGGCTGTCTATTATTTTATCCCAAGATGGGAATCGCAAGAACGAAGATATTATACCCGAACAATCAATCCTTCATCTCATATAGCCGGCGTTATGAAAAAAGGAGAATGGAAGAAAACTGCAAATATGTGGGAACAAACATATAATAAAGAAAAAAGCTGGAAGAAGAAAGCAAGATGGGCTTCGAATGTGGCTCTATCATATGAGTATGCGGATGATCTAGAATCTGCCTCAAAGTGGATTAATCTAGCTTATGATTTATTCCCAAGAGGGGATAAAGGAAGATTGGCTCAGGATATTAGTAATTATAGAGATAAACTTACTCAAAGGATCAACGATGCACCTTTGTTAATAATACAACTAAAAACAGAACAAGATGGGTCAATTTTCAATTCTGAAAATATCTTATCTGAATAAAATTGTAATATGAAATATGTAGTTTTTTTTATAATTGTGTTTTCTCTTTTCGCATCGTGTGCAGAAACCCGTTTAATCAGTATTGACATACGAAAGGACGCACCCGTCATGTTTGCTCCTGATACAAAAAAAATAATAATCGTAGACAACTCATTTATAACAAATGAGACAGAATCTGTATTTGAGATAAACAATAGATCTTTTATCACCAAAGATGTAGTAGATTCTGTTAGGCATACCCTTCTAAGTTCGTTAGCAAAATACATGAATGAAGAAAGAGTATTTGACACAGTAGAGGTATATCCTTATTCTCCAAAGCCCCTTTATTTGTATAAAGAAACAACTCAAAAATCAGAGCTACCTCTAACGAGAGATGAGGTAATCGATATATGTACTCAGACAGAATCGGATGCGCTTATTTCATTAGACTTCATCAGAGTATCTTTCGGACTTAAAGACTACTATACATTTTTAACAAAAGTAGAGGCCGCTGTGAGAGCCTATTCTCATGATGGTACACCTCAAAGCAAAACTGTGAAACTAGAGAAACTCATATCCTCTTATATCAATTTAAATGATGAGATGAACCGCATACGCCCCCAACTTATGGATAACAGCCAGTGGATTGCAGATATGCTTATCGACTCGTTAATACCGAAATGGGAACAACAAGAACGAATATATTACAATGCGTATCCAGAACCGTCTCCTCTTGCAATCAATTTTATGGAAAAAAATTATTGGGCAAGTGCTACTCTTTTATGGGAAGAGGTTTTTGAGAAAGAGAAGCGAAAAGATAGAAAAAGCAAATGGGCTTCCAATGTGGCCTTATCATATGAATATACAGATGACATAGAGTCAGCTCTGAAATGGGTTAATATAGCTTATGCTCTATTGCCCCCGAACGACAATAGTAACTTAGCAAAACAAATAAGAGATTACAGAGTCATACTCATTAGAAGAGAACATGAAATTTCATCGCTAAAAAAACAATTAGAAATTAAAGAAGAAGTTTCTGTTATTAATGAAGATGGGGCAGAATAAAATGTAATATAAAAACTATTTTACCTCAACACCCTTGATCTCTATTTGAACTACAAAAAATGAATAGAATGAAATACATATATCTTCTGTTTATATCTATCATCACTCTAAGCTCATGTACACAAACCTATTACGTAAGCATTGATGTACGAAAAGCTGCTCCTCTAGACCTAGGGGCGGATACAAAAAAAATAATAATAGTAGACAATTCATTTATCTCCAATAATGCAGACTCGGTTTATCAACTAAAAAACCAGGCTCTTTTGACAAAAGATATGGTTGATAGTGTACGCCCTATTTTCATGCGTTCCTTTATCAAATACTTGAATGAAGAAAAACTTTATGATACCGTAGAAGTATATCCGTTCTATCCCAAACCCCTAGATATGTACAAAAAAGCGGGAATCCAAATAGAACTACCTCTGGAAAAAGAAGAGGCAGCCGAAATATGTAGCCTAACTGAAGCAGATGCTCTTATATCTTTAGAATTAATAAGAATATCATTAGAGCTCAATCCGTATAATAACGATAAACATTCGGCACAACTAAAAACAAAAATCAGGGCAAAATTAAGAGCTTATGGATATAACGGAGATACAATAGGTAGCCCAATCATACAAATAGACTCCCGATCAAAAAGTGTTGCACTATCAGATAAGGACGCCATAGATAAAGAGTTGAAAACTCTCCACTTGAACAATATAGAATGGGTTGCCGATATGCTTGTCAATTCGTTCATCCCGAAATGGGAGTCTGAAGAAAGAAAATATTATATATGGTATCCAAATTCTGCATATAAGGCAAATGAATTAGTAAATCAGGAAAAGTGGGTTGCTTCTATTCCGATATGGGAAGAAGTGTACAAAAAAGAAAAAAGTTGGAAACAAAAAGCAAGATGTGCCTCAAACACTGCTTTGGCTCATGAATTTGCAGATGACATAGGCAATGCTTTGAAATGGATCAATACAGCATATAGCCTATTGCCACCCGACAACAAAAGTAATTTAGCCAAAGAAATAAAAGAGTATAAAGAAATACTCGAACAAAGGACTAAAGAAGCTCCACTACTAAAGAAGCAATTGAAAATTAAAGAAAACCACATAATGCATACCGAGAATAATTTGTAAAAATTAATTAAATAAATCGAAACTGCATTTTTCAATCTGAAAAGAAGTATTTTTGTTCTTATCCTCATTTCATATGACTCTCTATATCTAACAATAAAGAATGAATACAATGAAATATATTTTTTCAACTATTATAACTATTTTTTTGCTTGCTTCGTGCGGAACAAGTACAAACCTTTTGACTATCAGCGTGCGCAATCCGGCAACCATAACATTCCCACCAGAAGTAACAAAAATAGTAATTGTAGATAATTCGCCCCTCCCAAAAGAAGATAACGATCATGACCACGACCATAATGACAGATCTAAGGCGGGAGAGCCAAGCATTCTGAATGTAGATAGTTCAAGAACACTGTTGTTAAAATCCTTAAAGCAATTCATGAGCGAGGAAAGCTATTTTAATAAGGTAGAATTATATCCGTACAGAACAAATGGTAATACTGCTGAAACTGTAGTACCCCTATCAAAAAGAAAAGTTCAGGCCATTTGTATAGAAAGAGGTGCCGATGCCCTCATCGCACTTGATCTGTTTACAATTTCGGCACAGATAGAAACTGAGAATACAGGTTATTTCAGCAATTACAGCATCTTGGCAACTAAATTGGGATTATTGGTCCGCGCCTATTCGAATATAGGAATTCAATATGGAAAACCGATAGTACAGCTCGACAGCCTGTTCAGAGAAGAATCGACCGACTGGAGCAGGCTAAAAAGCAATGTACCCGAAATAAATAGCCTGATTACAGAAATGTCAGTCGTAGGAGCTGATAAACTTACAGGCAAATTCATTCCCTCGTGGCAAACACAAAACAGGTGGTATTACTCTGATCGTTCGGCAAAAATGAAAGAAACTGACAAGCTTGTCAAACAGTCAAAATGGGAAGAAGCCGCTAGCATCTGGAACGACCTATATCAACAAGAAAAAAACACCAAGAAGAAAATACGTTTAGCATTCAATATAGCTCTGGCAAATGAATATCTGGATGACACGGAAAATGCCCTGAACTGGATAAAAAGTGCATATGACCTACTCCGTGGAAAAAGCGAAGATGACCTTTCCCAACAGGTAATGAAATACAAACAAATATTAGAAAAGAGGGAGAATGCAATGCCTGTATTGTATAAACAATTGGGAATTGAAGAAATACCAGAAAGCGAAGACACGGAATAAATCTTTCAATTGTATTAAGCATAAGACAAAGTATGCATTATAGAAATTATAACAGTAATTTCTGTCAATTTAATTTATAAATACAAGAAAAAAGAGTAATTTTGTGCTTCGAAATTCGAGAAGAAAAAATCAACATATATTATTCATTTTTAAACAAATAAAAACAATGAGAATCGAGAAAATTTTCGCGCGTGAAATCTTGGATTCAAGAGGTAATCCGACAATTGAAGTTGATGTAACACTTGAATGTGGCGTAGTAGGACGCGCTGCTGTGCCTTCTGGCGCATCTACAGGAGAAAACGAAGCGTTAGAACTTCGCGACGGTGACAAAAAAAGATATTTAGGTAAAGGAGTTCTTAAAGCTGTAGAAAACGTAAACACTATAATAGCTCCGGCTCTGGAAGGAGAATCTACTCTTGACCAAAGAGGCATCGACCTGAAAATGATCGAGCTTGACGGAACAAAAACTAAATCTAAACTTGGTGCAAATGCTATTCTTGGTGTTTCTCTTGCTGTAGCAAAAGCTGCTGCAAACTACCTTGAAATGCCTTTATATCGCTATATCGGTGGAACAAACACATATACTCTTCCTGTACCGATGATGAACATCATCAACGGAGGTTCACACTCTGATGCTCCTATTGCATTTCAAGAGTTTATGATCCGCCCGGTTGGAGCTGCGTCTTTCAAAGAAGGATTACGTTGCGGTGCTGAAGTTTTCCACGCATTGAAGAAAGAATTCCACGATAGAGGCCTTAGCACAGCTGTTGGTGATGAAGGTGGTTTCGCTCCAACATTAGCAGGAACAGAAGATGCTCTTGATTCTATCATCAAAGCTATCAAAGCTGCAGGATACGAGCCAGGAAAAGATGTAACTATTGCTCTTGACTGTGCTGCTTCTGAGTTTTATGTAAACGGAGTATATGACTACTCTAAATTTGAAGGCCCTAACGGTGCAAAACGTACTTCTGCCGAACAAGTAGAATTCCTTGCTAGCCTTGCAGCAAAATATCCAATCGATTCTATCGAAGATGGTATGCACGAAGGCGACTGGGATGGCTGGAAATTGCTTACAGACAAACTCGGTGATAAAATTCAACTTGTAGGTGACGACTTGTTCGTAACTAACGTTGAGTTCTTGAAAAAAGGTATCGAGCTAGGTTGTGCTAACTCAATCCTTATCAAAGTAAACCAAATCGGTTCACTTACTGAGACTCTTGACGCTATCGAAATGGCTCACCGTGCAGGTTACACTAGCGTAACATCTCACCGTTCGGGTGAAACAGAAGATGCTACTATTGCTGATATCGCTGTTGCAACTAACTCTGGACAAATCAAGACTGGTTCATTGAGCCGTTCAGACCGTATGGCTAAATACAACCAATTGCTTCGCATCGAAGAAGAACTTGGTTGCAAAGCTGTTTATGGTTACAAAAGAGTTCAAAGAGTAAAATAAGAAGTTAAAACTCTTAATTTATATAAAAGCGGCATCTTTATAGATGCCGCTTTTTGTTATACGGAAAGCTGTTTTATTACTTTTGTAAAACTTATTTATCTTTTGGCTGTTTATGAATTCTATGAGCCGTATTTATATATTATTATTTTCTTTACTACTCTCCACCAGTGCAGTCTTGTTTGCACAAGATAAAGATAAGCCGCGCAATGGAGAAGGTATCCACACTTTCCTTAAACGAAATAACAGAACGGGTACGAAATACTACAACCAGTTTTTGGAATTGAACAAAGGTAAATTCGGCAAAAATAATACTCTGAAAAAAGGGATTACATATACATTACCATCTCTATCAGACAAAAAACAGTCAAAAAACCGCGCCACCGAGGATATTGTAAACGGAACGACAGGTAAGAATAAATTATTTGGCTCTAAATATGAAAATTACACAATAAAGTCGGACAAGCTTAAAGGAGCTAGCTTCTATCTTTCGAGCGGACATGGAGGCCCCGACCCCGGTGCAATAGGTAATATAAACGGACGGATAGTGCACGAAGATGAATATGCCTACGATATTATATTACGTCTCGCACGCAATCTGTTAGAAGAGGGTGCCACTGTACATATCATCATACAAGATGACAAAGATGGGATCCGCGATGACACATATCTGGCCAACAGCAATCGGGAAACCTGTATGGGTGAAGTTATTCCTATAAACCAAGTGGCAAGGCTAAAACAACGAAGCGACAAGATAAACAGCCTGAGCAAAAAAGATAAAAGCAAATACAAGCGCGCTGTATTCCTCCACCTTGACAGTAGGGATAATAAGCAGAAACAAATTGATGTTTATTTTTATCATGCCGAGAAAAGCCCCGATGGTAAAAAGTTGTCTAATACAATCAGAGAGACCTTCGATAGCCACTACAACACACATCAGCCTAACAGAGGTTATTCGGGAACGGTTAGTCCGCGCGAATTGTATGTATTGAATAATACAACGCCTGTAGGAATATATGCAGAGTTGGGCAATATACAGAACGCCTTCGATCAACGAAGATTTTTAGAGCCTGATAACAGGCAAGCTCTTGCCAACTGGATGTGCAGAGGATTCATCAAAGATTATGAAAATTCGAAAAAGAGGAAATAAATCTCTTTTTTTCTAAAATTCATCTTCCTGCTGATGTTACATCTTTATCGGTCATCCGTTATATAGAAAAGATATATTTCATCTAAATCAGCATTCATGAAAAAAGCAACCCTTATATTATTGCTCCTTATCTCTCTTCCCGTTTTTTCTCAGAAAAGATGCGTCATAGAAGGCAAGATAGAAGGACTGCCCGAAGGGGCGATCGTATCGTTGGAAAGTCTGGCTCATGAAGAGTTTGTCATATTTAACGAAAAAGTAAAAAGTGAAGCGACAAATGGATATTTCAAAGTAGAAACAGAAGAGAAACCACTGTTCGAATTATCAATGGATTATACTTTACCTTTATGGAAACTGAAAATACCATTATATAAAAAACATAAATCCGACGGCATCTATCATCGATACTGGCTGAGAATCATCCATGATGACCTACCACTATTCACCGGGGTTTACATCTCATTATCAGGCGTCAAAAACACAAATATTTATATAGAGGGTTCGATGAATACATCTCCAAAAGAATGGAAAATAAAAAGTAACCTGAAAGATCAGAAAGAATGCAATCTTTATTCAAAGGCTTGTTACGATTATATAAAAGAAGGATATGAATTGTATCGGAAATTTTGCCAAGATCAGGATTCAGCAAAAAGAGATTTGATAAGGAGTCTATCCGATTCAATAAATAATCTCCGATATGCAGCAGAAATGAGAATGGCTCAAGAAAAATCCTCTACCGATTTTAATTTGTATATACTAGGAACCTTGGCCAGAAGTAAAAGCAATGATTCCAAATTCATGTATGGAGAAGAGGTAGAGAAGATATACGATACCCTCACTGAAAAGGAGAAGAAAAGCTATAATGGCATTCTGGCTGCTATATATCTGAAAAGAAAGAACAGCCTGAAAGATGCCATTTTCTAATGATATGTTAATATTCTGTCACAGAAGGGTAATAGAAGATAACTCTGAGAATTATTCCCCAGATTAAACATAAGAAGCTCACAAAGCTATTTCCTCGTGTTTTTCAGACTTTACTGTGCCTTATTCTACTTAAATACAACTAATGATTATGCCTCCAGAGTAGTTTTTTCACCTGTACTGTCAGCTATAATTCCATTATTTGTCAGATTTCCTTTGCCTCCCCATAAGATCAAAAGAACTCCGAATAGAAATAAAATTGTTCTTGTGATTGTTCGCAACACCCTTTTCATAAACTCAATAAATTAAAATGAGCTTGTAACTTTAATACTACTTGATTTCCTACGCATTTGGGATTCTGTCTTTTGCTTCTATTTCAGTCGTTTATCTATCTAAATAAACATTTTACCTCGTCAAAAACTTGACTGGTATGAATAATATAAACCAAACGCAATACGGTTCGAAAATAATACTTTATTCTATAATACCAAGCACTTTAGCTTAATATTTTTATATATATAATAATAACGGGTAAATCATGGCGATGATTTACCCGTTATTATCAATATTTTAGTATAATTAAGAGCGCGCAGAGTCCATTACTCGGCGTCTCCGCTCAGTCTTTCTTTTCCTTTACGAAACTCGTATTCAATACGGTCTCTTATATATTCTGCCTGATTTGCACCTACATCAACGGCATTCTTTATATTCCGCTTTGTTTTATCTGCGAAAACATTCAGATTATCACAAACGCAATCAAATGCGCCTCTTTTTTGTAGCCTGTAAACTATACAAGCAGCTGCAACACCAAGTGCAGCTCCAATCAATATTCTTTTCATAATTCTTCTTTTTTATAATACTAATCCTATTCTTTCTTTCCTTTAAATAACGATACAATCCACAGCAAGACTACAGCTCCCACAGTAGACATTATTAAGTGCCCTATAATACCCTCAGGGTCTAACCCCAATAAAGAGAAAATCCATCCACCTAACAAACCTCCTACTATACCGACTATAAGATTAAGGAAAAGGCCGAATCCGCTACCTTTCATTATTTTACCGGCTATGAAACCGGCAAGAATACCAATAATAATTGACCAAATAATTCCCATGGTTATAATATTTAAATGATAATAATAATTAAGTACCTGCTCATACAATACTATTTTCTGTAAAGTCTATCAGCAGGTTTATCTCTTCACAAAAGAATCTATATATAGATATGATTCTTTGTCATTCACTAGATTATAATAAGTATAACGCATGAAATGTTAAAAAGGTTTTTATCCCTCAAATAAAAAACATTATCAGGTAGGTAAATAGAATCAGTATCAATTTTGTTTTATAACTTGCATATATTATCAATCTGATACGATTAACAAAAAACAATCGACATGTTACCAGCAAAGTATTGGTTATTAGCAAAGGAATTATCAAAAATTATTCCTTCAGAGCGTATCATAACAAATCCGCTCCAACTGTTGGCTTATGGAACAGACGCTAGTTTTTATCGGTTGATCCCTAAAATTGTAGTGCAGGTACATAATGAAGAAGAGGCGGTACAAGTTATCAACTTATCAGGCAAACTAAATATACCTATAACATTCCGTGCTGCCGGAACAAGCCTATCCGGACAAGCGATCTCAGATTCAGTGTTGATGATAGCCTCCCACGAATGGAGAAAATACACAATACTGGATGATGATGGCTTAAGAATAAAACTGCAACCCGGTATCATCGGAGCACGAGCCAATATTTACCTGAAACCATTCGGACGGAAAATAGGCCCCGACCCTGCATCCATCAACGCGGCAATGATAGGCGGTATAGCGGCCAACAACGCCAGTGGCATGTGCTGTGGTACCGACCAAAATTCATACAAAACAATAGCAGACATACGAATAATACTTTATAACGGAACAATACTGGACACAGCCGATGAGGTTAGTAAAAGAGAGTTTAAAGAAAAACATCCGAAGATAATAGAGGAAATAGAACAACTACATGAGGAAATAAAATCAGATAAAATTCTGTTCGAACGTATAAAGCAGAAATTTAAGATAAAGAATACAACAGGCTACAGTATCAATGCGCTGGTCGACTACGAAGACCCATTTGATATCATCAAACATCTGATGATCGGCTCGGAAGGCACTCTGGCTTTCATATCAGATATCACTTACCATACGGTTGTAGATGAGAAATATAAGGCCTGTGCCCTCATGATATTCGATACCATAGAGAAAGCCTGCGATGCTGTTCCGCTATTGAAGCAAACTCCAGTTGCAGCAGTCGAACTTCTGGATAGAGATTCTATTCGCTCTATCGAAGACGACCCCGAAGCACCTTCATATTTTCGTACCTTACCCGAAACAGCTTGCCTATTGTTAGTCGAGATACAGGCTAACGATGGAGACGAAATGAAAATCAAAGAAGTGGCTATAAGAAAAGCCGTAGAGCCTATACCTACCATACAGCCCTATAAGTTTACATCCGACCCGAAAGAATATAACTTCAACTGGAAAGCCCGCAAGGGACTCCTATCCTCTATCGGCGGGCTGCGAAAAACAGGAACGACCTGCCTGATAGAAGATGTTGCTTTTCCTATCTCGCGATTAGGCGAAGCATGTATTGCACTTAAGGATTTATTTAAAAGGTCGGGATATACAGATGCAGTACTTTATGGGCATGCTTTAGATGGTAATTTTCACATTGTTTTCTCTCAGGATTTCAACATAGCAAGCGAGGTACAGCGTTATGCTGACATGATGGATGAACTAGCCGACATCGTAGTCAACAGATTCGATGGTTCACTAAAGGCTGAACATGGAACGGGACGTAACATGGCTCCCTTCGTTGAGAAAGAATGGGGTGAAGCTGCTTACAAAATAATGAAGCGGATAAAGAAGATATTTGATCCTCATCTTCTCATTAATCCGGGTGTAGTTATTAATGAGAATCCGAAAATACACCTCGAAAATCTCAAACCACTACCAGCCGCTAACGAAATAGTGGATAAATGCATGGAATGTGGCTTCTGCGAGCCTAACTGCGTCTCGGAAGGACTTACTTTATCGCCTCGGCAAAGGATAGTCATCGCACGCGAGATAGCACGATTGAAAGCAACGGGCGAAGATGCTCTCAGGCTGAAACAAATGATGCATGATTCGGGATACTACTCGAACGAGACATGTGCTACGGATGGGCTCTGCGCACTTGCCTGCCCTGTGAAAATAGATACAGGTAAATTTATAAAGGACTTGCGGCACACCGAGGCTTCGAGCACAGCCAAAAAGATAGCTGCCTACATAGGAGATCGTATGGGTGGCACAACTTCAGTATTGAGAAGCGGACTCGATTTTGTCCACTTCTTCCACTCCATATTAGGCAGTAAACTGATGGGTGGAATAGCATCTGCTATGCGAACCTTGTCTTTTAAACTCATCCCTAAATGGAACAAAGATATGCCTCAGGGAGGGAGTAAGATAAAAGAAACAATTATAAATGAAGGGCAAACTGATAAAGTCGTTTACTTTCCGTCATGTATCAATCGCTCGATGGGCAAATCGAATGGATATGATAAGGGCGATGTGGAGTTGACGAAGAAAACACAAGAATTGCTTCTACGCGCCGGATTTACCATTATATATCCCGAAGAGATAAACAACCTGTGCTGCGGAATGGCATTCAGCAGTAAGGGCTTTAAAGAAGAAGGGGCTCGTAAATCGAAAGAACTGGAAGAAGCATTACTAAAAGCCTCCGACAATGGAAAATATCCTATATTGTTCGATATGAGTCCATGCTTTTATACTTTCTATGAAGCGAATACAGATAAGGAGCTAAAAATATACGATCCTATCGAATTTATGTCTAAATTTATCATGCCGAAACTGACAGTTAAGAATCCACGCGACATAGTCACTGTTTTTCCAGTCTGCTCTGTCAAGAAGATAGGAATGGAAGAAAAACTGCTCGAATTGGCAAAGATGTGTTCGAAGGAAGTTGCCTTTGTGGAGACAAATTGCTGCGGATTTGCAGGAGATAGAGGATTTACATATCCAGAATTAAACAAACATGGTCAAAGGCATCTATCCGAACAAATACCTGCCGATTGTAAAGACGGCTATTCTACCAGTCGTACTTGCGAAATAGGCATGAGCGAATATAGCAATATCAACTTTAAATCGATATTTTATCTGATAGATGAGGTAACTCGATAGGCTTTAAAACTAATTTAATCTCATATATTGAAAAATGACAGATAAAGATGAAATAATTGTTTGCGAGAGAAGACTCTTGCAAGCAATGAAGGACTGTAATGTTGAGGCTCTTGGGGAGTTGCTTCACGACGAATTGTTGTTTAATGCCGCGGGAGGCATAACTGTTACGAAAGAGATGGATATAAATGCTTATAAAACGGGCACTATGGTAGTTGACAACATTACTCCCCGTGAACAACAAATCAGTACGTTCGGCGATACGGCAGTGGTTGTCGTTACAGCAGAATTAGCTGGATGGTTTATGAAAGAACCTATTAATGATAAAGTTAAATTCTTACGCATATGGAAGAAGTTTGATGACCGCTATCAGGTCATAGCTGGTTCCTCAACTATTTTACCGTAATCTTGAAAAAACTATGAAAAAAACATTCTTCTTATGTGCATTCCTTCCCATCTTCTGTTTCGGGCAGGATATAGACAGCTTGTATCGAAAAGCTGATTCATTTTGGAATAAATATGCAACAAAGTACTATTATGGCATTTCCGATATACGCTCAATCGGAAAAACGCATAGCTTCTGGTATATCACTCAAACACCTAAAGGAAGTGAGTTTTTTATTCTCAACGGGGATAAAAAAGAGGCATATACAGCATTTGATCAACAAAGGTTGTCGGACTCGCTGGGTGTAATCAACAAAAAAGAAGTCGATCCATACAAGTTACCATTCAGGCAGATAAGTTATAACGAAAATATGGATTCACTATATTTCGATATAGCAGACGAAAAATATACTTGTGATCTGGGAACCTATATTATAACGAAAGAGAAAAACCGTCAACAACGCAACCAAGGCGGATACTGGGGTGGCGTATTTAAAGAAGACAGACGGGATAGCTCAAAATCGCCTGATGGCAAGAAAGAGGCGTATATATCTGAAGGAAACTTATGGGTAACGGATTTAGAGACAAAGAAAAGTAAGAAGATTAGCAATGACGGCTCAAGCTACGAATATTATTCGTCCAGTATATATTGGTCACCCGATTCGAAGAAAATAGTATCTTGCAGATATCGTCCTGCCGAGACAAGGAAGCTCCTGCTAATATCGTCATCACCTAACGACCAACTGCAACCTAAAACAGAAGAATACGATTATCCAAAACCAGGAGACGCCCTTCCTGTAAGGCGTCCTGTAGTATTCTTTGTGGACGAAGACAAATCAATCGAATTTAAAGTGCCGGATGTAGAAATGCAGTATTATCTGGGAAATATCCGTTGGAATAAAGATAGCGATTGGTTCACGTTCGACTTCAACAAGCGTGGACATCAGCAATATGTGATATACGCCGGCGATCTGAACACAGGTAATCTGAGAACAGTGGTCAACGAAGAGAGCAAAACGTTTGTTTATTATAATACATTGTATCAATATTGGTTCAAAAGCGGAATTGAACTTCTCTGGATTTCGGAACGCGACGGATGGAGACATTTATATCTGATTGACGCGTTATCTGGCAATATAAAGAAGCAACTAACTAAAGGCGAATGGATTGTAAAATCTGTTATTAATGTAGATGAAGAAAAGCGTACTATCATATTCAAAGGCTGCGGAAAAGATAAAGGAGAAGACCCGTATCTGGAAAAATACTATTCGCTGGATATCGATAATGGCAAGATAAAAGCCCTCACGCCAGAAAATGCGAATCACAATGTCACTTTTTCGTCCGATTATACTTTTTTTGTAGATAGCTATTCGCGTACAGATATGCCGCCGGTGATAGCATTGCGCTCCGCCTCTGATGGAAAGATATTACTAAAACCTGAAAAACAGCCTGATATCTCGGAAGCACAAAAAGCAGGATGGAGAATGCCCGAGGTTTTTTCAGCAAAGGGAAGGGATGGAGAAACGGATATCTGGGGAATGATTATACGCCCTTCAGATTTCGATCCTAACAAAAAATATCCTGTCGTGGAGTATATTTATGCAGGGCCTCACGACTCTCATGTACCCAAATCATTTGCAATGAATTTTTGGCCGAGTCAGTTGGCCGAATTGGGCTTTATTGCAGTCCTTATAGATGGAATGGGTACAGCGAACCGCTCTAAGGACTTCCACGATGTATGTTGGAAGAATTTGAAAGACGGAGGGTTCCCAGACCGAATAGCTTGGATGAAAGCGGCTGCCGAAAAATATCCTGAGATGGATATTACCCGCGTAGGGATTTACGGAGCTTCGGCTGGTGGACAGAATGCAATGGGGGCATTACTCTTCCATCCCGAGTTTTATAAGGTCGGTGTAGCCTCGTGCGGTTGCCACGACAACAGGATGGACAAGATATGGTGGAACGAGCAATGGATGGGATATCCTATCGGAAAAGAATACGAAGAATGCTCAAATGTAGTGAACGCAAAACTGCTGCAAGGAAACCTTATGCTGATCGTGGGAGAGTTGGATAATAATGTGGATCCATCCAGCACCTTGCAAGTGGTTGATGAATTGATAAAGCAGAATAAAGATTTTGAATTTGTGATGCTGCCCGGCATACGTCACACAGGTGGTGAAAGTTACGGGGAGCGGAAAAGACGGGATTTCTTCGTAAAACATTTGTTAGGTGTGGAAGCGCCGAGGTGGAATGAGAAGGATAAGAAGTAAAGTTTAGATAGAGTCTGTTTAATCTTTTTTAAATAGACTCTAACATTTTATTTATCAAATAATATTGTAGAGAGAAACTTATCGTATACCTTTGCATTTAATATTATATGAAGAAGTTTGCTAAAATATTCATGTTGTTTTTTGTCTCTGCTACCGTATTCCTTACAGGTGCAGGGGTAACAATTATCAACTACTGTTGCACATCATGCAGCGGGCAGACTCTTTTTATGACCGAAAAGCATGTATGTTGTGCCGACTCTGAGCATTCACATGAGGCTAAAAGTTGCTGCTCTCATGCAAAAGAAATGAGCAATGACACTTGTGAAGGTTTGGCTTATAAAGATCTATCACACTGTACAGCATCACGTGTATCTATAGATATAGACGCATCATCATACAGGCCTCAGATATCGATTCCTTTTGTTTGGATATCGGATGTTATGATATTTTCAACAGAAAGACTAACAGCTGATAATGAGATTATTGCTGACACATTTACTCATCTCAAAGCACCACCTGAGATTCCGCCAAGAGAGTATCTATCTCTTATACAGGTACTTATTATTTGATTCGATATATATAATGTTTTGATTATATGCCTATTGACATGTAATTAACCTTCGTTGTATTATATATAACTAATTATTAGAATCAAATGAAAACAACTAAAATACTTATACTATTACTTTTACTTCCTATATTGACTTACGGGAAAGATATACTGAAAGGCTATGTTTGCGATAGTCAAAAGCAGCCACTCATTGGTGCCGCTGTACGTTGGGAAAATGCAAAAACAGGAGTCATTACCAATGATGAAGGTTACTTCGAGATAGAGGGTACAGCGCACAAAGATCACATGCTTGCCATCTCCTACGTGGGATATAAAGACAAGGTTGTGCATATACACGACTTCAGTGAGGTACAAGATATCACTTTAGAGGAGAATACAGAACTGAACGAAGTAGTGATTGAGAAGACCCCTCCGGGAACTATCAAATCGCGTAAAGAGGTTCTTCAGACTGAGAAGATCACAGTAAAAGAGCTACACCGTGCAGCTTGTTGCAACCTATCGGAAAGCTTCGAAACAAATCCATCGGTGGATGTATCTTTCAGTGATGCAGTAACAGGCGCAAAACAAATACAGCTTCTAGGTCTGGCTGGAACTTATGTGCAAACACTGACAGAAAATTACCCGAATTTCAGAGGAACTGCTTCTACTTATGGACTAGATTACATTCCCGGCCCTTGGATGGAAAGCATACAGATATCGAAAGGTGCCGCATCTGTAAAGAATGGATATGAATCCATTACAGGACAGATGAATGTAGAATATAAAAAACCGAATAACTCCGACCCTCTCAGTCTGAACCTATTCTCAAGCGATGCCGGCAGATATGAAGGAAATGCAGATGCTGCATTCATATTGAATGATAAACTGAATACAGGTGTATTACTTCATTACTCCAATGAATCTGCATCGCACGATGATAACAACGACAGTTTTCTGGATGCTCCGAAAAAGCATCAATTCAATATAATGAACAGATGGCATTATATGTCCGGAAAATACGCCTCTCAGGTCGGGTTCCGTTTTTTACAGGACTATCGTACCAGCGGACAGACAATGCATACGTTGAATGATGCATCACTGAACAAGGACAATCCATACGAAGTATCTGTAAAAGCTAACAGGGGTGAGTTTTATACAAAAAACTCCTATATCCTCGATGAAGAAAGGAACGGAAATATAGCACTGATTTTCACAGGTTCGTACAACGATCAGAAGTCGCAATATGCAGCAGACAGATACAATGTATATGGCAACAACCTGTATGCCTCGCTCATGTATGAGACAGAATTGAATAAGATGCACCAACTAAGCATGGGGCTTAGCATGAACTGGGATAAGTATAGTCAATCTATACATTTGTCACAGCCAATCACTAATCAGCCCGATGAAGAAACCACAACAGGCGGATATGTGCAATATACATTCAACAAAGATGATAAGTTCATTGCTCTAGCCGGATTGAGGACTGACTACAGCACATTGCACAAGCAAGCCTTCGTTACACCGCGTTTACACTTGAAATATATGCCTACTCAGTGGCTGAATTTTAGAGCTTCTGCCGGAAAGGGTTACCGTACTGTATTTGTTATGCCTGAAAACAGTTTCTACCTTGCCAGTAGCAGAAAAATCGAAATAGAGAACAACCTAAAACAAGAGTCGGCATGGAATTATGGAACAAGCATATCTTTCCATATTCCTATCAACGGCGAGGAATTGACCTTATCGGGCGAATGGTACCGTACTGACTTCGATAATCAGGTAGTGACTGATGTAGATAGCGACCCCCATGCAGTGAAGTTTTATAATCTGAAAGGAAAATCATATGCAAACAGTTATCAGATAGAAGCGTCTTATCCTTTATTCCGAGGATTCTCTATACTAGGTGCATACCGTTGGACAGACGCTAAAACCCAATATGGTGATAAACTTATGAAAAAGCCCCTTATCAGTGATTATAAGGCATTGCTTACAGCTTCGTACGAAACCCCGTTGAAGAAATGGATGTTCGACCTTACGGCTCAATTTAACGGAGGAGGACGAATGCCTACCCCTGATGCAGTAAATCCTCAATGGAATACGACTTTCGACTCATATACAATATTGAATGCACAGATAACAAAGAATTTCCGTACATGGAGCGTGTATGCAGGGGCAGAGAATATAACCGATTTTAGGCAGAAAAGCCCGATCATCTTCCCAGAAAATCCATTCGGAGATAACTTCGATGCTACAATGGTATGGGGCCCAACTATGGGCAGGAAATTTTATGTAGGTTTACGTTATGCGATAGGAAAATAAGCGCTTTTATCTATAATAGAAAAAGAGTTATCGCAGTTGCTATAACTCTTTTTTATTCGTTATTAAAAAACAGCTATCTATTTCTTTTTCTTACTTAAATCAAGTAATTCAATCTTACGAAATTCTACAGGATGACTTTCCGATTGAAGAGAAATACGTCCACTCTTTAAAGGACCATCAGGAATATTCGGTTTCGGGCTTACATTACCGCCACCCACTCTGATATTGGTATAAGTTAGAATAGTATCGCCTTCCATTATATGATGCACAATACTATCATGATATACTACCATTTCCAATGTTACCCATTGGTCGCCATGATATGTCTTTGATGTAGACTCGTAACAGTGTCCCGGATATAACTCCCCTTTTAGGAATACTTCTGTACCCGGAGTACAAACGTTACCTGTATGACGTTCATTCGTACCGTCACCACCAAGCATCTGAGCCTCTATCGACACAGGGAAATCCTGATCTAACGCCATAGTCGCCGGATCGGGACAATGTAGCATAGCGCCACTGTTGCGCCACGCCCAACCTTCTCCACCGGGAGCTTGTTCGCCGACAAAACGGTATTCGACACGAAGCTTATAATCTGAATATGAATCATTGGTATAAATATGCCCGTAACGCTGATCGAAATTGTCGCCATAAGCATCATACTTCACCTTCAATATGCTATCTTCTACATAGAAAGTATTTCCGAAGTTTTCGCCGACAGGATAATTCCTAATCTTCACGGTCCATCCTGTGAGATCTTTCCCATTGAACAACTGTATCCATTCTTCTTTTTCATTCTCAGCTCTCTGAGCGCAGCTAACCAGACAAGCTACAATAAATAATAGTAGTAAAACGTTTTTCATATATACGATTTGTTAATAAATTTCAGGAGTGCTAAGATAAACAATTTATTACGATTATGAATGATAAATCGTTAATGCATAGAATTCTTTTACATTCTTTCTACTCGCATCAAACCATTTAGTTTTATAAAACAATTATCTTTATCACATGAAATTTTTTGTGAACAATAAAGCTTTATTCCGTTATCTATTTATCATCGTAGCGATGATAATAGCTTTCGGTTCGCTTGTTGTCTCTCATTATCTGGTAAAAGACCTATCGAAAGAAGAACGCAACAAAATAGAGATATGGGCAGAGGCCATGAAAGAGTTAGTCAGCAATCCTGATAGTACCAATATAAACGACAACACCAATATATACATGGTGGCACGTATACTGAACAGCAACACTACAATTCCGGTCATCCTGTACGATAAAAAAGAAAATGTTTATACCTCTGCTAATATTGAATTACCAGATGAGGATGCCCAAAAGTTCCTTGCAGAAAAAGTTAAATCATTCGGGAAGAAACACGACCCCATCATCATCGAAGAAGAAAGCTTCGACCATTATGTATATTACGATGATTCATATACATTGAAACGGTTGCAGTTATACCCATACGTTCAGGTAGGCGTATTAATTATCTTCATGATAACTGCCTTTTTCGCTTTATTGTCCACCATGAGAATGGAACAGGACCGATTGTGGGTTGGCTTATCTAAAGAAACAGCACATCAGTTGGGAACACCTATATCTTCACTATTGGCATGGCTGGAATATCTCAAACTGAAAGAAAGTGATCTGTCTATTATTTCCGATATGGAAAAAGACGTAGGCAGACTACAAATGATTACAGACAGATTTTCGAAAATAGGTTCTGCTCCGGCTTTGGAAAAGAAAAATATAAATGAGACGATACAGCAAACAATTGTTTATCTGGAGAAGAGAATATCTAAGAAGGTAGTTTTTGAAATAAACGCTCCGGAATCTTCTCTCTATTCAAAAATAAGTGAACCACTAATCAGTTGGGTAATAGAAAACCTTACTAAAAATGCAGTAGATGCAATGGGTGGGCAGGGAGAGATTACCTATACATTAGCCGACAAAGGTAAGATGCTTCAGATAGAAATACGGGATACCGGAAAAGGTATTCCAAAATCAAAATTTAAGGCAATCTTCAATCCGGGATATACTACCAAGTCTAGAGGATGGGGATTGGGTTTGTCTCTGGCTAAACGTATTATAGAATCATACCACAAGGGTAAAATATATGTAAAATCATCAGAGATCGGGGTAGGAACCACTTTCTGTATCGAACTGAGACAAGAGAATTAACACCTTTTGTATAATTCGTTAACGTTCTGAACCAGATTATTTTCCTATTTTTGTGTCAATTCGTTTAAATTTTAACATTTGCACATATTCTAATGGCTAAATTTTCTAAAGCTTTCTGGGTCGCTAATTCGGTAGAATTGCTAGAGCGACTGGCGTATTATGCCGTATTTATCGTTATAACATTATACCTATCAAATGTTTGGGGATTCTCAGATATCGAAGCAGGTATTATCTCCGCTATTTTTTCGGCATCATTATACCTGTTGCCTACCTTTACCGGAGCTTATGCTGATAAAATAGGATTCAGGTCATCTATTATACTCGCATTCGGACTTTTAACATTAGGATATGGAGGACTTGGACTTCTTCCCACACTCTTACAAAGTGCAGGACTAGTGAGCTATAGCATGACTACGACTTTTACCGGTCTAGAATCTAGTTATTTGCGTTGGAGTATCGCTCCTGTTTTAGTACTGCTCGTGATTGGCGGAGCCTTCATAAAAGCTGTTATCTCCGGCACTGTTGCGCGGGAAACAACGTCTGAAACTCGTGCGCGAGGATATGCCATTTTCTATATGATGGTCAATATTGGAGCATTCACGGGAAAAACGGTTGTTGACCCATTACGCAGGAGTATGGGAGAGGAAGGTCTTGTTTATCTCAATTTCTTTTCTGCAACAATGACCTTTTTAGCATTAATAGCAGTCCTCTTCTTTTATAAGTCGGTTAAAACAGAAGGTAAGGGAAAAAGTTTCTCTGAGATTGGTCGCGCTTTATTAAAAGTCTGTATGAATGGACGCCTTATTACGCTTATTCTGATCATAAGTGGCTTCTGGATGATTCAAAGCCAGATGTATGCAACAATGCCCAAGTACGTTCTGCGCCTGATAGGAGAAGATGCTTCGCCCGGATGGTATGCAAATGTTAACCCATTTGTCGTTGCCATTTGTGTCAATCTTGTCACCACTTTTATGAAGAAATATACTGCATTGAATTCGATGACTATAGGAATGTTGATAATACCGTTCTCGGCTCTAGTCATGTCTTTCGGCAATCAAATCGGAGGAGCATCCATATTAGGAATGCATCCTGTGGCACTTATGATGATAATCGGTATAGCCATGCAAGCTTTGGCAGAATGCTTTATTTCACCACGCTTTCTTGAATATTTTTCGCTACAGTCGCCAAAAGGTGAAGAAGGCCTATATTTAGGATTCAGTCATTTACACTCATTCTTCTCATACCTGTTTGCATTCGGTCTATCGGGATTCCTATTAGAAAAATATTGCCCGGATCCTAAGAATTTTGCTTCTCAAGCAGAATATGCTGTCGCCACTACAAATGCACACTACATATGGTACGTATTTGTAGGGATAGGACTAATCTCTGCTATTGCTCTTGTCATTTACGGACAAGTAGTGAAACGACTGGATGCGAAAAAGGGACTTAGAGAGACAGTCAATTAAAAGAAGAAAAATCTCTTGCATATATTAATCTCAGACTCCAGACATTCTATTTGTCTGGAGTTTTTTTGCTAAAATTACTACTCTTCTGTCATTTTCTATGATTCTCTTCGACTAACATATAAAAGACGATTTGATGAATAAGAATATTGAGATAGAAAAGGCTTTTATAGAAATGATACATGGAAACGAACGTGTCATCTATAAAGTCTGCTCATTCTATATATCCGTAGAACATCCGTTAGCAGACTTATACCAAGAAGTTGTGTGTAACTTATGGGCAGCTTACCCAAAATTCAGAAATGAAAGCTCATACTCGACATGGATTTACAGAGTAGCACTAAACACCTGCATCTCTGGCATGAGAAAAGCCGGACGAACACCTAAAGGCTCTCCTATATCCGGATTGCAAGAAGCACTGATCGAACCCGATAATATGGGCGAACAAATTAAAGAGTTATATAGCCTCATCCATCAATTGAAAACAATAGAAAAAGCCATAATCTTACTTTGGCTCGAAGATAAATCGTATCAGGAAATAGCAGATATCACAGGATTGACAGTAAGCAATGTGGCCACAAAGCTGAAGCGGTCGAAAGAAAAATTGAAAGAAATGTCGAACCTTTAAGAATTTAGAAATGATGATGGAACTTGACGAATTAAGAAATACATGGTCTTCACTGAACGAGAGACTGAAAAAACAAGAGACGTTGAAAGAGAATATATTAAAAGAGATGCTACAGTCTAAATCAGGAAAAGCACTGAATAGATTGATAAATTACGCTTATTTCGGGATAGTATTATCTCTCATATGTATTATTCCTATGGTATATACTGTTACCTCAATATATTTTGGGGTGTTTAAGACCTCTTTATTTATATCAGTCATATGTATGCTGCTTGTAACGGTTAGTGTTGGAATATATAACGTAATACATCTTCATAAAATTGATTTTACGAAAAACGTCAACGACAATATACGCCTTACCCAAAGTTACAAGATAAGAGTTAAGAAGCAAATAATCCCTATTTACATCATTGCAGCTATTATTCTCATTATGGCGATCATAGCTAGTTTACTTTCTCCAGACATGGAAGCTTGGCGTTGGGTTACACTTTTAGTCTGTTTGGGTATAGGCATTGTAGGCGGAGTATGGGAATATAAGAAAATGTATAAAGCGAATGTAGAGTCTATACTGAAAAGTCTGGATGAGTTAAAAGAGTTGGAAGAAGAGTAAAATCATGATGATCTAACATTTATACTAAAGACCATCGAATTTATTATAAGTTCGATGGCTTATATTACGTATAATTAGCATTATCTTTGTGTCCATTTTTAGACAGATCAACTAGCAATGAGCAGAAAGAAGAAAGAACTCCCACTCATAGAGAATGTAGAGATTATAGACATAGCCGCAGAAGGTAAGGCTATCGCTAAGGTAGATGACTTAGTGGTATTTATCCCTTATGTTGTACCCGGCGATGTGATTGACCTCCAAGTCACACGTAAAAAAAACAAATATGCAGAAGGTAAACCTGTACGCTTTGTGTCCTATTCCAAAAATCGCACAGAGGCACTTTGTGAACACTTCGGTATTTGCGGAGGATGTAAATGGCAGATATTACCATATGCGGAGCAACTGAAATTCAAGCAGAAACAGGTAACCGATAACCTTGTACGGATAGGTAAGATAGAACTGCCCGAAATACAACCCATACTAGGTTCTGAAAATACAGAATTTTACCGGAATAAATTGGAGTTCACCTTTTCTAACAAAAGATGGCTCACTCTGGAGCAAATCAATTCGGGTGAAAGCTTCGACAACATGAATGCGCTAGGTTTTCATATCCCGGGTATGTTCGATAAAGTACTGGATATAAATAAATGCTGGTTGCAAGACGATATATCTAATCAGATAAGAAACTTTATCCGAGACTATTGCTACGAAAAGGACTACACCTTCTTCGATTTGCGTAACAGAGGTGGACTTATGCGTAATATGATTGTACGCACATCTACTACCGGCGAACTAATGCTAATAGTCATCTTTTACGAAAACGACAGGAAGAAACGGGAAGAGTTGTTAAATGCCATAGGCAAAGAGTTTCCGGAAATTACGTCCTTATTATATATCATCAACGAAAAGGCCAACGATACGATAACAGACCAAACGGTATTGACATGGAAGGGAAATGATTTTATATTTGAAGAAATGGAGGGGCTGAAGTTCAAAATCGGTCCTAAATCATTCTATCAGACTAACAGTGAACAAGCTTATAACTTGTACAAAATAGCTCGCGACTTTGCCGGACTGACTGGCAACGAACTTGTGTATGATCTATATACTGGTACAGGAACAATTGCCAACTTCGTAGCTCGCCAAGCAAAGAAAGTAGTAGGTATAGAATATGTAGAAGACGCGATAGAGGATGCTAAATTCAATTCGAAGAATAATAAGATAAAGAACACTCTCTTCTATGCAGGTGACATGAAAGATATTCTGACACAGGATTTCATCAACGAGCATGGCAAGCCGGATGTAATCATTACCGACCCACCACGGGCAGGGATGCACGATGATGTTATTAACTCCATTCTATTTGCAGAACCTGAGCGTATTGTATATGTAAGTTGCAATCCGGCGACACAGGCTCGTGACTTATCGCTGTTAGATGAAAGATATAAAGTAACCAAAGTGCAGCCGGTAGATATGTTTCCACATACACATCATGTAGAGAATGTAGTATTGTTGGAAAAGCGATAATATCTTATATAAAGATAGTAGATATGCACAGGTTTAGTTTCTTTATACATTAAACCATCTGAATATTCCTGCAAAATAAATATCTTTGCATTCCTATATCATATTTAAAAATTTAATTCTATATCAACAAAAATGAGAATTGCTATTGTTGGCACAAGTGGTGCTGTAGGTCAGGAATTCCTTCGTGTTCTTGATGAACGGAATTTCCCCATAGATGAACTTACCTTGTTCGGTTCTGCAAGAAGTGCAGGAAAGGTTTATCAATTCAGAGATAAGCAATATACAGTCAAGGAATTAAAACACAACGATGATTTTAAAGATATAGATATTGCTTTTGTCTCAGCCGGGGGCAGTGCATCTATCGAATTTGCTGAAACAATCACGAAGCACGGTACAATAATGATTGACAATTCCAGTGCATTCCGCATGGACAAAGATGTGCCATTAGTCGTACCAGAGGTAAATGGCGAAGATGCCAAAGTACGTCCGAAAGGAATTATAGCAAACCCAAATTGCTCTACTATACAAATGGTGGTAGCAATGAATGTCATCGAAAAAATATCGCATATCAAGCGTGCTCATGTTGCAACATATCAAGCAGCATCCGGAGCGGGAGCTGTTGCCATGGATGAATTAATCAACCAATTTAAACAAATAATAAATAAGACGGATGTTACGGTTGAAAAGTTTGCTTATCAATTAGCATACAATCTTATCCCTCAGATAGATGTATTTACCGACAATGGATATACAAAAGAAGAGTTGAAAATGTATCACGAAACACGCAAAATCATGCACTCCGAGATCGAAGTCAGTGCCACTTGTATCCGTGTTCCTGTTCTTCGTTCACACTCCGAAGCTATTTGGGTAGAAACAGAGCGTCCAATATCACCGCAAGAAGCTAGAGAAGCTTTCTCTAAAGCTAAAGGTATCGTATTGCAAGACAATCCTGCCGAAAAAGAATACCCTATGCCATTATTTGTAGCAGGCCAAGACCCCGTATATGTAGGTCGTATTCGTGAAGATATAGCGCATCCGAATGGACTCACATTCTGGGTAGTAGCAGACCAAATAAAGAAAGGTGCAGCATTGAATGCGGTACAGATAGCTGAATACTTGATTAAAGAAAAAGCCATTTAATTTGAGTAACTTGTTTGTATAATCAAAACAAACAACTATATTTGCATCGCAATTGAGCAAAATATTGCTCTATGAAGGTTCAGGAAGTGTGGGTGAGTGGCTGAAACCACCAGTTTGCTAAACTGACGTACGGGTAACTGTACCGGGGGTTCGAATCCCCCCGCTTCCGCTGAGAAAGTCTGACTTATTAAGTTAGGCTTTTTTATTTATGGAGCAGGTGTTAGCATTGATATTGAAACAAGGTTGTCGGAAGAGTCTGAAACCAGGTTTTCTCCTTGAATAATTCTACCAACACACACATGCCTATGTGTACTAAGAGAATAAGAACATCGCCTATCATTAAAATCAACATCCAAATCTCTCTCCGATATTACAAGTAGGGAAGCAACACTTCTGCGAGGTAAACTTACCTGAATACTCCAATCCTTCTCCGCATATAATGTTACATAGCCTGTCGAATCTCTATAAGCAATAAAGACATTATGAGAGGTATCTGAATTAACAGAAACCTCATAAGTTACACTAACCAAAGAAGCATCTCTCTGCGTACAACCGATAAGCAATGCAATAGACAGGAAACAAAAGAATAATCTAGATATCACCTTCGCGAAGATCCTTCTCTTCTTTTCCCCATTTTGTGATCGCGACATGTTTAATCTTTTCATATGTGTGTCCTCGTCCTATCTTTAAAGCGTTTGTGATTGTATTTGGGTGTATCCCAAGAATTGAGGCAACTTCTTTTTTCCAGCCGTGCGGTAAAAATTGGGGCAGTTCAGTTTTTTTAATGATAGTCGTTTTAGCCATATCTTTCGATTTAAAAAAATTCATATCTTTACGACTTTGTGAGTATTCACAATTACAAATATAAACAATTGCGCACATAATTCAAAATTAACATTAACAAATTTACTCATTTGCGCACATTTATGTAATCATGTCCATCAACGAAAGAATCGATTTAATCATCAAAGAGCTTTTTTCCGGCAATAAAAGAGCATTTTCAAGGACAGTAGGTATATCTACTTCTGTCACAGAAAATATTGTAGGAAAAAGGAAGAGCAATCCATCTTTTGAGGTAATGGAAAAAATTGCAAATTCGATTCAAGAATTAAATGGCGAATGGCTTCTAACAGGAAAAGAGCCTATGCTAAAAACCGAAACGACTCAATACAATAGTAATATATCCATAGCATCTGAAGACAATATACTTTATGGAAGCCCTGATATAGCTAGACCATTTTTAGATATAGCCGAAAACAATATCAACTTGGCAAATGGCTTTACGTCTGCCATAATAGAGGCAGACAGTAAAAATATGTCTATCCCTTTCGTTCGCGATTATGATTTTTCGCTACGACTACATGGAGACAGCATGGTAAACAATGACAATCCGAAAAGGAGCATCGAAGACGGCGATATCGTAGCCTGCCGATTTTGGAAAGAGTCTTATATTTGTTGGGGAGAAGTTTATGCTCTGGCTACAACAAATGGTTATATTATAAAAAAGATAATACCCTCCGATATCCCTAACCACATAAAATGCGTTTCTTTCAACGAGAAGAATAGCTATCTACCCTATGATCTACCACTCTCTCATGTTTCGGAGTGGGCTATTGTGGTGGGAAAAGTATCCATAGTAATATGGTAAGTTTACCACAGTAAGATTTGTGCCTACAGCAAACGTCTCAAGAACAGTATATATCCTTTAGTGAAAAAATGAAAAAGTAAAGACATAAGCGACTTAGGTGTCTCCTTTTTTTTCTTAACTTTGGACAATCTTATTAAACGACTACATTTATAGATTTCATTTATGAGAAAGATAGTATTATTTCTGTTCCTGTGTGTCTCAATATTTGTCAATATCCAAGCACAAAATCCGGCTTCATGGACTACCAAGCTTATTGATAAAGGAAGCGGAGAAGTAGAATTGACATTCGCGTTTAAAATAGATCCTACATGGCATCTCTACGATATCAACATACCGGATGGGGGGCCTATGCCAACAAGCTTGTCTATAGAAAAGCTGAAAGGTGCTGAAAAAGTCGGAAATTTCAAAGCTATCAACTCAAAGTTGAAAAAGGTACATGACGAAATATTTGAAATGGAGGTTGGCTATTATGAAGGTCAGGCAACATTTATTCAACGCCTTAAAATAACGGATAAGTCAGCATTTTCTCTCGAAGGCGATTTACGTGCACAAGTATGTAGCGAGGTAGACGGACAGTGCATCCCTATAAAAATAGATTTGGACTATAAAACCAAAGACTTACCGACAAGCTTAACTATTGCAACCAGTGGAACATCGACAGAAGAAATACCTGTTGAAACATTTTCTATAGATACAATTTCTCCGGCTCCAACAACAGCGAGCAGCGACACCGACCTTTGGACTCCAGTTATCGAAGAAGTAAAAGCATATGGTGCTGCAGGAGACACATCCGATATGACATTAATATGGGTTTTCATTTGGGGACTAGGCGGCGGATTTCTAGCACTCCTTACTCCATGTGTATGGCCTATGATTCCTATGACAGTAAGCTTCTTCCTAAAAAGGAATAAAAAGGATAAAAAGAAAGCTATAAGAGAGGCTATGACATATGGCTTGGGAATCGTTATAATTTATGTATCCTTAGGGCTTATTATTACAGCTATTTTTGGAGCAAGTGCACTAAACGATATGTCAACAAGTGCATTATTCAACCTTATATTCTTTGCCTTGCTGGTATTTTTCGCCATTTCATTTTTCGGTGCATTCGAGCTGACGCTGCCTTCATCATGGACAAACAAAATGGATAGTAAAGCCGATACCACTACAGGAATTATCAGTATATTCTTCATGGCATTCACTTTAGCCTTAGTTTCCTTTTCATGTACAGGGCCTGTTATCGGATGGTTGTTGGTCGAAGCTGCAAGCTCAGGAGCCATCGTAGCACCTGCCGTTGGGATGCTTGGATTCGCAATAGCACTTGCTATACCATTCTCTCTATTTGCAATATTCCCTTCATGGCTCGAAAGCATGCCAAAATCTGGAGGATGGCTCAATTCGGTAAAAGTAGTACTTGGTTTTCTTGAATTGGCATTAGCCCTAAAATTCTTATCGGTAGCCGACTTGGCTTACGGATGGGGAATACTAGACCGTGAAGTATTTCTTTCATTATGGATAATAATATTTATACTGTTAGGAATTTATTTACTTGGAAAGCTTAAACTGCCACACGACAGCGAATTGAAGCACGTGTCTGTATTCAGGCTATTTCTTGCAATCATATCATTCTCTTTTGCAATATATATGGTTCCCGGACTTTGGGGTGCGCCGCTGAAATCGATAAGTGCGTTCTCACCTCCTTTATTTACACAAGATTTTAATCTTTACAAAGGAGAAGTGCATGCAAAATTTGATGATTACGAAGCCGGAATGGAGTATGCAAAACGGGTTAACAAACCTGTGATGATAGACTTCTCTGGATATGGTTGTGTCAACTGTCGTAAGATGGAAGCCTCTGTATGGACAGATGCACGTGTGAAGCAAATGCTGGAAAATGATTATGTCTTGATAACATTGATGGTGGATGATAAGAAGAAACTACCCGAAGTAATAGAAGTAGAAGAAAATGGTAAAAAGACCAAACTGAAAACAATCGGAGATAAATGGAGTTACCTGCAACGCCATAAATTCGGAACGAATTCGCAACCGTATTATGTATTGCTGGACCAAGAAGGAAAACCTGTTGGCCCTTCGTATGCGTATGACGAAAATGTGGATAAGTATATCGAATTTCTCAAAAAAGGATTGGATAACTATAAAAAGATAAAAGAAGTAAAATAAGAAAATAAAAAAGCAGGCTTAGTGCCTGCTTTTTTATTTTCTTATTTATCTATATGATACAAGCGGTTTATAGTAATCAGTCAATGGATGACAACAAAAGAAAAAGCGAAAAATGTGTTACGTATGTCACCTTTTAACAGATTCTAAAAAATTATTGAATTTTGCTGACTTACAACTATTGACTGCTAACTGAAAAAACTGTTACTTTTGTTACCTTCTTATATATTAAAATGAACGACTATAAAGAAATAAGATATGCATAATAAAGAACAAAAACTGCAAGCCTTCGGACGGCTACTCGATATCATGGATGAGTTGAGAGTAAAATGTCCGTGGGATGCGAAACAGACTAATGAAAGCCTTCGTACCAACACTATAGAAGAGGTTTACGAACTCTGCGAGGCCATTATCAAGAACAATGACAACGAGATAAAGAAAGAACTGGGAGACGTTCTGCTACACGTAGTCTTTTATGCTAAAATAGGGGAAGATAAAGAAACATACGACATTGCTGATGTGTGTAATGCACTATGTGATAAACTGATATTCCGCCACCCGCACGTCTTCGGCGACGATGCTGCAATGACGGCTGGTGAGGTAGAAAAATCATGGGAACAAATCAAACTGAAGGAAAAGGGCGGTAATAAGACCATACTAGAGGGTGTGCCTTCATCTTTGCCCTCTATCGCTAAAGCACACAGAATTCAAGACAAAGCCCGCAATGCAGGGTTTGATTGGGCCCAAAAAGAAGATGTTTGGACTAAAGTATCAGAAGAACTTTCCGAACTGCAACACGAAATATCGAATATGGATGAAGACAAAACTGAGGCGGAATTCGGAGATATGCTTTTCAGCTTAATCAATGCTGCCAGACTCTATAAAGTAAATCCCGACAACGCCCTCGAACGGACAAACCAGAAATTTATCCGCCGTTTTAATTATATAGAACAAGAATCGAAGAAGCAAGGGAAGAACCTAAAGGATATGACTCTTGCAGAAATGGATACTTTGTGGGAAGAAGCTAAAAGGATGGAATAAACAATTACATCCTGTCTGGTACTTCTATACCAAGCAGCGACATTCCGCTCTTGACCACCTTGGCAACTTCTACAGACAGCGTGAGCCTGAAATCTTTCAAGGAAGTATTCTCTTCTTTCAGGATTGTGAAATCGTGATAGAATTGATTATATTCCTTCACCAAGTCATATATATAGTTAGCAATTAATGCGGGATTGTATTCATCGCCTGCTTGTTTCACGACAGCTGCGTAATCTGCAACCAACTGGATTAATGTTTCTTCCTTAGTCGTCAATTCGATTTCAGCAGAAAGCGATTCCGGGATAAATAGACCTTGTTCGTTAGCCTTGCGTATCACAGACTTAATTCGTGCATGAGTATATTGGATAAACGGCCCTGTATTGCCATTAAAGTCAATTGATTCTTTCGGATTGAAGGTCATATTCTTTTTCGGGTCTACTTTCAGTATGAAATACTTAAGAGCACCCATTCCCACCACACGTGAGATATTATCGGCTTCCTCTTCGCTTACTCCATCCAGTTTACCCAGCTCTTGTGATGTCTCTTTAGCTGTAGTCACCATTTCTTCTACAAGGTCATCGGCATCGACAACAGTCCCTTCACGTGACTTCATCTTACCTTCAGGTAATTCTACCATTCCGTAAGAGAAGTGAACAAGACCTTTTCCGAACTCGAAGCCAAGTTTATCCAAAAGAATTGATAATACCTGAAAGTGATAGTTCTGTTCGTTACCTACCACATACACCATTTTATTGATAGGATAATCATCGAAACGCAATTTAGCCGTACCAATATCCTGTGTCATATACACAGACGTACCATCGCTGCGAAGGAGCAACTTATGATCTAATCCATCGGCAGTAAGATCAGCCCAGACAGAACCGTCTTCTTTCTGATAAAACACTCCTTTTTTCAGACCCTCCATGACTGTATCTTTACCATCCAGATAGGTCTGAGATTCATAATATATCTTATCGAAATCAACCCCCAGCTTCTTGTAGGTTTCATCAAATCCGGCATACACCCATGAATTCATTTCTTCCCAAAGAGAAACAACTTCCATATCTCCGGCTTCCCATTTGCGAAGCATATCTCGGGCTTCGCCCATCAATGAAGATTGAGCTTCAGCGTCTTTATCTGAGAGTCCTTTTGATTTCAGTTCTGCTAATTCTGCTTTATAATGCTTATCAAACAATACATAATAGTCACCAACCAGATGGTCGCCTTTCTTTCCGCTCGACTGAGGAGTCTCACCATTACCCCATTTTTTCCATGCAAGCATCGATTTACAAATGTGGATACCTCTATCATTTACGATATTAGTCTTTACAACTTTATTTCCATTGGCCTTTAACACTTCAGATAAAGCAAAGCCTAACAAGTTGTTGCGGACATGCCCAAGATGAAGGGGTTTATTCGTATTCGGTGATGAATATTCTATCATAACGAGGGGAGCATCCACACCTGCTTTACTGATACCATATTCTGCATCAGAATGGATATCGTTAAGCAATTCTATCCAGCACGAAGAAGCAACGGTTATGTTCAAAAAGCCTTTAATCACATTGAAGCTAGAGACCTCAAGAGCATTTGCGACCAACCACTCTCCTATTTCTTGAGCTGTCTGTTCGGGATTTTTCTTTGAGATCTTGAGAAAAGGGAAAACAACCAATGTTAAATGTCCCTCAAACTCTCTTTTCGTTTTTTGCAAAGTAATATGTTCTACATTAACTACCTGTCCGTAAAGAGTATTGATGGCTTTTATAATTGCGTCTTGCAGTCCGGCTTCTATTTTCATCTTGTATATTGTTTAATCAGCATACAAAAATATAAAAAAAGTAGCTATTTGCCTATGATTAGGACAAAAAGGCTAACGTTATAATAAAAAAGCAGAAAGTGATATTTACACTTTCTGCCTTCTTATTTTTTATGCAATCGCTAAATTTATAGAGCCGCCAAGTCAGCACCAGCTTTAAATTTAACAGTTTTTTTAGCAGGGATGTTAATCACAGCTTTAGTTCTAGGGTTGATACCTTTTCTTGCAGCTTTTTGAGTTACAGAAAATGTTCCGAAACCAACAAGGGCAACTTTACCTCCTGCTTTTACTTCTCCTGTTACTGATTCTATAAACGCTTCCAGCGCTTTTTTAGAATCAACTTTGCTCAAACCTGACTTTTCAGCAATGGCATTGATTAGTTCTGTCTTGTTCATAATAAAAAATTGTAATGATTAATTAAACATTATATAACTGAATATTCGTAACTATCTAGTATCTAGTTTTAGTTCTGACTTTCAAATATAAGTGTTTTATTTAATAATCATAAAGAAAAACTAGAAAAACTCATAGCAAATTAGAAAATATCTAAATGGCTGACAGGTTTTGATATGTAAAACAAAAAATATCTGTAATTTTGGGCATTCTAAGTATATATTGAAAGAATCATTATGAATCAAAATAGTGCCGGTTTTATGGGTAGCATACCCATAGTAACGAAAAACCTCATAATTATCAATGCACTTATCTTTCTGGCAGACACTCTCTTGTTTAGAAACGGAAGCCTGGATAGTTATCTTGCATTACATTATTTTTCTTCGGACCATTTCATGCCACATCAGATAATCACCTGTATGTTTATGCATGGCAGTTTATCTCACCTATTCTTTAATATGTTCGCTGTATTTATGTTCGGACGAACACTGGAAATGATATGGGGGCCAAAGAAATTCTTATTATACTATATGATAGCCGGCATTGGAGCCTCTTTGCTGCAACTATTTGTAATGTATTTAAGGGTATCATATATTGAAGCAAGTATTCCTCCAGAACAATTACCGGCAGTACTTTCCATGATTAAAACAGAAGGATATAATCTACTGATGAATCAGAAGAATTATACAGACCCTGCTGTCGGAGCTTTAAACCTACTTGTAAATGGAGGGATGGTAGGTGCTTCAGGAGCTGTCTTCGGTATATTGGTGGCTTTTGGCATGATATTTCCAAATTCAGAGTTATTCATCATCCCATTCCCTTTTCCAATAAAAGCGAAATGGTTCGTTATCGGTTATGGTGTACTAGAATTAACTCTTGGTATTGTTGACAGTCCTACAGACAACGTCGCACACTTCGCACACCTTGGTGGATTATTTACCGGACTCATTCTTCTTCTTTATTGGAGAAAAAGAGGAAAACTAACAACAAACGATGGGAGTTTTCAGAGATAACATACAACCGATTTTAAAGCGGAAGGATATATTGATACGATTGATAGTTATCAATGTAGTTATTTTCCTGCTATTGATTGCTGTTAATATCACACGACTTTTCGGAATTAACATCACCGAATCTATAGTCGACTATATCGCTGTACCTGCACAGCTGGATGTATTAGCTGTACGTTTCTGGACACCATTTACTTATATGTTTGTCCATGACTATAAGGATTTCCTGCATATCCTTTTCAATATGTTGATGCTTTATTGGTTTGGCCGCATTTTTCTCACCTATTTTAGCCCGAAGAATCTGGGCAGTCTGTATCTTCTAGGAGGCTTGGCTGGAGCTATCATTTACATAGTAACATTCAATACAATACCCGCCCTCATAGACATGAAACAGATACCGATGGTTGGCGCATCCGCATCAGTCATGGCTATAATATTCGCTGTTGCTTTCTATCAACCGAATCAAGAAATTACATTATTTATTTTAGGACGCATAAAGATCATATATATTGCACTACTCCTCTTCGTCCTCGATTTTATAGGTATCGGTAACTTGTCAAATCCCGGGGGACATATTGCACATATAGGGGGAGCCATTATGGGATACTTTTATGCGAAACGCTATATTCAGGGACAGGATATAACCAAATGGGTAAACAGACTAGTAGATGCAATCGCTAATTTGTTTAAATCAAGACCTTCGCGAAAAATGAAGGTAAAACATAAAAAGACCGAAAACGATTATGAATATAATCAGAGGCACCACAATGATGTAGAAGAAATAGACCGGATTCTGGACAAGATAAAAGCATCTGGATATACAAGCTTAAGTGCTGACGAAAAAAAACGATTATTCGATGCCAGCAGCAAATAAAATATCGGGTAAGGACATTGGTAATTTTATCAAATATGCCGTTTTTGCCACTAACATACTAGCTATTATTCTGCTATTATTATCAATCTTGGCTTGGACTATAATGCCTTCTAAAATTACAATAATAGCATACCTAGGATTAATATTTCCTATCATTCTTTTCATCAATATTGCCTATCTTATACTCTGGCTTGTCTTTTGGAGATGGAAATATGCAGTGGTGCAACTAATCGTTTTGGCATGCTGTTGGCAACCCATAAGCACGTGCTTTCCAATTCATTTCGAATCGAAAACGTTACCAGAGAACAAAATCAAAATACTATCCTATAATGTGCGTGGATTCAACTGGCTAACCGGAGAGGAAGCTGAAAAAAATCCAATACTTGAATATGTTCTCAACAGCGATGCAGATATTGTCTGTTTTCAGGAGTTCGTAGTTTCTACGAAGAAGGGCAAGACGAATATTATTAGTGAAGCAGAGATGAACAACATCATGAAGGCTTATCCTTATCGCTCGATCATAAAGATAGGACAAAAGAAAAGCTCCTCTTATATATACGGGATTGCATGTTACTCCAAATTCCCGATATTGAAAACAGTTAAAATACCAATAGAAAGTATTCATAATGGATCTGTCCTACACACACTAGACATTCAAGGGCGTAAAGTTACTCTGGTGATTAATCATCTTGAGTCGAATAGGCTTACATCGGAGGATAAAAAGTTATATAAAGATTTCCTGAAAACAAGAGACCGTGAATCTTTCGACGAAATGGCGCACACCCTACAAAACAGGCTCGGAGCAGCATATAAGGTAAGAGAAGGACAGGTAAATATTATCAGAGAGTATATGGATAAACAGAAAAATGATGCGACTATTGTTTGTGGTGATTTCAACGATACTCCTATTTCATATACTTATCGTACTATAAAAGGAAATAATCTGATAGATTCTTATGCAAATACAGGTTTGGGACAAGGAATAACATATCACGAAAATTATTTTTGGGTAAGGATAGACTTTATTATGCACTCTCCCGAATTTAAGTCATATAACTGTACCGTAGACAAAGTAAAATATTCGGATCACTATCCAATTTGGACTTATTTATCGTTCAAATAGAGACGACACATACTAATACAAACAGATGGTTATCAGACAAATAACTAGATACCTCGTTGTTTTTTAAACATAGTAAATATTCTTTTGCATTAATTATACTTTCAAGCCCGTTTTTTTCGTGTTTGTTATAAAACAAAATCGATATGATTCACGTTTTATACCAGAATTATGAAAATAATTCATTAACAAAAAGTTTAATTTTTAACCAACACGATTATGAAAAAGATTATTTTATCTGGTTTGATGGCAGCAGCTCTTTTAGTATCTGTAAATGGAGCAGCTCAGGACGTAGTTTCTAAAGCAAAAAAAGAAGCTAAAACAGAAGTAAAGAAAGCGGAAAAAGATGCTAAAGAAACAAAGAAAGATGCTACAACTAGCCTCAAAGAAAAGAAACACGAAGCCAAAGCCGATGCTAAAAAAGCAGAGAAGGACGCTAAAGTTGAAGTGAAGAAAGTAGAGAACAAAGCAAAGGCAGAAGAACAAAGCGCTAAACAGAAAGAAAAAGAAGCTAAAGCAGAAGTAAAAAAGACATTAGATAAACATACAAAATAATTTTTTTTGCAGGTTGGCAGATAACTAAATCTGCAATATGATCAGGCATAATCTGCGTAAAAAATAAGGCTGTACAGTAATTGTACAACCTCATTTTTTTAGAGACTGTAAATTAAACTGTGTCAAGCAAGACTCAAATACTACGGAACAAGTTCCGCAGGTTGAAAGGTAAAAGGATAAATCCTTTTGCGTTAATACCTGTTTGAAAACAGGGGTTTTCTTTTCCCTAACGGGAAAATTCATCCGATAACTTGAAAAATAAATTATTATTTTTACTAACACAGTTTTTTTATGGAAAAAGAATTTGATTTTGAAAGCATTAAGCAGAAAGCCTTAGAACAACTTAAATC
>JBKEBA010000067.1:0-68758 GCA_047972895.1 Dysgonomonas sp.
AGCCTGCTTCTTATCCCATATTTTATTCGCATTGTGATTGATTATGGCTGCAATTCTTCCAACTATTTCATTTTCCTTATATGCCAGAAACAATTGAATCTCGCAAAAATCGAATGCTGGATTCTTTTTTGTATTAAGGGTATCCAATTCATCCAGAATCAATGGAGGGACATAATACGGACAACCTTTATATATCTTGATTGGAAATTTGACAAAAGCTTTTTTAGAGGCTTTGTCATCCTCTTTTATTTCTTTGATTCTTATAGAAGACATAATTTAGATTTATATAGATGATTTTCCGTTTATATTAGTAAGGATACAAAGATATAACATTTATTTATTCCGATTGAATATATAAGTTGCGATGATGCGTTTTTCTATATGATAACTAAATAATTAACGTTACCAGATTAATTCGTTTTCTGGTACTATATAATCCATCTTGACATCATTTTCATCGTTGGGAATATCATCAAAAAGCTGAAATTCGAAACATATGCCCATTTTAGGTGCTTTCATCTTCGAAAGGAAACGGTCATAATATCCTTTTCCCCTACCCATACGATTCTTTTTGCGATCGAATGCTACGCCAGGAATTATAATTAAGTCTACTTTATTATAATTCATAAAATTCTCTCCTACGGGCTCCATGACTCCAATAGAAGATTGTTTATATTCTATAGAGGAAGTATATTTTCTGAATACAATTTCATCTTTTTCGATTACAGGTAGATAAAAATCTTTAGTACTGTCCCATTTTTCGATGAAATCTGCAGTCTGTACTTCGTCTTGCAAACTGTTGTATATTAGTATTGTTTTAGCATCCTGAAATACACCTGTAATTTCCAATACGGATAATACTTCTACTGAACGGTTATATAAATCGTCCTGAATATATCCTTTTTTCAGCGAGCTTACTTCCTTTCTTAATCGGTCTTTTGCTTGTTGTTTTTTCTGCATAATCCTAAATGAGAAGGCTTCAAAAGCCATAATTATCTGACAAAAATAATTTCTTTAATAATATTATCCTATTTTTGTCGTTCAAAATATATTTGAAGGAGTAAGATTGCCCAAAGACATGAACATTATTTACCGATTTTTTCAGAAGCCGATTTTTTCGGACAAACGCTTTATTTTTACAATTTGGTTCAGTGCAGTTTTTATTGCTGCGTTAAGACATTTATTTAAAGATAATAATTATCAGATATTCAAGTATGTATTTTATCATACACTAGAGCAAGTGAATCTGTACGATTATTATCCGGATAAATATTTCGATTCTAACCATTATGGTCCGATATTCAGTATTATAATTGCACCATTCGCATTGTTACCTGACATTATAGGTATTCCACTATGGGAAATAGCAATTGCAGCGACATTGCTATTTGCTATTTATAAACTTCCTGTGATATGGAAAGCAAAAGTCATAATATACTGGGTGGCTATGCACGAGATATATGTTAATGCTACAAATAGCCAAACTAATACGCTCATTGCTGCATTGATAATAGGTGCTTTTATTTGCATCAGGTCTGAAAAAGATTTCTGGGGAGCCTTATTTATTATGCTCGGATTCTTTATTAAATTGTATGGAATTGTAGGTTTAGCCTTCTTTTTCTTTTCAAGACACAAGATAAAGTTATCAGGATATCTGTTACTATGGGCCGTGGTCTTATTTGTTTTACCGATGCTAATATCCTCTCCACAATTTATCGTCCAAAGTTATTTTGATTGGTATGAATCATTATCTAGTAAAGATATGAGCAATACAGACTCTCTGATGCAAAATATCTCAGCCATAGGTATGATACGGAAAGTTTTTGGATTATTCGAAATATCTAATTTCGTAATACTTATACCGGCAGCTTTATTGTTTCTTGTTCAGTATGTACAAGTCAAGGCATATAGTAATATTATATTTCAGTTTGGTGTTTTGGCTTCTACATTAATATTTGTAGTTCTTTTCAGTACAGGTTCAGAAACATGTACTTACATAATTGCAATAACAGGAGTTGCTATTTGGTTTCTAGTGCAGAAAAGACCATATAACAAATATATTCTTTCCTTATTTATATTCACCTTGGTGTTAACCATATGTGCAGGCTCGGATATTGCTCCCGATTTTATCAGAAAAGGCTTTATCAGACCTTATGCTTTAAAAGCGTTGCCGCATCTTATAGTTTGGCTTACATTAGTCTATCAACTTGTTACGTTCAAGACAGAAAAAGTAGATGAGAGATTCTCTTATCATTATATAGCGGAAGATGAAAAAATAAAGGAATAAGCTTTTGCTTATTCCTTTATTTTTTTTCGTTAAAGATTCGGTTTATTTATATCTTTCATCTCTGATAGCCTCTGGGGTTGCCTTATTGGCTTTAATAAGTTTAACCGCTTCTTTTATCATCTTATCGTCTTTTTGGAATAACGGATAAAAACCGTCTTCTCCATATACATTTCGAACAATGAATGATATCAGCTGAGTCTGCAGAAGCTTTCTTGACTCTTCTATTAAATAAGGCTGACGACGTATGCCTCTGTTGTAAGCATATTCTACTAAGTTTTCAATCAGAGGTTGTGTTTCAAGATATTTAGCAGCTTTTTCCCATGATTTAAGACTCTCCAGCTTTTCCCTGTTTTTATCTGTATAGGTGAAAGCATATTCACGTAAAGTGCCACTATTTGCAACACGCAGATAATATGAATTCACTCCAATAGTATCACGAGGAACAAATACATCAGCCAATACTCCATCATCCCCATACACAGGCCTTCCGGCTAAAGTTTGGAAGAGAGGAAGGTTGTCAAGCTTTATACTATCTCTGAAGTCAAATTCTCCACGATTATATCTATTGAGAAGATCCATGTCATAATCTGTACGGTCTCCTCGTTTGTATGCTTTTTGTATACATCTGCCCGAAGGTGTATGATAGCGGGCAATGGTCAATTGCAATGCCGAACCGTCCTTAAATACATAACGACTTTGAACCAGACCTTTACCAAACGAACGGCGACCAACGATAAGTCCTCTATCATTATCTTGCATAGCTCCTGCAAAAATCTCGCTGGCAGAAGCACTTCCTTCGTCAATCAATACCACTAGGGGATTTTCTTTGAGTGAGCCTCTTCCGTCAGCTACTATATCTTCTCTTGGATATACACGACCTTCGGTATATACAATTAAATCGTTAGCCGCTAGAAATTCGTTAGATAGCGCTCTGGCTATTTCCAAATAGCCTCCTGTATTCTGCTGAAAATCGACAATGAACGATTCGCAACCTTGGCTTTTAAGTTTTGCTATGGCTGTTATAAATTCGTTATATGTTGTACTACCAAATTTAGTTACTTTTATATATCCGATTTTATCATCCACTTTGTATGAAGCCGGAACCGTTTTAACAGGCACATCAGCCCGGGTAACTTCAAAATCTAATAATTCTTTGCTGGTACCTCTTTTTATACCGAGTTTTACCTTTGTATCTTTCTTGCCTCTCAGGTTACGGAAGACTTTTTCTTCGCTTAACCCTTTGCCTGCAAAAAGACTATCATTGACATAGACCAACCTGTCGCCCGGTATAATACCTACTGCTTCAGAAGGACCTCCCGGAATTACGTTCACAATAGCGACTGTGTCATTCTTTATTATAAATTCGACCCCTATACCGCTAAAATGACCTTCCAGCTCGTCGCCTGAAAATGCCATATTTTCGGCAGAAATATAAGTAGAGTGAGGATCAAGCGTCGAAATAATAGTTGGAATTGCATTTTCCACGATTTCATCTACATTAACTGTGTCTACATAGGCCTTATTGATATAATCGAAGATAACATCCATTTTGTTTTTTCCACCACCACCAATAAAACCGCGTACGGGTGTAAATATAGAGAAAGCATTACCGATGAAAATCCCCACAGCTATACTAAGTGCTATGCACAGTGGTAACCAAACATATATTTTTTTCATTTCCAGAAATTTTTATTCTTTTTCTATTTCGTCCAAATCTATATAGACAACTTCTACACCTGCCCGTTCAAGCAAAGCTGCTCCGTCAGAACGTCTATATTTCTGATTGTAAACAACTCTTTTTATACCAGCTTGTATAATAAGTTTTGCACATTCTATACATGGAGATGTGGTAACGTACATCGTAGCACCTAAACTGCTATTGTGCGAACATGCTACTTTTGTGATTGCATTGGCTTCGGCATGTAATACGTAAGGTTTAGTCTCATTATCTTCGTCCTCACATATGTTTTCAAATCCTGCGGGGGTTCCGTTGTAACCATCGGAGATGATCATTTTATCTTTGACAATAAGCGCTCCAACTTTTCGGCGTATGCAGTATGAGTTTTCGGCCCATATACTTGCCATACGCATGTAGCGCTCGTCCAACAATCGTTGTTTTTCTTCACTCATATTTTACCTTATTTTCGCACCGCAAAGATAATGAAAAGTTCGCTATCTGCACTTTCTAAACTGTTTTTTATCAGCCTATATGGCAGAGCCAAATTATTAATGTAAATTTGCACCAACATTGATTTATACAAAATACACAACAGAAAATATCGAACATGAATAATTCTAAATTTAAGGCTCATCCGTGGCATGGTATCAAGGTAGGTAACGAAGCTCCGAATGTGGTTACTTGTTTTATTGAAATAGTGCCGACAGACACAGTAAAATACGAAGTGGATAAAGAGACTGGCTATCTAAGTATAGACCGTCCACAAAAGTATTCTAACATAATACCTGCGTTGTATGGCTTCATACCGCAAACCTATAGTGCCGACCGTGTAGCTGAAGTAACGAATATAGCATTGGGACGGACAGATATTGAGGGTGATAATGACCCGGTGGATATATGCGTGCTTACAGAAAAGGATATAACTCATGGGGATATTATAGTGAAGGCTCGCCCTATAGGCGGATTCAGACTGCTTGACCATAACAAAGCCGATGATAAATTAATTGCTGTATTGGAAAATGATGCTATTTATGGTTCTTACAAGGACATATCCGATGTCCCATCAATGGTCATAGACCGATTAAAACATTATTTTACAACGTATAAAGATTTGCCTGAGGACAAATCTCCACGCTGTATTCTGACTGATATTTATGATGCAAAAACAGCACACGAAATTATTCGCAGGGCAATAGAAGATTACAATAATGAATTTAAAAATATCGAATAAAAAGAAAAGATATATTATTTTTTCGATCCTCTTTTTACTATTCATCCCTTGTTTGGGATTGCTATACAGTTATTATGAGGCCAGGAATACAATTCTCAGAGAAATGATATTTGTAGATAATGATTTGCCAGAATCATTTATTGGAAAGAAAATCATTTTTGTTTCTGATATTCATGTTAATGAATACTTCACAGGAGAAGATGTATCTGACCTTGTAAAAAGAATAAATGAAAGAAACCCTGATATAATTATTCTGGGAGGGGATTATACCAAGAAAGAAGAAAAATACTCACAATCGTTCTTTAAAGAAATAAGCAAACTTGAAAGTACATTTGGTGTATATACTGTATTGGGAAATCATGACCATTGGGAGGATACAAATCTAATACAAGAGGGATTGCTCCATTGCGGATTTAATATCTGTGATAACAAATCTTATTGGATAAAAAATGGTAAAGACAGTATAAAAATAGGTGGGGTAGGTGACTATTGGGAAGATAAACAGTTATTAGAAAATACTATATCGGATGTAAAGGAAACTGATTTCTGTTTGCTTATCTCCCATAATCCTGATTATATGGAAAATATTCATTCTAATTTAGTGAACCTCGTATTATCGGGACATACACATGCCGGACAAGTAACCCTTTTCGGGTTCTGGGCACCGATTATGCCAAGTACCGGTCATCCCGAATATCCACAAACAGGATTAAAATATAGATATGGATGGAAAGAAAAGGGTAATACAAAGCTTTATGTCACATCAGGCGTTGGAATGGGGGGCTTTCCTTTGCGCTTTTTTGCCCGCCCCGAGATTGTAGAAATAGTATTATCAAAATAGGAAATAAGCCTTTGGGGCTATATATTTGGAGGATCCCATTTTTCGTGCTATCAAATTGGTAGATTTCTATTTATTATTTTACCTTTGCTCTCCGATTTTAGTAATATAATGTCATGGATTGGTTAAAGGAGGCCATTTCGGAACCATCTTCGGTTCAGTCAATAATTGTAGTTTCGCTGATATCCGCACTAGGGATACAACTCGGTAAGCTGAAACTATTTAATATCTCATTAGGTATCACCTTTGTTTTCTTTGTCGGGATTGTTGTCGGTCATTTTAACTTTGACCTGAATCGCGATATGCTGAATTTCGCTCAAAATTTCGGATTGATACTGTTTGTCTACGCTTTGGGATTGCAGGTTGGACCTGGATTTTTCTCTTCTTTGAAGAAAGGAGGGTTGCAATTGAATATGCTTGCATTAGGCGTTATCTTTCTGGGTTTGATAATGACTGTTATATTAAGCTATGCCAGTGATATTTCGTTACCCAACATGATAGGAATACTCTGTGGTGCTACAACGAATACTCCAGCTTTAGGAGCCGCACAACAGACCGTAAAGCAATTGACTGGCGGAGATATTAGAATAATGTCTGATATGGCTCTAGCCACGGCTGTAGCATATCCATTGGGCGTTGTAGGCGTAATTTTGGCTATTGTATTTCTCAGGAAATTCTTCGTTCCCGAAAGCTCTATAGAAAAACTACATGAGAAGAAAGAAAAGGATATGTATGTCGGTGAATATCATATTACTAATCCTGCAATAGAAGGCAAGAGCATATTAGAAATAATGAAACTCACATCCAAACATTTCGTAATTTCGCGTATATGGCACGATGGAGTAGTTATTATTCCTACATCTGCAAGTATATTAAGACATAATGACCATCTGCTAATAATTTCGAGAAAGTCAGATGTTGAACATGTCAAGGTGTTGTTTGGCGAGCAAGAGAATGTGGACTGGAATAAGGAAGATATAGATTGGAATCACATAGATAATAGTCAATTAGTCTCGCGTCGAATTATTATAACCAATAGCAAGATTAACGGTGTGAAATTAGGTGCTCTCAGATTGCGAAACAATTATGGGATAAATATTACACGTGTTAACCGCGCAGGAATAGATTTGTTCGCGTCTCCGGAATTATCTTTACAAATGGGAGACCGCCTTACTGTAGTAGGAGAGAAGGCCTCGATAGATAATGTGGCAAAAATACTTGGCGATGAGGTGAAACGGCTTGACAAGCCCAACCTTATTGCTGTCTTTTTGGGAATTGCATTAGGGCTTATTTTAGGTGCTCTACCGATTCCATTTCCGGGATTAAGTATTCCTGTTAAACTTGGAATTGCAGGAGGTCCTATAATTGTAGGGATATTAATGGGGGCCTTCGGTCCACGTTTTCATATTACAACATATACCACACAAAGCGCAAACCTATTAATGCGACAATTCGGTCTGACCGTTTATCTGGCTTGTTTGGGTATTGGCGCAGGGGAACATTTTTTCGAAACAGTATTTCAGACAGAGGGCTTGATTTGGGTAGCATTCGGTTTTATTCTTACTGTAATACCAGTCTTGATAATGGCTTTGATAACAATGAAAATATATAAATTGGACTATGCTAAAAACGTAGGTATGCTATGTGGTAGTATGGCTAATCCAATAGCTTTGAGCTATGTGAATTCAACAATGGACGAAGATGAGCCATCGGTGGCCTATGCAACAGTATATCCGGTATCTATGTTTGCCCGAATCGTATTTATTCAATTATTGTTGATATTCTTCTATTAAGATGTTGATAATTATCAGAAGACAGGGATTTTTACATCTTTGATAATCTATTGGTATCGAAGGCGAGTCTAATTTTTATTCCTACTGCCATTGGTGTAATTTTATCTATAAACGCTGCTGTTTTATTATCATTCGAATATTGAGATACAAGAGCTCCATTTAATATAAAATCTCTCGGGCTGGCAGCATTATATTCAACAAATCTCTTATTTTTCTCTTCATTCAGAATATCATTCAAACCATAATCTATATAAGTACCTGTGTAAAGGTATAACCCTTCTTTTAATTGCCATCTTACCCCTAATTCAGCTGACAGAATAAGCGCCATTTTAAATTTAACCTCGTCGCTGATATTTCTGTCTGTAAAGGTACCGAAGCCCATGAATTCTTGTGTTGTGTATTCATAATCTTCATCTGCATAATACCCAGAATTCTTAATTGTAGAACTGTTTATCTTATAATTTCCCCCCAACGGAAGACCTATTTTTCCTCCAGCAGCGGCATAAAATTTATTATTGCCTCCTGTTTGGAAACGTAGCATTAGTGGAATATTTAAATATGCCGTATTTTGCTTTTCTTCGTAATTAGTGACAACAGTACGAAATTCGAATTCATCTTCGTCAATATCTTTAACCATATACCTGTCAGAAAAATCATTGATTTGCATCTTCGCATTATAAAGCGCTATTTCCAGCCCAGAACTGAAACCTAATTTCTCTGAGAAAAAGTATGTATAATCGATTCCAAATAGCCCACCAGTTCCGTTATCTTGCTTACCTGCAACTGTTTTATATTTCAAGGTAGAGAGTCCACCTCCACCATATACAGAAACCTCTTGATTGTTTTGTCCTATAAGTGTTGCGCAAGACAGTATGCCTGCTACAATCGTTGATATATATATTCTGATACCCATATTTCTTTTTATATTATGTCTTACTTGACAATAACTCTCAAATCTTTACTGAATCCGTCTTTCCCCCTAAATTTGAAAATATAAGTAGAAGCATTCGATAATTTCACAGGCGTATATTTACCTTCCGCTTTGAGTTGCATTATTTTCAATCCGGAAACGCTATATACATCTATTACTGCTCCTTCCAATAATTCTTCATCCACATCTGCCTCTACAAAAACAGTCTCGCTTAATAATGCCGGATTCGGATAAGCCTTTACGGTTTGACTTCTCAGTTTTGGAGAACCTTCGCATGAACGTAATGTACCATCGAATTGTTCTCCGGTGATTTCTACATAATATTTGTCCGCAGGATCTAATGTTTCATACAAACTGCCTGCCGAATATGACTGTCCTGATGCTATTTCTTGTCCGTTACGGAACCATTTAAATGAAGTGAATCTATATCCACCATTATTATCGGGATTGTTTATAACAGTCATCGTATTGTTCCATCGTGTTTTGACGATATCATCGAATTTGAATCGCTTTTCAATAGTCAGTTTATAGGTTTTTGTCACTTGTCCGTCTTGTGAAGTTATGATACTTTCAATAACTTTCAGCATTGGTTTGTCTATAGTAACAGTAAATGATTTCCCTGTATTAACTGTTGCATTGGCTTCAGTTTCCAATACAATATCAAATTCCTTTATTTCGCTACAGTTCAAGTCATAATACATATTATCGCTGATATTTATACGTACACCATTAATTCGTAGTCCGTACAATGTGGCGTCATTGCTGGTAATGTTTAATGTGCGCGACAGCGTAATTGAATTATAATTCTCATTCCCTTCCTGAGACGCTGTAATAGTAACTGTTCCGGCTTTTTTGAAAGCTATAGAGCCGTTTGTATCTACCTCTGCAATTTCTGTGTTACCACTACTAAAGATCAGAGTTAATCCTGTATTTACCGTAGCACCTGTATTTATCGAGCCTTCACTTATCGATTTTGTTCCTAGCTCAGGGAATGTAATTGTCTGATTCGCTTTTTCTATCGTTAGTATTGCCGTTACGGATCCTGCTTTAAAGTTGCTATCCGCAGCTGTCGTTGCTGTTACTGTATATACACCTGCATTAGTTGGCGGAGTCGTCGATGTAGGATAATCGGCGTTTGTATATGTATAAGTGATCGTCAAGTACTCAGCTATAGCAGGCGAAATATTAGCTTCTCCTATTGCTTGTTTACTTCCATTATACACAACCGTCTTATTATCTAGCATCAGTGTTGGTGTTCCCGCATCTGTTATGGTCAGGTTAGCTGTAGCCTGTGTCGGTAGGTAGTTGTTATTGCCTGCAAAAATAGCTTTTACTAAATAAGTACCTCCATTTTTCGGAGCTTGCTGGCTTTCAGGATAATCGGTTTTTCCTGTTCCTGCATAGGTTACAAGTAGCGAAGCTGTAGAAGGTTCTGTTATTGGTGTCTCTATAGCGATTGATTCTCCTGTATATGATGTGCTTTTATTATTCATAACAATACTTGCCGCTTTGCGCGTGATCTCAATATCAGCCGTTACACTTGCCGCAGCATAATTATGGTTACCGACAGTAGAAGCTGTTACGGTATAGTTTCCGGCATTAATTGGAGCTTTATCTGTAGGATTATACAGTGTTCCTTTGTAGCTATAGGTTATTTCAAGGTCCGGAGGTGCTATACTTGCTGTGATAGAAAGAGGCGTACCATCATATATTTTTGTTTTGCCTATCATACTCATAACAGGTGTGCCTTTCCCTATCGAAATAGTAGTCTTACTACTTGCCGGATAGTGATTTTCATCACCCTGAGTACTTACAGTAGCTTCGTACGTCCCATAATCTATAGGTGCATTCGTCGTCTCAGGATAATCAGTTTCACCTATACCTTTATATTTTACGTCGTATAACAGATTTTGCGATGTTGTACTTCCTGTTATAACAGGTGCGTTAACCGGGATTGGATCTCCTGTATAATCGGTACTAATGGATGTAAGGCTGATTATCGGAGTAGCTTTATCTACGATGAAGCTGGCCGAGGTAGATGTTCCCGCATGATTTTCATCACCCAATGTAGATGCAGTTACTGTATATATGCCAGCTTCTATGGCATGCATAGATCTTTTATATCCTCTGCTATAAGCGTAAGAAATAGGGAAAGTTTCATCACCAATGATTCCGGTTATAACAGCCGGTAGTGTTTGTAATGACTGACCGGTATAAACTGCTGTATAATCGTTTAAAGATAAAATTAAAGGAGCTTTTTCTATTGTTAGAGTAGCTGTGACAATCCCTGCTTTGAAGTTTTCATCAGCAGGTGTTGTGGCTGTTACCATGTATATTGCTGCGTTTGTTGGTGGAGTATCCGAAGCTGGATAGTTGATGCTTTCATAAAAATAGGTAATTTTCAAATATTCAGCTATGGAGGGCGATATTCGTGCTTCCCCTATATTCTGTGTATTTCCATTATATACAACAGATTTACTGTCCAGTGTTAGTTCCGGTATACCGGCATCTGTTATGATAAGGCTTGCTGTTGTTTGTTTGGGTAGGTAGTTGTTATCACCCGCAAAAGTTGCTTTTACCTGATAAGTTCCTCCATTTGTAGGCGCTTGTTGGCTCTCAGGATAATCTGTTTTGCCCACCCCCTTGTATGTAATAACTAACGGTGCTGCGATCGGTTCGGTTATAGCTTTTTCTATACTGATAGGCTCTCCTGTATAAGGAGTACTCTTGTTACTCATGGCAATATTTGCCTCTTTTTTTGTTATCTCAATTTCTACAGTGACCGAAGTCGGAATGTGATTTCCATCCCCGCCAGTGTAAGCTGTTACTGTATAGTTCCCCGCATTAACTGGTGCTTGTGGAGTTGATTCGTAGCGTGTTCCGTCTTTCAAAGTTCCCTGATAGGTGTATGTGACTTTTAGGCTGGGCGGAATGATTGTTGCCGTCATTGACAGAGGAATACCATCATATATTTTTGTTTTGCCTATCATACTCATTACAGGTGTGCCTTTCCCTATCGAAATAGTAGTCTTACTACTTGCCGGATAGTGATTTTCATCACCCTGAGTACTTACAGTAGCTTCGTACGTCCCATAATCTATAGGTGCATTCGCAGCCTCAGGATAAACAGTTTCGCCAATGCCTTTATATTTTACATCGTATGGCAGGCCTTGCGATGTTGTACTTCCTGTTATAACAGGTGCGTTAACCGGGATTGGATTTCCTGTATAATCGGTACTAACTGCAGTTAGATTAATTACAGGAATTACCTTATCTACATCGAAGCTTGCCTTTGTAAATGTACTGGCATGATTCTTATCACCGATTGTTGTCGCTGTTACCTCATAAGTTCCAGCATTCACGGCGTATGACGATATATTATTACCCTTTTTATAAGAATAAGAAATAGGCAAGCTTACATTTCCTATAATGCCGGATATGGTAGCGGGATTGGTATGTAATGCTTGTCCTGTATAAACAGAATTATCGTCATCTAATGAAATAGCTACGATAGCTTTATTTATTGTCAAATAACCAGGGTTATATGATATATTATAATTGTCATTGTGTGCTCCACTTGCAGTGATGGCATAAGTACCTGCATCACTGGTTACGGTTGCATTTGTATTAATTTTGATATTGTTACCAAAATCATCAGATGTATCGTTATATTTCAGACCAAAGAATGATACTGAAAGAGATGGGTTTTCATCTCCATAATATTTTGATCTATTATCAGGGCGAATTACCATAGGTGCACGAACAACTGTGATAGTCTGGAATTTTTCGGATACATTCGGATTACTTCCTCCCTCTATATACGCACGTATGGTTGCTGTACCTACGTGATGTATTGTGGCTTTCCATACCCCACTGTATTCGGCAACCGATATAATATCAGGGTTGAGACTCTCATATTTTACGGTAAGACCTGTCGAATGTGTAGCTAAGAGTATAAATGGCGAATCTCCATACATCTTGTCACAGAATGGAGCAAAATGTATTTCTCTGGTTATTGGCTCTATCGTCAGAGTACCATAATGATAATCCATATAATAATTAGGATGGTTGCCTCCCTCCGCAAGAACTCCGCCTGGATATGTTCCTGACAAATAATTGTTATAATATGGATTGATTTTTGCAGAAGGATAGCTTATAAATGAACTTGCATCAGATGCATTAACATATCCACTGATGCAATAATTGTTACTAACATCGAAGTTTTGTTGCATTTCGCCTCTGGATTGATCCAATACAACAATAGACAGAGGAGCTTTATCGACTATCACTTGTTGCACTTTCTCTTCGGCTTCGCAATCATCATCTCCCGCAAATTTAATCCTTATGATTGTACTTCCGGCATTATGCACAGTAGCAATCCAGTTTTGTCCATTATATGCTACACTTATAATATTTGGATCATCGCTTTCGAAAGTAACAGGCTTACCCAGTGAGTGATATCCGTTTAATATAAATGGGTTATTGCCATATGTTTTCTGAGGTATATTATCTAATACCAAATGATTACCCTGTGAGTTTTTGAGGATAGTTAGTGTGTTGTTGATATATATAAAGTTGTAATTTTCAGCTTTAGCGCCCGAAATCATGACTTTTCCAGAATATGTTCCTATTGCTGTATGCGATGTCATAGTTGAATTAATAATTACCTGTGGCAATAAAGTGAGATTAGATTCTGTTTCACCATTGACAAGTCCGTCAATGGTATAGGATTTTGTGAGATTTAATGACGATGGATCTGTTCCGTAGATCATACTTATGGCATTTGCCTTGATCGACAATGTGGCCGGAGTAATATTGAATTTAGCAGATATAGTTCCGGTATAGCTGTTTTTTCCTGTAGCAACTACTTCTGCAACACCTACAGAGATATCATTATTATAACTGACTGTATAATCTGTATTCTGTGTTAATACAGTTCCTGTTTGGTCTGTAATAGTGATTGATGGGTTAATAGGTTGTCCTATATAAACAAAGTCACTGATTGGATCAATAACAAAATCATCGATAGGAGTAGTGTCATCATCGGCTATTAGTCCCTTCATGTCCCTCTCATATTTGCTCGGTATTAAAGCATTCAAGCAAAGTGAAATGGATAATGAACAGATAGCAAATAGAATGAAACGGTTTATTTTGTGTGAGTTCGTAAAATGTTTTTTAATCTGAGTCTTCATATCGTCAGTTTTATTAGCTTATATTAAGCATAAGAGCTGTGTGTATTATGTTCGGAATGTCTTATTATATAATTGTATATGTCAGAGTGTCATTAAAGAGTCAAATATATAAAAAATGTAAGACATATAAATGGATATTCACATAATTAACCGAAAATGAACGTAGGTTATTTTAGTTAAGGTATATTCAAATTGTTCTATCTTAATAATTAAGTAGTGAAGTTTATCATCAATAGAAAATAGAAACCTATATTCTGTAGAATAATTTATTTAAAAATAGGGCAATCTATCTTAGATATACTACTTTTGCCTAATATTATGAAACATACATGTATTCAATGAATATTTTAAAGAACTATACGTTTACTCTACTCTTATTGGGCGGAATACTAATAGGGGGGATCAGTGGCATCGTTTTCGGGAAAGATACATCTATTGTAAAACCAATCGGAGATATATTCTTAAACCTGATGTTTGTACTCATTGTGCCATTGGTATTCTTCAGTATTTCTTCTTCTATATGCAATATGAAACAATCGAATATGGTTGGTAAAGTTATAGCCAATATCATATTTGTATTTTTGTTTACTGCTGTTATATCGGCTGTAGCAGCTTATTTGGTTACATTGATATATAATCCTTTAGGAGGAATTGATCAAAATGAAATAATAGCAACGTTACCCGAACAATCTGTGAAGCGATTATCGTCAGCCGATATGTTTGTTCATACTTTTACTGTATCTGATTTTCAGTTATTATTCACCAAGTCTAATTTATTACCTTTAATCATATTTTCTATATTTCTTGGCTTAGCCACCGCCTTATGCGGTGAGAAGGGAAAGCTTGTGGCTGATTTTTTAAATGCAGGCACTAACGTAATACTGAAGATGATGAGTGTTATCATGATGGCTGCTCCACTTGGGTTGGGATGTTATTTTGCCGACACTGTAGGACAATTGGGCGGTCAGATTCTTAACGGATATATGCATGTATTCATACTGTATCTGATCTTGACGCTTGTTAGCTATTTCGGACTAAACTCTATATATGTATTTTTAGCAGGAGGACGAAGTGCATTAATGGCTTTCTGGAAAAATATTATCACTCCGTCTTTGATGGCAGTAGCTACTTCATCCAGTGCAGCTTGCATACCGGTAAATATAGAGGCTTCGAAAAGAATGGGCGTTCCTGCCAATATTGCCGAAACAGTTATTCCTCTGGGGACAAACATCCATAAGGATGGTTCTATAATGGGAGGCATCATCAAAATAATTTTCTTATTCACCATATTCGGGCATGAGCTTACGTCGTCATCTAATGCTTTTATGATAATTGGAGCCGCTTTGCTTGTTGGTGCTGTAGTAGGGGCCATCCCGAGCGGGGGCATGACGGGCGAATTGCTTATCTGCTCTATATTCGGCTTTTCTCCGCAGCTAGCAGGTACACTTATGATAATAAGCACGATTATAGATATTCCGGCTACGTTATTAAATTCGACAGGAAACATCACTTGTTCTGTACTCGTTACGCGTCTGACGGAAGGAAAAGATTGGATAAGAAAACATTTGTCACTGAATAACAATCAAATATAAATTGGAAGAAAGATGAAAAGGTTTTTAATCACTATACTAGGTTTATTTTTATTCCTAAATGGATATTTAATTTCTCAAGAAGCATATACTCCTGATTTATCGAAGTTAAATAGAATTACAGATTCTTGTTTTGTCGATCTCAGGGTTAAACAATCGCCACGTATTGGTATTTCTGCAAGTAGAAGCAGTAGTGGAAGTACGATTGTGCCTCATACGTATATTGATGCGGTATTAAAAGCCGGAGGTGTCCCTGTTGTGATTCCTGTAATGACTAATGGTATTGCTTTGAGGGACATTCTTAAAAGTATTGACGGCTTGATTATGACAGGTGGGGAAGATGTCAATCCTTTATATTATAAGGAAGAAGTTATACCTGATATAAACGAGATAGACTCAGTAAGGGATATTTATGACCTTGTTTTAATAAAGCTGGCTACAGACCGCAATATTCCTGTTCTGGGTATTTGTAGGGGTGAACAGATAATGAATGTTGCATTCGGAGGAACATTATATCAGGATATCCCATCACAGCATTCAGATAAAAGTATTCAACACAAGCAAACGCAGCCAAGGGAAGAAGGAACGCATACAGTTACTATAGATAAAAACTCGAAGCTAGCTTCTATATTAGGACAAACCGAACTTTCAACGAATAGTTTCCATCATCAGGGCGTGAAAGCAGTTGCTCCGAATTTTCGCGCCGTAGCTAAAACCTCTGATGGGATTATTGAAGCTGTCGAGGCTTATCCAAATCGCTCTCTATTGGGCATACAATGGCATCCCGAAGGACATATTGCAGGCGGAGATACGACAATGCTCAAAATATTTCGTTTCTTTATAAATGAGGCTCAAACATTCCGTAAAGCAAAAGATTTGCATAGTAAGATATTATCTGTCGATACACATTGCGATACACCGCTCGAATTCAAAAAAGCAGGATTCGATATAGGAAAGCGTGAAATAAATCAGGTAAATATTCCTAAGATGGAGGAGGGGATGCTTGATGCTATTTTCTTTGCAGCTTATACAGCGCAAGGTCCGCGGGATGCAGCATCGTCGCAAAAAACTGTAGAGAAAATAGAAGGATTGATAAAGGGTATCCACGAACAGGTTGAAAACAACAAGGATATTTGCGGAATTGCTTATACTGCCGATGACCTTGTAAAATTGAAATCGGAAGGCAAGAAAGCAATATTCATCGGTATAGAAAACGGTTATGGAATTGGTAAAGATATTGAGAACCTAGCCCGTTTCAAGAAAATGGGAGTAAACTATATAACTCTGTGTCATACGAAAGATAATGATATATGCGATACATCGAGTGATACCAAACATGAATGGAATGGCCTAAGTCCGTATGGTAAGCAGGTCGTGAAAGAGATGAACCGTCAGGGAATCATCGTTGATATATCCCATGTTGGGGAAAAGACATTTTGGGATGTTATCGAATTATCGAAGCAACCAATCATAGCGTCTCACTCTTCTGTTCAGGCTTTGTGTTACCACGATAGAAATCTTACGGATAAGCAAATGCAAGCAATTGCGAAAAATGGCGGTGTGGTTCAGATATGTCTGGTAGACTTATTTATCAATAAAGACACAAAGAATGCCAGCTTGACGGATGCTATAGAGCATATCGATTATGCAGTCAGGGTTGCAGGGATAGACCATGTAGGTATAGCTTCTGACTTTGACGGTGGAGGAGGGCTTATAGGCTGTGCAGGTAGTAACGATATGATTAATATTACAGTAAAACTTATCGAACGCGGTTACTCTGATGAAGACATTGCTAAAATATGGGGAGGTAACTTCCTGCGTGTTCTTGCCGAGGTTCAGAAAGGGCAAAAAAGTAAGGACAAGTAAAGAAAAATAAATAAGAAAAGGTGTTCAAATTATTGAACACCTTTTTTATTAACCTATATTTATTTTATTATTTCAATTTTGCCAGAGTCTCTTTCACTCTTCTCATGGCTTCTACTATATTTTCGTCAGAGGTAGCGTACGAAAAGCGAATATAATCCGGTGCAGCAAAAGCCAAACCTCCGACACTAGCCACAAGACCTTCTTCTAGAAGGAACATTGCCAAATCGGCTGAAGTATTGATTGTTCTGCCATTATATGATTTGCCGAAGTAATAGCTACATTCAGGGAACAGATAGAATGCCCCTTCGGGTTTATTTACTCTAAAGCCTTCTATTTCGGATGCCAGTTTTACGATAAGATCACGGCGGCGGCTAAATGCCTGACGCATATCTTCTACACATTGCTGGTCGCCTGTATAAGCAGCTTCGGCAGCTTTTTGGGCAATAGAAGACGGACCTGAGGTATATTGTCCTTGCAGTTTGTTGCAAGCAGCAGCAATCCATTTCGGTGCAGCCATCCATCCCAGGCGCCAACCTGTCATGGCATATGCTTTAGATACTCCGTTTATGATAACTACTCTTTCACGTACATTCTCAAATTGGGCAATACTTTCGTGTTTACCTATATAGTTGATGTGTTCGTATATTTCGTCTGCCAGTATAATTATTTGAGGATGTTTAGCAAGAACGTTAGCTAATCCTTCTAATTCGGCTTTTGTATATACGCTACCTGTAGGGTTAGATGGTGAACACAGGATTATCGCTTTCGACTTAGGGGTTATGGCTACTTCCAATTGAGCTGGAGTGATTTTAAAATCCTGTTCGATCCCTGTTTCTACGACAATACTTTTGCCTTCGGTCAGCTTAACCATCTCAATGTAACTCACCCAACATGGAGCAGGTATAATCACCTCGTCTCCAGGATTAACAACGCTTAAAAGCGCATTACATACCGATTGTTTAGCACCGTTAGAGCAGATTATCTGATCTGGTTTGAAAGTCAAACCATTCTCTTTTTCAAGTTTCTGGCTGATAGCCTGCCTCAATGACAAGTATCCCGGAACAGGTGTATAAAAAGAAAAATTATCTTCGATAGCTTTTTTTGCAGCGTCTTTTATGTGTTGGGGGGTAAAGAAATCCGGCTCACCTACACTCAGGTTAATCACATTCAAACCTTGTGCTTTAAGCTCATTGCTCTTTTGAGACATAGCCAATGTTTCTGATTCTGCCAGATTAGCTATACGTTCCGATACTTGTGACATTTCTATTAGTATTTAAATGTTATGTTCTGAGATTTTCTTTAGTCTACATTGTGTAAATCGTGTCCCATACGCTCTTTTTTTGTATGCATATAGAACTCATTATACTTGTTTGGAATGATTTCGATAGGAACATTTTCTACTACTGTCAAACCAAAAGATTCCAATCCTCTTCTTTTTACAGGATTGTTAGTCAATAGTTTCATCTTACAAACATTCAGTTCGCGAAGAATAGCTGCTCCTACACCATAATCACGCTCGTCGGCGCGATATCCTAAATGAAGATTGGCATCTACTGTGTCGTAGCCTTCTTCCTGAAGTTTGTATGCCTCCATTTTAGCCATAAGCCCGATGCCTCGCCCTTCTTGATTGAGGTAAATAACTATGCCTTTTCCTGCTTCCTGTATCATCTGCATGGATTTGTGCAATTGTTCGCCACATTCACAACGGTAAGAACCGAAAATATCGCCAGTTGTACAAGACGAATGTACTCTCACCAGAATAGGCTCATCCTTTTCCCATGTTCCCTTGATAAGGGCTACATGATCTAGGCCTGTAGACTTCTGTCTGAATGGTATCAGACGAAAATCGCCATAGGTCGTAGGCATTTTTACTTCCGTACCTTTTTCTATAAGAGATTCGCGGCTTAATCTGTATTTGATAAGGTCAGCCACAGAAATTAATTTCAAATTATGCTTGTCGGCCATTTGCTTCAATTCGGGCAAACGTGCCATCTCTCCATCTTCTTTCTTTATTTCGATAAGTACTCCGGCGGGATACAATCCAGCCAAGCGTGCTAAGTCGACAGCGGCTTCAGTATGGCCTATACGGCTTAATACACCTTTGTCGTTTGCTTTAAGAGGGAAGATATGTCCAGGACGGGCAAAATCTTCAGGCTTAGTATCTTTCTTTGTCAGAGCCAATATGGTCTGAGCCCTGTCATAAGCAGAAATACCTGTTGTAACACCGTTTTTCAATAAATCAATAGATACGGTAAATGGCGTAGTATGATTAGAGGTATTATGCGTAACCATCATCGGTAAATCCAGCTGTTCGCATCGCTCTGCTGTTATAGGCGTGCATATCAATCCTCTGGCATGAGTCTCCATGAAATTAACCTTTTCGGGTGTGATGGCTTCTGCTGCAATAATCAGGTCGCCTTCATTTTCACGGTCTTCATCATCCACAACAATAACAAAATTACCTTTTCTGATTTCATCAATTGCTTCTTCGACAGTGTCTAATTTTATTTTATCCATGATTGTTTGTTATCCTTATCCGCTTATTAAGAATGAGTTATAAATTCGGCTTCTTTTTTGTCTTTTTCCATTTGTTTTTTCACCAATAAATAGGTTATCGGATAGAAAGCCAATAAGAAAGTACTTGTCAAAATATGATATATTTTCGACCGTTTCTTTATGTCTTTATAGAATGTGGAATAATATATTATTGAACGTATATACAGTAACAGGTATGCTATATTTACTATCCATGCAAAATTTGATATATCGATCACTTGAAAAATAATAAACAAAATATATGCCGGAATCGTAAAATATGAACTTACATTAAAAAGCTTTTGCATAGCTTCTTTATATCTTTTATCCTGACGGTCAACTATATCATTTATCTCGGCATTCCTATTTTTAAGAATACTAAGCGATGCTAGTTGTACTTCTTTACCATAGTTATAATTGGTGTAGTTCTGGATAATCTCTCTCAGCTTGTCGCTATCCATAGCTTGCAAGCTGGCGAGCAGATCTGGTTGGATAAGAATCTCTGATACATCAGGGATCTGACGAATCAGTGCATTGCGTTCTGTTTCCGTTATTTTTTGCGGAGATTTTATGTAAAGTATTTTTCTGAAAAATCTATTATAAGCTTCTGGATTGAACAATGTGGAATCATTCATTGCCTTGTATGTTAAAAATACACCCAGAGGAAACAATACGGCTGAACTCAACCACATACCTTGCCATACTTCCCATACAGCGTCACGTGCAAATTTATAGCCGATATTATTTATAATATAGTAGACAATGAATAAACATACCGAAACAACAACAGGCATCCCCAAACCTCCTTTACGGATAATGGCTCCAAGTGGTGCGCCTATGAAGAAGAATATAAGACAGGCAAAAGATAAAGTGAATTTTTGATGCCACTCTATCTCATGATAGCGTATATTTTTCTGCATACCTTGTTTTTGCTGATATTCCAATGTACTCATACTGAATTTACTGCTTTCAGATTCGCTAGCAGCTGTAGTCAGGTATTGCGACATTTCATCTTTACTGAACGAACTGATTAAAGAATCAAAATCGATCGGCACAATCTCAGCTTTTGTTTCCTTTATCTTGTTTGCCGGTTTCGGATTACCGTCTGAAGTATCATTCGTCTCCAATACCGTTTTTTTCATCTCCTTATATTGGTCTTCGTTTCTATACGTAAGATAGGTATTCTTCCCTATAATGTTGCGGTCTCTCGTATTTAGACTATCCAATATTACAGTCATAGAGTCGACAGAATGTCCTAGCTGTATAATGTTTTTAGAAACGTAAGTTCCTTCCATATTGGCTTCATCCATACGGTCGAAGCCTGTATTGAAAGGTATGACAATATCTTTTCTTTTGAAGTTTTCTCGTGCATATGGGATAAATTTATTATCACTTCTGCGTCCCTGATTTTGTCTCATTCCTGTTTGCTGCTCATTATAAAAGCGTTGACCGTGATGGAGGGTCAATAATAGGAATTTCTTATCATCCGAAACTTTTAATGAACCGGAATCGCAGACGGTGATAGACATATTGTCGAAGCCGTTGGCAATGTCATATATCATGACTCCACGCAACATTTTCGTTTTTTTATCCTTTTCTTTTACATACATACTGTAGTCTTTGATTCCATTGTAGAACGAACCTTCCGGGATTTCCAGTTCCGGCGACTTCTGCTTGATAGAAAAGAGTAATGATCTGAATTTTACATTCACCCGAGGCATAGCTTCATTCTGAAAGAAAAATGCTCCTATAGCAATGAATCCTACCAGGATGATTAAAGGTCTCATTGTCTTGAGAAGGGAGACTCCAGATGCTTTTATGGCTAGTAGTTCTAGGCGCTCACCCAGATTTCCAAATGCCATAAGCGAAGCCAGAAGCAAGGATAGGGGTAATGCCATAGGTATGAGCTGCAAGGCGGCATATAGGAATAATTCGCCCAAAACAGCTACGTCAAGACCTTTTCCCACAAGGTCTTCGACATACCTCCATAGGAATTGCATGAGTACTATAAACAAACATATTCCGAATGTCATGGCAAAGACCGGAACAAATGTTTGTATTATAAATGTATATAACCGTTTTATCTTTAGCATTAACTATATATACTCAAATCGAGTACAAAAGTAGTAAAAAGAAAAATGTTAAGGCACATATTCGGGCGAAAGATAATTATCTTAAATTTTATTAGAGATTTTCCACCTTGTGTATGAGGAGTTTTGTTTATCAGGAAAAATATTTTTTATTATTTTCTGTGATGAAGCTTGTATTATCAAAAATAATCTTCTATTTTTGCACCCGCTAACATGAAGTTGGCGGGATAGCTCAGCTGGTTAGAGCGCATGATTCATAATCATGAGGTCGGGGGTTCAAGTCCCCCTCCCGCTACGCAACACGGTGGTTGTAGCTCAGTTGGTTAGAGCGTCGGATTGTGGTTCCGAAGGTCGCGGGTTCGAGCCCCGTCTTCCACCCTTAGAAGAGATTGTTGAAACGACGGTCTCTTTTTCTTTTTACCCCTATTTGACTTGTAATTAATCTTCGTCGCAAGGAAGCCTAAAAAAGAAAAGCGGTTTCAAATTATTGTTTGAAACCGCTTTATTATATTGCATTTGAAAATATTCTTATATAGAAAGAATTTTTAATGTCTTCATTAGATCGCTCTGTATAGGCTTATTCTTCTTGATTGCTTTGGAGAATGGCACATAAACAATTTCATCATTTTGGATACCAATCATCACATTTCGTTGATCATCTAGCAATGCATCTATAGCCGCAGCACCCATTCTGCTGGCCAGAATACGGTCATTGGCAGTTGGCGAGCCTCCACGTTGTACGTGACCTAGTATCGTTACGCGGACATCATATTGCGGATATTCAATCTTAACGCGCTCTGCCATAGCCATAGCTCCACCTGTAATATCTCCTTCGGTTACAAGCACAAGGCTACTATTCTTACTCTTGCGAAATCCATTCGAAATCAGGTCTGCTAATTGGTCTTGCTGATATGACATTTCGGGGATAATAGCAGCTTCTGCTCCGGATGCTATAGCGCCGTTCAGTGCTAGGAATCCACATTCACGACCCATCACTTCGATAAAGAATAATCGTTCGTGCGAACTCGCCGTATCTCTGATTTTATCTACGGCCTGCATTATTGTATTCAATGCAGTATCGTATCCGATCGTCAAATCGGTACCTAATAGGTCATTGTCTATTGTTCCGGGTAAACCTACGATAGGATAGTTAAATTCTTGTGCAAATATACGAGCTCCTGTCAGGGATCCGTCGCCACCAATAACAACCAATGCATCGATACCTTCTCTTTTCAAAGCTTCGTATGCTATTTGCCTCCCTTCCGGAGTCATAAATTCCTTACAACGGGCTGTTTTCAGAACTGTTCCGCCTTGTTGTATAATATTACTTACACTGTCGCTTCTGAATGTTTCGATCTCATCGTATACCAAACCTCTGTAACCACGCATGATACCTTTAACTTCGATACCGTTATAAATAGCAGCACGCGTAACGGCACGAATAGCAGCATTCATACCAGGAGCGTCACCTCCCGATGTTAATAACCCAATACACTTGATGTTAGACATAATTATATAATATTTTATACTTCGTGTTTTGCCTCCTTTGCAAATCTGATACAAAAGTATAAAATAAAACTGGTGAAACGATTAAAATCCTGTGATGTTATTATTAATAGAATTATACAAAAACTCTTCTTATTTCATCTATTTTGGCTTCCACATCCTCCATTTGCCATTTAGGTGTAGAGGTTGCACCACAGATACCAATAGATGCAGTGGCACTCACTACTTCCGGATTTATATCATCAGGGGTAGTGATAAAATAAGAGTTAGGGTTATACTTTCTGCATTCTGCAAAAAGTACTTTTCCATTAGAGCTTTTTTCTCCTGCTACAAAGAAGATAATATCATGCTTTTGAGCAAATTCTTTGATGTTAGGTATACGGTTCGATACCTGACGGCAAATAGTATCGAAAAATTCGAATTTAGCATCGCCTAACATGCGGCTTTGCATAATGTCGATAATTTCCTGAAATCCGTCGAGAGGCTTCGTCGTTTGAGAAAATAAGCATATATTCTTCGCAAAATCGAGCTTTTCTAAGTCTTCTTTCTTCTCGATAACAATAGCTGTCGAATCTGTTTGCCCAAGAAGTCCGTTTACTTCGGCATGACCATTTTTACCATAGATAACTATCTGAGTATTGTTATCTTTTTCATGGTCATACTTGTCATGTATTTTCTTTTGTAGACGAAGTACTACCGGGCAGGAAGCATCTATGATTTCTATGTTATTTTCTTTTGCAATCTGGTAAGTGGACGGCGGTTCGCCGTGGGCTCTTAATAATACTCTGGCATTTTTCAGCTTGGCAAATTCTTCATGATTGATAGTTTTTAAACCCAATTGCTCTAATCTGTCAACTTCAAGATTGTTGTGTACTATATCTCCCAGACAATAAAGGGTTCCTCCCTTTGCTAGTTCCTCTTCTGCTTTTTTTATGGCGTTTACCACACCAAAACAAAAACCTGATTTAGCGTCTATCTCTATATTACTCATTTAGTTTGTAGTTATTTGTTTGAACTTATTTACTAACCATTGCATCTGTTCGTCAATGGTCATATACGAATTGTCCAGAAGTATGGCATCATCGGCTTTCACCAAAGGACTTTCAGCTCTTGTCTGATCCATATGATCTCTGGTTTTTAAATTTTCCAAGACTTCTTCAAAAGTAGTCTTTATATCTCCTTTCGAGCGTAATTCGTCGAAACGCCTTTTTGCTCTTATTTCAGCCTCTGCCGTAACAAATATTTTTAATTCTGCATCGGGGAAAACAACTGTGCCAATATCGCGTCCATCCATTACTATACCCTTTGCTTTGCCCATCTCTTGTTGCATTGCAACCATAGTATGGCGTACAAATGGAATGGCGCTGACAACACTAACTTTGGAAGAAACTTCCATACTGCGGATTTCCGATTCTACATTTTTTTTATTTAGATATGTATCAGGCGTACCTGTATATTTATTTAGATGAAATCCTATTTCTATATTCTTAATATTGTCTTCTAATCTTTTTTCATCCAGCCTGCCATTATCGAATAAATGGTTTTCGATACAATATAGAGTGATTGCCCTATACATGGCTCCGCTATCTATATATATGTATCCTATTTCTTTAGCAAGGCTTTTAGCCATTGTACTTTTACCGTTTGAAGAAAAACCGTCTATTGCAATAACTATTTTTTTCATATTTATTTATAAAACGTTTGATTAGGGCAAATGTTTAATATGTATTGTATATTTAATTTAAAAAAGTAGCTACAAAGATAATTTAAATCCTGTCAATAGTCAATTTTATAATGATGAGTCGAGCGAAGACAGAATACTTGTGTTATTATCATAAGTATTACAAAAAAATGTTTATTTTTGCAGCCAGAAACATTTTATGTAAAAATGATAAACCGCGTTCTTATTCGTATCAGAGTTGTTCAAATCTTGTTCTCATGCTTTCAAGACGAGACTACAAGTTTGAAAAAGGCAGAAAATGAACTTATGTTCAGCCTACAAAAATCATACGATTTGTATTTTTATATGTTGAGCCTTATGCTCGAATTGACTACTACGTATGAGCAAAAGATAGATGCTCGAAAATCAAAACTACTTCCTACCGAAGAGGATATAAAACCTAATACAAAATTATTAGATAATAAATTCATCAAACAGTTAGCTTCTAATAAAGAAATAGAGAAGTATCTTACTGATCGCCCTTTTTCGTGGAGCGAGCATGATGCATTTATTCGAAAAATGTTAGAGACTATTCTAAACTCGGATACGTATAAAGAATATATTGAGGAAGAATCTGATACATACGATAATGATCGTGAATTCTGGCGGAAGATATTTAAACATGTAATCTGTGCAGAGGAAGATCTGTATACTTTACTGGAAGATGAAAGTCTTTATTGGAACGATGATGTCGAAATTGTACAATCCTTTGTTTTAAAAACCATTAAACGGTTTGATGAAGAAAATGGTGCGTCCCAGAAATTGTTGCCAATGTTTAAAGATGATTCAGATAGAGAGTTTGCTGTTAAATTATTGAGAGAATCTCTTTTTAATGGAAAAGAATACCGTGAGTTGATCGATAAATACACCAAAAATTGGGAATCGGAACGTATTGCACTAATGGACATGGTTGTTATGCAAATTGCTATAGCGGAAATCATGACTTTTCCGTCTATTCCGATAAGCGTTACACTGAATGAATATATTGATATTGCCAAATCATACAGCACGGTAAAGAGCGCATCGTTTATTAATGGTATTTTGGATGCAATAGTAAAAGAATTGAAAGAAGAGAAGAAAATAATTAAGAAATAATAATACTTATCGTTTTTTTCTTTTAATTTTAATTCAAAATATTCAATTATCTTTGTAAATCAACTTAAGTAAGAATAATATAAATCCAATATTGAAGAATTATTATGACTTTATTAAATGTATTATTACAAGCTGTAGACGGGGCTGCTCAAGGTACTAGTTTTTTAGGAAGCAGCGGTGGTATGATCGTTATGATGGTATTACTCTTTGGTATCATGTACTTTTTTATGATCAGGCCACAACAGAAAAAACAAAAACAGCTACAGGAAGCCCGCAACGCTATTAAGGTAGGAGACAAGGTGGTTACAGCTGGAGGTATTCATGGAAAAGTGAAAGAAGTAGGTGATACATATTTTATTGTAGAGATTGCTGAAGGAACAAAAATAAAAGTAGAAAAATCGTCTGTTTATGTTTCAGCAGAAGATACTCAAGCTAAATAAATGAGTGTAACATAATCAGGTATAGCTGTATGAGCAATACTAAAGATATAATATTACAAGAGGTCAGGTCGTTTTTCAAGAAAATACAATGGAAAAAGATTCTGACTTTTTTGTTTTTTATATTACTTGCTTTGATCTTTTGGCTGATGCAAGTCTGGCGTCAAAAATTCGATTCAGATCTTAATATACCTGTTAAATATGTAAACGTTCCAGATAGTATTATCTTCGAAAATGAGCTACCTACTAATATTGTAGCTCGTATAAAAGAAGATGGTGCAACTATATTCCGATATTATTTTACCAGAAGTAAGGACTCTTTAGTTGTAGATATACGCGAAATTGTAAATTCGACTCAGGAGAGAGTGATTAAAGATCGTAGTTTTGAAGAATTGATAAGAACAAAATTATTTAATACAACAGAATTGCTCAGCTATACTCCCGCACGATTGTCTTATCCTTATGCTATTTTACATCAAAAAAAACTACCAGTTATATATGATGGCTATGTAAGTCTTGCCTCGGGACATCTACTAGATGGTGACATGACTTTACAACCAGACTCTGTATTGGCATATGGTAGCCGTTCAGCATTAGACACCTTGCATTATGCCCATACATTGGATGATACACTAAAGAATGTAACATCCGGAAGGAGGGTATTAGTCGTTATGCGAGAAATGAAAGGTGTAAAATTTGCACCTAATTCAGTTGAGTTGACAATACCAGTCGATGAATTCAATCAAAAAATAGTTGAAGTTCCTGTTGTATGTGTAAATCTTCCTGAAAATCTAAATATTAAGTTCTTTCCCTCTTCTGTAAAAATTCCGTTTTTTGTAGGACTGAAAAGATATAATCAAATTACAGCGGAAGATTTTAAGGTTATAGTTAACTACAATGATATAAAAGATTTCAAGGAAACATCTATGCCTGTGCGGGTTACAGAGAGTCCTGATTATGTTCAGACAAAATTGCCAATACCGTCAGAAGTCGAGTTTGTATTGGAACAGAAATGAAGAAAACCTAATTTCATATGATCAAACTAGGTATAACAGGTGGAATAGGAAGTGGTAAATCCACTGTTTCTGAAATCTTTTCTTTGTGTGGTATTCCTGTATACATCGCTGATATAGAGAGCAAACGGATAACATCTTCGTCTCTAATAATTCGCGAACAGTTGATTAAATTATTTGGATACGCCTTGTTCGCAAAGGGTGTTTTGAATAAACAATTATTAGCTTCATATATATTCAACAATCCTTTAAATCTTGAAAAAGTAAACGCTATTATCCATCCTGAAGTAGAAAAAGATTTCCACGAATGGTGTAGTGAAAATCATAAATATAACATAGTAGCACAAGAGGCGGCTATACTATACGAATCTGGCTTTGATAAATTTATGGATAAAGTAGTTATGGTATATACGCCTTTAGATATGAGAGTAGAACGCACTATGAAGAGAGATAACATATCAAGGGAAAAAGTTCTAGAACGTATTAGAAACCAAATGCCGGATGAAGATAAGGCTAAACTTTCTGACTTTATAATTGTTAATGATGGGACTGAATCATTAATAGAGCAAGTCTTAGCAATCATTCGGAAACTTAAAAATAGATAGCATATTTATAAATGGAAAATTCTTATCATAAAATATTTGAAGCTAACAAAGAGTGGGTCAAAAAAAAGAATGAAGAAAACCCTGACTTTTTTGCACACCTCGCTAAAGAACAAAATCCTGACTATTTGTATATTGGATGCTCCGATAGTCGTGTTCATGCGAATGAGATAATGGGATTGCAACCCGGCGAAGTATTTGTACATCGTAATATCGCTAATATGGTGGTAAATAACGATTTGAATATATTGTCTGTCATCAATTATGCAGTAGAATATCTAAATGTAAAATTCATTATTGTATGCGGGCATTATAACTGTGGAGGAGTAAAAGCTGCCATGCAACCTAGAGATATGGGAATACTTAATCCTTGGCTTAGAAATGTACGGGATGTTTATCGCTTACATGAGAAAGAATTGGATAGCATATCCGACATAAAAGATAGATATAATCGCCTTGTGGAAATAAATGTTTATGAGCAATGTCTGAATGTCATTAAAACAGCAGAAGTGCAAAAATCTTATTTGGAAAAAGGTTTTCCTCGTGTGGTAGGATGGGTGTATGACTTGAATGCAGGGATACTAAATGATTTGAATATTGACTTCGAGAAAGAATTGAGCCGTATTCGTAAAATTTATGATTTAACGAAAGATAAATAATATCTTGTAATATATCTATTATGAATTTTAAAATTACATCAATTATCATACTCGGATTTTTAGTCTTTAGTGGCTGTAACTCTCCTAAAACTGAAAAGACGAAAATTTTGACAGTTACAATAGATCCTCAAAAATACTTTTTAGAATCTATCGTAGGCGATCATTATAAGGTGGAATGTATAGTGCCATCCGGTGCAAATCCCGAAAGTGCAGATTTTACACCATCACAAATGATGAATCTGGACAGGAGCGTTGCTTATTTCAAAATCGGATACTTGGGGATAGAGAATGCTTTAATAAAGAAGGTATCAAGTAGCAATAGTACCCTAAATATTATAAATTGTTCAGAAGGAATTGAATTGGTAGGAGATGAGCATATTCATTGCGACGAAAAAGGGCATAACCATACAGATAAACATGTCCATGGACATGTAGGAGGAGATCCTCATACATGGAGTTCCGTTAGATCAGCAAAGATAATTGCAGATAATATGTACAAAGCGCTTGTTGAAATAGATAAGCAAAATGAAGCAGATTATACAGCTAATTATAATAAACTTATTGCAGAAATTAATACTACCGATAGTATAATTAAAAGCTACCTAGATAAAGCACCAAGCAAATCGTTTATAATTTATCATCCGGCATTGAGCTATTTTGCTGATGAATACGGATTGACACAATATTCGATAGAACATGAAGGGAAAAACCCTTCTCCGTCTCAACTTAAAGATCTGATAAATAAAGCAAAAGAAGAAGGGATTAAAGTAGTTTTTATACAAAAGGAATTCGATACAAAAAATGCAGAGACCGTTGTCGAAGCTATTGATGGTAAAGCCGTGCCGCTAAATTTACTGTCTTTTGATTGGAATAAAGAAATGATAAATATAGCCAAAGCTATGGCTCTTGATATATGAGTAAAATACTTGAAATAAAGAATCTGACAGTAGGATATGATGACAATCCGAATGTACTGAAAAATGTAAATCTTGATATTTTTCAGGATGATTTTCTTGGCATTATTGGTCCTAATGGAGGAGGCAAGACTACTTTGTTGAAAACCATTTTGGGACTTGTAAAACCTGTGTCAGGGAATATTTCTTTTTTCAAAAATAATGAGAAATCAGACAGGATAAATATTGGCTATCTACCCCAAATAAATCAAATAGATAAGAAATTCCCTATATCCGTTTATGATGTAATACTATCAGGATTGACAATGAAACATAGTATCTTCTCCTCATATACCAAGGATCAGAAGAAGCAGGTTGAAAAGATTGCCGAACAAATGGGGTTGGAGAATCTGGTAGATAAGCCAATAGGAGCTCTGTCGGGTGGACAATTACAACGAACCTTATTGGGACGAGCCATTATAGATAAACCCGATTTATTAGTTCTAGACGAACCTAATTCATATGTAGATAAGCGGTTTGAAACAAATTTCTATAAGATACTGGAAGAAATTAACAAAAATACAGCAATAATACTTGTTTCACACGATGTAGGTACAGTCATTTCATTAGTTAAAAATATAGCTTGTGTAAACGAGGGATTGCATTACCATTCGGGTTCAAATATAACAACAGATTGGCTTGAAAAATCTTATTCGTCATGTCCTATAGAGATTGTCGGCCATGGATATTTTCCGCATCGTGTATTAGAAAAACATGATGGGTGCGATTGCTGTAAAGATGATTAAGGGGCTTTTATTTCTTTGACTTTACTAGATTAAGGATTCGCTTTATAAATTCTGTTTTCCCCGCGGTATAAGCATCTCTGTCATATTCAAACTTTTCTTTCAGCTTAAGCTTCAATTCTCCATACTCTTTTACCGCCTTGGGATGGGAGAGAAGGTAGTTCCTAAAATATATTTCATCCCATTCACCCGTATATCGAATATGTATATGAAATACTTTATCTTCGAACCCCTGAGATGTATAACCTTTCATAAACATCATATGTGGTGCAGGTTTCTTTGGTTGTGGACTGTATATATATCCTCCTTTCTCCATTCTATTAATTAAGAGTTGGGTGTCAGCATTATCTTTTATCTCAATCAAAATATCAATCGTAGGTTTGGATAGAAGATTTGGAATAGAGGTACTACCAATATGATTTATTCTGAATATATTATTTTTACCAATTGTTTTTTCTAAATATTTTTTCTCTGATAAATAATATTCTTTCCAATAAGGCTTATGCTCGCTGATAATTACAGGAAAGAGTTGCCAGAGTTCCTTATCTGTCATTTCTTTCAAAAATTTACTCATAACAATCAATTTTATCAGATAAGATTTTGATCATTTCACTTCTATATACATCATTGTCTGTAATACTATTATGCCCTTCACCCTTAAGAGTTATAAACAGATCTGTATCTTTTATCTTTTTACTTAATCTAACTGAATTTTTATAATTAATTACATTATCTCTATCTCCGTGAAATATAATAATAGGTCCTTTATATTTTTCGAGATATTGATATGTTTCTAATTTGTATTTTACTGCGAATTCAGGTATAATGGGACAGATATTCTGAATAACATTTGTGAGGCTATAATAAGGCGCTTGAAGTATTAGTAATGACGGTTCGTTAGACGAAGCTAGATATGCTCCAAGCCCAGTACCAATAGAATAACCTAAAATAATAATTTTATCTTCATCATAACGCCTTTTTATTTCATCGTATGCTGATTGAACATCTTCGAACAATTGTACTTGGTTGTCAATATCTCCTTCACTTTTGCCAAACCCTCTATAATATAAGAAGAATAGATCATAACCTAAATCCGTATAGAAAGGAGCTAGATTTCCCCATGTATTCAATGCACCGGCATTTCCATGTAGATAGAAAATTACTCCTTTTGCACTATCAGATTTAAATAATTAACCATTTAAAATCTTACTATCTTCCGATTTTATATTGATTTCTTCAAATTTCTGATTGAACTGATATACATAATTATCATCCAACTTTGTAGGATGAAATATGAGCTTCTCCTGAAAAAAGAAGAAAAATCCACAGAACGCAACATAAAAGAAAAATAATACGAGAATTATTCTGATTAACAATTTTTTCATTTATCTACTTATCAATATCTGTTTTTCCATAGCTTCTTCATCCACTCCACAATTTTCATCTCCGAAGCATTCTGTTGAGGTTTCCAGAATTGATGACCTTTTATTTCTTTCGGTACATAATCCTGTTCTACAAAATTATTTTCGAAACTATGCGCATATTTATAATCTTTACCATAGTCAAGCTTTTTCATCAATTTGGTAGGAGCATTACGCAGATGAAGTGGAACAGGTAAATTCCCCGTTTCATTCACTAAAGCAATAGCTTCGTCTATTGACATATATGCTGAATTGCTTTTCGGTGACGTAGCCAGATAAATTGTTGTTTCTGCTAAAACAATACGGCCCTCTGGCCAACCTATTTTATGTAATGTTTCGAAACAGGCATTAGCTAGTAACAAGGCATTAGGATTTGCCAAACCAATGTCCTCTGCTGCGGAAATAACCAATCTGCGAGCGATAAATTTGGGGTCTTCACCTCCTGCAACCATACGTGCCAACCAATAAATCGCAGCATCAGGGTCGCTACCCCGAATAGACTTTATAAAAGCAGAAATAATGTCATAATGCATTTCTCCCCCTTTGTCATATGCCGCAGGATTTTCCTGTAAACGTTCAGTAACGACTTGATCTGTGATTACGACCTTATCACTTATATCTGCATTTATCACTAAATCTAATATATTTAATAATTTACGTGCATCGCCTCCTGAAAAACGCAATAGCGCATTCGTTTCATGTAACTCTATCCTTCGTTCTTTGAGAATTATATCTTGTGTCACAGCTCTTTGAGCCAGTTCAATTAAGTCCTCTTTTTCCAATGATTGTAAAACATATACCTGACAACGCGACAATAGTGGGCGTATAACTTCAAAAGAAGGATTCTCAGTCGTCGCACCTATCAATATGATGACTCCTGTTTCGACAGCATTTAGTAATGAATCTTGTTGAGACTTCGAAAACCGATGAATTTCATCAATAAAAAGAATCGGGCTTTTTGTATTAAAAAACTGACTTTTTTTAGCCTGATCTATTACTTCACGTACATCCTTTACTCCTGAGTTTATTGCGCTTAATGTATAAAACGGTGTATCTAGCGTATTGGCTATTATTTGTGCAAGCGTAGTCTTTCCCACACCAGGAGGACCCCACAGAAGAAATGACGGGACTCTGCCTGATTCTATCATTTTACGGAGAATTGCACCTTCACCGACTAGATGCTTTTGACCTATATATTCGTCCAGTGAGCGTGGACGTAACCGTTCTGCTAATGGCTGACTCATATTCTATTGAAAATAATACATATCAAATTTACAAAAAAAACTTCTTATCACATAGGCTTATTGAATTTTAAAGAACTTGTAAACCCTATTGACAGCCTATCTGAGACATCTGTCAAATAGTCATATCTAAACTTTTTTATAGGAATATACTATTTTGGCACAGCATTTGAATAATAAATACTGTCGCTAGAAAAGCATATAAAATATAGTTGTAAAATAAATAGTAAATAAAATATATAAACAAGATGGGAAAAATTATTGGAATAGACTTAGGTACCACAAACTCTTGTGTTGCCGTGTTGGAAGGTAACGAACCAATCGTTATCAATAACAACGAAGGAAAAAGAACGACACCTTCTGTCGTTGCATTTATTGAAGGGAACGAACGTAAAATAGGTGATCCAGCTAAACGTCAGGCAATTACAAATCCTGAAAAAACAATATACTCTATAAAGCGATTTATGGGTGAGACATGGGATCAGGTGAAGACAGAAGTTCCTCGTGTCCCTTACAAAGTAGTAAAAGGAGATAACAATACACCTCGCGTAGATATTGATGGGCGCCTCTATACTCCACAAGAAATTTCAGCAATGATTCTTCAGAAAATGAAGAAAACAGCTGAAGATTATCTTGGTCAGGAAGTAACAGATGCAGTTATTACTGTTCCTGCATACTTTAATGACGCACAACGCCAAGCTACAAAAGAAGCCGGAGAAATCGCAGGTCTTAAAGTTCAACGTATAGTGAACGAGCCAACAGCTGCAGCACTTGCTTATGGCTTGGATAAGGCTCATAAAGATATGAAAATCGCTGTATTTGACCTTGGTGGAGGTACATTCGATATATCTATTCTTGAGCTAGGGGATGGCGTTTTCGAGGTGAAATCTACGAATGGTGATACTCACCTTGGTGGCGATGATTTTGACCAGGTTATTATCGATTGGTTGGCTGAAGAGTTTAAAAGTGAAGAAGGCTTAGACCTGCGCAAAGATCCAATGGCTCTTCAACGCTTAAAAGAAGCTGCCGAAAAAGCTAAAATAGAGCTTTCAAGTACAACATCTACTGAAATCAATTTACCATATATAATGCCGGTTAATGGAATTCCAAAACACTTAGTGAAAACATTAACACGTGCTAAATTTGAACAATTGGCAGATACACTGATACGCAAATGTATCGACCCTTGCCGTCAATCATTAAGTGATGCGGGATATTCAGCATCTGATATAGATGAAGTTATCCTTGTTGGTGGTTCTACACGTATTCCTGCCATACAAGCTGAAGTAGAAAAATTCTTTGGAAAAGCTCCTTCTAAAGGAGTTAATCCAGATGAAGTCGTTGCCGTTGGTGCTGCAATACAGGGTGGTGTGTTAACGGGAGAAGTAAAAGATGTTTTATTATTAGATGTAACTCCACTTTCTTTAGGCATTGAAACCATGGGAGGTGTAATGACTAAGTTGATAGAATCGAATACAACTATTCCGACTAAGAAAAGTGAAACATTCTCTACAGCTGCAGATAACCAACCATCTGTACAGATAAATGTACTACAGGGAGAACGCCCAATGGCCAGAGATAATAAGCAAATAGGCGTATTTAATCTGGATGGTATTCCATCTGCTCCACGTGGGGTTCCTCAAATAGAAGTAACATTCGATATTGATGCAAATGGTATATTGAGTGTATCGGCAAAAGACAAGGCCACAGGTAAAGAACAATCTATACGTATCGAAGCTTCATCTGGTCTTAGCGATGCGGAAATCCAACGAATGAAGGATGAAGCTGCTGCTAATGCTGAATCTGACCAGAAAGAAAAAGAAAGAATTGATAAACTGAATCAAGCAGACTCAATGATTTTCCAAACGGAAAAGCAGTTAAGTGAACTTGGTGATAAAATTCCAGCTGACAAAAAAGCTCCTATCGAAGAGGCTTTGAACAAGTTGAGAGACGCTCATAAAGCACAAGATATTGCTGCAATCGACTCATCAATGGACGAACTAAATAAATTGTTCCATGCTATGAGTCAGGATATGTATAACCAACAACAACCTGGTGCAAATCCTAATGAACAACAGGCTGGTACTAATACAGGAGACCAATCAAAAGGCAATGACAACGATGTTACAGATGTCGATTTTGAAGAAGTGAAATAAAAATAAAGTACTTGAAAAAAGGGCTGTCAGATTTACTGACAGCCCTTTTTATTTTACAAATAATTGAGTCTTCTCAAACTTTATATTACTATCCAAAATATATATTTCTAATATATTGAAAAACAACACCATATGATTTTACCTTTTCCATCCTTGATTATGAGAAATAATTTATCGAGAGAATTATTTCTTCATTAAAAGATGTTCAATAACAGACAAATATATTATTAAGTGAAAATGAACATATTATCTTTTTACTTGTTTTTTTGATGTGGAGCAAAAGTAAAAGAGATACAAATAATTATAAAACTTACAAAAATGAAAACACACACAAACACTAGACTTATAATGTTGTTAGGGTTTATTTTCTTCTCATTCTTTTCATGTAATAATGAACTTACAATAGAAATGCCTCAAGGACCTGCAGGACCTCAAGGTTTATCTGCATATGAACTGTGGGTTCAAGCAGTAAAAGATGGTACTATAGATTGGGACATCAACAATATAGATTTGGAGAACTTCTTTCTTTATTTAAAGGGTAAAGATGGACAAAACGGAACCAATGGAAAGAGCGCATATGAACTATGGGTTGAAGAGGTAGCAAAAGGAATAGACGATCCTCATAACCTTGGTCAACAATGGTCTAAAAATAAAACAAGCCTCCAAGACTTTTGGTTTTATCTAACAGGAGCCAAAGGTCAAGACGGAAGTACTCCAATAATAGGTAGTAATGGCAATTGGTTTATCAGTGGAAAAGATACTGGCATTCCAGCCAAAGGCCAAGATGGATCGAATGGTAAAGATGGGAGTGTTGTCAGTATAGGTTCAAATGGAAATTGGTTTATTGATGGATCTGATACAGGTATCAAAGCCTTTGGCAAAGACGGAAGCATAGTCAGTATAGGTTCAAATGGAAATTGGTTTATTGATGGAACTGATACAGGTATACCCGTTAAAGGCCAAGATGGACAAAACGGAGTTGATGGTAATACTCCAATTATAGGTTCGAATGGAAACTGGTATATATCGGGCAATGATACAGGAGTACCAGCCAGAGGACAGAATGGTGTAGATGGTAATTCTCCTACTATTGGTTCGAATGGAAACTGGTTTATAGGAGGAGCAGATACAGGAGTACCAGCTAGAGGAAATGATGGAACTAATGGATCAAATGGTAATACTCCAATTATAGGTTCAAATGGAAATTGGTTTATCGATGGAACTGATACAGGAGTACCAGCCAAAGGAGATGATGGTAAAGATGGTCAAAGTGCTTATGATTTATGGGTTCAAGAAGTAGCAAAAGGCCTTGATGACCCTCACAATCCGGGGCAGCAGTGGCCAAAAGATAAAACTTCTACTCAGAATTTCTGGGAGTTTTTAAGTGGTAAAGATGGGGAAGACGGCGAAGGTGGTCAGCCTGGAGGTGAAACAGGTCAACCCGGTGCAGATATAAAATTAGTTCCAGGTAAACCGAATGTAATACCTCAATATGTAAATCAAACCTATAATGAGTTTGTTCGTTGGGAGGACGGTGGCGTAGGTTATATTGTTTACGACGATGCAGGCAATATTGCATCTGATGCCAGAGTATGGGGATTGCCAGGGGTAAAAGATCCAAATAAAGTATATGCAGCTGATGTGATGGGATTTTTCTCAGTACCAAAAGAAGACCTTCCTGAAAATGTAGACATATCTTTAAGAAGAGGTGTTACTTCTTCTGTAAGATATATAAAATCTACAACAGGACAGATTGCTATCGAGCCATCTGCACCTAATACGTATGTACCGAATAGAATATTTGTGAGAATTAGTCTAAAAGCAGATCCGGTAATTGATGGTACATATATGAAATTTTCACCTATTGTTGAACGACAAACTGATGGTTCTGATTGGAAAGTGATTCCATCATATCTCGGCGATTTAAAGCAAGCGCTTAAAGCTTATGAATTAGGAAATCCAAATGATCTTACATCTTATGACGAATATTCTGTAGTTTACACAGCAACTGATCCAAGTATTGATATTTCTTCAAATATTTCATCAGTAAAAATTAATAGGCTTAAGAAAAAAACAGATTATTACCCTATACCTAGTGATGAATGGGATGGTCTGGAACATCATTTCACTTTAGTATTGGAAAGCTATTATGGAGAAAATCCTCAGGTTAATGCTATTATAAAAATGGCTCCAATACAGGCTATGCCAATGATAAAGAATGCGAAAGCCTTCGACTATGAGCCAACTATAAAATATTTTAAGCGAATCGAAGGAGAACTGGATATAACAGGAGCAAATATAGATTATAGTTTGTTATTCAAAAATACGTTAAAGAAAGAAACTAAAACTAGTGGTGGAATAACCTATACTTACTATTTACCAGAGACCGATGACCCTACTGTATACAATAATGCAAAACAATTTACTGTCAGATTTAGAGTCTCAGGAAATACGGCAACTGACTCTAATCCAAGTATATTGAATCCAGGCTTTTCATTTACTACTCCATATATAGAGTCATCAGTTATATTAGAATGTACTAGTTCATATTTCTATCCACTCAATACAATCGGATATTTACGATTTGGTACAGTGGATGATCTGAATACACTTACAATAGTAAAAAGAAATGACTCTCATTATGTATTCCCTAATATACATGTGCCGTATGCCACTGAATAGAAATGACCAAAAGAATATGAAAAAGATAATAATATATACAATACTGTTTGCTGCCATGGCCGCCAACCACGCTATGGCACAAACCTTAAGATCGGAATCTATAGAGAAGTCTTCTAAAGCGTGGGAAGTTGGAATCGGAGGTACTATTTTTCAATTCAATAGAACTTCATTTAGTAATTTTACTCAATTGGAAACCGGATATGCTTTCGATCTTAAAATGGAACAGGTTGTCTTTGGGGGAAATCTATATCTAGCTAAAGAACTAAGTAATCACTTCTATCTTGATCTACAAGGATCTATTGGAACAACCCGAAACAAGCAAGATGTAAAAAATAAAACCGAATGGCTGTATATGGTTGGTCCTGGTTTACAATGGAGATTAGGTAGTTATTTCAATTCTAATCATATAGACCCCTATTTAAGGGCAGGAGTAAGTTATATGCATAAAGATTTCGATATTATATATGCAGGAACAGAGGGGCTGAGTCCTGATGAGATGAAATGGTTCTTAAATAATATGGAGAGAAATATAGATAAAAAAGATTTGACACCTATTTCGCTAGGTATAGGACTCAATATGTGGCTGAATGACAAATGGGGAATTGGAATGCAAGGAGACTATTTACTCATGCCATACAAAAACGTAGCTAACTCATTACAAGGAACTCTTCGCGTAATGTATAGGATAGGTGGTAAAAGTAAAAAAGCACAACCTGTTATAGAATATGTGGACAGAATAGTTGAAGTAGAGAAAATCGTAGAGAAGCCTATAATAGCTCAAATCTCCGATCCTATAGTCACTGAAATAGAAAAATTACTGGTTTTAGATAATATTCACTTCGAATTTGATAAAGCCGAGTTAAAATCTGAATCGTTAGAAATATTGGATAAGCTTGCTAATGTTCTCAAAAAAGATACTACAAAGAGATTTCTAATTACAGGATATACAGATGCAGTAGGTGGCAACGTGTACAATATGAAGCTATCAAGAGAACGAGCTAAGACTGTAAGAATGGCATTAATTGATAGAGGTGTACCTAGTGACCTATTGAAGGCGAGGGGAGTAGGACGTAAAATATCTTATGCTCTACCTACAGATACAGATAATATAAGAAACGGAGACCGGAAAGTAACTATTGAATTGGTATCGAATATGGCTTTCTGGGATTATTTACCTGAAGATAGTTTCTAAATTGGTCTAATACAGATGCGATACAAAACGAACAATATTCGTTTTGTATCGTATTCCTTTTTAATACCCTTAATTGCAGACTTCATCATGAAGGCATAAATCCCGTCCTTCTATTTGAATTGTGATATGACTTATACCAAAAATTTTATTTATAGATCGTTTAGCTTTTTCTAGTATTAAATCACGATCTGTGCCTTGTTCTACTTTCAGATGTACCGTCATTGCCGAAAAATCAGATGTAATCATCCAAATATGTAAATCATGTACATCTATAACACCATCTATAGATTTTAATAAATCAATCACTTTCTCAGAATCAATATTACTCGGTTTAGCCTCCATTAATATATTAACTGACTCTTTAAGTACATTCCATCCGCTATATAGGACCAGCAAAGAAACCACCATGCTAGCTATTGAATCTGCTATATACCATTCAAATAACATAATTAATATGGCGGCAATAATAGCACCTACAGAACCCAATAAGTCGCCTATAACATGAAGGAAAGCACTGCGTACATTCAAATTTTCTTTTGTTGATCCTTGAGAGTGAAGTATCCAAGCAACGATAATATTGATAAGTAAACCAATCATAGATATTATCATCATACCCTTACCGATTACAAGAGGTGGATCAGAAAGACGTTCAATAGCCTCTTTAAAAATAAAGATAGAGAGTAATACAAGTACAATACCATTTAGCAAAGCCGCTAAAATCTCAAACCGCTTATACCCATATGTCTTGGAAGCTGTTGCAGCTTTTGCACCAAAAATGAGAGCACTTAAGCTTAAACCAAGTGCCACTGCATCGCTCAGCATATGCCCGGCATCGGAGATTAATGCTAAACTACGAGTAAGATAGCCCCCGATAAATTCGACAAACATAAAACTTGCTATCAGAACAAAGCTGATCGTTAAAGCCTTCTTATTTGCACTATGATTATGGCTATGTCCTCCATGAGAATGTCCGTGATTATTATGATTATTTGCCATTTTATTTAGAATAATTAAAAATAAAAAACAGGAGTAAAGTTAAACCTTTTTCTCCTGTTTTCGATATTTTAGTTCTAAATTCTACATTGTCAATCATTCATAGAAATCAGAAACTCCTCGTTATTTATAGTCTTTCTCAATCTGGTTTCTAAGAATTGCATAGCCTCAACTGAATTCATATCTGACAAGAAATTACGAAGCACCCACATACGGCTGAGTGTATCCTGATCGAGTAATAAATCATCACGACGCGTGCTGGAAGCAATGATATCCACAGCAGGGAATATCCTCTTGTTCGAAAGTTTACGATCAAGTTGAAGTTCCATATTACCTGTTCCTTTAAATTCTTCGAAGATCACATCATCCATCTTCGAACCTGTTTCGGTCAATGCTGTGGCAATGATAGTTAACGAACCACCATCCTCAATATTACGCGCCGCACCGAAGAAACGTTTTGGTTTATGTAATGCATTAGCATCCACCCCTCCGGTCAACACTTTACCTGATGCTGGCTGTACTGTATTGTATGCACGAGCAAGGCGAGTAATAGAATCTAACAAGATAACAACATCATGTCCGCATTCTACCATCCTTTTTGCCTTATTCAATACTATTTCTGCTATTTTCACATGACGGTCTGCAGGCTCATCAAATGTTGATGCGATAACCTCTGCATTGACACTACGCTCCATGTCTGTAACCTCCTCCGGACGTTCATCTATAAGCAAGACTATCATATATACTTCGGGATGATTATCTGCAATAGCATTAGCTATATCCTTTAACAAGGTAGTTTTACCTGTTTTAGGCTGGGCTACGATCAGTCCACGTTGCCCTTTTCCTATTGGTGAAAACAAATCTACAACACGACTCGAAAGATTATCGTTACGCCCTTTTGTTAATTTGAACTTTTCATTAGGAAATAACGGCTTCAAATGATCGAATGGTACACGGTCGCGAACTTCATCTGGTGTTCGTCCATTTATTCTGTCTACTTTTACTAATGGAAAGAATTTTTCTGATTCTTTAGGCGGACGTATAGGCCCTTCTACAATATCGCCAGTTTTAAGTCCAAATAAACGTATCTGAGACTGAGATATATAAATATCATCAGGTGACGACATATAATTATAATCAGAAGAGCGTAAAAAACCATAACCCTCTTGCATAATCTCCAATACACCCGTAGCAGTCAATATACCTTCAAAGTCAAATTGTTTATCCTGCTGGTTATTTTGTTTTTGATTATTTTGTTGGGGCTGGGATTGCTGTTGTTGTTTATTGGGCTTTGGTTGTGGAGTAGCTACTATTTCTACAGGGGCTACATCAGAATCTATTTCTAACGGAGCAAGCATAGGCAAACCCGTTGGCGGCTCTTCTTCCTGAACTTCACGCACTTTATTTGAACGAAAAACCAATTGTGTCGGTTTGGTAGCAGCAGGCTGTTGTGGTTTTGGTAATTCATCTGCTTTCTTATCTTTTCCGTCTGGAGCAGTTTTCTTAACCACTATTTCTTTTTGTGGAGCTTTTGGAGCAACCACAGGATCCTTCTTTTCAACTGTTGGGACAGTATTTTCTACCTTATTCTCTACAACTGTCACCTTTGTTTGTTCTTCTTTCTTTGGCTGGGATGCTTCTATTATCTTATCCTTATTAGATGCAGTTGCTATCTGATCTGCTTGCTTTTCCTGTTTTTTAGGTTGATTTTGATTTTTTTGTCTATTTTTAGCAGCAGCTTGCGATTTTTTTTGTTGCTGTTCTATCCTGTCTTCGCTCTGATAACTTTCAGAATTTTTATTCTTAGCTTCTAATATGGCTTGTTCGTCCAATATCTTATAAATCAATTCGTCTTTTTTATAAGCATCAGGACGTCTTATACCAAGCTCTTTTGCAATGGTTCTTAATTCTATAGTAAGCTTTTCGTTAAGCTCTAAAATGTTATATATACGCATGTATATCTATATTAAAATTATATCGATTTAATAATACTTCTGAATAAAAAAGTAAACATTAATGGCAGTTTATATTAGATAAAAAAAATGATTTATTTTCAGGATAAATTAGAAAATCCAATAAAGCTATGTTTCTGAAGGCGAGTCAATATTATTCAAAACAATAATTTATGAAATTTATTATTAATCTGATTGTTTTTAGATGAAAATCAAATCATTCCTCTATGTTTTCTGATTCAAATGCAACAAACTATATACAGATAAAAATCTTTATTTACTCCTCTAAAGGCTATATAATTTGAGAATTTGAATATACGATAATAATATTCAAATACAACAAATAAATAGTAATGGATTTTTATAGAAATAACACAGAATGCATCCGAATGCGTTAAAAGCATTGCAAAGATATATATTTTTTTTAAATAACAAACAAATGAAAAAAAAAGCTATATAAAAAAGATTAAATATATTTCGAAATACAGCTAATATACTATTATCATTCAGACTTTGTACCATTATAACAATATGTGCAGACACATTGTTTAGGCAAGCCAATCGAATCGATCAAATCTTCTACTGTATTGAATTTCAATGTTGTTATATTCAACTTTTTGCGTATGCATTCTATCATATTCTTATACTGTATTGAGTCAGTGGTAGCATATTTATCTAAATCCTTTGCATCATTCCCTTCCAATTCAAACACAGTTCTGCGGGCAATTAATTCCATTGGAGAACGGGATGCTGAAAATCCAATATAAGGACATGAAAATAGGATAGGAGGAGACCCCAAGCGAATATGTACTTCTTTAGCGCCATATCCATACAATATATCAACATTATCATGTAATTGTGTCCCTCTTACGATAGAATCGTCACAAAAAATAATCCGCTTATCCTTCAAAAGATGACGGTTAGGTATTAATTTCATTTTAGCTACCAGTTCGCGTATTTTCTGATTTGCCGGAGTGAAACTCCTTGGCCAAGTAGGCGTGTATTTTATAATGGCTCTACGATATGGAATGCCTTTCCCTTCTGCATACCCTAATCCCATACCTATACCTGAATCGGGAATGGCGGAAACATAATCAGCTTCTACATCATCTCTTCTGGCCATGGCCTGTCCACTAGCATACCTTACTGCATCTACATTTATTCCCTCATAATCAGATACCGGATAACCATAATAAACCCAAAGAAATGAGCAAACTTGCATTTTCTCATTAGGTTTTCGCAATTGAGTTAAAGTATCGGACGTTAAAATAACAACCTCACCCGGTCCTACATCATATGTCAGTTCGAAATCCAGATTGGTAAAACTGCAAGATTCACTGGATACAGCATACGCTCCATCTTTCTTGCCGATAAGAATAGGAGTCCGCCCCCATTTGTCACGTGCAGCGATGATGCCATCCTCGGTGAGAATAAGCATAGAACAAGAACCTTTTATTTTTTCTTGTACAATTTCGATACCTTCAACAAAAGAATCTCCCTGTGAAATCAATAGAGCAATCAACTCCGTTTGATTAATTTGTCCGGAATTGAATTCTGTAAAATGAGAGCCTTTGTCCAATAGCTCTTTTTCCAGTTCAGTTATATTATTTACCTTAGCTACTGTGACAACTGCATATTTTCCTAGGTGAGAACTTACAAATATGGGCTGAGGATCTGTATCACTAATCACACCTATACCTGAATTCCCCTGGAATTTATCTAAATCTGCTTCGAATCGCAAACGAAAATAAGAATTCTCAAGGTTGTGAATCGCTCGATTAATAGATTCCATTGTGAAGTGTAACCATTCCACCTCTACGTGTCCCTAAGTGTGAATTGTAGTCCGTTCCATAAAATAGGTCGGTAGCACATGCTGAATTGGAAATAGTTCCGAAAAAACCACCCATTATTGTGTTTTTATATTATTATTTTAGGCAAAAGGATAGAATAATTTTCAAAATAACCTTATTGGCCTATTAATCTTTTCTATAATGATATTATTATTCTGGGCGAAGATAATACCTTTATTATATCCTCAATCAACTGTTAAATTATTATGACACTAAGATATTTAACCAGAATCAATGAGTGTAATAGTCTATATATTAGCCAGATGTTTTTATTATAGTTTTAAGCTTACTAAAAAGAAAACTAAATATATAAACGATAGAATATTCAAAATTTATTTTTTAAATATCAATAATGAATTTTTTCATTTCAGGATCTAATAATGATTGTGGTACAGCTTCTTTCACTTCTGAAATAATAATATCAAGTACCCTTTCTCTTAAAAATTCACGACGTGTAACTAAGCTTATTTCTCTGACAGGGGATATACCTTTTAGTTGACGAACATTTCTTTTTTGCTTTTCTGTTAAATCATCAATAGCCATTTCCGGAATAATTGTAAGGCCGCTGTTATTGTCTACAATGTTTATCAGTGTATTGATGCTTCCAGCTTCATAAGAAAATAGAGAGTGAGAACTCTTACGTTTACGCATATTACAGATTCGTAATATTTGTCCCCGGAAACAATGCACTTCCTCAAGGAGCCACAATCGGTTTATATTCAAATCGTCCTCTTCTAATTCTCTCTTCGCATATAATGATGTTTCGCGAGGCGAGACATATGCATAGAACCGCTCGTAATAGATCGGATGCTCTGTAATTTTTTCATTTTTGAGAGGAGTAGCCAATATAGCTCCATCCAGTGCTCCATTCAGTAATTTCTCTACTATCTGCCCTGTAGTTGTTTCTTCTATTACCAAAACAATATCATATCCATTCTGATCATGAACTTTCATTAGTTTAGGTAGTAGGTAGGGTGCAATGGTCGGAATTATACCAAGCTTGAACACTCCTTGAACAACACCCTTTTCTTCCTGTATTATTTCCTTCACCTGCTTTACTTGAGAAACAATCACCCGAGCCTGATTAATAATCTGAGTACCAATCACCGTAGGCTGTACTGGAAGCTGACTACGATCGAATATCTTTACACCAAGCTCGTCTTCTAGCTTCTGGATCATCATGCTTAACGTTGGTTGCGTAACGAAAGAGGCCTCGGCTGCTTTAGCAAAATGGCGGTGATTATCTACCGCTATTATGTATTCCAATTGCTGTATATTCATACTTTATGGTATTTTATATTAGTATTCGCGTGTTCCAAATATGGAGGAACCTACTCTTATCATCGTAGAGCCCTCTTGTATTGCTATTCGATAATCATCCGACATTCCCATCGATATCTCTTTGAAATTCTCATTGTCGTAGAAATATTTATCTTTTATTTCTTCAAAAAAGAGTTTCAAACTGTGGAACTCTTTTCTTATTAATTCTTCATTATCAGTATTTGTAGCCATCCCCATAATACCTCCAATGTATGCATATTTACAGTTTCTCCAAGGAGATTCGGATAAAAAATCTCTACATGCATCGTAAGTAAATCCATATTTGGCATCTTCTTGCGCCATATGGATTTCCAATAAACAGCAAATTCGCTTCTCTGCAATAACTGCATATTTTTCTATTTCAGAGAATAATTTCCAGCTGTCTACACTTTGAATAGTATGTATATAAGGTATTATTGCTTTTATCTTATTTGTTTGTAAATGTCCAATAAAATGCCACTCTATATCTTGAGGTAAAAAATCTTTTTTCTGATTTATTTCTTGCATCCTGCTTTCGCCAAAGATACGTTGCCCTGCATCATATGCTTCTTGCACAGACTCCGGACCATGAAATTTTGAAACAGCAACAAGGTTTACACCTTCTGGTAAAGAACTCTTAACTTCATGTATTTTATCAGATATACTCATTTATAGTAATTGCATTAAACCAAAACAACTTTCTTCTTTTCTTCTTCGGAATAAGGGAACACATCCATAATAGTCGTTTCAGATAAAGATGCTATCGCATAATCAGCCAAAGTACCCTCCATACCTTTTTCTACGACCTTCAAAGCCTCTTTAATGTCAGATGCCTGAGCTAGCATTTGCACAGCAGTCTTCTTTTCTGTCCCACTTTTTTCATCCAAGGTTATAAACATAACCTTAGCTTTGAAAAAACGATCACCGTTATCATTGAAAAATAATTCCGAAAGCTTTGCTCTTTTTATATCTGTTATGGTAAATTCACCTGATATATATGGTTTAATCTCTTCTATTATACGTGCTTCAGCTTCGGTAAAAGACAAAGCATCAACCAGATAAGGTTCAGTTACTTTTTTTTGCATTCCATTCTCTAGCACTTTGTCATAACTGACCTTACATTCAAACCAATTGTGCATATATTTATTCTCTTTATTAATTTAATCTATAAATTATCAATACAAATTTAGTAAATTTAATTCATTTCATCTATTATACTATAAAAGTTCTCTATCGTATAAACAAAAAAGCTCACAAATATTTGTGAGCTTTACATTGTAATCGTAATATATAGAAATTATTCTCTATCCTGAAATTTATAATCAGCCAATAATTCCTGAAGACGTTTTCTTGCAAAGAAAATACGACTTTTTACTGTCCCAATAGGTAGTTTTAATTGTTGGGCGATTTCCTCATATTTAAATCCCGAAACATGCATAGAAAATGGCACCTTGTAGTCATCCGAAAAGCTATTGATAACTTTTACTATTTCTGCTACAGTATAAGCACCTTCAGGAGTATCAAATCCAGAGTTTTGAGGCATATTCAAATGATATAAATTTTCTGTCTGATCAATCATAGTTTGACTACGAACCACCCGACGATAATTATTCACAAAAATATTATGCATGATAGTAAAAACCCAACCTTTGAAATTGACATTTTCGTAGTATTTTTCTTTATTATCTAATGCTCTGAGAGTCGTTTCTTGGAGTAAATCTTTTGCTTCTTCTCTATTAGATGTTAGAGTTAGTGCAAAATTCATCATATTATTCTGTAAGTCTATTAACTTGTCTTCGAATACTTTATTGTTGCTGTCTAGTGTTGCTTTCATCTCTTCAATGTTTTTTAAATTGTGCGTGGTAGATATTCGATCGATTATACTAGTTAAACAAAGATTTTAATTAATGTTATGTTCCTTTTTCAAATTGTTAAATCAAAGGTATGCACTTTTGTTGATTTAACTCTATAAAAAATAATATACTAAAGAAATAACTGTTAAATAAGTAAAGTTTAAAAAGACAACTAGTTGATAATTAGATATTTTATATAAAGAGTGGTTCGTTGTATATGTCATCAATTATATCTATTGGGGTAATAAGCTTGATAAATAATATATTTTTAATTCCGACAAAATGTCATAAATAGATTATTTGGCATCCCTTTTGTCCCCTATATCACAAAATTAATAAAATATATTTAAAAAACAAGATATTATGAGAAAAAATGGAACCATTGGAGTTACAACGGAGAATATATTCCCGATAATAAAGAAATTTTTATATAGTGACCATGAAATATTTCTACGCGAGTTAGTTTCTAATGCTGTAGATGCAACTCAAAAGTTAAAAACATACGCATCATTAGGTGAATTTAAAGGTGAATTAGGTAATTTAACAGTCAATATATCCCTTAATAAGGACAATGGCACTCTTACTATTTCCGATAAAGGTATAGGGATGACAAATGAAGAGATCGACAAATATATAAATCAGATAGCATTTTCTTCTGCGAATGAGTTCTTAGACAAATATAAAAAGGATGCAAACTCTATTATCGGTCATTTCGGATTAGGTTTCTATTCATCTTTTATGGTCTCTAAAAAAGTGGAAATAATAACAAAATCATTTAAAGAAGGCGCACAGGCTGTAAAATGGAGTTGTGACGGATCGCCCGAATATACTCTAGAACCGACAGAAAAAGCAGAAAGAGGAACTGATATAATATTATATATAGATGATGAGAATAAGAACTTCCTCGAAACAAATGAAATAGATAAATTGTTGAAAAAGTATTGCCGATTCTTGCCAGTTCCAATTGTGTATGGCAAAAAGACAGAGTGGAAAGATGGCAAATCGGAAGAGACTGATGAGGATAATATAATCAACGATACAAACCCACTTTGGACACGGAAGCCTTCAGAATTGAAAGACGAAGATTATAAAAAATTCTACCAAGATCTTTATCCATTATCTGATGAGCCTATGTTTTGGATACATCTTAATGTTGACTATCCTTTTAAATTGACAGGGATTCTCTATTTTCCCCAAATTAAAAGCAATGTGGATATGAGTAGGAACAAAATACAGCTTTATAGCAATCAGGTTTTTGTAACAGACTCGGTTGAAGGTATTGTACCTGAATTTCTAACATTAATGCATGGGGTATTGGATTCTCCAGATATACCTCTTAACGTATCGCGCTCTTATTTGCAAAGCGATCAGAACGTTAAAAAAATATCTAGCCATATAACTAAAAAGGTAGCTGACCGTCTAGAAGAAATATTCAAGAACGACAGGACTCAGTTTGAAGAAAAATGGGGTAGTCTAAAACTATTTATTGAATATGGAGTATTAACTGATGATAAATTTTATGATAGAGCTCAAAAGTTTTGCTTATTAAAGAACACTGTAAATAAAGCTTTCACATTCGATGAGTACAAGACCCTGATATCATCAAATCAAACAGATAAGGACGGAAATTTAATATACTTATATACGAGTAACAAGGAAGAACAGTACTCATATATAAATGCTGCCCAAGATAAGGGGTATGATGTCATTTTACTCGACGGGCAGCTGGATGTGCATATAGCAGGATTTCTCGAACAAAAATTTGATAAAAGTCGTTTTGTACGTGTAGATAGTGACACTATTGACAACTTAATCCAAAAAGAAGATAGTAAAGAAATTAAGTTAACAGATAAGCAAAAGGAAGAACTGAATGAAGCTTTTACTTCGCAATTACCTAAAATAGACAAAACAGAATTTATTCTTGATTATAAATCATTAGATGAAAAGGCTCAGCCAATACAGATAACTCAAAACGAGTTCATGCGTCGAATGAAAGAAATGTCGGCAATGCAGTCTGGAATGGGTTTTTATGGCGAAATGCCGAACAGCTATAATCTGGTATTAAATATAGAACATCCATTGGTGAAAAAGATTATGTCAGAAATAGATGGAAAGGAAAAAGAGAATGTAAACAGATATGCTAGTGAAAACACAGAAATACGTCAGTTGATTGACCTAGCCTTGCTTTCGAACGGAATGCTGAAAGGTGAAGCTTTAAATAAATTCATAAAGAGAAATATGGATAGTATTCTATAATTTAATATAAATAATAGCAGGGAATACCCCACTATTATTTTTTGGTGTACGGAGATAGTTTATTTCAGAAAATAAGCTATCTTTGTCATCGAATTTTAGGGGAATTAGCTCATCTGGCTAGAGCGCAACGCTGGCAGTGTTGAGGTGATCGGTTCGAGTCCGATATTCTCCACAAATAAAAATCCTCAGACAGAGATGTTTGGGGATTTTTATTTTCTTAAACCATAGAAGACACTATTTTGAGCATATGTTTTAAAAGGTAAATTCGTGTATATCTGTTCATCATTTGTTATCGTCTGTAAGCTCTCATCGAAGAAAAAATCATGATTATCTACAACTAATTCATTCTTGCTATTTTTATATTTATATATATGTTGTAATTTCCACCCTATAAATTCAGGATTAAATATTAATTCAAGAGAATCACATATGGAATTAAAATACTTCATACTGTCTGAATATATGCCTAATTGATTAACATCATCTATATTATTCAAAAAGTTATGTGAATACAATTCATAAATTTTAGATAAATTATTATTTCGCTCATATTCAAGAGTATTTTTCACAGATGTAAACGCTGAATCTAATTCTCCAAAAAGAATTGATTCATAGTTTATTTTTTCTTTTATAAGATAATCATTTACTTTATTCTGAGCAATCTCTTTATTGCTTGGATTGTGGCATGAACAAAGAAGTAGACTAAATAGAAATATAAGGTATGTTTTCATCGCTTAGAATTTAGATATTTCACAAAGCTAACAATTTTCTCAAAATCCTCACAAAACGAGTTCGAGACTTTGGTGCTGTGCTCCACGAATTGAATCCTCAAACTGAAAAGTTTGGGGATTTTTATTTTATTACTTTAAACGTGTTTTCAAAAACAGAGACTAATTGCACTAAACTATCCAACAAATATTGATTGTTAATTTCTAATTTGGGTTTATTCCATTTCATATATTCATCTCTATCATTAAATCTTGGAAAAAAGATGTAATCATAGAAATATCTCCAAGTACTATCAATATTGTTGTCTTTAAGATACTTTTCTAACAATTTGTTTTTGTCATTTTGATAGACAAAATCTTCAAATAAGTTTATAAAATCAGCAAGTGCTTCAATTGTACTATCATCAAGGTTATCCAATTCAATATTCTTCTTGATCTTGTCAATATCAATTATATTTGGTCTTTCAATAGTAATAGGAAAGTTTACCCATTTCAAAGAAGATTTCACAATTTCTTCGTCAAAAGAAGTAAATGCTAATATTTTATTTTCTTTAGTTGTGAGAAATTTATCCGTTTCATTTCTATCAATATCAGTATACCATATTAAAAAAAGAGATTGCTCGAATGAAGATGATTTATATTCAAGTAACCATATAGGGAAATGTTTTTCAATTGAGTTCACTATTGCTTGTTTTTAAAAATATATTTCTAAAGCTAACAATTTTCTCAAAATCCTTAACAAAAAGGCTCGAGTATTTAGTATCATACCTTATTTTGAATAATTGAAGATGTTTTTAAATTGAATAGTAAATATCATTGATATATAAACTCTAAAATTGATTTCAATACCTCTATTTGCTGTTGTTCCCGACTTATTTGAGCACGATTGTCACCCAATTGGTAACCATAATAACCAAATTGTGAGTGATTTGCACCATCTATTCGTATAAATTTAGTATTTGGCGGCAATTTTGATTTATTATTTAGTATTGACTGCTCGTCGGCAACACCATCTCTTGAACCGTAAATTTTCAGAATAGGAATTTTACTATCCGAAAGTGATATATCTCTAGGATGGGAACTTCCAATTAGTATAAGCTTATCAATCAAGGTCGGATTTTCTTGCACAAATTGTGCAGCCATTTTTGCGCCTTGAGAGTGTCCTGCTAAAATATATGTTTTTGTTGTGTCCACAAATAATTCTAATTCTTTTGGTCTAATGTATCCTTTAGATGCAAGTCTCCATGGCATTTTTATTATATAAACTTTTATATTATTCTCTGCTATTTTTCGACATAGTGGTATATATGCTTTTGGGTCAACTAACGCTCCCGGATAAAATATAAAGATATTGTCATACTCTTTTAAAGGTGTAAATAAATAGAAATCATTTGTGCTACTAATATCTACTTGATCATCACTTTGAAGTAAATATTCGCTAACACCATGCGATTGATAAGAATAGAATAGATAAATAGAGAATATTAGTCCAATTGTTATCCAAATACTCAAAATGATTTTTCTAATTGTCCATTTTTTATTTGCCATATACAATAAAGTTTCTGGAATTTAATATTTTCATCACCTCTGATACCTTTGTAAAATTATAATGGAAGCTCTTTAAATATCTGAATTTTATGTAAGTCATTATCCCAATTGGCCCTATGAGAAAAATATATATGACCTTGCGGTACAATAGAAATATCTGTGTCAAGACTACCTGCCGGAACAACGAGCAAATTTCCTTGCATTTGAATATTTGGAAGTGCAGACCTACAATCAAGGCAAAAACTTTTAATATGTCCTGACGATTCGAAATCAAAAGTCTTAATATTGTTTTCTCCTGATAACCATTTCAATTTGGCTGTTGAAGAAAATAAATTAGCCGCGTGTACCGACCCTGTATCCTTACGGCAATACTCACAATGACAAAAGAAGAAACGTTCAAAAACTCCTATTATTTCGAACGAAACTTTCCCACATAAACATGCTCCTATATGTTTCTCTTCCATATTGATTTGTTTTATGCAAAGTTAATAATTTCTCTAAAATATTTTTATAACAGATTATGAAGGATATAATCATCGTAGTGAGACAATAGTTAAATCTAAAAAATAAAAAGAGTTATCTCACGACAACCCTTTTTCATAAAACTTAGAGTAGTGTTTATTGCTTAAATTAACCTAACTTATTGTACAAAATAAGCTATTTATATACGATTCTTACATACAACCTGGTTAATGTTTAGTTACAAAACATAACATACCGACTTTATTATCAAAATATAAACATCATGTTAACTTAAACGAAACAATGAATAAATAAATTTAGGAAGAATTTTAATCGTATAATGTTATGAGTATTAGTACTGTCAATTTAATAATACTAGGCGCTGTCGTTATATGCTACTTGGCCTTTGCTGTATATTGTCTGCTAAATTTCTTTACAAAAGAAGATGAATAAGTTAATAATACTTTTCTTTATTCAGTTTTGATAATTATTTTGCAGGTGTGTCACATACGTGACATTTAAATCTATTTCTTTGCATTATTTTTGTATAAAAAAAGATATGGAACAAATACATGCACACGAAGTCCTTCATATGATGGAAGGTAATTCCTACACAGAATCATCTCTGCGAGAATCAATTATCGAACAGTTTGGTGAAGATCAACGTTTCTACGCATGCTCTTCTGATGATATGGATGCTGATGACTTAATTGAATTCCTTAAAAGAAAAGGAAAATTCATGCCTTTAAATGATGGCTTTACTGTAGATAAAAGCAAAGTTTGCAACCATTGATATTTTACTGATCAATAGCTAAATCTATCTAATAATAAAAGGCCGACAAATATCTGTCGGCCTTTTATTTTATCTATTATTATTCCTAGTGTGCACTTTCAAATTGTTCTAAAAAACGTTTATCATTTTCGGAAAACATACGAAGATCTTTCACTCTGTATTTGAGGTTCGTAATGCGCTCTATCCCCATACCTAAAGCATAGCCTGTATATACTTTACTATCTATACCACAATTTTCCAATACATTCGGATCTACCATACCACACCCCAGAATCTCGACCCATCCGGTATGTTTACAGAATGGACAACCTTTTCCTCCACAAATATTACATGATATATCCATTTCAGCACTTGGCTCTGTAAATGGAAAATATGACGGACGCAGACGTATTTTAGTATCTGCACCAAACAATTCTTTTGCTACAAACAATAAAGCTTGTTTCAGGTCTGCAAATGATACATTTTTATCTATATATAATGCCTCTACCTGATGAAAGAAACAATGTGCTCGATATGAAATAGCTTCGTTACGATACACTCTACCCGGACAGATAATACGTATAGGAGGTTGTTGCTTCTCCATTACCCGAGTCTGAACAGAGGATGTATGTGTACGCAACACTATCTCAGGACTACGAGCTATAAAGAATGTATCTTGCATATCGCGGGCCGGATGATCTTCTGCAAAGTTTAATGAAGAAAATACATGCCAGTCATCTTCTATTTCAGGGCCTTCGGCTATTGAAAAGCCCAAGCGGCGAAATATATCGCAAATTTCCTTTCTTACGATAGAAATCGGATGACGAGTACCTAAGGTTACGGGTGCAGACGTGCGTGTGAGATCTATACTGTTATCACCACTTTGAGAATTTTCAAGCGATTCTTTTAATTGATTTATACGCTCCTGAGCCTTTTCTTTCAACTCATTTAGTCTCATGCCCACTTCACGCTTCTGCTCAGCAGCGACATTGCGAAAATCATTCATTAACGCTGATACTTCACCTTTCTTACTTAAGTACTTGATACGTAAAGCTTCTATCTCTTCGGCCTTACTTGCTTTTAAGTCTTCGATTTCTGACAAAAGCCTGTTAATCTTGTCTATCATATGGTAATTACAATATTTTCTACGAAACGAGTACAAAAATACACTTTTCTTTCTTTAAAGACGACAGATGCCAAATATTTATTCCGATTGAATATGAATGACGTATATATATATATATATATATAAAATAAGGATGCCTTATCAGACACCCTTATTTGTATAGTTCTATCGTTTCAATTTTACTTTGTAATTGCTGTAAACACTACAACACGATTCCACTGAGGAGTAGGGAATAGCTGTACTTTGTCTCCGGCAGCTTTTGTTGTAATACGGTTTGGAGAAATTTCATATTTATCTATCAAGACTCTGGCTACAGCTTCTGCACGCTGTTCTGACAATCTTTGATTAACGGTAGCCGTACCAGTGCTATTGTCTGCATAACCTGTTACTACTACGTTTACAGCCGGATTATCTAATAAATAACGAGCAGCATTGTATATATTTATATCTTGATTTTGTTCAAGTTTTGAACTACCAATACGGAATACAACAACAGCATTCAGAACTACTTCACCCGACTCTTCGACCTTAGTTTCCTTAATAATAACTTCAGGCTCAGGTTTTACGGCTAATTCTTGTTTTAGCTTGTTGATTTCTGCATCTTTACTATCTAGTGATGCTCTATATTGATTGATTCTATCATTCAATGCTTTTATCTGCGCAGGATCCTGTACATCTACTAATTTGAATCCACCTTTAGATAAATTGAAAGAGACACCAGCTAAAACGTCTATAGTTCCATCATAATTCTTTGCTGTTCTTATACCATTGAAGTCGTCGCGTAAAAGATTCCCTGCCACTTCGATATTAAAGCTAGCAGCTTCGCTAAGACGAAAATCTGCTTGTAAACCTACTCGCGGAGCAATCATATTGGTCGAAGTCAAACCGTTTTTAGTATCTTTAAATCCATGCACATAACCGAGCCCGGCAAAAGCTATAAAATTAAATGGTCTGTTTTCTTGATATGGTGAAAGCATATTAGTCAGATTAAATAGTGCATCTGCATTTGTCTGGATATATTGTGTTTTGAATGTACCATTGACAGATGTATCATAGTGTTTTGCTGACCAACCACCTACCTGTAAGCGTCCACCTACTTCGGGAGCAAAATATTTACCTAAAGAAACTGCGACATGAGGAGTTATCAGGTCTCCAAAAGAAGCATCTTTAAACCCTTCACTTATACTATAAGTGGCACCTCCTTGTAATTGTATAAACCAGTTATTTCCAAAATTGGAAGGAGCTAATGCTTTTTCTTGCGCAAAGACAGATACTGTCATTGTTATTATGGCAACAAAACCTAAAATTATTTTCTTCATAAACGTTTGTATTTAATTACTTGCTTATAAATAACACATTATACATAAAAACAATCCAGATCAAACATTGTTCATGTTTTATAAGAAAGAGAATGGGCTCTATTTTTTATATGTTATTACAACTATGACAAATATTCATTCTCACCTTTGACAGTTCGCACAATAATATATTGACCCTCCCAGATAGGCTTCTTTTGTTATTTCACCATCACAATTCGGACATGGTTTTTTGTATGTATTTTTAGAAAGAATGGTTTTATATTTACCATAGTTGCCATAAAAATCTTTTTCTGTATCGCGTCCACCTTTATCGGTCATACTTTGTAGGGTAACTTTCAGACTATGAAACAAATCACTTTTCTCAAGATCTGAAATCTTTGATATCTTACGTTTTGGATGAATATTGGATTTAAACAAAATATCTTGCAATACACCATTCCCTAATCCAGGTATGCGTTGTTCGGTTGCAAGCAGTGCTTTTATAGACAGATCTTTTTTTACAGACTCAAATATGCTATCAAAGTATTGCTTATCGAAAGAATCACTCAACGGTGAAATACTATTCAGACTATTGCGATGATAGAAATTATCCATCTCTCTCTTATATACATAAATAGCTCCATACATCGACACCGTAAATACCAAAAAACTTTTATCACCAAAGACTATCAAAAGCTGATGCTTGGAAGGATGAGGTTCAACTGAGGGGTAATACTTAAGGTTAGTTCCATCTCCAATAGAAATAAATGTATCATTATCACAGAGAATGTCTATAAATGAGCCGTGCCCACGTACAAACTCTATTTTTCTACCTTCAAGTATATTTTTGTACAGTGTAGGATCACCGTTATACCATGCAAATTTATGTGGACTAGTTGCTGTAACAATTTCTATTATCTGCTTACCTGCTAATATACTTTCAGCTTGATAACTAATCGTTCTTGTTTCAGGTATTTCCAACATAGTATTAAGGTTTTAATTGTTATCTTATTCTATTATAATATCATACTGGTTCAATAAACCGGCTAATGCATCTCTCGAGAACCGTGCTTTTTTAATCTGATTGATACCCAGATCTATTATATAATTATGAGATTGAGTAAAATCTGCTTCTTGTATATTGGTATTGTAAAATATAGCTTCATTCAAGTCACACTTAATAAACTTCGATTGTTTTAAGTCGGACTCAGCAAAATCAACGCCCTTCAATGATGAGTTTTTGAAGATGGTCTTACTCATTTTGCGTTTCTCAAAAGAGGCATAATCAAGCATGCAATTATCAAAATAGACCCGAAATATAAAATCATGGCAATAGCCAAATTTCACGCCTAGTATCTTACAGTTTTTAAATTCCACATTGTTTAGTATAGATTGAGATAAGTCTGTCATCGATAAGTTACAATCTGTAAATATGCAATCCGTAAAGCTACACGATAATATTTTAGCATTTGAGAAATCACACTTCATAAACGTACAGTTATCGAATGACTCTCCATCCAATCCGTCAATATACGAGATATTCGTGAGTATCTCATCTTCATAGATTACGGGCATAACTTTTACTCTCTAATTATTTTTACTTCTCCTGATTTTCCTAATTTGATTATGCTAGATGCTTTTGATTTGCTGATATCATCTTGTCTGTAACCAACAATATAATCAACTCCGGCTTTTATCTCGTCACTAATCTCGTCAAAATTAGCAGGAGAGGGCTCTCCACTTATATTGGCGGATGTAGATACTAGCGCTTTGCGAAAACGCTTACATAGTTCATATGAGAATTTTTCTTTAGTAATCCGTATAGCCAGACTACCATCCTCCGCTATCAGGTTGGGAGCCACATTACGTGCATTATCATATATGATGGTCAAAGGCTTATCGGACATCTCTATCAAGTCCCATGCTATCTCGGGTACACCATCTATATAATAATCGAGTTTCACGGTGTTGTCCAATAATGTAATCAGGGCTTTACTATCTGTACGTCGTTTTAGTTCATAGACTTTACGCACAGCATCTTCATTGGTTGCATCACAACCAATTCCCCATATGGTATCGGTAGGGTAGAGTATAAGTCCACCTTTTATTAACACTTCGAAAGCATTCTTTATATCTTCGTTCATTCTATTTTTTATTGAGCAATTGGAATAAATGAACGTTTTCGAAAGTATCGGTTCTTTGTATCCAGTCTTTCAGAATTCCGACTTCGTTATATTCCAATTTTTTAAATAAGTTTATACTTTTCGTATTGCTGGCAGATATATAAGCATATAACTGATGTAAATAGAGGAAATCAAACGCATATTGAGCCATCAGTTCCAAGGCCATACTTGCATATCGTTTCTGGCGATATCCTTCATCTATTAATATTCCTATACCAGCTCTACGGTGATATGCGTCTATATCATACAAATCAACTGTACCAATTGTAGTACCGTCTTCTGCAAGACATATCATTAAGCGAAGTTGTTTACTCTGATAAATATCCATCTCCAGAGTATCATTGATGTATTGTCTTAAAACCAATTTAGAATAAGGAGCCAGTGTATTACCATGAATCCAGAGAGCTGTCACATTCTCCCATTTATACAGAATATCCAAATCTTCGGGTTCTACTGCACGAAGCTTTATTTGCGAATTATTAAGTATCATAACTTTTTATTTAGATTGTGATAAATAATACTATATAGTTAAAATCCAAATATACAATTTTTAACGGATTAGTAACCATCCCTTTCAAACATTTCGCCCAAACGGATAAAAAAGTTTTTCTTTCGGCGAACACGTTTATTCTCTCCTGAATACATCATTATCTTTTCGAATGAAGTTTCTCCTCTTTCCATAGCTTTTATTGCATGGTATATGACTCCCCAATCGGGTAGTCCTCCCAGATTACGGTCGTCTATGAACAAATCGGCAGTTAACTTCCGTGATGCAGTTACGGCATCCTCTTCCGGATAGTTCTTATTGGCAGCATAAAATATTAGACCTTTATGTGAACAATAATCTATTGCATCCTGAAGATAATCACCATCTCGTACTGTCCAAAGGATAAGGATTTGTCCATCTTTCTGCAACTGCAACAATGTCTCGATGGCAAATGGAATAGGTTTTCCAATCTTGGGATATTCATGCTCTACTATTGTCCCATCAAAATCTACTGCGATAATCATTTGATTGTTGTTTAAGCGTTTGTCTTCATTCGGATATCGATCATATCCTGTACGATTCGTTAAATAAAGTACGGTTAAGTATAGAACGTCCCAATGTTACTTCATCAGCATACTCGATTTCGTCACCAATGGATATACCTCTGGCTATCATTGATATTTTCACATTGTATGGTGCTAGTTTCTTATAAATATAAAAGTTTGTAGTATCGCCTTCCATTGTGGTGCTTAAGGCTAGTATAATTTCATTAATGCTACCTTGTGCCACGCGCTCCACCAGACTATCTATTTCTAGATCGGACGGTCCTATTCCATCTATAGGCGAAATAATGCCGCCTAAAACATGATATAAACCTTTATACTGCATGGTATTTTCTATAGCCATCACTTCTTTTATATTTTCCACAACACATATTGTAGATGAATCACGTGATTTGTCCTTGCATGTAGAACACACATCATCATCACAAATATTGTGGCATACCCTGCAATATTTTACTTCGTGCTTCAGCCTTATCAATGCCTCAGAAAAGCTATCTACCATTGTGTCATCTTGCCTGAGTAAATATAAGATGAGACGTAAAGCCGTTTTTCTACCAATACCGGGTAATTTAGCAAATTCATTGACAGCGCTTTCAAGCAGGGCTGACGGATATTTTTGATTCATATTCTACTTTTGAAATAAAATATAAAGATAAAAATAATTCGGCAGTTTTATTATCGTTTATCACAGCGCGAAAACTATTTTCATTAAAACTATTCCATATCTTAATTGGTTATACTACATATAAAATTACGAAAATGTCTTTATTCCAATTGTTTAAGAATATCAAGCCGTATGTTTATCCATATCGCTGGCTTGTTGTATTAGCACTTATCCTCACATTTGTAGGATCGCTTACTGCACAGGTCAATGCCTGGGTATTGCGCTATACCGTAGATGCAATAAACAGTTTGGTAGAAGCACATAAAGGTTTGACGGAAGGTCTATCTATTTTAGTAACGATTACGATTATCCTTATCAGTAAAGAAATTATAAATTCTTTTATCCAATTTGGTCAAAAATTTTACGGAGAAAAACTAAGAATCTTTATCGCAAAAGACTTTTCCCAAGCCATCATAGACAAAATACTTACTTATAAGTTGGCTTTCTATACGTCAGGAGGAAACCAACCAGGTAAACTGCAAGCACGTATAGACAGAGGTGTGGAAAGTCTCACGAGACTTATACAGAACTTTTTTATAGATATATTGCCTTTATTCGCTAATTCTATTGTGGCATTGATAATGATGTTCAACGCCAATTTTTATGTAGGATTAGTCGGATTATGTATTATCCCTATATATTACGTGGTGAGTCGGCAGCAAGCCATAAAAATGAGTGGCACACGACGCCAGATAAAAGAACTAAGAGAGAGTAAGAGCCAAGGCATTTTAGGTATTCTGGAGTCTATTACTGTAATAAAATCGTTTATTCGTGAGAACATCGAAAGTGATAAGCAAATGGATTTACAAAATAGCCTGACAGATGCCCAAATGAAAACCCGAAAAATCAGTTTTCTCTTCGACGGGTTAAAAAGCTTTATAGAACAGATAGGTATTGTCATAATTATAATTCTTACTGCATACTTTGTCTTAATTGGTGAGATGAGTATTGGGTCCATTATGTTTCATATTTTATTATTTAATAATGTATCTGCGCCCATTCGGCAATTACACCGCATATACGACCAGATGAATGATGCATTAATCTATTCAGAGAGCTTTTTTGATATACTCAAAGCCGATCACCAAATAGAAGATTCAGGAAAATACAAAGGAAAAATAGAAGGAAGATTTCATATCAAACATGCCAATTTTACCTATCCAGACAATGAGGTTAGGACACTGCATGATATAAATATGGAAATAGTCCCTGGACAAACCACAGCCTTAGTGGGATTATCAGGAGCGGGAAAAAGTACATTGATCAATCTGCTCGATAAGTTTTACCAACCTGATTCAGGTGAAATACTTCTGGATGGAATATCACTCGAAGAATATGACACAAATTATTTGAGAGAAAATATCGGACTGGTATTGCAGCGAAATCATATATTTAATGGGACAGTTGAAGAAAATATTCGATATGGCAAACCTGATGCATCGTACGAAGAAGTTATAGAAGCTGCCAAACAATCTTATATCCATGATCAGATTATAGAGCTGGAACATGGATACCAGACTTCTGCATTAGCTCTGTCAGGTGGACAGCAACAGAAAATAGCTATTGCCCGTATGTTTCTAAAAAATCCGCCCATTATATTTTTGGATGAACCAACAGCCAGTCTTGATGCAGTTGCGACAGAACAAATTAAGAACAGTCTGGATGCAATAAAGCAAGACCGTACTGTGATTATAATATCCCATAGTATCTCGCAAATCATAGATTCTGATTGTATCTATGTCATGAAAAATGGAAGGGTAGTAGAATCTGGTACGCACGAGAATATATATCGACAAGATGGTACATACAAAGAAATATTTGATGCCATGGCACGAAGCTTGAACATAGATAAGATATCAAAAACATTAGACGATTAGATTTAATATTTAGAATAAAATGATTGAAATACCCACTATAATGGCTTTCTATCGTTTGTTTTATATAAATTATCTTAATGGAATGAGATAGCATTATCTGTAAACTGCAGAATGTCGCCTTTTTTTAATATTTTTGCGTTCTAAAATCTGGAATTATAAAACGATTTAAGCAAATATTTTTATCAATATTAGGCGTGTTCGTAGGACTAACTGCGATGGCCTTTGGTCTTCTGAATATGCCCGCAGTTCAGGAATATGCAAAAAATATCATCGTTAATGAACTCGAAAAAAAAATAGGCACAGAGTTGGGTATCGGCAAACTGCATTTCAGCCCTTTTAATACATTGGAACTGGATAGCATATATCTTTACGATCAGTCAAAAGAAAAAATATTAATGGCTGATAGAATATCAGCAGGTGTAGATGTGTTGGCTCTGATGAGAGGTAAGATTGTAATTACATCTGCATGGCTGAGCGACTTTGAGATCCATTTATCGAAAGAAACGACTGAAGCTCCATTGAATATACAATATATTATAGATGCTTTTAAACCGAGAGAAGACAATTCGGGCTCGAAGCTCAAGATAGCCATAAATACAGTCAATATCTCTAACGGACAGATATATTATGATGTAAAAGATAAGCCCGAAAAAGAAAAAATATTTGATGCAAATCATATTTCTATATCCGATTTGGATGCCAAATTGACTTTAAAATCTGTAGAATCGGATTCACTCAACATACAAGTTAAAAAAATAGGATTAAAAGAAAAGAGCGGACTTGAAATTTCTAATTTGGTTTTTAGAGTAGTAACACAAGACAAAAAAGTTTCTGTTCGTGGATTTAATCTGGATTTACCTTCATCCAATCTTGCGTTTAGTAAATTTGAATTAGATCTCACTCCCACAAATGATACTGCTAATATACTTGATTATGCAACATTAGATTGCATTATAGCTCCTTCTTATATAGCACCGACAGACATGGCTTCATTTGCACCATTTCTACAGCAATTTAATGATGTAATGTCTATACAAGGGCATGTATCAGGTACAGCCGACGATCTCACAATATCAGACTTCTCACTCGACCTCGGAGATCATATACATCTTCTGGCTAATACTGAAATAAAAGACATAAGAGATACCAAAAAAATGTACATATTGGGTAGTATAGACAAACTTACCTTGAATAGTAATGAAGTAGAAGGAATAGTCAACAATTTTTCAAAAAAGAAAATACAATTACCCAAGCAATTAAAAAACATTGGACAAATATCATTTGAAGGAGACATATCGGGCTATCTCAATCAGCTGACTGCATTCGGTAGTCTCGAAACAGCATTGGGAATAATAAAGACAGACGTACTTTTTGGTTTTAACCCTCGTTTAGGTATCAGCTCTTACGTCAAAGGTAAAATATATACATCGGAATTTAAAATAGGGCAATTACTTGATAATAAAGATCTGGACAAGGTATCTTTAAATCTCTCTGTCGACATGGAAAAGCCTAGCATAGCCAAGATGAAGGGGAGTGCAAAAGTTAATATCAGGGATTTCGATTTCAAGGGTTATAGATATAACGAGATTAATTTGGATGTTGCATACGACGGTTTACGAATCGATGGTGGACTCAATGTAAATGACCCTCATGGTGTCCTAAATATAACAGGACTCTTTGATCTGACAGACAAAGAAAGGCCAGTACTCAACTTTAAGGCAAAAGTAGAAGATGTACAGCCCGAAGAACTACATCTCGTAAAAAATCTGCCTCATACATATGTATCGTTCAATGTTGATGCTGATTTTGCAGGGGTGGATATAGATAACGCCGAAGGATATATCAAAATTGACTCTATTGACTTCATTAGAGATGATAAAGTTTTTCAAATGGATCGTTTGTTGGTGGAAATTCTAGGACAATCAGATCGCCGCACACTAAAGGTTAAATCAAATTTGCTGAATGGTACTCTTACTGGAGCTTATTCCGTTTCGTCTATCGCAAGCAATATACAACAGACATTACGCCCATATTTGCCAGCTTTAATCAAGCCTGATAATAAGAAAAGGCCGGAAGATAAAGACAATATATTTGCCTTTGACTTCCTGATAAACAATACCGATAGTTTGAGTAGTATCCTAAAACTACCTGTCACTATACTAAGTCCGGCAAAAATAGTAGGTGCATACAATAATAATCTAGACAAGTTCAATGTCGAAATATTCACTCCTTCCGTCAAAGCTGCGGGGATGAATATTAAATCAGGGTATATTTCTATCAAAAACCCAAAAGATACAATCAACGCCACAATCAATGCCCTAATTTTAGGTAAGAATAATGCAACTAATGATATTACATTAACGTCCCAGATAAGTAATGATAGGATAAATACTAATGTATCTCTGATTAATAGCGGAAAACAAAAGGCTAAAGGAGATTTCTCTATATCTACACATTTTGTAAAAGATGAAGAATCACCATTATTAGTAGATATTGAGGTTCTTCCTAGCGAATTATTACTCAACAACGCTTATTGGAAAATGAATAAGTCGCATATAAATATTCAAAGTGGAAGCTATGCAATAGATAATTTTCTGATATCTAACAAAGAGGGGGATCAGGAGGTAAAAATAAACGGTAAGTATTCATCTAATAATCCACGCGATATATTAAAGGCTGAACTTAAAAACATTAATCTAGATTATGTCTTTCAGACATTAGCTATAGATGCCCTTCAATTTGGCGGATTAGCAACAGGAAGTCTATTTGTTTCTACAATAGAATCTAAACCTTATGCTAATACACGATTAAATGTCTCCAATTTCAAATTTAATGGAACGGATCTTGGACAATTGAATATATTCAGTGAGTTAGACGAAGAGACAAATACGGTAGTTCTGGATGGACTTATTGTCAGTAAAGAAAATAAAAAGACCAAAGTAAATGGCTCACTAGACCCTATAAAACAGGGATTGTCAATCTATTTCGATGCAGACAGTGTAGATGTCAGTTTCCTTAATAAGTATGCAAGTGCTGTTTTCCAAGATATAAGCGGAAGGGGATCAGGTAATGTACATCTTTTCGGTAATTTCTCAGATGTAACGGTTGAGGGTAAAGCCTTTATTCAAAATGGTAACCTAGGTATCAATTTTTTGAATACTAGATACTCTTTTACCGATACCATTTTCATGAAGAAAGACCTGATATATTTTAACGACTTAGCATTATATGACAATCAGAATAACAAGGCTATTGCCAGTGGAAAAGTAGCTCACGACTTTTTCCACAATTTCATGTATCTCGTCGATCTGTCAGCCAACAATTTTCTATTATATAATGTTACTCCTGCACAAAATTCTCTATTTAATGGTAAGGTTTTTGGTAGTGGAAGCGGCACAATCGCAGGAGATGAAAATGCAGTTGATATAGATATTCGTATGCGTACAGAGGATAAGACCGTAGTACGAATGAACTTCATGGGCGAAAATATTAATGAATATTCTTTTATAACATATAAATCGAAACAAAATAAAGATTCTCTAGACAATGTTGCGACATCCCTACCATCTCCCATAAAAACAGAGTCCGGAATGGATATCAATATGAATTTTTATATAGACGCTACTCCTGATGCTGTTGTTGAGTTAGTGATGGATCCTGTTGCTGGCGACGTTTTAAGAGGGTCGGGTAGTGGTGCTATGCAATTCCATTGGAGCACAAAAGACTCACCACGATTATATGGAACATACAATATAGCTCGGGGTAGTTATAACTTTACTTTCCAACGTATAATGGAAAGACGCTTCTCTATTCAGGAAGGAGGGAATGTCCAGTTTAGAGGAGACCCATTTGAAGCTACATTAGATGTAAATGCCATTTATAAAGTTAATGCTAGTTTGAACGACTTAGATAATTATCTCGCGCAAATTGCCGGACAATCAACTATTCCGGTGAACTGTGTATTGAATTTGACAGGTCCGTTGAAACACCCTAATATAGGTCTGGATATTAAATTTCCATCTGTCGATCCGGAAATCGAACGACAGGTAAAAAGTATTATCAATACAGAGGATGAGACAAATAAACAAGTAGCTTACTTATTGATATTATCAAAATTCAGAGCCCCTCATGGAGCCAATGTCGATAATCCGACATCCGACTTCGCGGCAGTTGCATCAGCTACATTATCAAATCAATTGAGTAAAATAGTAAGCCAGATAGATGACAAATGGCAACTAGGCACGAATATCCGTTATGATGATAAGCAAATGACTTATACCGAAGCCGAATTGTTGATGTCGAGCCAATTATTAAACAACAGACTTTTAATTAATGGAAACTTCGGTTACAGAAACGATTTAAACGTGAAAAGAGAGGCCATGGTGCATGATGTGGATATAGAATATCTACTCAATAGCGCCGGCACATGGCGCGTTAAAGCATATAACCATTACAACGAAAAGTTCTACTACATACAGGAGGTAACACAGACTCAAGGGTTTGGCATCATATATAAAAAAGATTTTGACGGACTACACGATCTATTGAAAAAACCTAAAATAAGACCTATTACAGATACATTACCAGAACCTATATTACCTGATTCTGCAAAGAAAGGCAGTCCTTTAAGCCATTTCGTCAAGATAAAAGAAAAGAAATGAATCTCGATCCCGAATTGATAAAGTTTGTAAATGAACATGAAAAAGACGATGTACATACATTGGCATTACAAGCGAAAAAATATTCAGGGATTGATCTGAATATAGTTATCCGCCAAATTACAGGACGCAAAATATCTAAAAATAAAATACCCTTGTGGTATAACCATAATGAAATACTCTATCCTAAACATTTGTCTTTAGAACAGAGCTCTTCAGAACAGACTGCTCTTTACAAAGCCAGCTTATACTCCGGAAATACTCTTGTAGACTTAACAGGAGGAATGGGTGTTGATTTTTCTTTCATTGCTCCTAAATTTCAGAAAGCCGTATATATTGAACAGCAATCCGAACTAACAGAAATAGCAACTCACAATTTCGGCATACTTGGCCTGAATAATGCTAAAACAACATGTGCAGATGGTGTAGAGTATCTCAAAACAATGCCGAAAGTGGATATGATATACATCGACCCTGCACGGCGTGATAGCATAGGTAAGAAAACGGTACGTATAGAAGACTGTACCCCTGATATACTGGAAATAGAGGAGATATTGGAGGAAAAGTCCGATATGACAATGATTAAGCTATCTCCGATGCTCGATATATCACTCGCACTAAAATCATTGAAAGGTATATCGCATGTACATATCATCAGTGTGAATAATGAATGTAAAGAACTACTTTTCATCAAGGATAAAACAGGAGATAAGACGCAATATCATTGTATCAACATACAAAACGACAAGACAGACACTTTCACTTTCTACAAAGAAGATGAGGAAGCCTTGAAGATTAATTACAAGTCAAATACGGGTAAATATTTATATGAGCCGAATACTTCCATCTTAAAAGCCGGAGCCTATAAGAGTATAGCACAATCATCTGATATAGATAAGCTACACATTAGTAGTCACTTATATACATCCGATAGTCTTGTGAATGATTTCAATGGACGTATATTCTTGATAATAAATATATTATCGTTAAGCAAAAGCGATATAAAAGAATACTTGTCTAAAATTAAACAAGCTAATATCACAACTCGCAATTTTCCCCTATCGGTACAAGAAATAAGAAAAAAAACAGGCATAAAAGAAGGAGGAGAGACCTACATCTTTGCCACTACTCTGTCTGATGAAAGAAAAGTTCTATTAATCTGTAAAAAAGTCTGATATCTATTTTTCTCTCGATTGTAAAGTCTGTACACCTATCAGACTATCGTAACGTTGGCCTGTCGGACGATAATAAACGTATATGGAATATTCGTTTTCAGTTTCATAATAATTACCCTCTATCTTTGCCGTAGAATATCCTCTATTTCCTTTCGTAAAATACAGATAATTGTACATCCCCTGCTTCAATAATAGCGACAAACGATAAGCTTTTTCATTATAATCATATTGCATTTTATACTTATCTGAAAACGTATTATCAGTAAAATTGCCGTTTATATATACATCTTCGGTAAGCGGAGTATCCATTGCTAGAGTAAAGTTAGTATCGAAATAATCGGCCTCCGTGTCGCTCTCTTTACCTTCATTTGTCCGTATTATATAGCGCCCGTTTTGATCTTGGTCATAGCTATATCCCCGTCCAGCCCGTATTATATCTTTTAAGATATACATCGTATAGCCCGGACGATTATATTCAATATGTTCCACATTCATTCCATTATAACGGTAACTGGATGTTTCAAACCGGCGATATTCATTACCTGCTTCAAATATCAGGTCTTTATTATGCTCGTATGTCAATTTTCCGAGATTTACATATGTCGGTTTTATATTTTTCCTTTCATTATCCAACCTGTTATTTTGTTGGGCAAATACCATAAGTTCCGTAAATGGGTCGCGAATATTAATTCCTTGATGATTAAGTATAAACGACAATTGCTGATGATTACGGTTCGTATCTATATCCGTATTTGACGAAACAGTCGCAGTTATACTCAACTGAGGATCATAAACAGAAAAACAGGCTGTTAATAACACCGCATCCGCATCATTCTCTTCATATATCTCTACCACATAATTACCTGATAATTTCAGACTAACATCTCTGTTTGGTATCGTCAGATTAAAATGCGTATAATCTACCGTTGTATTTATTGATGGATTATAATCTTCTATGAAGTTGTCGTTAAAACCATCCAGATAATCTATTTCCGAAATGGTAGTACTTTTCTTCCAATAAGCATCGCAATGGTATATCCTGTACCTTAACCTATTGAAGGAATTGTCAGATATGCGGTCGAAGCTAATGCTTATATTCTCATTACCATTAAGCTTCTGTATAGGTAGTTGAGCCCAATTTCCATTCAGGTTTACCTGTACAGTATGTATTTCAGGCGAAATAGCTTGTGTACGATATGTCTGTGCCGAAAGCATATTACACAAGACAGAAAACAATAATATAAATATATATCTTGTCATGAATATAAATATTGAGACTTAGACAAAAGTAATAAAAAAACTGTAAGACATTCATGAGACTGTAAATTAAACTGTGTCAAGCAAGAATAAATTATTATTTTTACTAACACAGTTTTTTTATGGAAAAAGAATTTGATTTTGAAAGCATTAAGCAGAAAGCCTTAGAACAACTTAAATCAGGCAAGTCTTTATTAGGCAAGGATGGGGCTTTTGCTCCGTTATTAGAAAGCATCCTGAATGCAGCCCTTGAGGGGGAGATGGATGCTCATTTAGATGAACGTGAACGTTTATCTGGTAATCGCCG
>JBKEBA010000085.1:0-70942 GCA_047972895.1 Dysgonomonas sp.
ACACCAGAAATGTATCTCAATTAAAATCATTAAAAAGAGGTTGTCCCTAGATTAGTAGAAAATCAAGATGTGTGTTATATACTTGGGAACAATTCGGGAACAATTCACTAAAACAAAAACCCTAATTGACTGATTTTCAATTAGGATTTTGTTTTAATAGTACCCAGAGCCGGGATCGAACCGGCATGGAAGTGAATCCACTGGTGTTTGAGACCAGCGCGTCTACCAATTCCGCCATCTGGGCTTGTGAGCTGCAAAAGTACACATATTTTTTATATATCAAATACCCCTACGTAACTTTTTTAAAAAGACTTATATATTTTTTAATCGCTATTGATATATTTTGTTTTGTTTGTATATTAGTAAGATGTAACTTTGTACAAATTCTGACTGATTATGAATAATAAGAACAACTATTGCGTAATAATGAGTGGTGGCATTGGAAGCCGCTTTTGGCCTTTTAGCCGTGAAGCTCGTCCAAAACAGTTTCTCGATTTTTTTGGAACAGGGCGCTCCCTGTTACAAATGACTGTTGACAGATTCAAGAAGATACTCCCTATTGAGAATATATTTATTGTAACAAACAATGAATACGCTCAAATGATTAAGGATGAACTACCTGAACTTAATCCCAACCAAGTACTATTGGAGCCTATGCGCAGAAATACAGCACCATGTATTGCTTATGCATCCTATCATATTAATTCTTTCAATCCGGATGCTAATATTGTAGTTGCTCCATCCGATCATCTGATTTTAAAAGAAGACGAATTTGTAAATATCATACAAAACGCTTTTGCTTTTGTTGAGAAACATGATACACTCCTCACACTAGGCATCCGCCCTAGCCGTGCCGAGACCGGTTATGGCTACATACAAATGAGCGAGGAGAAATTAGACGGTGTAACGAAAGTAAAAGTGTTCACTGAAAAGCCAAACCAAGAATTAGCTAAAGTATTTTACGAAAGTGGAGAATTCCTATGGAATTCAGGAATTTTCATATGGAATAACAAAACAATACTGGATGCTTTTCATCAGTACTTACCTGAAATAACTAACCGTTTCGACCAAGGATTAGACGCTTTTGGTTCAGAGAAAGAAAAAGCATTTATTGACGAGAACTTCCCTTTCTGCCCTAATATATCTATTGACTATGGCGTTATGGAAAAAGCATCGAACGTATATGTCCAAGCAGCCGATTTTGGTTGGTCCGACCTTGGAACATGGGGCTCTTTATATGAAATATCAGATAAAGATGAAGATGCGAATGCAGCTCTAATAGCCAATACTCTATTTTTCGATAGTTCCGAAAACGTAGTTACTTTACCCGCTGGGAAGTTAGCCGTTATTCAAGGATTAGAGGGATACATTGTTGCAGAAGCTGACAATGTACTGCTTATATGCAAAAAAGATGAAGAGCAGCGGATAAAACAATTTGTTGCAGATGTAAAATTGAAATACGGAGAAAAATATATCTAATAAATAACAATAAATATATGTCTAAAGAACTCATACCTAATTTACCATATTTAGTAGCAGACATCAGTCTTGCCGATTTCGGAAGGAAAGAGATTGAGATTGCAGAACATGAAATGCCGGGACTTATGGCGCTCCGTAAAAAGTATGGCACTAATAAACCTTTGAAAGGAGCCCGCATCATGGGATCTCTTCATATGACAATACAAACAGCTGTACTTATCGAAACCCTGAAAGAATTAGGGGCAGATATACGTTGGTGCAGTTGCAACATTTTTTCTACTCAAGATCATGCAGCGGCAGCCATCGCAGCAGCAGGAATTCCTGTGTTTGCATGGAAAGGTGAGACTCTGGAAGAATATTGGTGGTGTACCGAGCAAGCTTTAAGCTTTTCTGGAGGAAAAGGACCAAACCTGATAGTAGATGATGGTGGAGATGCCACTCTGCTAATTCACTGGGGCTATAAAGCGGAAGAAAACGCTGAAACCATAAATAGAAAAGGTTCCAATCACGAAGAACAGGTAATTCTAGATACCATATCTCGCATATTAAAAGAAGACAGCAACCGCTGGCATCGTACAGTAGCAGAATGGAAAGGCGTTTCGGAAGAAACCACCACCGGAGTTCATCGTCTATATCAGATGATGGAGCGTGGTGAACTTCTCATTCCCGCTATCAATGTAAACGATTCTGTTACAAAGTCTAAATTTGACAACCTGTACGGATGTCGTGAATCTCTTGCCGACGGAATCAAGCGTGCAACAGATGTTATGATTGCCGGAAAAGTTGCAGTCATTGCCGGATACGGAGATGTAGGTAAAGGATGTGCACATTCTATGCGTTCGTACGGAGCACGTGTTATTGTTACAGAAATTGACCCTATTTGCGCTCTACAAGCCGCTATGGAAGGATTTGAAGTGACAACAATGGAAGAAGCTGTAAAAGAAGGAAACATTTTTGTTACTACTACTGGAAACAAAGACATTATCACCATAGAGCACATGGCTAGAATGAAAGACCAAGCCATTGTATGTAATATCGGTCACTTCGACAATGAAATACAGGTAGAAAAACTTGTAAACTTCCCAAGCATCAAGCACACAAATATAAAACCTCAGGTAGACAAGTATACTTTCCCTGACGGACATTCAATATTTTTGTTAGCGGAAGGTCGTCTCGTAAACTTAGGTTGCGCAACAGGTCACCCTTCGTTTGTAATGAGTAATTCATTCACAAATCAGACGTTGGCTCAGATCGAATTATGGTTACACGATTATGAGGTCAATGTATATCGTCTTCCTAAGCATCTGGATGAAGAAGTTGCTCGTTTGCACCTTGAGCAAATAGGTGTAAAGCTAACCAAACTCAGTCAGGAACAAGCTGACTATCTTGGTGTGCCGGTAGAAGGCCCATACAAGCCTGAACACTACAGATATTAATTACTTCTATTATATTGGAAGGGGGATAGGCGAATTTTGCTTATCCCCTTTCTTCTTATATCTCATTTTTCAAATTATCCATCAATACACAAAAGCATATTAACAAATCTTATATGCAATATTTGTAATAAGCATAAAACAACAACGACTAATTCCTCAAAGATGTTTTAGATAGGCATTAATGAAAACTAAAAAAGCTCAGAAATATGGATAAATTACATACGGAATCCTATAAAAATAAGTTTTTGTGTATATTTGTAGGCTTTAGTCATCAATAAACTAATTTTCAACATGAATGTAGCACTTATCGGGTACGGCAAAATGGGGCATGAAATAGAAAAGATTGCCATCAGCAGAGGTCACAAAATAGTTTCCATCATCGACATTAATAATCCGGAAGAGTTCACTTCACCCGCTTTCAAAAGTGCGGATGTAGCAATAGAATTCTCAACGCCCGACAGTGCGATAGATAATTATCGCCGATGCTTTGCCGCGCAAGTTCCCGTAGTGGCTGGTACAACAGGCTGGCTAGAGTATCTGGATGAAGTAAAAAAAGCTTGTTCCGACCAAGGGCAAACTTTCTTCTATGCATCCAATTACAGTCTGGGAGTAAACATATTCTTCACTCTGAATAAATTTCTGGCAAAGATTATGAACAAATACCCTGACTATGATATCAAAATGGAGGAAACCCATCATGTACACAAGCTTGACGCCCCTAGTGGTACTGCTATAACATTGGCAGAAGGCATTTTTGAAAATGTCAGTCGAAAAGAACGATGGACTCTCGAACATGAGGAGAAAGAATCTGATCTGGCTATTCACTGCATACGTGAAGGAGAAGTACCTGGTATCCACGAAATAATATACGAATCGGAAGTTGATAGTATCAGCATCAAGCACGATTCGAAAAACCGTAAAGGTTTAGCGCTGGGAGCGGTAATCGCTGCCGAATTTACAAAAGGGAAAAAAGGTTTCCTTGGAATGAGTGATATGCTTAATTTTTAAACAGAATATGGAGAATAATACAACTAATCGAAACGATAATAAAAGGGAGAGAAAAAAACCCGGCATCAGACAATGGATATATGCAGCCATAGCTTGTATTCTATGTGTTCTGTTCATAATATGGACAGGCTATTGGGCTGTGTTGATTCTTATTCCCGTTCTTATTGATATCTATATAACAAAATTTATCAACTGGAGTGGATGGAGAAATGCAAAGAATCCTCAGTTAAGAAAGGTTCTCGACTGGGTAGATGCTATAGTATTTGCTTTAGTCGGCGTATGGATCATCAATACGTTTTTTTTCCAGAATTATCAGATTCCATCCTCTTCTCTTGAAAAATCTCTTTTAGTAGGAGACTTCCTTTGTGTAAGCAAGGTAAGCTATGGAGCACGCTCTCCTATGACACCATTCTCATTGCCTCTGATGCAACATACATTTCCTTTCTTCGGCATCAAATCTTACTTAGAAAATCCTCAGTTAGAATATAAAAGATTTAAAGGAACAGGCCATATAGAGCGCAATGACATTGTAGTCTTCAATTATCCTTCCGGGGATACGGTAGCAATCAATGCTCAGAATTCAGACTATTATATAACTTGCATGGCAGAAGGTCGGGAAAATGTATGGGGGGATAAAGCTACATACGGAGATATTGTTTACCGCCCTGTAGACAGACGCGAGAATTATGTGAAACGCTGTATTGGCTTACCGGGTGAGACAATCTCAATGTTTAACGATACAATCTCCATTGATGGAAAGCCTATATCGAACCCAGAAAATATGCAGTTGGTATATATCGTACAAACAGACAGCACTTTTTTGACTCCAAAACTATTTGAAGAACTTGGAGTGAGCAAAGAAGACTATGCCGGACGATACAATACAGGTCAGGATTTTATTCCTTCTTCGAGTCCTTTGACAATAAGGGGAGTCGATAGCCTTAAGCTCATTCAATTGGGATTCAAATCCCACAATGGCAATTTCGGCTTATATTATGAAGTTCCGTTGACCAAGAAAATGGTTGAAGAATTAAAGACAAAACCTTACATTATATCGGTATTCGAACGGAATAAATATTTCAAGCGTGGCAATCTAAAACGACTGCAAATACACCCTTACGACTATTTATATCCAATCACTTACACTCAGGACTCTTATCCCGGAGATTTTCCTCCACTGTGGATTCCGGCAAGAGGAGAAACTATAAAGTTCGATACCAATGTCGATTATAAAGTCGCCGCATACATCCGTTGTATAAAGAACTATGAGCATAATGATTTCGACTATCGTGATGGTAAGGTATATATTAACGGTCAGCAAACAGACTCATATACATTCAAATATGATTACTACTTCATGATGGGCGATAACCGTGATAATTCGGCAGACTCACGCGCATGGGGATTTGTTCCCGAAGACCATATAGTTGGCAAACCATTGTTCATTTGGCTGTCTCTGGATAAAGACAAAGGCTGGTTTAGTGGAAAAATCAGGTGGAATCGATTATTCACCTCCGGCAATAAGAAATGAATACATAATCATTGAGGAATGAAATAATGTCTTCAAAAAAGAAAAACATATACATCTTTCTGGGCAAAGTAATTTTGATTACTTTGCTCATTGTTTTATTCATACGTTGCTTTCTCATCGAGTCCTTTACTGTCTCCTCATCTCAGATGGAGAGCACATTACATCAAAACGACAGAATACTTATCGACAAAACATCATACGGAATTCGTCTGCCTATAACCCTTCTCAGCATCCCCTTCACCTTCGACAATATATTCGGGATGAAGTCATACTCTACCCTGCTTCAGGCTCCTTATACAAGGTTATTTACAAGTCAATTACATAGAAATGACATTGTATTATTCAACAACCCTATCGAAACAGATAAACCATTAGATAAGAGCAACTTACTTCTCGGTCGATGTGTAGCATTGCCCGGAGACAGTATAGAGATGTCAAACGGACTATTTCTTGTCAACAAAGAAGAGTATGTCACTACTCCGAATACAACAGAAGAATACATCATAGAACACACAGATTATAAGCTAATTAACTACGCAATAAATGATTTAGATATCCCTCTCCGCAACCATCGTAAAATTAACGACACTCTGCATCTACAACTAAATAGATATGAGGCATATATGCTAAAGGAAAGCCTTCCTGACTCTATCAATCTAGTATGTTGTAGTGTAGACACCACAACTAATTATCGACTCTTAGTCCCGTCCAAAGGAAATACTATAATCTCAAACGAAAATAATCTACTGATATACAAAGACATTATAAAACAAGAGCAGAAAGACAAAGAAATCAGAATAGAAGACGGAACATTACTTATCGACGGTATTAAACAAGATAGGTACACCTTTGAAGACGATTACTATTGGCTGCTGTCAGACAATTCAATCAACAGCATGGACTCCAGACATCTGGGATTCATTCCGTTCCGAACGATAATCGGAAAAGCTCTCACCATATGGTACAATCCGGATAAGGAAATGCGCTGTAATCGTTGCTTCCAACCAATAAAATGACAAAAAAGAATATGAACATGTACCTATCATCTGCCTATCTGGCTCCGATACAGTATTATGCAAAATTACTGTCCGCAGAGCATCTTTTTATTGAGCAGAATGACAGTTATTTGAAACAGACGTACCGCAATCGTTGCACCATTGTCTCGGCTAATGGGGAGATTTCATTATCCATCCCTGTTGTGCATTCCTCAAAAGATAAAACACTCATGAAGGATATACGTATAGCTGAACACGGCAATTGGCAGCACATGCACTGGAATGCCATTATATCAGCATATAATTCAACCCCCTTTTTCGAGTATTATCAAGACGATTTCTATCCGTTCTATCATAAGAAATATGCTTTTCTCTTCGATTTCAACGAAGAATTGAGAACCTTGATTCTTCAATTATTAAATATAGAACCTCCTCATATTGATTATACGAAAGAATATAAAACGGACTTTTCCGAAAACGAAATTGACCTACGAGAAATAATCCACCCTAAAAAAGACTGGTCTATCATCGATCCTACTTTCACCCCTACCCCATACTATCAGGTATTTACCCAAAAGTTTGGGTTTATTCCAAACATGAGTATTATCGACTTACTATTCAATATGGGAAATGAAAGCGAACTGATATTGGCTAAGTCGGTTATAAGTTGATAATATACAGAACATCCATATCATCAGAAGAATGAAAACCGACATAAATAATTTCATCATAGAACAGCTTCAAAGTTCTGACATTGATAAGGTAGCGACCATATTAACAAATGCTTTTCATACAAACCCTGCATATTCAGCAATTTTCAAAAATAAAAGCCGATTAAAAGAAGGTTTATTCTGGTTGTTTAAGGCAAGTCTGATTATGAATAATCAAAAACAAACATTGACAAGGATTGTAAAAGAAAAACATTCAAAAGAAATAGTAGGAACATTTACCCTGATTCCACCAGAAGGAGTAAAAAATAGTGTTTCCATATATTCAAAAATAAGAATTGGAAGTTTCATTGTACAATTCGGACTAAGCACTTTATTCAGAATGCTTAGCCTGGAATCGAAAAACAAAGAATTATTAGCCAAAGCGATAAAAAATGCTGAACACTACTACTTATCTATGGTAGTTGTAAAAGAAGAATATAGAGGCTACGGAATAGGTTCTTTCATGATAAAGCATGTCATTGACAACCTCCTTTGCTCCAAGCCTGCATGTAATCTGATAGGACTAACAACACAACTCCCCGAAAATGTCATCTTCTATTCGCGACTAGGATTCAGAAAAATAAATGATGAAAATGTTACTTTCAGGGAGAGTGAATATTATAATTGTAATATGAAACATGAAATGTTGTAATTTTGCATAACGTAAGTATTTAGTACGGCATATCTTGTCAGGATTGCCATATTAAGCTATTTTATGTACTTTGTCAGCTTTTTATGTATAAAAACATTGTATTTTTGCGTTAAATTTAAAATAAACAGATGGTACGATTTCTGAGAAAATATTCGGCTCTGTCTTTTGTTATGGCTACAATTGCCATGTTTGTAGTTGCCTGTGCAAATATGGCGTCACCGGAAGGAGGAGCAATTGATTTCGATCCGCCCAAAGTAGCAAGAACATCTCCGGCATTCAATGCCACAAATGTAACCAAAGGGAAAATCGTAATCGAATTTGATGAAAATGTCACGATAGATAGGCCATCTGAAAATGTAATCATTACACCACCACAAAAATCATTCCCTGTCATCCAGACAGTAAATCGCAGACTCACTGTAGAGCTAAGGGATACCCTTATATCCAATACAACCTATACTATCGATTTCACCAGTGCGATAAAAGATAATAATGAAGCAAATCCCCTCGAAAACTTTTCATTCTCCTTTTCCACGGGCGATGTTGTAGACTCGTTATGTATATCTGGAAAAGTTCTCACTGCCGATAATCTCGAACCTGTAAAAGGTATGTATGTAGGGTTACACTCTAACATGAATGATACAGCCTTCACCAAAACACGGTTCGAAAGAATTTCACGAACAAGCGAAACCGGCGAATTTACCATTCGTGGCGTTGCTCCGGGAACATACCGCTTATTCGCGCTCGACGATGCTAACAGAGACTATATGTACGACAATCCGGCAGAGGCAATTGCTTTTTTCGAGACGATGATACAACCATCTTCCGAACGCGCTACGCGTTTCGATACTATATTTGTAGATACTACCAGAAAAGTAATAGATACCATTAAGGAAGTTGCTTATACACGTTTCCTTCCCGACAATATCGTTATGAGATCTTTTAAATCAGGATTTCAAAGACATTATCTGCAAAAATTTGAGAGAACACCCAACAAGTTGACTATTTTGTTCGGGGCCCCGACCGAAATGCCGAAACTTGAACCACTAAACTTTGATGGAAGCGGAGATTGGGCTGTATTAGAAAGAGCACTAAAAAACGACACACTCACATATTGGCTGAAAGATCAAAAGTTAATAGAAACAGATACACTCGCATTCAAAATCACGTATCTAAAAACAGATTCACTTAATCAGTCTGTTCCGTTTACCGATACACTCAGATTTGTAGACAGAACACGTAAAAAGACCGAAAAAGAACTAGAGAAAGAACGAAAACAAAAGGAAAAGGATGAAAGAGAAGGTAAAATTCCACCTACCGTATTCTTGGACATAACACATAATCTTTCCTCCAATTGGGACACTTACAAAAACATCCTGCTCGAATTTAAAGAACCTATCGGCGATTCGCTCCGTACCAAAATATCGTTGCAGCAACTCAAAGATACTGTATATACAGATATTCCGTTCCAGCTGATTGCCGATTCTCTCAACGGTAGAAAATACGCGATACAGCACAAATGGACATATGGGTCCGAATACAAGATCAGAATAGACTCTGCCAGCATACACAGCATATACGGATTATGGAACGATAAGTTGGACCAGACATTCAAGGTCAAACGCGAAGATGAATACGGACAGTTGGCTATCAGAGTTGCAGGAGTAGATACTGTCCCTTCTTTTATAGAACTTTTAGATAAATCAGATAAACCAATCCGAAAATCGAAAGTCAAAGATGGAGCAGCCTTATTCAGAGACCTCAACCCCGGCACATATTATGCCCGTATCATACTCGATGCTAACAACAATGGCATATGGGACACAGGCGATTATGATAAGCAACTGCAACCCGAAATGGTTTGTTATTCGCCAAAAGCATATGAAATCAAAGCATACTTCGACCTCGACGAAGAGCCTTGGTTCATAGATCCGGCTACCCTTGGAAAACAAAAACCAATGGAAATAACAAAACAAAAACCGGAAGAAAAAGAAGCGAGAAAGAAAAAGATTGAAGAACGGGAACGAAAACAAAATGAAAGTAATAGAGACCGAAATAGAAATAATACAAACACGGGCGACAACCAAACGATGGGAATGCCTGCTAACAGAGGTTTATAATTAATATTTCAGAACTTCAATTAGTGTAACCAAAAACAACAGCATATGACAAAAAAATTTATAGCAGTCTTGATTGCCTTTTGTGCAATATTCAACCTGCAAGCACAAACACAATGTAAAGTAGACAATAAATATTTTCAGGCAGGAGAAGAATTAACATACGACCTGTATTTCAAGTGGGGCTTGGTCAATACCAAAGCCGGAACATCTACTTTGAGAACCGTATCCGAAAAATACAATAATAAAGATGCCTATAAAATGACCATGACGGCCAAATCTTCAGGTATGGTCAATAAAGTATTTAGCATCAATGATACATTATCCGCCTACGCTACCAAAGACCTGATTCCACTCGCCTATCATAAGAATGCCGAAGAAGGAGGAGACCACACCATCGAGAATATGACATACACATATACTCCTTCGGGCGAAGTAAGTGTACATACCAAACGTACAAAAAACGGAATAGAACGGTTCGATGAGGTGATTAAGTCTAATTCGTGTGTATATGACCTAATTAGCGTAGTATTTTATGCTCGTACACTTAACTATTCGAGTATGAAAAAAGGAGATGAGGTGAGGTTAGACTTTATTTCGGGAAAAAGGAAATCCTACATGATAATAGAATATCAAGGGGTTGAAAACATGAAGGCAAATGACGACAAGACATACAGTTGCGTAAAACTAGTATTGAGCGTAATGAATGTAAACGAAAAAGCCTTTGAGGACAAACAAGAAGCTATGAAAGTTTATATTACAAACGACGACAACCGTATGCCAGTAAGACTGGATTCTAAGCTGAATGTTGGCTCTACCCGTGCTATGTTGAAAAGTTATAAAGGAAATAAATATCCTGTAAAGACTAAATAAATCAATTCTCGGTTATCCTATAATATTAACGATTTTTTGTCAAATAGAATTATTTGTTTAATTTTAGAAGATCTAATAACATATTACTAATACATTAAATCAATTGATATTATGAGAATTACTAGAATTTCTTTTATCCTACTTATCAGTCTGATAACGAGTGTAAGCATGTTTGCTCAGCTTCCTGTATCGCTAGGCGTAAAAGCTGGAGTGAATTTATCGGAGATACAAAAAGTTGGAGACGATATTAAGGTGGGCTTCAACATCGGAGTAACAGCCGAACTTGCATTGCCAAGCAGTTTTTATCTGATGTCAGGACTTGAACTTACCACCAAAGGAAACAAAGTTAAAGATATTATAGCCGCTACTTCTCCTGGAGGGGTTATGCCTGTTACCACAGCTACATTTAACGCTATGTACCTCCAATTACCTATACATGCAGGATATAAGTTAGACCTCACTCCTGGCACTAAGCTCGTATTCCAAGTAGGACCATACTTGGCTTATGGTATCGGAGGAAAAATAAGCTACAAAGCGAAAGATATTAAAAAACAGGACTTCTTTGATGATGACACCAATCGTTTCGACTTTGGAATTGGCGGAGCCGTAGGTATTGAATTCATAAACAAAATAAATGTTAGCCTGGGTGCTGATCAAGGTTTGACAAAAGTATTTAAAGACACTAAAACAAAAAATAGAGTTGCTCATATCAGTGTAGGATACAAATTTTGATATGAACATCTGTAAACACATATAGAATAATAGGGCATTCGGTTGAAAGCCCTATTATTTTTAATACCGATTCAGATAATTAATATAAATATGCTGGGAACTTTAGCTAACACAGGGGCAATTATTGCCGGAAGCCTGATAGGGATAATGATACAGTCCCGTCTGTCGCCTAAAATGACGAATATCGTCTTTCAAGGTCTTGGCCTCATCATTATTGCTCTTGGCATATCTATGTCCCTGCGTATAGAAGATATGATTCTCGTCGTAGTAAGTGTCGTCTCAGGTTCCATTATCGGACAAGCCATCGACTTCGACAAATACTTACGGCGGTTCTCCGACTATATTCAAACCAAGACAAGAAAGGATAAATCAAAGGATATTTCAGCTTCAACCAACTTTACCGAAGGTTTTGTCTCAGCATCCATGCTGTTCTGCGTAGGCTCGATGGCAATATTGGGAACCATAGAAGAAGGCATGGGTAAATCGCCGGATCTCCTTCTTACTAAATCCGTCATAGATGGAATATCGGCTATTGCATTAGCCTCTTCATTCGGAATCTGTATCATCTTTTCCTCAATTCCTGTTCTCATATATCAAGGAAGCTTAACACTCTTTGCTACTTTCATTATGCGCTATATGAGCGATGACATGACCGCAAATATGACAGGAGTAGGTGGAATCTTACTAATAGGATTGGGTATCAGTATACTCAAACTCAAATACTACGGAACAAGTTCCGCAGGTTGAAAGGTAAAAGGATAAATCCTTTTGCGTTAATACCTGTTTGAAAACAGGGGTTTTCTTTTCCCTAACGGGAAAATTCATCCGATAACTTGAAAAATAAAAGATATTAATGTCACCAATATGCTTCCGGCATTGATCATCATCGTTATTCTATCTTATTTCTTCTGAAAGATGAGCCATATAAATTCACTCAAGCAAGAAAACCATATGTAGTTTTTCACTTTATAGCAAAAGTTTATATCTTTGTGCTCCCATATATTCTTGATAATAAATAACAATAATATAATATGTTTGAAAGTCTAAGTAACAGATTAGAACGTTCGTTTAAGATACTGAAAGGTGAAGGTAAAATCACCGAAATCAACGTTGCGGAAACCCTGAAAGACGTACGCCGCGCCTTACTCGATGCCGACGTAAACTACAAAACAGCTAAGCAATTTACCGAAACTGTCAAGGAAAAAGCAATGGGGCAGAATGTGCTCACTGCTGTTAAGCCAGAACAGTTGATGGTAAAAATCGTACATGACGAACTAGCCACCTTGATGGGAGGAACAGCTACCGATATCAACCTGAAAGGCTCTCCGTCTATTATCCTGATGTCGGGACTTCAAGGATCGGGTAAGACTACCTTCTCAGGTAAGCTGGCAAAAATGCTGAAATCTAAAAAAGGGAAGAATCCGTTGCTCGTTGCCGGAGACGTTTACCGTCCTGCCGCTATCGAGCAGTTAAAGATATTGGGAGAACAGATAGGAGTTCCTGTATATGCAGAAGAAGAAAACAAGAACCCTGTCCAGATTGCCCAGAATGCGATCAAACATGCAAAACAAAACGGAAACGACCTTGTAATTATAGACACCGCTGGGCGTTTGGCTATAGACGAAGAGATGATGAAGGAAATCACAGCCGTTAAAGACGCTGTGAAACCTGATGAAATCCTTTTTGTAGTCGACTCCATGACAGGTCAGGACGCTGTAAATACAGCAAAGGAATTTAACGACAGATTAAACTTCGATGGGGTAGTACTAACCAAGTTAGATGGTGACACTCGTGGTGGTGCCGCACTTTCTATCCGTTCCGTAGTAGACAAGCCAATCAAGTTTGTAGGTACAGGCGAGAAAATGGATGCACTCGACATCTTCCACCCTGAACGTATGGCTGACCGTATCCTCGGCATGGGTGACATCGTTTCACTCGTGGAAAGAGCGCAAGAGCAATATGACGAAGAAGAAGCGCGTCGCCTACAAAAGAAGATTGCGAAAAATCAATTCGACTTTAACGACTTTATTGGGCAGATACAGCAAATCAAGAAGATGGGTAACCTAAAAGACCTTGCTTCTATGATTCCCGGTGTAGGTAAAGCCATTAAGGACTTAGACATAGATGATGATGCTTTCAAAAGCATCGAAGCCATTATCTATTCCATGACTCCCGCAGAAAGAACGAGTCCCGAAATATTAAATGGTAGCCGTCGTCAACGAATAGCAAACGGAAGTGGCACATCTATCCAAGAAGTAAATAAACTTATCAAACAATTTGATGAAACCCGTAAAATGATGAAAATGATGACTCAAATGAAGGGTGGAAAAATGCCAAAAGCGAGAAGATAATACGCTTCTTTTATTATAAAAACAAAAGGCTGTCGATGAGATTCGACAGCTTTTTATATTTTATAAACAATACATTCACTCCATAAAGCCTAAAACGGGTTAATTTTAATTAATAAATGTTCGTATTATTAACTTTTAATGTTAATTCTAAAAAGTTCACTATCTTTACCAAGCTTATTATAAAAGTAAAAGCAAAAAACCAGCCTAAGCCAAACTTTACAATAGATTTGTTAATTAAAGCCCAATTAATTAATCAATAAATTAATTCTATTTAAAAATTGCCCTATGAAAAAAACTTTAGTGCTTTTAAGTAGCCTGCTATTACTTCTGGCAGGATGTAGTAATCATGAACTGGAAAATGTAGATCCACAGTCAGGAGAAAATACTTCTTCTGAGAAGATTCGCTGGTATGGTGTAAAATCGATCGAAAACGATGGAACAAAAGGAGTTGCAGACGGAGCCAAACGATGGAATCAAGATGCAGGAATCTTTGTCAAATTCATCAATCCACAAAACAGTGGACGGAGTATTGACGAAATTAAGCAAATCGCTCATGAATGGGAGCAACATGCAGGTATCAAATTCAACTTTGTAGACACAGACAAAAAAGCCGATGTACGCATTGCCTTCGACTGGAACGGAAACGATTGGTTAACATGGTCGTATACCGGAACTGATGCCAAGTTCGAAAGAAGCCAAAACGAACCAACGGCAGTATTGGCAGGTCTGCAATATTTGAGCGACGAGGAATTTCGTGGTGATGTTCTTCGTTTGTTCGGTCAGATTTTAGGAATGGAGTACGAACAACGTCATCAGGAATGGAGTAAAAACGGCTATTGGAGGAATGAAACACAACTTCAAAATTATTGGGAAAACCAGTTTGATGGCTATAATATGGACTGGGAAGAAATACGTGAATATGTATTTGCCCCTCTTACTTCCGAAAGTGCGATACAACTGATAGAAACAAAAGAAATCGATGAACTTTCTATCATGGCATGGCCTTATTACAACCGCCAACAAACCACTAAACTGTTAGCTAACTTCGAATTATCAGAAGGAGATAAGACATTCATTGCTCAATTATATCCTAAAAATAATGTATCATTACCTACTATTCAAGAGGCATGGGTAGATGCAGGCTTCTTCGTATGGACAGACGGAACTAAAACAGCACTTCAAATAACAGAATTAGGACAGCAACAGGAATATCTACCAGATGTATCTGACGGAGAACAGTTGACAACGGTAAACAAACTATTTCAATTCTCTCGCATAAGGACAATGCCACTGTTCAATACATCGAACGTGACTGATTTCGGTTGGATGTTCTGGGCATGTAATTTTTTAACTGAAATACCAGACTTTGATACATCAAATGGAACAGATTTCAACGGCATGTTTGCTTATTGTAGTTCTTTAATCAACTTTCCCAATATAGACACATCAAAAGGGACGAATTTCAATAGTATGTTTGCATATTGTGATTCTATGAGGGATATTCCCCATATTGACACATCGAAAGGAACAGATTTCGGAGGAATGTTCTATGGCAATCCTGAGTTGTGTAGTATTTCTGATTTTGACACATCAAAGGGAACAGATTTCGGAGGAATGTTCGGCAAATGTTTGTCATTAACCAATGTTCCTAATCTTAACACATCAAATGGAACAGACTTCAGTGGCATGTTTGCTTCTTGTGAATCATTAACCAGTATCCCCGAATTAAACACTTTAAATGGTACAAATTTCAATAGCATGTTTATGTATTGTAATTCATTAGTTAATGCTCCTTATATTAATACTTCAAATGGAACAGATTTTAGTCATATGTATGAAGGTTGTCAAAAATTAATCAGTATACCTCTGCTTGATACATCAAATGGAACAGATTTCAATTGTATGTTTGCAAAAAGTCCTTCTATAACAAATATACCTCATTTTGACACATCAAAGGGTATAGACTTTAGTACTATGTTTGCACATTGCAACTCTTTAACTAGTGTTCCTGATTTTGACACATCAAAGGGAAGGAATTTCGGTTTTATGTTTTACTACAGTGGCCTGACAACTAAACCCAATCTAGATTTATCGCAGGCAACAGATATTGATCGTATGTACGAAGGTACTCCTTTCGAATAAGAAATAAATTAAATAACAAAAAAGCGTGAAGGACAATCCTTTACGCTTTTTTTTGTATGTTTGCATAACCACAATCTAATCAAGGGAAAACAATATGAAAAGAGCCCATTCATTAGTCTTTATGTTATTAGTATCAGTCATCACTGTATGCGCCAATACACCTTTTTCAATCTACGAAACTACATGTGATTACAGTAAAAATCCTATAGGAATAGACAAATCTCCTTTTTTTAGCTGGAAGATATATTCCGAGAACCGCGGATTCAAACAATCATCATATCAAATATTAGTTTCCGATACAGAAGACGCCTTAGCCTCCAACAGAGGGAATATCTGGGATAGCAAAGAAGTAAAATCTTCACAATCAATAAATATCCCTTTTAGCAGCACTAAACTTGAATCGGGCAAAACATACTTCTGGAAGGTCAGATGCAAATCAGGAAAAAGCTGGTCGCCATGGAGTCAACCATCAACATTCACGACTGGTCTACTTACAAAAGAAGATTGGGGAAATGCCCGATGGATAGCCCTTGAGAAAGACAATCCCGCATACTATCTCGTACCGGGATTGCATGGAGGTTCTTCCGACCCGAAGTATAGAGACTTGGGGAAATACAAGCTGCCTCAGTTTAGGAAAGACTTTGAAGTGAATAAACCCATAAAGAAAGCGTTGGTTTTTGTATCAGGCTTAGGCCACTTCGAACTATTCCTCAATGGAGAAAAAACAGGAGAAAACTTTCTCGATCCGGGTTGGACAAAGTATGACAAAAATGCTTTATATATCACATTCGACATTACATCCGAATTAAAAAACGGAACAAATACTCTCGGCGTAATGTTAGGCAATGGGTTCTACAATATCCCGAACGAGCGTTATCTCAAGCAACTTTCTTCATACGGAGCTCCAAAAATGATTCTTCGATTACAAATCGAATATACAGATGGAACTAAACAAGAAGTAGTATCAGGTAATGACTGGAAATGTACAGAAAGCCCGATAACATATTCGAGCATATACGGCGGAGAAGATTACGATGCCTCGAAAGAACAAGAGGGATGGAAGCTATCCGGGTTCAACGATTCGGATTGGCAAAATGCTTTAGAGGCGAATTATGAGGGAGAATTAATTTCACAAAAACAATCTTTGGGAATCAGGCAAAGCTTACCCGCAGTTCGGTTATATAAAAACGCAAAAGGGTTTTGGATATATGACCTCGGTCAAAATTTTTCAGGTATCGTAAAGATTAAGGTAAAAGGCGAAAAAGGAAAGCAGATAATCCTACGCCCCGCAGAATTGCAAAACCCAGACAGCACAGTAAACCAAAGAGCTTCGGGCGATCCTTTCTATTTTGCATATACGCTGAATGGCAAAGATGGAATCGAAACGTGGCAACCACAATTTACATACTACGGTTTCCGCTATATCCAATTAGAAGGGGCTGTACCAAAAGGTAAAGACAACCCCGACAATCTGCCCGAAGTAGAAGAATGTATCGGTCTACACACCTCCTTGTCGGCTAACGAGGTAGGAACATTCGACTGCTCAAGTCCATTATATAATAAGATTTATGAACTTATCGATTGGTCTATACGCAGCAATCTTGCAAGTGTTCTTACCGATTGCCCCCACCGTGAAAAGCTGGGTTGGCTGGAAGTGGCACACCTGATGCAATATTCTGTGCAATACAGATATTCGATGCCCCTGTTCTATGAGAAGATAATGAACGATATGTATTCCTCTCAGAATGAGAAAGGTGTCATTGCTACTATTGCTCCCGAATATGTACATTTCGCAGGAGGGTTCGAAGATACTCCCGAATGGGGTAGTGCATTTATCATATCACCGTGGTATGTGTATAAGTGGTACAATGACAAGCGACTGTTAGAAAAATATTACCCTCAAATGCAGAAGTATCTCGAATATCTAGGTACACGTGCCGACAATCATATTGTTGCATACGGACTAGGCGATTGGTTCGATATAGGGCCAAATCATCCGGGATATTCTCAGCTTACATCCAACGGTGTGACGGCTACCGCTATCTATTATTATAATACTTGCATAATGAAACAGACGGCCGAATTGCTCGGCAAGCCTAACGATGCTAAGCAATACGAAGAGCTTGCAACAAACATAAAGAAAGCATTCAATGAAAAGTATTACAATAAAGAAAACGGTACATATGACCGCAATAGCCAAACGGCAAGTGCCATACCTCTCTTTGTCGGATTGGTTGAAGATGAAAATAAAGAAAAGATTCTTAACAACCTTATTTCAGATATTCGAAGCAGAGACAATGCCCTTACTGCCGGTGATGTTGGTTATCGATATGTATTGCAAACCCTTGCCGAAAACAACAAGCAGAATATAATATATGACATGAATAGCAAGTATGATGTGCCCGGATACGGCTGGCAATTAGCCTATGGAGCTACATCGCTTACCGAATCGTGGCAAGCATACGGTTTCGTATCAAATAACCATTGCATGTTGGGGCATTTGATGGAATGGTTATTTTCTGGTTTGGGAGGAATCAAACAAGATATAGCATCTACAGGATTCAGCACTGTAGAAATCAATCCTCAGCCAACAGGAGATATTACAAGTGCACGTACAAGCTATATGTCTCCTTACGGAATGATACGCTGCGAATGGGAGATTAAGAACGGCCAGTACGTTTTATCTGTCGAAATACCTGCGAACAGTGATGCTATAGTTCATCTCCCAGCATCTGATATATCAAAGGTTAGGGAATATGGAAAAATATTATCTGAGGTTGAAGGATTGAGTATAATAAAACAGGATAAAGATCAACTTGCAGTCAAGGTAGGTTCCGGAAAATATATGTTTACCGTTAATTAATTGAGATGTATCATCTGACTAAATATCTCTAGATTTTATATTGTATTCCTGCAATCCAACCCCAATGAGCCTGCTTCAACGAGGTTGAAGTAAATTTGCGCCACATATAATGAGATGGGAATATCTTCTCATTCTCCATGCACTGCGATTGTAAATAGTTGATAGTCGGACCTCCGAATATCTCTATATGTTTTCCAAATCTAATAGAGGGAAGTAATCGAACGCTAAGGCGAAAAGCTGTCTTAAAATCATAATCTTTCGTTCTTTCCTCAGCCTCTTCGGGGTCTCCAAAATACGAATATACTTTTGATAGGTGTGTTGCCGCTATTTCCGTATCTATCCTAAATCTGTCGGATATATGCAGATGCGCGCCCAGACCTCCTTCAAATACCATCTGGTTGAGCGAAGATGCGAAGCTATACCCAACTCCGGCTATGCCGTACAAGTATCTGCCCCCTGAGCGAAAGTTAGTTGTCAATAAGCTCATTTCATCGATAGTCAGACCTGCATTCATGTCACCATCTTTTATAATATTGACTATACCGATAGGATAATTATTATGGTCGGCTGTATTGAACACTCCGATTTGCATACCACCCTTCTTATTTATGTTAGCAAATCCGATTTGTACCCCATTCAATTCTTCTTCTGAGAAGTTAATTCCTCCGATCTGCATACCATTCATCACAGTAGTTCCATTAGTGAATCCTATTTGTACACCTCTTACTTCTTTATTTACACTATTAATTAGCCCTATTTGCAATCCCTCCATATTGTGGCTTACATGATTGAATGGAGCTATCGAAAAACCTTTTAGATAGCCTACCATACTATGGATGGGAGAAATAGAAAGATTATTCATCGTTTCGTTTGTATCTTCGCCATTAGTACACCATATTCCTAATAACCCCAGATTGAAAAAGGACTTAGGTACATCAATAGAGTCTCGTACTTGTGCTTTATTCGGCAAGGCGAAAACGAATAGAATAGAGAATATCAGGGCATATATTTTTCTCATAAATAAGTATTTATAATTAAATAAAACGCTGACAATAAGAAATTATTGTTCATCGAAACATAAGGAAAAGTGAGATAAAATTAGTTTCTTTATAGTCAGGTGAATAATCTAAATCAATATGAGAAAAATACATTTCAGCCTATTATTGATAGCCGCATTAAATATCTGGTTTGTGGAAAGCGTCATTTGTCAAAACAAGAAAAAAGACAAATCCATAAAGGTGTATACTTCAAAGAAAAATATAGAAACCAGAGCCACATTCGATTTTCCGGAAATAGACCGGCGAATAGATTCTCTGAAAAGTAAATATAGTATTCCTGCTATAACGATAGCTATCATACGCAACGACAAACTTGTATATATCAATTGCTATGGAGAGCAAGATACAGAAAAGCACATCCCCGTAAAAAACTCTAGTTTATTTCGCATAGCCAGTATATCCAAACCCATTACAGTTGTCTCCTTGCTTAAATTGATGCAGGAAGACAAACTATCTATGGACGATGAGGTCTTCGGTTCACGTAGTATCTTAGGCGAGGATTTCGGCGTATTACCCGAAAATTCAAATTGGGATAAGATAACAATACGTCACCTCATAGAACACAAATCAGGTATCCACAATGTACCCAACGACCCAATGTTTCATTATAAGGGACTGACTAATAAAGAAATTATAGAACGCATTATTGCAGAGAGACAACTCAACTCAGAGCCGGGAGCTCAAAACTATTATTCTAATGTAGGATACAATATTCTGGGAAGGGTTATCGAAAAAGTTTCGGGGATGCAATACGAAGAATATGTAAAACAAAACATCCTAAAACCTTGTGATATTAATCGTATGCAAATAGCACATAATACATTGGAAGAACGGCTTACAGATGAAGTAGTGTATTATCAACCGGACGAACCCGGCTGGGTCTATAACATGGACATAAATCGTATGGATGCACATGGAGGATGGATAGCCTCGGCAACGGATTTAGCCCGTTTTATTACACATGTAAACCGGATAGACATTGCCCCTGATATCATAAATAAATCGTGGCTGGAACAAACCTATTTAGGTTTCGAACAATGGACACACACAGGATCTTTGCCCGGTACAGCTACAATGCTTACCCGTATGAATGATGAGTTTTCTTTTGTTTTCCTCGCCAACCGACGTTCTTGGAGCGAAGATTTTTGGAAAGATATATCAGCATGTATGCAAAACTCTATCAAAGAGCGACAAGTCTGGCCGAATATAGATCTGTTCAAAAAAATAAAATGGTAATTTCGTATCCAATCCTTAATTTGTTTATCAGTATAATCAAGTAGAATATTGTCGTTTGTAGTTCTTTGGTGTCGATCCTGTATGCCTTTTGAAAAACTTACCGAAAGATGTCTGATCCGAAAAATTAAGAGTATGGGAGACTTCTTGTATCGACAATTCATTCCTTGTCAGAAGCACTTTTGCTTCCAGGATTATAATATCATGAATCCATTCGCTCGCAGTTTTGCCTGTAACCTGTTTAATATATCTCGACAAGTATTTAGGCGTTAGACAAAGTTCATCTGCATAATAATTTACAGAATGGTGCTTCTTAAAATGCATTTGCAAAAGAGAAAAAAAACGTTTCAACAAAACCAAGCTGGGCTTTGTTTCTAAATCTTCCTTTGGTGCTAGTTCTTCGAATAAGTGCCCTACACCAAATAGAAATGCATATATATAATGCTGTATCATTTCCCTGTAGTTCGGAATAGCATAGAATTTGCATAGTCGGTAAATCGAATCATACATAGTAAGAATCAATTCTCTACTTTCGTCATTTTCTATTGGAACAATCGGTCTTTTCTCTATATAGAAATATGGATTTATAAGTTTTTCGGCATTTATATTAATTCTGTTCATAAAATCATCTGACACTAATACAAACTGAAAATCCAGCTCTTCGCTGGTTTCATGTACTTGAACAATATAACACGGAAGAATAATAATAAACTCTTTGGGATTAATCTTAAACCTATTCAATCCTATACTTATATCTATCCAGCCTTTCATACATATTCCGGCAGCAAATCCATTAATACGAACAGGGATATCGCTGGTTATCGAGAGGTCTTTCGATAAATAACGGTAGTAAAGAAAATCGTCAATGCCCGTGTTAATATGGAAAAAATCTTTTATTTCAGGAATATTTATACCTGTCTGCATCTTATCCTGTTTTTCAATAATATAAACAGTTACAAATATACTTAATTTACAGATATACTTTCGGAGAAGCTCCTTTTTGACTAAATTATGTGTTAAATAGACATGAAATATATCTCTTTAGATACCTATCTTTGTAATAAGGCCTAAAGATCACTGTGATTTAAAATATTAAACCAATAGTAAATAACCTAATCTAAATCTTACGATCATGATAAAAGATAATATCGGAACTATAGCAGGTACAATATGGACGTTTCTTGAAACAAGATGTGAAGTCTCACTACGGGAAATAGGAGAAAAAACAGGTCAGAAAGACACAAACATTTTACTCGCTTTAGGCTGGTTAGCGAGGGAAAATAAGATAATACTATCCTTTGAAGCTAATCACTACAGAGTAAAGTTAATGGATGCAGATTTTGAATTTTATTTTTGAGAATCTTTTTTTATAGATAAATTCATATGAAAAGAATTACACCCAAAACTACACCTCATTATTTGATTCTTTACGATACTTTGTTATACTCTAAAAAAACTTCCCTCATCCGCACTGAGAGCGACAAATTGAAGATTTCTTCTTTTTGTCGCTTTTTTCATTTCTATAACTTGTTATTTCTGTGTTGATTAAATGAAGAAATGAATTATGCTTTGGAGTTCGATAACCTTCGATTTTTTGGTCATAGAAAACACCTTCAGGTAATACCTCTTTTATAGAGGCCAGACTGGTTTTAGAATGTAAATTGTTCAATATTTAAAAACTTTATAGTCTTGTTAAGGGTTCCTATACTATAAAACAAAGACCGATAGGTATTCCCACCGGCCTTATCTATCTGATTGATTTTTATTCTTTCTATTCTTTTACGCAACGTACAAATGCGCCTTTAGCCTTAGGGCTTAATGATTCATCTGATGAAGAATCTCCCATCATACCAATTGTTATTGATAACATTTTAGCTTTCGTATTATTGGAAATCGATGATGTCCAATAATGAGCTTCGATTCTATCCTGCCCGTTAGCAGTTTCATAGCCAATCACAAGAAATGTACCGCCAGCTGCAGATGGGTATTGATCACTGGTGCCAACAGGTCCTCCCTTAAAGAAAGCTTTTGGGGCGCGAGCAAAGCCGGCAGGATAATAACCCAATGCTGTTCTCGACGAAGTTCCAACAAAATTATATCCATTGCTTCCTGTTGTACTGAGGCCATCTGTTCCATCTCCCCAGCCGCCTCCCCAGCCGCTTGTGTCTACATAAGGAGCCCATGGTGATTTACTTGCACTGTATGCTGGTACGCGCCAGCCTGCAGGACATGGATCGAATGGTGATTTTTGCGTAGGTGTACCCCACAACTCATTGTCGCTGACTGTTCCAGCTCCATCGCCTGAATACCAATCGAAAATATATTGGCCATCACCTTTTATATATGGACCTGCATAGAATGCCATAGGGTTTTGTATTGATAGCGCAAGGTTTGACGCTCCCGAAGGGGGAGTGATATGTTTTATCCCAGTTCCGGATGGTTGAGTGTTGCCATTTCCTAACTCCTCATTGACTTCGTTGAGTAAGATGTTTGAATGGGAATATAAATCTCTGAAATTATGTGTCCAATTTCCGGCAGCTGCTGTGAATGGGTCTTTACGTCCCCATTGATACATCACTCCCATAGAGTTAGGATCTGTGGGGGTTGTATTTAATGCCCCGATATTTCGATCCATAAATATATATTCTTTCTCACTGTTGTTGTATGTATAAGTTGTGCCTCCGTTATTAGGATTGTAATCTGTTACCCAAATATGCCATGACCACACTATAGGGTCCGAGTCATTGCCATTAGGACCAACATGAATCGCTACTAAAGCGTTTCCTTGTGTAGTGCCTTTTGCAGTTACTTTAAATTTAGAATAAATGCCTTTGTCTCCATCCACAAGTTCAACCTTGTCTATCAAATTTTGGGTATCTTGCCAGAGTATCTTGACATATACCTTATCTGATCTGTTCAAGTCCGTGAGGTCGGATCGGGATTCACTCACCAAGTATGCTTTAGCAATTGGTATTTCTTCAGATGCTTGTCCCGGGCTTACTATGTAGCAATTGGGGCTATATAGTAATTCAGGTCCAATAGCAGATACGCAAGGGTCAGGAATTCTTACCCATTGTTCACTGGTCCATACATATACGCCGGGGCATAGTCCTACTTCGATCGAGTCTGTAACATTATAAACAGTTAGCCCTACGTGTGCTTGTTTGTCAGCGAGTTGAGCGAGATCCGATTGAACGCAAGGTCCCATTTTTACAACGTCTTCAAGGGCTACTCGGGGTAAAAGGAATCCTTTTGTAGAATTTTGATTTAGATTATCATTTTCTTTAAGATCCAGAAGACTTCCACTTTTGGGAGGGAGTCCTTTTCCTATGGTAACCTGAGCATTGGCTTGTGTGCATACAAACAAATACGCGATGCACAACATTTTAAAGAAGATAAAATGTAGTTTCATAATGTGAAAGTTTGAGTACAATAATTTGTCTTACAAGACAAAGGTATGAATATTTTAGCTAGGATCAATTTTTTTAACATATTATATCTCTGATTATAAACACTTATATGCCTTGTGCAATTTGTTTGTCATGCATCTGTTAATATAATTTGACTTGTTATATTTACTAGGATTGCAGAAAAAATCATATTATCTTTGTAGCGTCAAAATATAAAACATCTACAATAAGGAGATTCTTAGTATGACTGAGCCTTTGAAGCATGAATGCGGTATCGTAATGATACGTTTGTTGAAGCCATTAGATTATTATCAAAAAAAATATGGAACATGGCAATATGGATTGAATAAACTGTATCTGCTGATGGAAAAACAACACAACCGTGGACAAGAAGGAGCAGGGTTGGCTGTTGTAAAACTCGAATCACCTGCCGGAAGCGAATTTATATTCAGGGAAAGAGCTACAGGCTCCGGGGCTATCTCGGAGATATTTTCTAATGTCTATCAGAATTACGAAAAAGTATCAACCGATAAATTGAGTGATTCTACGTACGCCAGCCAATACTTACCATTTGCTGGCGAATTATTTTTAGGACATTTACGTTACAGTACTACTGGTAAGAGTGGAATATCATATGTGCACCCTTTCTTGAGGCGAAGTAATTGGAGATCTCGGAATCTGGCTCTGGCGGGAAACTTTAATATGACAAACGTAGATGAACTATTCGAAGGTTTAGTAGCTGAAGGGCAACATCCTCGCGATTATGCTGATACTTTTGTATTGTTAGAAACCCTTGGTCATTATCTGGACAGAGAAGTTCAATACCAATTTGACAAATATGGTAAAGACAGAAAAATAAAAGGAGAAAAGCTTAACTCACTTATAGAAGAGAATCTCGATATTCATTTCATGCTAAATAAAGCCAGTGAAAACTGGGATGGAGGATTTACTATTGGCGGACTAATAGGATGTGGAGATGGTTTTGTCTTTCGTGACCCGTGGGGAATTCGTCCGGCCTTTTATTACCATGATGACGAAATAGTGGTAGTCGCTTCCGAACGGCCTGTTATTCAGACAGCACTTAATCTTGATGTCGAGGATGTAAAAGAATTGAATCCGGGACAGGCTATTATTGTGAAGAAAGATGGTAAAGTGCTATTTTCACAAATACAGGAACCGAGAAATGTATCGCCTTGTTCTTTCGAGCGGATATATTTTTCGCGAGGTTCGGATGCCGATATATATAAAGAACGTAAAGAATTAGGAAAGCTATTGTTGCCTCAGATCTTGAAAGCAATAGATTCGGATGTACAGCATACAGTATTCTCTTTTATTCCTAACACAGCAGAAGTGGCATTTTTCGGAATGACAGAAGCATTCAATATGCATATGAATGATGTGAAGTTGAAAAAAATATCTGGAAAAGGTACATCTATAACAGAGGAAGAACTGAAGAGGATATTGTCGATGCGTGTGCGTACAGAGAAGATTGTAATTAAAGATATAAAACTACGTACGTTTATCGCCCAGGATAATAGCCGTGACGATTTGGCGGCGCACGTCTATGATATTACTTACGATTCTGTTAATCCTTATGAAGACAATCTTGTGGTTATCGATGACAGTATAGTACGCGGAACTACATTGAAACAAAGTATTATCAAGATACTAGATCGCCTGCATCCGAAAAAGATAGTGATAGTGTCTTCTTCGCCGCAAATACGTTATCCGGACTGTTATGGTATCGATATGTCGCGTATGAGCGAGTTTGCTGCATTCAGGGCAGCGATTGAGCTACTCAAGGAGAGAGGGTTGCAATCTGTCATTGATGAGGTATATCGTAAATCTGTAGAGCAGAAAGATAAACCAAAAGAGGAGATAGTAAATTATGTAAAGGAAATATATGCGCCATTTACTGATGAGGAAATCTCAGCGAAGATGGTGGAAATGCTGACTCCTGCGGGGACTAAAGCGAAAATTGAATTGGTGTTTCAGAGTATAGAGAACTTGCATAAAGCAACACCGAATCATAAAGGAGATTGGTACTTCTCAGGTAATTATCCAACTCCTGGTGGCAACAGGATGGTAAATACGGCTTTTCTAAACTACATTGAAGGAATAGATAAGAGATCTTATAAATAATATAAAAAGGCGGTTGTGAAAGCCGCCTTTTTTATTGAATCTATTCGAATCTGATAAAATCTCCTTCCAGAAAATCAGTAACTTCCGTCTCCCAACGTTCTTTTACAAACTTCACATGGTCGGGGTGGTTATTGTAGGCATCATAAGCTTCCTGATTCTCAAAAACCATAGTAAAATAAAACTTATAGTTATTTTTTGTACTCACTTGACGTAATGCTTCAAAGCTTTGCACTGTAGGTAATGCACTTAAAATGCGTTTGCCGTCTTGTAGAAATTTTTCTGTTTCGGAGCATTCTACATCCCATTTCAGGTTAAACTGCACAGTATGTTGGATATTCCCTTTTTTAAGTTGGCTAGGAGGTAATTGCTGTTCACTCTGTTGTGTCACGTTATTTGCATCCTTCTCTTTATCACCTGAACAGGCAGTTAACAGACAAGCAGTAAAAAAAGCCACAATAATAATCTTTCTCATTGAATATTTTATAAAATGGTTTTGCCTTAATTATATTAAAACCCAAAAGGACCAAACTCTTCTTCCGTCCCTTCTTTCTCCGTTCCTGAAATATAAATATAGTTCTCTCCTCTATCCAGAATATCAACAGATGACAATCTTTCTGCAATTTTTTCTATATTACTATTGTCTGGCAGATATATAAGCGCTTGGTAAGACCGGGTAAGCCTGTTACCGACAAACCAAATTCCGGTATAGTCAATCCCTTTTACCAGATTGGATAAGGAGAGGCTGGCAGTGGATATAGATAGTGGGCCTCTTAAGAATTTGAGTTTACCCGAAACAGGAATTTCCATTTCCAATATAGTAGGGAAAACAAGATCGTTCTTCATTGATACATACATGCGAGCCACTTCATCTGCTTTTTTTCTGGCTACATTCGAACCTGATGGGAATACTACTGAAATATACTTGTTTCCCGATACAGCCTGTAATTGATAGGGCGATAAACAATCTATACAATTAAGAGTATCTGCACGAGTGCATTTGAAAGCGTGTATGGAGTATATACCGTAAGCATCTTTTGGCGAAGCCATCTCATACACTTCGACTGTATAATCATCACTTTTATAAGAAATATCTCTGACAACTAATTCTTTAACTCCGTATTCTAAAAATTGGTCTGTACCACCATTCATAAACCCATATAAGCCTGAGGCATTGAATTTTCGCTCTCGTTTCACTTCTGCGTCCTGAGCAAAAACGACTATAGGCAATAGGAGCAACAGAAAAATATAATTTATACAATATTTTATCATAGAATACCGAATTATCTTATAGACTGACTTCTTTCAAGTTTATCTTATCTATGTTGCAAACACCCAATTGTAATTCTTGAGCGATTTCCATAAATTTACGACCTGCAGGTTTCTCTTCGGTCTGAACGCCTTCTTCTATCCGTTTTTTGATAACTACATCATATGCAATACGATCTACAGCCACAGGGTCTGTTCCTAGCAAGAGTGTCTTATATTGGCAAATAAACTGCGGATTGGCAGCAGGCCCTCCATCAAAACATCCCAATATTCCATCGAGAATATTTAATATTACTTTATCGCGAAGAGGAGGAAAAGCACATACATAGGCGGTTGTCTCGTGCCATAAATCGGTGTGCAACCGACCTGTGTTTGAGATAGAGCCAAAGGCCAGATTCTTCATACAGGCTGTAATAGAAGTTCCCGCATTTTTCAGAATAGGTACATTTATGATCTTAGTCACCTTCTGGGTACATATTTTCGAGAAGTAGGAATATTTTCCTCCGTTAATCATGTATGGCATGGTATACACATCATATTCACCCTCCACATCAGCATAGAAGAAATGGTCTTTGTCTATCCAATCTTCGCTGTAGAAACGTCCCTCTGCATTTATGTAGCTTTTATTTTCGTCATAGCATTCTGTAGCCATAAAAGATACTCCCGGATAATTGGTTTGTGTGAAATCTGCATCATCCAGATTTTCTTCCCTCCTGTCCCATATCACAATCTTATCTCTCGATATGCCTGCTTCTTCAAGTTGCTTGATGATAGATTGTACGATAGCATGTGATGTGGAAAGTAGCTTACCGCCTATCGGATTCACTTTAAGGCCTATTACATCATCAGGTGTTACAAAGTGTGACCATGCTTTTTTAAGGTCTTTTTCATCAGTTAGCTTCAGCATCCCTTCTTTCAGCATATCATAAGCTGCATTTGTTGAAGGTTTCCCATCGACAATACTATTTGCGTGGTTTACTTTTACTACCTGTCCAGGGTATTTTCCTGGCATGGAGGTTGCAGTACGTGGGGCTGCTTTAGCTGTATCGATATTCGTTTTCGGTTTTTCCTTTGATTCAAGAACTGGCGGAGCCGCCTTGATAATAGGAGCAGTGACCATGCCTACTCCTCCGGCAAAAACTGTGCGGAAAAAATTACGTCTTTTCATGGTTTTCAAGTATATAGTTTAAGTGTCTTTTCAAAGATAGATATTCGTATTCAAACAATTATACACAATTCTCTACCTTTTTCAAAAATTCCTGACGGTTTTCGTCTGTTCCTATCGATGTCTTAAGGCAGTTTAACCATGTTGCATTACGAATCCCCACAGGATTCAGCATGTCGCCGATAAACCCGTTTTCGATTGAATTCTTAAAATTAGGACTAGGATGATCCGATGTTGTAATAACGGTGGTCTTATTTATATTTAGTAAAGCTTTGAATCCACCATCCAAACTAAATGCAAAGCCTTTAAGCAACACTTTATCGAAAAGGCCTTTAAGTATAGCCGGCATCGTATTCCACCAATTCGGAAAACTCAAATACTACGGAACAAGTTCCGCAGGTTGAAAGGTAAAAGGATAAATCCTTTTGCGTTAATACCTGTTTGAAAACAGGGGTTTTCTTTTCCCTAACGGGAAAATTCATCCGATAACTTGAAAAATAAATATCATTTCATCTGAGTTCTTAATCATCTCCTGATAACTTAAGACTAGCGGATCGAGTTTTCCTCCCTGATTATAAAGAGCTAATTCTTCCTCTGTGAATACTGGGTTGAATTTGTCTTTGTATAGGTCAATTACATTATAAGGCTTATTTTCTTTATCGAACTTTGCTGTTATCGTATCCAATAAAGCTTTATTGAAGCTGCCGTGCCATGGATGTGCGAATACAATTGTTACCATGAATACTGTCATTTTTGATTTTTAATTACTACAAAGGTAGATAACTTAGGGCAGATATGGGATCAATTTATCAATTAAGAGATAATTAGGTTATTATCTTTATTACTTATTTCGTATTTTTGTTCCCTCTAAAATTATATTTAACCACTTAATATGGAAATTGCAAGTAAATACAATCCTGCGGAAGTAGAGGATAAATGGTATAAATTCTGGCTCGAAAACAGATTCTTTCATTCCGAGCCTGATAGCAGTAAAGAACCTTATACGATTGTTATTCCTCCGCCGAACGTCACAGGTGTCCTTCATATGGGACATATGCTGAACAATACCATACAGGATATACTTGTACGCCGTGCTCGTATGCTGGGCAAAAATGCTTGTTGGGTACCGGGAACAGACCATGCTTCTATTGCTACAGAAGCCAAGGTAGTGGGCAAGCTTGCTAAAGAAGGTATCAGTAAGAATGATTTGACTAGAGAAGAATTTTTAAGTCATGCTTGGGACTGGACTCATAAGCATGGAGGAATCATACTAGAACAGTTGAAAAAACTGGGAGCTTCATGCGACTGGGACAGGACTTGTTTCACAATGGACGAGAAACGTTCGGAGAGTGTAATCAAGGTATTTGTCGACTTATACAACAAAGGACTTATCTATCGTGGTGTTCGTATGGTAAATTGGGATCCGTCGGCAAAGACTGCCGTTTCTGACGAAGAAGTTATCCATCAGGAAGTGAATGGTAAGCTATATTATATAAGATATAAGGTAGAGGGTGAAGATACTTATGTCGTTATAGCTACTACCCGCCCTGAAACGATCTTCGGTGATATCGCAGTATGTATCAACCCGAACGACTCGAAAACAGCGCATATGAAAGGCAAGAAGGTAATTGTACCTATTGCAAACCGTGTAGTTCCTATCATCGAAGATGACTATGTAGATACAGAATTCGGTACAGGATTTCTTAAGGTTACACCTGCGCATGATGTGAACGACTATATGCTGGGCGAGAAATACAATCTGGAAGGAATAGATATACTGAACGACAATGGAACGCTTAATTCTTATGGTCTTCAATATGAAGGCATGGATCGTTTCGATGTTCGTAAAAAGATAGAAACAGATTTACAAGAGCTTGGACTGCTCGAAAAAGTAGAAGCATATACAAACAGTGTAGGATTCTCGGAGCGTACAAATGTTCCTATCGAGCCTAAATTGTCGATGCAATGGTTCTTGAAAATGGAAAATCTTTCGAAACCGGCACTCGAGGCGGTAGAAAATGACACAATCAAGTTTCACCCTGCCAAATTTAAGAATACATACCGTCATTGGATGGAGAACATCAAAGACTGGAATATCAGCCGTCAGCTTTGGTGGGGACATCAAATACCTGCATATTTTCTCCCTGAGGGAGGTTTCGTTGTTGGCGAAACACCGGAGAAAGCATTGGCAGAAGCTCAAAAAAAGAATCCAAACCTTAAGATGGAAGATCTTCGCCAAGACGAAGACTGCCTCGATACATGGTTCTCTTCATGGTTGTGGCCTATATCCGTGTTCGATGGTATTAACAATCCTGACAATGAAGAAATAAAATACTATTATCCTACAAATGACCTTGTAACCGGACCCGATATTATTTTCTTCTGGGTGGCTCGCATGATCATGTCGGGATATCAATACAGAGGTGAAGCTTGCTTCAACAATGTTTACTTCACAGGTATTGTTCGCGATAAATTGGGACGTAAAATGTCGAAACAATTAGGAAATTCTCCCGACCCTATCGAATTGATGGAGAAATATGGAGCCGACGGTGTACGTATGGGATTATTACTTACTGCTCCTGCCGGAAATGACTTGCCTTTTGATGAAAGCCTTTGCGAACAAGGACGTAACTTCAATAATAAGATATGGAATGCTTTCCGATTGGTAAAAGGTTGGGAAGTAAGCGATAGTATAGAACAACCCGAATCATCGAAAATAGCGATAGAATGGTTCGAAAACACATTTGCAAAAATAAATGGAGAGTTAGACGATCTGTTCGGAAAATACCGTTTGTCAGAAGCATTGATGTCTCTTTATAAACTGTTCTGGGACGAATACTCATCTTGGTATCTCGAAATGGTAAAACCAGCCTATCAACAGCCTATCGACAAGAAGACTTACGAAGCTACTTTAGGATTTTTCGACTCACTGCTTCGTCTGCTTCATCCATTCATGCCGTTTATTACGGAGGAATTGTGGCAGGCTCTGGCGAGTAGAAAAGAAGGTGAAAGTATTATGGTTTCTGATATGCCGAAAAATACAAGGTATGATGGTGTAGAGATAGCAATGTTCGAGGATGTCAAAGATGTTATTGCCGGTGTTAGAACGATTCGATTACAAAAGAATATTCCAAACAAAGACGAATTGTTTTTAGAAATAGTCAATAAGGACAATATACAACCTGCAACAACTTTATATAAGTCTGTTATTTCCAAAATGTGCAACCTATCTTCTATCGAGTATGTTCTAGAAAAAGATGTTACTGCTGCCTCTTTTTTGGTAGGCACGACAGAATACAGCATCCCATTGGGAAATAATATCGACATAGAAGCCGAATTGAAGAAACTGAATGACGAACTTATATACCACGAAGGATTCTTGAAATCGGTAACAGCAAAATTGAGTAATGAGAAGTTCGTGGCTAATGCAAAACCTGAGATCGTAGAAAACGAGCGTAAAAAAATGGCAGATGCTGAGAGCAAGATCAAAACCATAAAGGAAAGCATAGCCAATCTGAGCAAGTAAGAAAATATTATAATATGAGGGGCTTGGTTAACAGCCCCTTTTACCATTAAAAACAACAGGAAATGATAATTATCCGCGTACTGTATTTTATATACCAATGGATTGTATTTGTTCCGTTACTAATTCTTTCCACCATTTGGTGTACTCTTACTATTATTGTAGGTTCTGTATTGGGAAATAATAAATTCTGGGGATATTATCCGGGAGTTATTTGGGGCAGATTCGTATGCTTGGCTGCTCTACTGTGGGTGAAAATAAACAGGAATCCGAATCTCGATAAAAATCAGTCATATGTATTCGTGGCGAATCATCAGAGTGCATTCGATATTTTCCTTATATATGGCTATCTGGGGCACAACTTCAAATGGTTGATGAAACAAAGCCTGAAAAAAATGCCATTGGTTGGTTTTGCTTCAGCCAAGGCAGGACATGTCTTTGTCGACTCTTCAAGCCGACAGGGTATCGTAGACACGATGCGTAATACAAAAAACACATTGAAGGATGGGATGTCGACTGTCGTTTTTCCCGAAGGGCATCGTTCCCCTGACGGTAAAATGGCTGAATTTAAGAAAGGAGCTTTTCAGACGGCTCTGAGTTTGAAGCTTCCGATTGTTCCATTGACTATAGATGGGGCATATAGAGTTTTACCTATCCATTCGTGGATAATGAATCCTACTAAAATAACCCTTACATTTCATGATCCGATAGAAACCGCAAATATAAAGAGCGAAGACCTCCCCGATTTAATAAATAGAGTGCATTCGATAATAGCATCGGCTATACCAGAGGAAAGGCAATAGAAAACTAAATAACCTAAATCCATGAAAAAATCTTTATTTGTACTTATTCTTCTTATTTCTTCATTATTACAGGCAAATGCCGATAATGAGTACATTCGAATTTCAACGAATGAAACGGACTTAGTGTTGCGTGTTAACCCTAGCAATAAGCGCCTGTTTCAGGCTTATCTGGGTCCAAAATTGATGAATGAATCAGAATTCCCTTCTTTTGCTTTTGCCTCCAAAGGCGGTTCTGACGCAAGTTCCCCTTCTTTAGGATGGGAAGTATATCCTGTTTCTGGGACAGAAGATTTTTTTGATCCTGCTTTTGCAATCCAGCACAACGATGGAAATCTGACTTCGGTTTTGTATTATGTTTCTCATGATGTAAAACAATTGGAAAGCAATGTCACACAAACGGTGATAACAATGAAGGACGATGTATATCCTCTGGAAGTAAAACTGTACTATGTGGCATATGTAAAGGAAAATATAATAAAGACATGGACAGAAATTGTGCATCAGGAAAAGAAACCGGTAACTATTAATCGTTATGCTTCTTCGATGCTTTATTTCGAATCGCCTAAATACTTTCTTACAGAATTTAGCGGAGATTGGGCGAAGGAGGTGAAGCTGTCAGAGCAACAGCTACAGTTCGGGAAGAAAATAATCGACACCAAACTAGGTTCACGTGCTGCAATGTATGCACAACCTTTCTTCCAATTGGGCTTAGGTCAATCTGTACAGGAAAGCCAAGGATCAGTAATGCTTGGTACAATCGGATGGAATGGTAATTTTCAGTTCACATTCGAGGTAGATAATGCGAGTAATCTGCGCGTTATTTCTGGAATAAACCCATATGCCTCTAATTACGAATTGAAACCGAATGAGGTGTTTACTACTCCTGAGTTTATATTTACCATCAGTGATAAAGGGACAGGAAAGGCCAGCCGTAACTTTCATACATGGGCACGCAACTATCAATTGAAAGATGGTAAAGGAGACCGTCTGACATTGCTTAACAATTGGGAAGCTACGTACTTCGACTTCGATGAACCAAAACTCGAAGGGCTTATGAAAGATGCGAAACATCTGGGAGTAGATATGTTCTTGTTAGATGATGGTTGGTTTGCAAACAAATATCCTCGTAGTTCAGATAAACAGGGTCTCGGAGACTGGGATGTGACAAAAGATAAGCTGCCGAATGGTATTCCTCACCTTGTGAAAGCTGCTAAAGATGCCGGTGTGAAATTTGGTATCTGGATAGAGCCTGAGATGGTGAACCCGAAGAGTGAATTGTTTGAAAAACATCCTGATTGGGTTATTCATTTGCCTAATCGCGAAACGTATTACTACCGTAATCAGCTGGTTCTTGACTTGAGTAATCCGAAAGTACAGGATTACGTGTTCAGTATAGTAGATAAGATAATGATTGAAAATCCCGATATAGCATTCTTTAAATGGGATTGCAACAGCCCGATTACCAACCCTTATTCCCCTTATCTAAAAGATAAACAGGGTAATATGTATATTGATCATGTGCGTGGTGTCTACAATGTATTCAAACGTGTGAATGAGAAGTATCCAAATATTCCGATGATGCTTTGCTCAGGTGGCGGCGGACGTTGCGACTACGAATCGTTGAAATATTTCACTGAGTTTTGGTGTAGCGATAATACCGACCCTATCGAACGTGTATTTATCCAATGGGGATTTTCTCAGTTCTTCCCATCTAAGGCGATGGATGCACACGTGACAAGCTGGAACGGCCGTACGAGCGTAAAATTCCGTACCGATGTAGCATTTATGTGTAAAATGGGTTTTGATATTCGTCTGAACGAGATGAACGAAAATGACTTGAAATATTGTCAAGATGCAGTTGCAAATTACAATCGTTTGAAAAAAGTAATTCTCGATGGAGATCTGTATCGTCTTGTTTCTCCATACGAATCGAACCATATGTCGGTGATGCATGTCAGCGAAGGTAAAGACAAGGCTGTTTTGTATGCTTACGATGTTTATCCGCGCTATAGCGAAAAATTGTTTCCTGTAAAACTGCAAGGACTTGACCCTAACAAGATGTATAAAGTGGAAGAAATAAACCTAATGCCGAACCAGCAGTCGAGACTGAAAGCTAACGGAAAGGTGTTTTCGGGCGACTTTCTTATGAAAGCGGGTTTGGATGTATTTACTACTAGCCAGGCAAATAGCCGGATAATTGAGATTACAGCTCAGTAAAATTGAGTTTATATATTTTCGAGAAAAGCCACTTATTCAGTGGCTTTTTCTTTTTTAATTTATCTATATGTGGATGCAGGATAATGTATGGTGAAAAAAAGGTAAAAATAGAAATTTTGAAAAAAAGAGTCACTTTTGTCACTTTTTTGGATAGATAAGTGTACAAGGCATAACATAAAAAGCTAACGGCTAAAAGATAAAATTAAGAGTTACTTTTGTCACTTTTTACTCAAAATAGAGGTTGATAATTGGTAACTTTGCTGCTTAATAAAGAATTATGCTAAATAGGATAAAATCGTATATGATGCCTATTGCAATGATAACAGGGATATTATTGCATCAATATATGGATGGAATTGCTTTCCTTACTCCCTACCTGATAGCTGTAATGCTTCTTATTACTTATTGTAATATTTCTCTGAAAGATATTCATTTCACACGTTTGCATCTTTGGCTAATTCTTATACAGGTTTTTGGCAGTATTGCTGTCTATCTGTTTTTATCGCCGATAAATCATATATTGGCTCAAGGAGCAATGATATGCGTACTTGCTCCTACTGCTACCTCTGCACCTGTAATAACGGGAATGCTCGGTGGCAATATAGCTAGTTTGACAGCTTACAGCCTGATAAGTAATATGACAGTGGTATTCGTAGCTCCTCTACTCTTTGCTTTCACGGGAGAGGTAGAATCTTCCTCTTTCGTCGATTCTCTTTGGGTTGTCTTTCAGCGGGTGTTTGCTCTTTTATTTCTGCCGTTTTTCGGTGCTTTACTTCTTAAAAAGTTTTTGCCTAGGGTACATTATGAAATACAAAAGAGAAAGGGACTTTCGTTCTATCTATGGTCAGTTGCTTTAGTAATCATAGCCGGGAAGACAGTTCAGTTTATTATCGATCAGGAGAATCCGAAGCTTATTGTTGAGATTTCGGTCGCTGTTGTATCCCTGATAGTTTGTGTGAGCCAGTTTCTAGTTGGACGAAGATTAGGACGGATATATGACGATACAATTGCAGGAGGGCAGGGACTAGGTCAGAAAAATACTGTCTTGGCTATTTGGATGGCACAGACATATCTCAATCCAATATCATCTTTAGGGCCAGGCGCTTATGTCCTTTGGCAGAATGTGGTAAATTCCTATCAGGTATGGCGAAACAGAAAGCAACTGGGTTAAAATCCTCGTTGGCGCATAGCCTCGAATGTCAATACAGCTGTGGATACAGAAACATTCAGAGAATCAATTTTTCCCCGCATCGGTATCTTTATTCGTGCATCAGCATTTTGTAGCCAAAAGCTGGTTAATCCATCGGCCTCTGTTCCCATTATGATAGCTGAGGATTGTTTAAAATCTGTGTCCTGATACCATTGCGAGGCTTGCAGCTCGGCGGCAAAAGACCTGATTTTCCTTTGATGCAGAAAATCGAGAGCTTCTTGAGATGTGCATACGGCGGTCTGAACAGTGAATATACATCCCACACTCGAACGTATTGCATTTGGATTGTACAAGTCGGTAGCAGGATCGCAGATGATGACGGCGTCAGCCTGTGCGGCATCGACAGTACGAAGTATTGCTCCCAGATTGCCTGGTTTTTCTACAGCTTCGAGGATAATAATGAAGGGATTAACTGAGATATTGAGGTCTTTTAATGTATGGCTTTTGGGTCTAGCAAGGGTGAGTAATCCATCGCTGCCTTCGCGATAGGCAACTTTCTCGAATACGGCTTCGGATACTTCGAATAACTTGTTTTCGGGTATAGAGTTCAATACATTAGGGTAATCGGTTTTTGCAAAAAGCTCGGGACAGATAAAGACTGAATCAATCTCATAGTCTGCCATTAGGGCAAGGCTGAGTTCACGAGCGCCCTCTATGATGAAGATGTTTTGTTCGCGGCGCTCTTTATTTTTAGAAAGTTTTCCTATGTTTTTGATCTTTGGATTTTGTAGGCTGACTATCCTTTCCATACCACATATTTAGTTATGTGCACAAAAATAAGTATTAATTATGTACAAAAGCCTGTTATTTTGTACATTTGTACCGGAAAAGAATTTAAGTAATAGGTAGTGACATGAAATATACGTGGATACTTTCGATGAGTATTCTTTATTTATTGGGTTGTGGGTCTAAAAGCGAATCGAAGGAAATCACGGTAGAACCGAAGAAATATACACGCTTCAACGGAAGCTATAGTAAGACTTTTAATGATTTACCCGAGCTGCATATGGAGGCGGCTACAGCAAATGGGGTGGGGCCCTTGGAGACAAGAGCCGATACCATTTTATATGAAGATCGATTAATGCGGATTCCCGGCGAACTGGAAATATACAGAGTGGATAAATTGACACATTCCATGCCTTTTTTGGTACCTAAAGCAGCAACACTGCTATCCGATATCTGCCTTAATTTCAGGGATTCTCTTATCAGTAAAAAGATGCCTGTTTATAAGCCGATTATAACCAGCATAACTAGGACTGACGAAGATGTAAAAGGTTTGTCGAGAAGAAATGGGAATGCAAGTGACAACTCGGCACACCGTTACGGAACGACTTTCGATATTGCGTGGACAAGGTTTGATAAGGTGAATTCAGCCGATGATCGTACGTTGGATGATGGCCGCCTTAAAGCTGTACTCGGACAAGTGTTGCATGATTTGAGGCAGCGCGAAAGATGTTATATAAAACATGAACGTAAGCAATCCTGCTTTCATATAACAGTGAGGTAGATAGAAAGCTGTTCGTCTATTGTTTGATAATGAGTCGATATTTTATATATTTGGCATACAATGGTGAAAGCTATTGTGGATGGCAGGTTCAGCCTAATGGTATGTCGGTGCAGGAGACTATAGAGAAAGCTCTCGCGACGTTGTTGCGTGTTCCGACTCCGATTGTTGGTGCAGGTCGTACTGATGCCGGAGTACATGCGCGTATGATGGCGGCGCATTTCGATCACGAAGATAAGGATCTGGACTTGGGTCTGCTGACAAATAAGTTGAATAGTTTATTGCCGAAAGATATAGTAATATATAATGTAGCAAAGGTGCGAGAGGATGCTCATGCACGATTTGATGCGACATCTCGATTATACAGATATTATGTAACGACTGCAAAAGATCCCTTCTTGTATAAGTTTAAGCATAAAGTATATGGAACTCTCGATATAGAAGCTATGAATGCTTGTGCGAAGATTCTTTTCGAGTATGAGGATTTCACAAGTTTCAGTAAGCTGCATACCGACGTAAAAACCAATAATTGCATCATTATGCAGGCTTATTGGGAAAAGAAAGGGGATGACTATATCTTTACTATTCAGGCTAACCGCTTTTTGCGAAATATGGTTCGTTCTATAGTAGGAACTCTATTGGAGGCGGGAAGAAGGAAAATCGGAGTGGAGGATATGCGGCGTATTATCGAAGCAAAAGACAGAGGACAAGCAGGTACTTCGGTTCCCGCTCAGGCATTATTTCTGGAGGAAATAGAATACGATAGCGATATATTTAAGTAAACAATGAAAATCTCAGGTGTTTTAAGTGGAAGGACTCTGAGGGGATTTATGGAGAGTGAAAAGTCGGGAGGACTTACTCTCATTATCTGTACATTAATTTCTATCTTGTTGGCTAACTCTACAATTGGAGCTGGTTATAGAGGTTTTTGGGAGATTCCTCTTGGAAGCCATACTTTGGCAGAATGGATTAATGATGGGCTTATGGCCATTTTCTTTCTGCTTGTAGGCTTAGAATTGATACAGGAAATCTATGAAGGTGAATTGTCTAGTATAAAACGGGCTATGTTACCTATCTCCGGAGCATTGGGTGGAATGCTTATTCCGGCAGGGATCTATATGTCTCTTAATTATGGAATGGAAACGCATGCCGGGTTCGGTATTCCGATGGCTACGGATATAGCTTTTGCTCTTGGGGTATTATCGTTATTAGGAAACCGTGTTCCTGTAGCATTGAAGGTATTCCTCACGGCATTGGCTGTTATAGATGATTTAGGTGCGATAATAGTTATTGCGATATTCTATACGCAATCTCTGGCTTGGACTTATCTTCTCATAGCAATAGGGATGTTTATCCTTCTGTTAGTATTGAATAAGAAGTTTAATGTTAAGAATGTAGTTCCGTATATACTTGGAGGCGTCATCATGTGGTATTGTATGCTTCATTCCGGAGTGCACGCAACTATCGCAGGCGTATTGCTAGCGATTACGATACCATTCAGAAAGAAAGATCTTAAATGTCTTTCTATCAAGATGCAGCACGCATTGCATTATCCTGTGGCATTTGGTGTATTACCTATATTTGCCTTAGCTAATACGGCAATGTTGATTGAAGGTAGTTGGGATCAATCTATTGGTGAACCATTTGCTCTGGGTATTATTATCGGGTTGATGGTAGGAAAACCTATCGGTATAACATTGTTTAGCTATCTATCTGTTAAAACAGGTTTGTGTGCTTTGCCACGAGGTGTTAATTGGAAAGGATTATTGGGTGTAGGAATGTTAGGAGGTATAGGATTCACGATGTCTATATTCATTACATTGTTAGCATTCAAAGGGAATCTACACTTCATCAATGAATCGAAACTGATGATATTACTTGCTTCGCTTGCGTCGGGTATAATTGGTTATATATGGCTAAATTGTATATTGAAAACAGATAAATCATAATCAAATTTAGGATGGGAGTAACGATACATTTTGAAGGCAAATTGAAATCGCCTGAATACTTTGGTAATGTCATTCATATTATTAAAGAATTCTGCGCCCAGAATAATATGCCTTATTTTGTCTTTGAGGATAAAAACAAATTGTTGGAACGTGTTAAAGATGACGAAGATTGGGATTATGTAAATTCTGTGAGAGGAATAACAGTTCAGCCTGACGAGAATACCGACTTATTGACGTTCGAGTTTGATGAAAATTATTATATACAGGACTATTGTAAAACTCAATTTGCAGATATAAGTGTCCATATAAAAATAATTGATCTGCTTCGTAAGATATCTTCTAGTTTCGAAAATCTGGAAGTTGTTGACGAAGGAGAGTATTGGGATACTTCGGATGTGCAATATTTGCAGCAACTGATTGATGAATGTTTGGATAGGATGAAGGAATTAAAATCCCAGAATAGTAAATTGACAGGGCCATATCGCATTAAGTCTGGCCGGATAATTGATTTAATGGAAGGTTAGGTTTATCGAAATGTGGTTAGCTCTTGCTTTTGTTTCAGCATTCTTTTTGGGGTGCTATGATATTTGTAAAAAGAAATCGGTAGATGGGAATGCTGTTATCCCTGTACTTTTCCTTAATACACTTTTCTGCTCCTTATTATTACTCCCTTTGGTTTTAATATCACGCATATCGCCTGACACCTTGAGCGGAACCATTGGATATGTTCCGTCTGTGGCGATAGAGACACATGGCTATATATTTGTTAAGTCGGTTATTGTTCTTACATCGTGGATATTCGGCTATTTTGCTATAAAGCATTTACCCCTTACTATTACCGGGCCTATCAATGCTACACGTCCGGTGATGACATTAATAGGGGCACTACTTATATTCGGAGAAAGGCTGAATCTGTATCAATGGATAGGGGTTATCATTACCATCATATCATTCTTTCTGCTTTCCCTATCAGGCAAAAAAGAGGGTATTAATTTTCATAAAAACAAGTGGATATTCTTTCTCATATTGGCTGCTATTGCTGGTGCTGCGAGTGGATTGTACGATAAATTTCTTATGCAGCAGTTTAGCTCCACAGCGGTACAATTCTGGTTCAATACCTACCAATGTATTTTGATGCTGATAGTCCTTATTACCTTATGGTATCCGAAGCGGGAAAAGAATACCCCGTTCAAATGGAAATGGAGCATCATTCTAGTATCGGTATTCCTTACGATTGCCGACTTCGTATATTTTTATGCTTTGACTTATCCTGATGCCATGATTTCCATCGTTTCGATGGTAAGGCGCAGTAGTGTGTTGGTTTCGTTCGCAGGAGGAGTATTATTCTTCCATGAAAAAAACTTAAAAGGGAAAGCTATCGATCTCGTATTAATAATTGTAGCAATGTTTTTCCTATATTTGGGAACAAAATAAGACTCATGAAGAAAACATTATTGATATTATCATTTATCACAGCAGCAGTGTTTACTGTAAATGCACAGGAGCTGGAAAGCATTATCCTGTCCATGCCTAGCGATATTATCCTAGGGTTGGATGCCACCCAGAAAGATAAGTTGTTGGCAAACGCTAAAGACACGGCTCAGATAACGGTGGAAAGAGAAACAGTGGGTGCGGTGGAACGTTTGGCTATTTCGCCGGACTATATTTCGCTGCAAACATCTGAAGCCGGTACTACGCAGATAAAGTTACTACCGTTGATTAATGATACAAAGATTATATGTGTGGTAAAAACAGTTTGCGGTAAGGCATGTGACAGTCAAATACAGTTCTATACTACGAAGTGGATACCGATAGCACAAGGTCTGTTCCCCAAAAAGACGAAGGAATGGTTTATAAAATCCGATGTGGATAAAGATAGCCAGGATTTCAAGAATGCTTATGCGGCGCTAGACATGACTCCTATAAAAATGACTTTATCTCCCGATGGCACGTCTTTGGATGCAAGTTATGATATAAAGAACTATCTGCCCGAAGATGATTATAAAAAGATACAACCCTTTCTTATAGAAGGTTCCAAGACTTTTCAATGGGATAAGATATCATATAAATAAGCAAAAGAGGGTTTTCAAATGAAAACCCTCTTTTGTTATTCTTCCTCCTCTTGAGATACTGTTATATCCTGATATTCGGGATGTCGTTGTATATAGACTTTTGTATATGGACATATGGGTTGAACTCTATATCCATTATCACGTATATAGTTTAACAGGGTTTTTGTCAATGCAGCTGCGATGCCTCTGCCTTCCAATTTGGTTGGGACTTCGGTGTGAGTTACGAGAAATACATTGTCTTTCTTCTGATAATCAACAAGTGAAGTTAAGCCTTCTACCTGTACCTCAAAACGGGTTTTTACTTCGTTATGTATAATATTATATTCCATAGATGAGTTGTTTACATATTAACAAGTACACCCTTTATTTAGTTCCTCCGAAACTGAAACTTACAGGAATATAGATAGGAGAAGTTACCACTGAGTTTCCAATATTGAATGACGGTTTTAGTTTTATAGTAACATTGGATTTTTTAGAACCTATCCCTGCAAAGTTCTTCGCTATTTCAACTACAGCATCTTTTGACTCGCCTTTCATCAGCGTAGCCAGATCGAAGCCTATAGAAAGAGGCAAAGTCTGTGTCTGTCCCGATGAGATACTTAGAGTTTTGTTTATCGAACCTGTTGTAAACTGGATATCATCGATGCTGATTATGTATTGCAGTCCGTTCATTAATGCTTCGGATTGGTTCGGGTTTTTTACGTTTAAGTTCAATGTAAAATCCATTGGGATAGATGTTGCTGTCCCTGACAAGATCGATGTAATTTTAGGAATGGCTGTAAGTGATAAACCGTTCGATACGTTTATCCCCGATATACTTAACCCTGATATGGATTTATAACTATATTCGCAGTTAACCATATTATAGCTGCTCACAAGTCCTTTTTGAAGACTGTCGCAGCTCATCAGTGTAGTTGCAAAGATTAATACTATGAGAATCCCTCTTTTCATTCTGTTTTGAATTTTGTGAAATTAATGTTCTTTATTTTATTGTGACCATCGTTGCTCCATATCCATATTCACGGAAAGAAGCATCCTGATAGTATGCCGATTTATATTTTGTGCTCAATTCTTTTAATATAGCATTCTTGAGAACGCCGTCTCCTTTGCCGTGGATGAATACAATCTTTTGTCCTCTATTCTTTTTGTTCTCTTCCATTGCTTCCCTGAACTTTGTCAACTGATATTCCAATATATCGCCGGAAGATAATCCATTTGTATTATCAAGAAGTTCAACGGCATGTAGGTCAATTTCAAGAATTGTATTTTTCTCTTTTTTTACAATTGGCTGTATGCGGGGACGCTGATGCTCTTTCTGCTTCATGGCTAATTCTATTTCTTCAGCAGAAACAGTAAACTCCCGTTCTGCCAAATCTCGTCTGGCTATAGGATATATTATAGCTTCGTCTTCGAAGTAATCGTTTTCTCTGAAACTATGCAGTTTGTAGAATTTCACCGTATCGATACGTACCTCTACCGAGTAAGGATTTTTGATAGCAAATGTTTTTCCATTTTTATAGGCGAAGAATTGCAGACAAATATGTTCAATATCGTTAAGTATCTCTTTACTGAATTCTTCGAGGAATAATTTAGTATTCGGTTCTATGACTCCTGTATTTCGACTCATCCATCCGCTTTCTAATCTACTCATATAATTATATGAAAGATAGTAATTGCTATCATTTATCAGATAGCATTCGAAAGCTGTAGTACTTAAATTCTTAATATCGATGGGTAGATAGGCAAGATGAACTGTCAATTGTTCACCTTCTTTTGTTTCTTCTATCTTGTATTCTTCAACCTTGGCTTTTATGGCTACTTCTGTCTGAATACTTGTGGCTGGTTTTGCTACTTGACGCACCTGCATGTCGGTCGATGGTTCTATCACTACAACTTCTCTCATCAACACAGGTATGTCGAACCCCTCTTCGTCTTCAACCAAAACAATATCTTTACCTTGAAAGCCCTTTATGACACCACCACCTGTTGTATTTAGGAAGCGGACTTTATCTCCTATTTTCATGATTCCTTAATTAATCTAATCTAGCTGTTCTCAAGCTTTTTTATTCACGCAAAGTTGCTTATTTTTGTCGGATAAAAAAAGAAAAAGTGGGAATATCAAATCCGAAAAATATACGTATAGAGGATTACAACTATGACTTGCCGGACAGCCGGATAGCAAAGTATCCTTTGCCCGAACGGGACAGTTCCAAATTGTTGGTATATAAGAATGGAGAAATCGAAGATGCCGGCTTTAAAGATTTGAAGGATTACCTTCCTGAAAACAGTTTGCTTATATTTAATAATACAAAAGTTATTCAAGCCCGTTTGCATTTCCAAAAGGCAACAGGTGCACAGATAGAGATCTTTTGTTTAGAACCACATAGCCCAAATGACTACTTGTTGAACTTCCAGCAAACACAGCGTTGCTCATGGGTTTGCCTGATAGGTAATCTGAAGAAATGGAAAGAAGGGGATCTAACGAAAGATATAGAAATAAAGGGTCAGCATATAATTATTACGGCGAGAAGAATACAACAGGCAGGTGATTCTCACGTCATAGTGTTCGAATGGAATAAATCGGAATATACGTTTTCGGAACTGCTCGAAGCTATTGGAGAGTTGCCGATTCCTCCTTATTTAAACAGAGATACAGAGGAAAATGATAAACAAACATATCAAACTGTCTATTCAAAAATAGATGGCTCTGTGGCTGCTCCTACTGCCGGGCTACATTTTACAGAAGACGTATTGGATTCCCTTAAAAAGAAAGGCATTGAAACGACAGAAGTCACGCTTCATGTAGGAGCAGGGACATTTCGTCCTGTGAAATCGGAGCAGATAAAAGATCATATAATGCATTCCGAGTTTATTTCTGTGAGAAAGGATGTGATAGAGCAGATATTGAAGTATGAAGGTGCAATTCTTGCTGTAGGTACTACTTCGGTACGTACGCTTGAAAGTTTATATTATATAGGTCTAAAACTTAGTGACAAGGCTAGTGCTGATCTAAATGTTTCCCAGTGGGAAGCTTATGAGGCGTCGGGCGATAAATTATCAGTAAAAGACTCTTTATCGAATATTCTTGCTTATCTTGACGCTCTGGGTTTAGATACCCTTGTTGCCCATACACAAATCATTATAGCTCCGGGATATGAATTTAAAATAGTTAAAGGTATAGTTACTAACTTCCACCAGCCTCAAAGCACATTACTGCTACTTGTTTCGGCATTTGTCGGTAATCGAGATTGGATAAAGATATACAAACACGCTATTGATGGAGGATATCGTTTTTTGAGTTATGGTGACAGTTCTTTGTTATTAAACGAAAATCAGATATGAAGAAGAAAATCCTATTTGTATTATTAATACTTCTGGTTATTGCAGGAGCGCTAGGCTTTTATGGCTACACTGTTATCACCACAGGTTTCGATATTGACAAAACAGTTTATGTTTACATAGACGAAAAACGAGATTATAATGCGTTGCTAGAGGAGTTGAAAGATAGTGCACGACTAGAGAGTGTATCTAATTTTGATGTGCTAGCTTCTGCTTTAAATTATAAAGATAATATCAAAGCGGGACGATATGCCGTTAACTCTAATATGGATATTTATACCCTTATTAAAAATCTCCGTAGTGGACATCAGACCCCTGTTAAGTTGAAATTCAACAATATCCGTACAAAGGATAATTTGGCTGAACGAATAGGAGAACAACTCATGTTTGGTGAAGAGAAGTTACTAAGTCAATTAGACAATCCGCAAAAGTGCGAAGAATTAGGATTTAAGCCAGAAACAGTAATAGCTATGTTTATCCCAAATACCTATGAAGTATATTGGGATGTTTCAGCCAATAGTTTTTTAGAAAGGATGAAACATGAATATAATACATTCTGGACTGACAAAAGAAAGAGTGAAGCAAAAGAGATAGGGTTAACTTCTCTTGAAGTTTCTACTTTAGCATCTATTGTAGAAGAGGAGTGCACATATTCCACAGAATATCCTATAGTCGCGGGGTTATATTTAAATCGTCTACATATAGGACAGCCTTTACAAGCTGACCCTACTGTGAAATTTGCTGTCGGTGATTTTGGTTTACGTCGAATATTGAACAAGCACCTTGAGGTTGATTCTCCTTATAATACATATTTGCATCAAGGTTTGCCTCCAGGTCCTATACGCATTCCATCTATCAAAGGGATTGATGCTGTATTGAACTATACAAAGCATGATTATTTCTATATGTGTGCCAAAGAAGATTTTTCAGGATATCACAACTTTGCTACGACTCATAGTGAGCATCAACAAAATGCTGCAAAATATAGGATGGCATTAAATGCACGGAAAATATACAAATAAAGAAGTGTTTGTGTTGTGAATCTAGTAGGCGTTTTCCTCGCCTCTAATGGCATTTCTTATTGTAAGGAATATAATCTTTAAGTCGAGGAAGAAGGTCCAGTTTTCGAGATACCAAACGTCTCTTTTTACTCGTTCTTCCATCTCTTCCACGGTCTTGGTTTCTCCTCTGCATCCCGAAACCTGAGCCCATCCCGTAATTCCGGGCTTAACAAGATGGCGAACCATAAATTTATCTATGATAGAAGAATATAACTCAGTATGTTGGAGCATATGAGGACGCGGTCCTACAACGGACATATCGTTCTTAAAAACATTTATAAATTGAGGTAATTCATCAATACTCGTCTTTCTCATGAAGGCGCCCACCTTTGTTACGCGAGGATCTCCTTCTGTCGCCTGCAAAGTGTTTGCTTGCTTGTTTTTTCGCATCGATCGGAATTTGTAACAATAGAATTCTTGTCCTCTTATACCTGTTCTTTTTTGCTTAAAGAAAATAGGGCCAGGAGATGAGCATTTTATTATGATACCGAAAATCAAATATATAATAGGAAAGATAGTAATAAGAACTAATCCAGAAAAAATGATATCAAAACATCTCTTCACAAACCTATTTGTAAAATGTTGTAGCGGTTCATATCGCAAGCTAAGAATTGGAGTTGATTCTATAAAATGTAATGAAAATCGACGCTTAAAAAACCTATAAAACTCAGGAACAAGATAAAATCTAATCATGTTTTTCTCGGAGAATATAGCTAATTCAGAGATCGTATCTTCTTGATTTGCAGGAATAGTGCAGAATATTTCGTCTATGTTTTCTTTTTTTGCATATTCTTCAATTTCGGCGACTTTCCCCAAGTATTTCGGCATCGCTTCTTTTTTATTGGGATCATCATCAAAGAAGCCAAGCACCTTGTACCCATAATCACTGAACATGAGTGATTCGTATGTCTTTATGCCTGTAGCACCACCTCCAACTATAATGACTTGCCTATAGTTGTATCCTTTTCTACGATATGTTTTTAATAGAATACGAAATAATATATGCCACCCTATAAGAAGTGTACCCAACACAAAGAATCCTATAATCCACGGTATAACAGGAATGCTGATTATCCGAAATATAGAAAACCCGGCTGTGACAAATAACCCATATAATGCTATAAAAGCAGATGAGTGTTGTACTATCTTTTCTAGGTGAATAACATTGAGGGCTATCCGAAAAGGTATGAACGAAGAAACAAGAAAATAACTTAAATTAATAAGTAAGAAAGCTATTATCTTTTCCCTATAATGCAGACTGTCAACTAAAACATCATCTTGCTGAAAGATGAGATATACAGAAATGAAGAAAGCATTGATTAATAATAAATCACCAAAGTGAATAATCCAATCAATGAGATGTCCGAATCCTTCTTTTCTTTCCGCGATATTCATATTCGAAATAAAGTTGCAAAGTTAATATTTAATTCTCAGAATCATGGAATTGCTGTTGGCTCTTTCTGTAAATAATGTATAATACTAACGTCGCAAAAACAAAGCTAATTAAAATAAACAGAGTATTGTTCTCAAAGCTGAAATTCTGCATTTGTTCATATTCTGGTGTTCCAATATAAATATGAGTTAATATGACATTCAAGGCATTGTGTGTTGTGTGTACGAGTATTGGTACCCATAAGTTGCCACTCCAAAAATAGAGGTAGCCTAATAAAGCACCTAGCAACAAACGAGGAACAAAACCATAGAACTGAAAATGGATTGCACTAAATATAAACGCGGTAATCCAAATGGCAGCATGTTTATTGATAAATATTTTTTGGATTATTTGTTGCAAACAACCTCTGAAAAATAGTTCCTCTACAAGTCCAGCAATTACAGCAAGTATGCAGAGATTTAGTATAAGCCCAATAGCTGTTTTATCTACAAACAGAAGATTTAAGGATTTCTCTGCACTAAACTCTGCCTCGCGCATCCAGTTTTCTAAAGGAGTCATTGATTCGGGTAGAACCATTTGTTGATTATAGTAGCTAATTGAAAATATGAAGGGCTGAATTACAATAATCAGGAAAATACTTAATAGTAATACCATTGGCCAATGCTTTGATACCGATTCAATTTTAAAGTATTTCATCGGGTTTTCCTGGCATAAATAGCCAAAGGCAAGAGATGGGACAAAGAAAAGGCACACAGATTGTATTATCATTGCTATCCTTACCATAGAGGCTGATTGAGTAACTTGTGCCATATCAAAAACGAGTAGTAATATGGATATGGCGAATATATATCCAATGAAGGAGAGAAAGCAAAAGAAGAAAAACTGAGATCTTCCATCCATATTATAGAGTAAGGCCTTATTTCTCATAGTTATCTAATGTCGGTTATTCTAAGAATGCTAATTCCTGTGCAACTTTTAGACATCTTACAGTACTCTGATAATGTTTTCTCTTCAATCACAATTTTTTTCATCCTACTTGAGGCATGGATGAAATATAAATTACCAGCCTTCCAATATGCCATTCCTATATGAGAATAATCCAATCCTTTTGTGGATGTGGCGAAAGCAATAATATCTCCATTGCGAATACTCTTCTCTATATTTATAATGTTTTCCTTCGCAATTACAATATAATTACTGCGACTATTTATCTCATTTTCTATTCTCTCTAGTTTTTCAATGTTTTTTCGATTGTCTTTCAGGTGTTTATATGATTGGGGGTGTGTTGTCATGAAATTAATTTCTTTCTCAACCTGTTCTCCTCCCATTATTGAACTGATATTTTTTATTATACTATGCTTCTCATTCTCATATATCCAATCATTAGTATAATGTAAGCGGGAAGTATAACCATCTATTTTTCCATTTCTATAGCGGATTCTTATTAACTGTTGACAATAGTTTTCAAAAGTCGGATTTTCTGACTTTATTGTCAAAGAAAGAGCAATACAATTCTCTACAAAGGTTGTGCAATCAAATTCTCGTAAATTTATTACCAGTCCTTCGTTCTCCGAGGCTTCTAGTGTAGATGCGACGTATGGCTTTCCTAGGAAGAGTTTGGTTGTGTTTATTAACACTTCTTCGAAAGGCTTGTCCCGTTCTTTCGTAAATTGTTTTACATATGCTTCATAGATGACAGAGTCCGCCTCACTATATATGATATTCCTTGCTTCAGCTACGAAGATTGTAGATGAAAGTAGGAAAATAAATATAGATAGTTGTAGTCTCATATAACAAGGTTAGCTTAGACCTTCAATAACACCGTCCACGATGTCGATATATTTTGCTTGCGGATTGGCAGGCAGTCCAGGCATACGCATAATACTTCCTGCAATGGCGACGATAAATTCAGCACCATTATTAATTACAATGTCATTAATCTTAATTGTAAAGCCCTTAGGTGTACCGTATTCGTGTGCATTATCAGAAAAGGAGTATTGTGTCTTTGCTATACATACAGGATAGTGCTCTATATCTAAAGAACGGATAAGGTTCAGTTTCTTCTTTGCTTTATCATCCAAAATGACTGATTCAGCACCATATATTCGTGTTGTAATTTTCTGAATCTTCGTTTCGATAGTATCGTTATCCTCATATGTAAAATTAAGAGAAGACGAAGGGGTATTTTCTATTATTTCTATTGCTTTTTTTGCGGGTTCTATGGCTCCTTCACCTCCTTTAGCAAAGGATTCATCCACAGCGAAACTAACACCATGCTGATTGCAGTGTTCTTGTATTAATCTAATTTCGTCATCAGAGTCGATGTAGTGTTTGTTTAGTACAACAAGTACATTCTGGCCAAAAGATTTCATATTATCTATATGTTTATCCAGATTGGCAAAACCTCTTTGTAGTCCTTCTGCGTTTTTCTTTTTTATATCTTCAACTGGGACATTTCCATGCATTTTGAGTGCCTGAGTAGTTACTACTATTACTGTCAGTTTAGGGGTGATTCCTGCTTTCCGGCACTTTATATTAAAGAATTTTTCGGCACCTAGGTCGGCTCCAAAGCCCGCCTCGGTGACGACATAGTCTGCATGCGACATCGCCATTTTGGTAGCTATGATGGAGTTGCAACCATGGGCTATATTGGCAAATGGGCCTCCGTGTATAAATGCCGGAGTGTTTTCGGTAGTTTGTACCAAATTCGGATTTATAGCATCTTTTAGTAATACTGTAATGGCTCCGGTTACACCCAGATCATTAACTGTGAATATGCTGCCATTATTAAAATAGCCAAGTATAATGTTGCCAATTCGTCTTTTCAGGTCATCTATATCTTTAGAAAGACATAGGATAGCCATAATTTCTGAAGCGGGAGTTATCTCAAATCCGCTTTCTGCAGGTATACCGTTTGCCGATCCGTTCAATCCTGTAACGATGTATCTAAGATTTCTATCGTTTACATCCAGAACCCGTTTCCACAGAACTTCCTTAAGATATTTATCAGTTCCTTTGGCCCTATACAGATAATTATCGAGAAGAGCAGTAATCATATTATGAGCGGAAGTGATTGCGTGAAAATCGCCTGTGAAATGGAGGTTAATATCTTCCATTGGCAACACTTGGGCATATCCACCTCCGGCAGCACCACCTTTCATGCCGAAGCAGGGACCAAGCGATGGCTCTCTTAATGCAACGACTGTCTTTTTTTCTAGTTTGTTCAGTCCTAACGATAGACCAATTGAAATGGTAGTTTTGCCTACCCCTGCTTTAGTAGGAGTGATGGCTGTTACAAGTATGAGGTTACTTTTCTTTATTTTTTCTTCGTCGATATACGATACGGGAACTTTGGCTATGTACTTCCCGTAGCTATGTATGTCTTCGGTATTTATTCCGGTTTTTACGGCTACGTCGGATATCCTATCTAAACCGATGCTCCGTGCTATTTCAATATCGCTTTTCATGTCTAGTTATTTATTTTCCTACTTATTTGGGTCAACAAAGATATAAATTTTTATTATTCAAGTTAGTCTAAGTAGTGACGTAAGTTGGTATTATGATTTCCATTAAATGAAAACAGGGAACGCTTTCGTGTTCCCCGCTTTGCATGGTTGATATATGGTTGTTTGTGTTTATTGTAATCTTTTCAATCTATACAACAATTGTTGGATAGCTTCTTGATAATCGTCGATTATAGCTTGAGTGAATGCTTCTGCAAACAGTTCTCTCTTGCCTTCTGTGTAATTGAAGAAATCTTCGGCATGTTTTACAATATTAGTTGGATTTTTTGTTTCCGGAATCACTATTTCCAGATCCCCTTTTATTGCATAAGAAGTTTCTACAAGACGGTCAGTTGCATCTGTTAAATCTTCGATTGCCTGATCCAACGCAATGTGTTGTGCATAACTTGCTTTTCCTGTAACATGCCAATGGTGAAGCTTCAAACTGCTATTGAATGAAAATAATCTACCAATAAAATCTGCGACTGCTGTTACATTTTTTGCCATACTTTCTTTTCCTTTTAATGTTGTTTCCATGATTTGTTTTATTTATTTAATTTGTTTTTATATAGACAAAATTAATGAATCTTTGTTTGATCTCCAAAGATTAACAATTGAATATTTAAATGTTAATATAGATTTTATTTATAATGTATATTCTATCTACTCTGTAGAGAATACAATATTATAAACAATGAGATATGGATTTTGTTTAGAAAATATGAAGGTTTCCTAATGATGAGGTGTAATAAAAGTTAACAAATGTGTCGTGGGGATTGATTCTAAAGGAGTAAGGGGCTAGTTATTTTTCGAGATATAACCGCCTCATTCTGACAATATCTACTTTCAATTCTTTAGTGAGGAAATTCATGATGGAGCCATGATCACGTTTGATTTGATTTATACCTGCTTGCAGAAACATTCGTTTGACAGTAAATATGGATTCGGCGCGGGGATATTTAGCTATAAAAGCATCGTACTTGTCACTCAGATAGATTTTAGACATCAGATAATCCTGCATGACTGTCTCTTCATCAACTCCTAACGCAAAAAGGACTAGGGCTGTAGCCATGCCGGCTCTGTCTTTTCCGGCCGAACAGTGAAATACGAGAGGCGCACTCAGGTTATTTTGCACGATAGCAAAAAATATACGAAAAGCTCTCACACAGGCAGGATCACTCACAAGTAATCGGTTCATATGCTTCATATGTGAGTCAATATTTGTTTTCAGTAAATTTGCCTGTATTCCTTCTGTACTAAGATTCCCTGGAGTGATGGCTATAGGATAAGTGAAATGTACAGTAGGAGGGAGCTTGTCCGGGGAGCGTTTAGTCTCGCTTTGGGCTCGGAAGTCAATAACGGAAGTGACGGGAATACTCATCAAATATTTGAGATCTCTCTCTGTCAAATTCGATAGTTCATCAGCCCTGAAAAGCTTGCCCCATTTGGTATATCTTCCTTCTTTTGTCTTGATTCCACCCAGATCTCTGAAATTGTAGCCGCCCTCCATGGGTAGATGTTTTTCCGTAAGGAGTATTTCATCTTTTTCGGTAACCAGTTTGAAATAAATACGAATAGATGTACTAACATTTAGAGGAAATGTTCCACTGCCATTTCCGGTTAATATAGGAGAAAGCTTATTTATATTATCAATAGAAGACCCGGCATACAAGACCCAATCTCCTTCAACCGTCAGGTCGAGAGTCGCTGTTTTTGTATATTTATCTCGTATTATTTTAGCCTCTAGAATGGTTTTATCCATGGTTGCGGTAGCTTTCCTACTCAGATATATTATAGTCTAATCTCGGTGATAATATTTATAAAACACAGCAAATATACGGAAATAGTTGATATATTATTCAATGTATTGTTAAATAGTAAATGTTGACATATTTGCAGTGTATTCTCACCAAAATAGGGCTGAATGATAAGTTTTCAAAAAAAATGACTCAAAGAAAACGGCTAATACCTTTTGGAAGAGTATTAGCCGTCAATATTTTCAATAGAGAAATTTTACTCCCACTCGATGGTCGCTGGTGGTTTTGATGAAATGTCGTAAACAACGCGGTTTACTCCTTTCACTTTGTTGATGATCTCATTCGATGCTTTTGCCAAGAAGTCATAAGGCAGATGAGCCCAGTCTGCAGTCATGGCATCGGTAGAAGTAACGGCACGCAGGACAACTGTGTTTTCGTACGTACGTTCATCACCCATTACACCTACAGAACGGATAGGCAACAAAATTGCAGCAGCCTGCCATACTTGGTCGTAAAGATCGTATTCACGAAGCATACGGATATATATATCATCCGCATTCTGAATAACTTGTACCTTTTCGGGAGTAATATCTCCGAGTATGCGAATACCTAGTCCCGGTCCTGGGAAAGGGTGGCGTTTGATAAGATGCTCTTTCATGCCTAGCTCCATCCCTACACGACGAACTTCATCTTTGAAGAGCAGGCGTAAAGGTTCTACCAATTTCAGGTTCATCTTTTCTGGCAATCCTCCAACGTTGTGGTGTGATTTGATGACATGTCCTGTGATGGAAAGAGACTCGATAATATCAGGATAAATAGTTCCTTGCCCCAACCATTTGATATCTTTTAGCTTATGTGCTTCTTCGTCGAATACATCAATAAAACCTTTACCTATAATTTTTCTTTTTGTCTCAGGATCAGTCACTCCAGCCAACTCTTTATAGAAGCGATCTTTTGCATTTATGCCTATTACGTTCAATCCTAAATGCTCATAATCTTTTAGAACATTCTCAAACTCATTCTTGCGCAGAAGTCCGTGATCAACAAAAACACAAGTAAGGTTTTTACCTATAGCTTTATTTAGCAATACGGCTGTTACAGATGAGTCTACTCCGCCCGAAAGTGCAAGGATTACTTTGTCATCGCCAAGCTGTACTCTTAGCTCTGCTACGGTAGTGTCTATGAACGAGGCTGGCGACCAGTCGCGTTTCATTTTACAAATATCCAGAAAGTTGCTCAATAGGCGTGTACCCTCTGTTGTATGAAATACTTCAGGGTGGAATTGTACTGCCCAAGTTGGCTCACCATTTATTTTGTAAGAAGCAACCGGAACGTCTGTTGTACTTGCTATAATTTCAAAGTTATCAGGCAGCAGGGTTATAGTATCACCATGTGACATCCACACCTGTGCACCCGCTTCTATACCATCGAATAATGCCTCTCCCTGATTTATTTTATTGAGATGGGCACGACCATATTCACGGGAATTACCTTTTTCTACTTTTCCTCCCGACAGGTATGCCAAATATTGAGCACCATAACAAATCCCTAACACCGGATATTTGCCTCTTATATCATCAAGGGCAGGTTTGAATGCAGTATCGTCATTTACGGAGAAAGGGCTTCCCGAAAGGATAACTCCTTTTACCGATTCGTCTCCAAAAGGGAATTTATCGTAAGGAACAATTTCGCAGTAAACGTTCAATTCTCTGACTCTGCGACCAATGAGCTGGGTGGTCTGCGACCCGAAATCGAGGATGATTATTTTCTCTTGCATATAAATAATAATGAGTAAATGCTATTATTTTGATGCGCACAAAGATACATCAATTTTTTTATACTCCGTTTATAGAATTGCACCATTTAGAGTATATTATTATGCTAAAAACATGTCAATTTGCAACCTAGTCCTATTTGGGTTATCTTTGCAGCTTTAACACTAAAAATAACATAGAAATGGAAGGAACTCCGAATTGTCCTGTGTGCAGCATGGAAAATACTTATTTTGACGGTACGGCATTTGTTTGCCCCGACTGCTTTCACGAATGGACAGGCGAAGCGAATACAGAAGCAGAAGATACAACTCCACGCGACAGCAATGGTGCAGAATTACTAGACGGTGATGCAGTCACAGTAATCAAAGACCTGAAGGTGAAAGGATCTTCGATGGTAATTAAGAGAGGTACAAAGGTGAAAAGTATAAGATTGACAGAAGAACCAACCGAAGTAGATTGTAAAATAGATGGATCAAGTATCGTACTTAAGACTTGTTTCTTGAAAAAAGGGTGATATAAAAACAAAGCATAAAGAGAGAGTGTTCATAATTTTAACGTTATGGACATTTTTTTTATGGGGGATACTCCTACCTTTGTATTTAATTATGCAGTACGATTTATTTACACAATATAAATATAAGTTTTTCAGTATGGGGAGTGGTAGCAGTGGTAACTGTTACTATCTGGGCACTAAGGATTATGGTATTCTCATTGATGCCGGAGTGGGAATCCGCTCTATAAAGAAGGCGCTGAGAGAATATGGTGTGTCATTCGAAAAGATAATAGCCATATTGATTACACATGATCACGCAGATCATATAAAGACAGTGGGATGCTTCGGCGATAAATGTAATATTCCTGTCTATGCTACGGAAACGATTCACGAGGGTATTCAGAGGAATAGAGGTGTTCAGGCTAAGTTATTCCAGACAAAAAGAATTATAGAAAAAGAAATTCCCTTTTCTATAAACGGATTTAATATAACTGCATTCGATGTTCCTCATGACAGTATAGAGAACGTAGGTTATCATATCGAATTTGAAGGTCAGACCTTTGTGCTTGTAACAGACGTTGGTCAGATTACGGATAAGATTAGGCAATATGCAGGCAAGGCCAATCATCTGGTGATAGAGGCCAACTACGACGAATATATGCTGCAAGTCGGGAAATACCCTTATTACCTGAAACAGCGCATTAGCAATGGAACAGGGCATCTCAGCAATCGCCTTTCAGCCGAGTTTATTGCAAGTATTTATAGCGAAAAAATGCGGAACATTTGGCTATGCCATCTTAGTCAGGATAATAATAATCCCGAAATAGCATATCAGGCAGTTAGACAATCACTAGAAGGAAAAGGAGTAGAGGTCGGGAAAAATGTAAGATTGGAAGCATTGAGTCGCTACAAAGTATCAGGCTTGTGCGAGTTTTGATTAATTTAAAGAAAATCAATACACCACTCATCAAACTTGTAGACGGATTTCTCTCCGAATTTAGCCAAACTCTTTCTTATCTTATCTACGGGTTTTTCTACGCCCAAATGCGTTTTTGAGAAAAAACAGTCAGCAAAACAGATTACTTGTTCTTCTATGCTTATCGGCTGCATATCGCGATGGGGTAGAGGTAATTTTTGTATTTCTATATCTTGTACAGAAAGGCCTGTCCCTGTATGTCTTTCGCATACAAGTCCATGTTTCGGATATCCGAAACTATCGAGTAATTCACGTCCCATATAACCATGGCAAATGTATGGTGCTATACCATGACAATGTATTTCCGGTGCGTTGGTCAGAAATATACCTATGTCATGCAACATAGCGGCTTCTGCAACGAATATCTTGTCAATATTTAGTTCGGGATGTTTATCTGCTATCTGTAGTGCTTTATTCATCACGTCGGTGCTATGTCTGATGAGTATCTTATACAAATCAGAATCTTTCTTATAGCATTTCTCAATTATATCTAATGTATTCATTTCAGTCTATTCTGTTTATACAATAAAATACGTAAGTTTGTATAAAGCTTAATTATTTTAGAAAAACAGTTAATCGATGAAAAAGTTTTATATTTTGCTAATTGTATTCTTTTGTTATGCTTCAAATGTAGCTGTTTTTGCTCAAAACTTGAAATTGGGAGTGGATAGGCTCGATCAATTATTGCCCATCATTAAGGATAAAAGAGTAGCTTTGGTCGTAAATCAAACATCTTTGTCTTCGGAGGGCAAGCATCTCATAGATGTATTATTAGGGCGAAATGTAAATATAGTAAAAGCATTCGCTCCTGAGCATGGGCTAAGAGGAACGGCAGATGCGGGTGAAAAAATAATAGACGGAAAAGACTCTAAGACAGGAGTCTCTATAGTATCACTTTATGGTAAAAATTATAAGCCTTCGGCGGAACAGCTTAATGATATTGATGTTGTTATTTTCGATATTCAGGATGTAGGTTCACGCTTCTATACATACATCAGTACAATGCACTATGTGATGGAGGCTTGTGCCGAGAACAATAAGGAGTGTATTATCCTTGACAGACCCAACCCGAATGATTTTATAGATGGGCCTGTGTTGAACCTGAAATACAGATCATTTGTGGGGATGCATACAATTCCGGTGCAACACGGCTTGACTATCGGTGAACTAGCTAAGATGATTAATGGAGAAAAATGGTTAAAAAATGGTGTTCAATGCAATCTCCATGTGGTTCCTATGACTGGGTGGATGCATGGGCAGGAATACATTCTTCCTGTAAGACCCTCGCCAAATTTACCGAATAATCAAGCAATAGTATTATATCCTTCCATCTGCTTTTTCGAAGCAACGAACGTGAGTGTAGGTAGGGGAACTGATTTTCCTTTCCAGATTATAGGTGCTCCCGAATCTAAATTCGGTAGTTATGCTTTCACTCCTCGTTCAACAGAGGGTGCAAAAAGTCCTTTGAATATGAATAAGAAATGCTATGGGGAAGACTTGAGGAAATATAAAACTAAGCCTTTTATAGAGTTGCGTTTCTTACTCGATTTTTATAAAAAGTCGGGAAAAGGTGCTGCATTTTTTACTAATCCTAAATTTATGGATTTGTTGTCGGGAACAGATGCTTTGAGATTGCAAATAATAAATGGAGATTCGGAAGAGAAAATTCGCCAGTCGTGGCAAAAAGACTTAAATAATTACAAAACAATCCGGGAAAAATATTTGTTGTATCCAGATAATGGGTAAATATTATGGCAGACAACGAGAGTGACTACAGATGTCCGCTTTGCGGAAAAGAAATGAATGAAGAAGACAATTTTTGTGGAGATTGCAGAGAGATAGCTGATAATTCTTATCCTAATGAATTACTTGCCAATTCTGCACTAGAGGAAGTAATAGAAGAAGCTGAAATTATAACAGAAGCTCCTGTTAATACAGTGGAAGAAAGTATTGATACCCCCGTGGCGGCACCTCCGAAAAGCAATAAGAAATTAATAATTTTTGTACTTGTTGGAGCTTTGCTGCTTGTACTTATCGGAGGAGTAGGTTCATATATTCGTATTCAGACTAAGAATACAGAAGAAGCGCATGACGCTTATTGGAATCGATGTATTAGCGAGAATACGCCTCTTGCCTATTCTAAGTATTTGGTACAATATCCCGAAGGAAAATATAGTGAATTGGCACAAAATAAGATAATAGAATTGCGTGAAAGCGAGCGAAAAGAATGGGATAAGCTGCGTAAGAAAAGCAATGTAGAAGCATTATTTTCATTCTTGAAAGATCATCCGGATACACCCTATTCTAAAGAAATACGTCATGTGATAGATTCGCTCAGTTGGGTAGCAACAGCAGAGGCAAACACAAAGGAAGCATACTTGGCTTATATTGAGAATTCCGATTTGGGACGTTATTCGGGCGAATATATCGATCTGGCACAACAGCGACACGACTATCTAGATCAACTAAAAACAATAGAGGGAGAAGAATTGGAAGAAATAGCAAAAAAACTGAATGATTTCTTTAAGGCGCTTTCTTCTGTTGATAGTAAGGATATCCAGAAGGTTACTGCTCCAGTGTTGAATAAGTTTTATAAAGTACGCAATCAAGAGAGTACGCAAATAGCTGATTCTATCAAGAATAGTTTTAAAAAGGATAAGGTACGTAAAATATCCTATATGCCTCAGACCAAAGCGATGGAAGTTATACAAGATAATAAGGGTATCTATTTTATTACGTTACCGATGAATACGGAAACAACTTTTACCGATAGGAAAAAGAAAAAAGAAGAAGATAGATATATACTTAGTATAATATTAAATAAAGAAAAACTGATACAATCAGTGGAGATAAAACTCAAATACTACGGAACAAGTTCCGCAGGTTGAAAGGTAAAAGGATAAATCCTTTTGCGTTAATACCTGTTTGAAAACAGGGGTTTTCTTTTCCCTAACGGGAAAATTCATCCGATAACTTGAAAAATAAAATAAAAAATACGAACTAATCGGAATCCGGCTCATTTTATCATAAATTGGTCGGGTTTCTTATTTTAATCGATTGAGACTCCTAATATTTTAATAAATTTGTGAGTTGTGAAATAGATTTTTAAACAGAGACTAAGATTATAAATAATTTAAACTAAGATAATGGGTAATAGAATAACATCTTTGTTCGGGATAAAATATCCGGTTATATCTGGAGGCATGGTTTGGTGTAGTGGTTGGAGATTAGCTTCGGCAGTAAGTAATGCAGGTGGACTCGGTCTTATAGGAGCCGGTTCGATGCATCCCGAAGTACTGCGCGAACATATACAAAAATGCAAGGCTGCAACAGATAAACCTTTTGGGGTAAATGTACCGCTAATGTATCCTGAGATAGATACTATTATGGACATTATCATATCTGAAGGTGTGAAAATTGTTTTCACCTCTGCCGGTAATCCAAAGCTTTGGACAAAGAAATTACAAGATAACGGTATCATCGTAACCCATGTTGTGCCTAGCTCTAAATTTGCTTTGAAGTGTGAAGAAGCAGGAGTGGATGCTGTAGTTGCCGAAGGATTCGAGGCCGGAGGTCACAATGGACGCGAAGAAACCTCTACTCTGGTGCTTATACCTCAAGTGAGAAAGGCTATTACTATACCGCTTATAGCAGCCGGAGGCATTGGCACGGGTGCAAGCATGCTTGCGGCTCTGTCGCTGGGCGCAGAAGGTATACAGATGGGGACACGTTTTGCTTTGACTCAGGAAAGCTCGGCATCGCAAGAATTCAAAGAGTTATGTGTCAATCTCAAAGAAGGTGATACAATACTCTCTTTGAAAAAACTTAGTCCGACACGTTTGGTTAAGAATGATTTTTACGATGAAGTTCAGGCTGCCGAAGATAGAGGGGCATCAGTTGAAGAAATGCGTGCCCTTTTAGGTCGCGGACGTTCAAAAAAAGGAATATTCGAAGGGGATTTATCTAATGGAGAACTAGAAATCGGGCAGATAAGTTCATTGATAGATGATTTGCCAAGTGCTGCGGATGTTGTAAACAGCGTTATTGCTGAATACAATGTTAAGGTAGAAAATATCTTGTCAACTAAACCATTATTCCAATAAAGAAGAGATGACCAAGCTTGGTTATATTCATATCTTACTTTGCCTGTGCCTCTTTTTCTCATGTAAAAAGAAGCCTGAGCATGAAATGCGTGATTTTGATCAGATAAAAAAAGACGGAGAATTAACTATTATTACACTTAATAGTTCCACGTCATATTTTATCTACAAAGAAGAAGCGATGGGATATGATTATGATCTTGCACAAGATTTTTGCGACCATTACGGGCTAAAATTAAATGTGAAGGTTGCCGAGAATGTAAATAAATTGATAGAAATGCTGGATAAGGGCGAAGGAGATCTCATCGCTTTCGCCGTACCTATCCAGAATGAACTGAAAGAGTCTGTTACCTACTGTGGCTTGGAGCAAATAACCCATCAGGTTCTGGTGCAGAGAGCGAATAAAGGAGATACTCTTGTAAAGGATGTTACCGAACTAATAGGTAAAGAGGTGTATGTGGAAGCGGATACAAAATATTATCAGCGGTTAATGAATTTGAATGCCGAATTAGGAGGAGGTATTAACATACATACTGTAAGTGAAGACACCATTACCAGCGAAGACCTGATAGAAATGGTATCGCTGGGCAAGATAAGATATACGGTTTGTGATGAATATATTGCCAAACTGAACAGGACATATTACAGAAATGTGGATATTAGCTTGCCGATAAGTTTCGAGCAACGCTCTTCGTGGGCAGTAAGAAAAGATACGCACCTGTTGGCAAAAGCATTGGATGAATGGTTTGCAGATAACGATAACATACCGGTTTATCGAAGTATTATCAAAAAGTATTTTGAACTCAGCAAACAGCAATTCGATGAAGACTATATTGCTCCAAAGGATTTACCGAAAGGTGCAGTCTCCATTTATGATGATTTGTTTAAGAAACATGCACAGGGTACTAAATATGATTGGTACTTCCTTGCTGCCATATGTTATCACGAATCGCGTTTTCAGAATAACCTAACATCATGGGCAGGTGCTGCCGGCATTATGGGACTTATGCCGCGTACAGCTGCCTCGTTAGGTCTCACGAGTGAAGACCGTATGAACCCTGATTTAAGTATTGGGGCGGCAGTAGATCTATTAGACAGGCTAGATAGGATTTTTCGCAAAGTTGAGGGAATAGAGGAGCGCGAAAAGTTTATTCTTGCAGCCTATAACGGAGGAAACGGGCATGTGAATGATGCGCAGGCTCTCGCTCTGAAATATGGAGCCAATCCGTATATATGGGATGGTAATGTGGAGAAATATCTCGAACTGAAAAGTAATCCCGAATATTATAACGATCCTGTATGTAAAAGCGGATATTTCAGGGGAGGAGAAACCATTAAGTATGTGCGGAGCGTCCAATCTACAATCGAACGTTTCAAGAGAATAAGTAGTCGGTGAGAATAAGGATAGAAGTATATTTTTATATCTATACAAAAAGTTAAAGATAAGTCTAACCATTTAATTTATAGGTAGAAGACTGTTGTTTGCAGTTCCTTAGCCGATGGACTGATATGGATAGCATAAAACTTGGCATCTGTTTTGAGTAGTTGAGTTTTGTTGTTATCTATATCTTTTACAACTTGTGATTTATATAGATTCTCTTCTGTCAGATTGAAAAGCCTTCGGTATAAATACCTTTCCATTGTCTAAATACATAATGTTTCTTTTTGAAATTAAAGGTCACAGACCTTCTTGTTTACTAACCGGACATAGATACAGGCTGCTGCTTTTGATACTATAGCACTGTATAAATACCGGACTACATTGATTAATTCCAATCGATTGGTAGAAGCAAAGGAGGGCAGAATGAAGAAGTATAACCCAGAACTCGGAAATACTATTTTCTCTGTACCCTCCTATGGGTGCGTGTAGTCAGGGATTGTGTGTAATTTTGTTTGGTTATTCTGTGGTGTCATGTAAGGGGAAAAGCTCCCTGTCGGCTTTAGCTATTTTGATTTGTTTTGCTTTACTCTTTATCTACCGCTTGTCCGTACCTATCTATTTTATACTTACCCTTTTCTTCTACCTATATGCGTAGATGCAGCTTTGAGATAAACAAAGCTGCACCTAATCACACACATAATTTGAAAGTACCCCCTGTCTCACGACTAAGGACTTTCGGGCGACCGGTATACACTTTCGGTCGCGTGTAGACAAACATTTCTCTTTATTATTGCATAGCTTCTATCTGTATTTCAGGGAATAATTGTTTCCATCTGGCGATTGTATTACGGCTTAATCCGAACTTACAGGCAAGTTGACTATTGTTCAGCCGGTTTCTTTGCTGATGACGCAGGATCTGACGGATACTCTCCGGGTCATACGAACGGTGTTTGTGATCCATGCGTACATCCGCTTTTTTCTTATCCGATCCGAAAAGCAGTTCATCGACCTGTATGACATCCAGTGCCGTCCAGTTCTCTTTGTTTAGAAATTCTGCACACAATAGTTTCTTGTGCGGGTACTTGTCGCGGATCATGTCCGCATATAGTTTGTGATAAAAAGGTCTGTTCATGTCAGTTATCAGTTATCAGTCAACAATATTTTTCATTTATCGCATTTGCTAATTTGCGAAACAACGTTCAGCGGAGCTAATCTTCTCATTGGCAGATTATTTCTTCCCATACTTGTCATACCAGCGTAAAATAGTGGTTGATGGGATATTGTATCTATCCTGTAATTGCTTCAATGTCATCTTCTTGCTTTCTACCAAACCGACCAGATAGAGTATCACTTCCTGTGTATAGATATTCTTCTTAAATACAGGAAGTTTAGTTTTTATCTCTTTCTCTTTCCTCCGCTTTGCCTGTCCCTCGTCCTGTGGAGAATACAGGATCAGATGCTGGCTATAGATGCGGAAGAAATCATACTTGAGTAGTTTGCTCCATCGAAGCAGAATATCACTGTCCAGGGACTTCTTCTTATACATGCACTCCACATCCTCTTCTGATGCTTTGAGGAATGCGGCGGCACGCCCGATGGCGATGCCGCACTCCTGCATCCGCTGTTTTATCAGCGCTCCAATGTGTATGTTCTTAAAGTTTGCGGGCATAAGGTTAGTATTTCAAAAAGTCTTGTAGCCGGGCATATCTGCCCCTGACTATTCCGTCTTTATCTACCAAGACAATAGTCGGAGAACCGACAATACCATAATTCGAAAAATTCTCTCCTGCAAAGCCTTTCAGATCGCAAAGCCTGTCTTTCCAAGGGAAGGTGCCGGCTAAATCCTCGTACATATCTTTGTCCGTATCGCCCGAAACGGAGATAACCCTCATTTGGTTGTGGTCGTTACTTAACAATTCGTACTTGTCTTTGAGCTGATGAAGTTCATTTCGGCAGAACCCACAGTCCGAATCATAGAAGATAATCAGGGCATGACGGGCTTGGATGGGTACACCGCCTGTCACCAAATCGGGAGCAGGCTTTCCATTGATGGGAATGGTGAGATACTTCTCACCAAATTCCATCAACAGCTCGTCTTTTGCATACTTGCTAAAGAGTTTGATAAGTTCGTTTGTAAGTTCGCGTCGGGTTGGAATGTCTGCTGTTCTGTCGAGCATTGTTTGGCTCTGTTTGACCAGTAATGTATCGTCGGTCATGGATTCTAAACACCAAGCCTCGAGTGCCATGTTCCAAAAGCCACTGTTGTACAGGTCTTTAAAATCCAGTTCATTAACAATGTATTCCTGTAAGTTTTGCTTTACTTCTTCTTGCGATTGGGTAAAGGCAGTACCAAAGCCTGAGAGAAGATTTAACAGCTTTATCATATCGGAGGCATATAAGTCGCTTTTATCCAATTCAGACCAATAATCCTTATATTCTTCTTCCAATGCTGATTTTCGCACTTCGGGCAAGGCAAATACAAAACTTTGGACTGCATCTCCATCCATCAAAGAGGCATATTCACTTAATATCTTGTTTTGTTTTGCCAGCTGCTCTTTGAGATAGCTGTTTTCTTTTGAGTCCGAGATAATCACATCCTGTGCATCGGTATCAATCTCTTTGAGGGAGATCTTGTCTTCACCATTTATTATCAGATTGATATTCTTATTGCCAAAGGGAATGGACAGATTGCCCACCCCCCGATGAAAAGTGTACTTACCGGGCAAAACAAAGGATGCTTTGCCTTGTTCGTCTATCCTGCCAACAACAATTGTATCCAGCCTGTTACCCTGTTTTAAAGCAAAGTGATATTGCAGGTGTTGACAAGAAGGGAAATCCATCTCGATAGCGGTCTGGGCATAGCCCCCTCTAACGCCACCGAAGGAGGAGAGCAGGAAACACAGTAACAAAATTTTATATATCATTGTTTTTTACTGCAATTATTCTATATTCTTTTAACCCCTCTTTGCATCTCTCCCCTTCGGGGGAGTTGGAGGGGGCTCTTAATTATTTTTGATGCAACGCAACGCTAATCCGTTGCCGCGGCCGATAATGTCTGCAGGGCTAACCCTACCACTGTTGAGGTTCAGGCGGTAGGCCTGAGCACCTACAATTCCACTGCTCCAGTAGCATCCGCTCCCCCCCTGATGATACAGCAGAGCATTGCCAGCGTTACGGAAGCCACCTGCAGGCAGAAAAAGAGTAGTAGTAACACCATCAGGACGAATTTCAGAACCGCGACCGTTAGTGCTGTTCCATTTCCAGGTATTAGCCGTAGCTGTTGAAGGGGAACCCGAAATAGAACCGCCTTTGTACAAACTTCCCCATTCGTCAGAAGAAGGCATACGCCAATTCGTGTTTGATCCGGCAATACCATCCTGAACAGGATAATAGGTTTCATAATCCAAGCCATTATCCTTAATCTTGGCGCAGGGATCATTCGCATCATAACGTCCGTTTTGCCACAGCTTATCTATCTGATTGGGAATCAGGCCAAATGCCCAATTGTAATTCTGAGCCGTACCTGTAAAGATAAAGTTTCCATAATGTGCTGTGCCTCGTTGTACTTGCCGCCAGGGATAATGCTGGATTGGACCGATCAGGTTACCATCCTCAAAAGTTGGTCCTGTGCCTGAGGTATAAGCCACCTGATTAGTACCTGCGGTGTTTGTCCCGGGAGTAAAACCTTGTGCAGCTCCGCGTTTTTCATGCCCGTCACCGATACGACCCCATTGGTACAGATCGCCATATAGATTTTCTTCTTTATCGATGTAATAATGCTTACCGTCTGCATCGTTGGCCGGGCTGATAGTCATGGAGTGGCTGAGTTGGTCGGCAATAGTCAGTTTGGTAGCTCCCAGATTAAAGCACATAAAAGAGAGCCACTCGCCTTGATTGTTCTTTGCTCCGCAACCGACAGCCACCTCGGCAATATCGGACTGAATAACTTTCCCATAACTGTCCTCTATTTCACAATAAAATTTATAAAATCCTGTATTGTTGGCATTAAGGGTAGTACCTTTGATTACCCCTGTGGGAGTAAAAGAATCTGTCGTAAATCCTGAGCCGGACACAGTTCCCGGTTTTCCGACTTCCGTTCCCACACGGATATGGACATTATTGCCTGTCACCTGAAACCATTTGTAGGTCACTCCTGTTGCACCACTGACTAGTATTGTTAAAGGGACAACTGATTCGACTCCTGTTTCATAAAATGTAAAGGGCTCCGGTTGTCGGGCGATTTCCATTTTGCTGGGATTTGCCTGGGAAGTAGACCATTGCAAGCCATCCCAGGTATATAGTCCGGGATAAAGAGAGGTGCCTACCGTAGCAATGTTGTAGACCATCAGTCCTGCCAGGCTGAGACTTAAATCCTTTTGCTTTATCCCTCCGTCCCAGTCGGGGTCGCTGGTTGGAATAAAAGGTGCCAGAGTGATGGTACTTTCCAGCTTTACACGGGGTAATAAGAATCCTCCGCTTTTGGAAGTAATGTTTTTATCATCGCCGACTGTTGTTGCTCCGGCGGTTTGCTCCGTTTTCAATTCCAGCAGTGCCGCACGTGTGGGTGGCAAGCCTGAGCCTATCGTCACCTGGGCCGAGATTGTCCCACTCTGTGAGAATAGCAAGAGCAGCAAGCTCAGATAAAGTGTTAAGTGTTTTGATCTTTTCGTTTTCATCTTAAAGTTTGTTAAGTAGTTGATTCTGTGATATTTCATATCGTCTTGTGCGTTTGGGTTCGTTCCGTCATCTGTCAAATGACGGAACAAAACGATAACTATTTTCTAATCAATTATTTACAGAGGTCTAAATGTTACTTGTACAACAATTTGTCCAACATTTTCGGGAGTCAGTTTGCCTCCTTTTAGTTAGTGTGCTCAGGCTTAGGTAATAGCTGTTAATCGGGGACAGGCTGAAAAACGTGATTTGTCAAACATTTGTCAAACATGCTTATTATGAATTGTTTAAGGTTAGTAGTGGGTAAAACTCTAAGAGAGGTATGTAAATGTGCTGTTTTGCATTGTTTTGCGGGTAACGTATTGAGAATCCGTCTGTATTATTTGTCGGAAAGAACTTAAAAGCATATATTTGCAGCTGATAGAAGAATCGAAGGCTGTCATTTGACAGGTGACGGAATTAACACACGGAGGGGAAAGTCAAAGAGGCTGGTTCTCTTTTTTTTATTTTAAGGGCACCGTTTAACTATTCTTTTTCATCTTCTTTACTTTTTCGGGTCTTTTTTGTCTCCATTATTTTCATTATTCACTCTTGTTTTAATATCTGCTGTTTCATTGTCATTCTTTTTTTACTGTCTCCATTACTTCCGCTGCCTTCGGGACACAGATATCTCCCGTTACAATTAATCGTTAACCGTTACTTCCCGTGTTGTTTTGTATGTCGTCTTATGTTAAGATATGGTTGAATACCTGTATACAGTGTGTATGGGCTGTATCAGGCGGCTGACTTCTTCCCCTACCTTGTCCAGAATACTGCGGTCGAAAGAAGAGAGGTAGGTATAGGTGGTCTTCTGGTTGCTGTGTCCCAGACTCTCGCTGATCACTGCAAGCGGCGTGTTGATCTCTTTGGCCAGGCTTGCCCAGCTGTGGCGTGCCACATGGGTGGTCAGGGGATGGTTCAGCCCTGCTTTCTTACCCAATACCGACAGGCGTTTGTTCTGCAATCTCAAGGCACTTTCATACTGCCTGCGGTGATTGTGTTCCTGCCGGGTGATAATAGGTAAGAGATACGGACTGTTCCGTGTCTGAGGTGCAAAGCCTTCGATCAACTCCTTTAGTTCGCCTGTCAGCTTTACCTCTATCTGCTGGCGAGTTTTCTGCCGACGGTAAAAGAGAATACCGTCTCTCAGATCGCTCTTTCTTAGGTGTACCATATCCACAAAGCTCATGCCCCGTGCATGGAAGCAAAAGAAGAACAAACGGCGGGCGAAATCCAGTGCGGGCTTTCCTGAAAGGTCAAGATCATGGATATGGTTGATATCCGACCGGCTTAAGGCGCGTTTGCGGGTTGTCTCTATGCCTGTATATACATTGGCGAAGGGATGCTGGCTTTGCTCTGCTACCTGTTGCATCTGTACGGCCTTGTTATAGATCACCCTGAGGTTACGCATATAAAAGGAGATCGTATTACGCGACAAGCCTTCCAGCAATAGTGACTGCTCAAAATCTTCCATCAGCGAAGCGGTGATACGGGACAAGGGTAACTGCTTGTTGTTACAGAACCGTGTCAGGCGTCTGACAGCAGACAGGTAGGCGCGGGCGGTACGTTCCTGCCCACGGCGGGCATAGCTGGCAGAGAGCTGCCCTACGAATCCCAAGAGACTGTTCCCTGCCACGCAGGTCTTATAGCGCAAGAGGACATCCTGGGCGGTATACTCTCCTTGCAGGGACAGGGACAGGATAATCTGTCGGATGGATTTTCGGATCAGTGCCATCTCCCTGTTGATGGCATGGGAATAGCTGCTTTGTGAATAACGGTTCCAGTCTTTGCGATCGAGTTGCAGGGGAAGGCTCAGCTGTCGGCTCTGCCGCTTATGGATAATGCGTAGGCACAGCCTGCCGCGGTGATCACCCTGCCGGACGGACGGGCGGAAGATGAATTTTAAAGTGGTCATCGGGCTCCTTTCTTTTTAAATGAATACTCTTAAATTACTTAACATAACAAAGATAAAAAGAAAGAAGGGGAAAGTGAGGAGGCAAGCCAAGACGAAGGAAATTATTTTGCAGACTAAAAAAATTAGCTTGTCACAATTTGCGATAAGCTAATTCCTTCTTGAGTAAAAGTAAAGAGTATAGCTAACTATCAGATAACTGTCCGTCTTACTTGTTCTTTTAGCCTTTTGGTCTGTACATCGTACATTTCAGCAAGATCAAAATCTAACATTACATTTAAACCTCTGATTTGATATATTCTAGTTTGAATTATTTGCAGTTCCATTGTTTTCGGCATTAAAGTTATTATTAAACAGTTTGTTATCTACACTCATCATATCTTCCAAAATACTTTCGTCCAATACTCGGGCATAATGTTGTGTCATTCGGGTAGATGAATGCCCTAGCATTTTGGCGACATTCTCCATAGTTACTTTATTGGCTAGCGTAACCGAGGTTGCAAACGTATGGCGTGAGCAATGTGTTGTAAGCCTTTTATTTACACCGCACAAAACAGCCACTTCCTTCAAGTATGCATTCATCTTCTGGTTAGTAGGGACAGGCAAAACTTGTCCTCGCAATTCGCAACCTTTATCAGTACTATATTTCTTTATTAATTCTCGGGGAACTCTCAGTAAAGGGATATTACACATATTATTTGTTTTAATACGAGGCTTGCGAATCCACATCTCTCCTTTGTTACCATTAATAATATGTTCTGCTTTCAAACTCTTAACATCTACGAATGCGAGACCAGTAAATGCACAAAAGACAAATACATCCCGAACTTGCTCTAATCGCTTACATGGCATTTCTTTTTCCATTAAAATATTCAATTCGTGCATAGTCAGGAATTCCACGTGTACTTCGTCTTGTCGGAACTTAATAGGAGCGAAAGGATCTTTCTGTAACCAATCATTTACAAGGGCAATACGAATAATCTTTTTGAATATCTTTAGATGTTTAATCGCCGAATTGTTTGCACATCCTTTTTCGGTTTTCAGATAAAGTTCATACTTGCGTATATAATCTTCGTTGATACCCTTTAGTGGAATATCCTCTATTTGCATTTCTATCGACATGAATTCTTTCAGATATTTCAGAGAAGTATCGAATTTATAGATTGTAGACTGTGAATATTCTACACCAAGAAGTTTTCTGCATCGCTCGTTATGATCGAAATGTACTTCGACTAAAGTCTTACCCTTTTCTTCATCTTCATGATTTCCGAGATACGTATCTTTGAGAAGTTGGGCAGTAATGGGTTTACCATCTAGCTCCAATTCTCTGTACATGGTAGTAATTTTAGCTTTTGCCGAATTAATGTAGTTGTTTAATTCAATTGCAGATTTGTCTTTAGCTCTTGACTTTTCCTTAGCTGAGTCCCATAAATGGGGGAGGACAGTAGCTTGAAAGCTAACTGCTGCAACTTGTTTATTGACTGTAATCTTTAGGTAGATAGGAACTTTGCCATCTCGCAAGGCATTTGATTTCTTCACATAGCACGATAAATAAAACGTACTTTTAGAACAGGTCACTTTTTCTTCCATAATCTTGAATTTTTTTGGTTATAAAGTTATAAATCCAAGCTCTTAGAGATGTTATGCAAAACATTGTAATACAATGAAATAAAACCGTTCGTACTACCAAAGTGTTGCCTGTTTTTTGTTTTTCAAAATAGGTAGCGAATTAGTAGCGGCAAACCTGCTTTAAACTGCATTTTTTTGCTTTTTGACCAAATTTCAGGGAATAAAAAAACTCTGAAAATCGCCTGACTTTCAGAGTTTTGCTTTGTTTTGGAAGATCTTCCAGTGCGGATGAAGGGAGTACAACCTTTGATTCATAATGTTTCACTTGTTTCTTATATTCGTTATATATCAGCGTTTTATGTAAATTTTATTTCGTGGTGTTTCATGTTATTTCGCATATTTTCGCTAACTTTGGGGAATTGGTGGGGAAAATACAAAATAGCTCTCATAATATGGCAACACTTAATTACAGGACTAAAGGCACTAAAAAAGATACTGCTACAATCTATGCAAGATTTAAGCATTCAAG
>JBKEBA010000054.1:0-15849 GCA_047972895.1 Dysgonomonas sp.
ATTATATACCCTGATAGATTTAAATTACTCGATTAATTACAAGATATGAACTATTTTATTAGTTTTGTAAAACCAACAAAACGATGGCGACTCTTTGTACCATTGAAACGAAAAACGATTAGGGGATCGACCCCTAACCGTTTTTACCAACAAAGCTCAGGTTCTTCATTACCCATTAAAAAATGAAAACGAAAAACCTGATATTTTATAAGTGAAAGCCAAACGCTGACACAGTTTAATTTACACTACCTAGCAAAAACCGAGAAAATTTACAAGATTATTATAACATTGATTAAAATGAAAATGATCGAATAGTATCTCTACATCAGAATCTTATTTTAGCTTTCTTGTTTATTTGCACTTCTGCATGTAAGCCTGTTTGTAAACTTTCTTTTTCATGGACAAGTATCTTTTCTTCTAAGCTTATCTGTTCAGTAATAGAGCCGTTCTTCATAGCATTAAAATATTCAAAGCTTTCGGATAGAGGTCTGTCATAATCAAAAAGCTTATCAAAACCCTTCTCTGCTTGTTGGAAGAGATTAGTCCTATCAAAACCACCCCTAACCATTCCTTTCTTGGTATCCTTATGATTTGTTAATGGCGAAAGCTTGATTTTATTACTTTGGTCTTTACGACTAACAATAATATGGCAATGCATATTTCCCTCATTATTTTCCGATCTATCTCTATCAAAATGTATCTTCCCATAGAACTTGATATCCTCTGCCGATAGTCCTTTATTGAAATTCTTGGCATATTCAGGAATAAATACTTTACGAATATATTTTCTCATAGATTCGACTTGTTCTTGTTCAGGATTTCCCATGGCTTTGAGTTCTTTTTCGGATGGACTGATATGGATAGCATAAAACTTAGCATCTGTTTTAAGAAGTTGGGCTTTGTTATTGTCGATGTCTTTTACGACTTGCGATTTATATAGATTCTCTTCTGTCAGATTGAAAAAGCCCTCGGTATAAATGCCTTTCTCCATACGTTCTAAGTCTTCGTGTTCGAGGTAATTTCCTAGTCGTCTACAGCTACCGGCATTATTATATACTCCGTTCGATGGTGGTGGGAAATCTATATTCATTTTTGTTTATTGTTTGTGTGTGATGTTATTGTTCATTTGTCAGATTGATAATCTCAGTTTTTAGATTCTCTTTTCGTTTACCATCCATTAGCCCAGCTGTGGCTAGTTCTGAATATAAGCTAATCAGTTTTAATATTTTGCTAGTATCCTTTTGTTGGGTCTTATAGATTGCCGATAGCTGTTTCCCTTGATTATTGATTGCATCTGCATGTCCTGTAAACTTATCACTCAACATCCTTAACAGATTGCTCTGTCCTTCCTGATTGGTTTTAAGATGGGAAAGAATAATATCTTCCATTGACTTAACTATCTTATCAAATCTACTTGCGATTGAATTACTTGTCCGTATCATAGGATTGAGCTGCTCTTCTTCGTAATGTCGGATAAAACGGATAATATCATCTTGTCGTTTATTGATCTTCCTAAGTTCTGCCTTTGTTGATTCGGGAGCTTCGCTTGGATTAATATTTGCTTTGTCTAAATACTGAAAAGTGAGTTTAGTAATTTCTCCTTTTTTCAGCGAATAGCGTTTACAGAGTTTCTCAATTAGCCTATCTGTTTCTTTGTCTATGGCTATGGTGGTAAAGATGGTTTTTCTATTCTGTTTTTCCATTGTTATAACTATTTTATAGTTATTAATATAGCTAACTTGCTTAAATATAATTGAGTATCAATTCCAGTTATAGCAAGTGTTATAACTGTGCTTTTTAATAAAGCACTAAAGCCGAAGGCTTTGCCCCGAAGGGCAAGAGGAGAACAGGACTGTAGTCCAGTTCCCTCTTGCTCAATTTAGCTAAACAATGCGAAGCGGTGGAGCGAGGGTGTTTCTGCTAAATGCGGAGCCTTTAGGGAAGGTGATGGACTAAGCACAGCCCTCACCCTTTTACTTCATTCTGCTCAGATGAGTAAGTGCAGAATCATTTCAGGGTTTTATCCTCCTCTATGCTCTTGTTGAACATCACAACTTCATTTTTGGAGGCATAGGATTGGATAAAATCTTTCACATCAGCCATACGATAAAAGGTCTTTCGCCTGACAAGGAAATAGCGAAGTTGTCCACTATCCCTATAACGTTGGAGAGTTCGATAACTCACTTTGAGAAGAAAAGCCAAATCCTGATTGTCAAGTAATTTATCATCATTGGTAAATGCTTCGCCTGTTGCTATTACTGCTTTCAAATCACTGCCTATAGTTGTGAGCTTCTTGTTGAGTTTCTCCATCCATGATAGGAAGTCTTCATTATCTAAATACATAATTCTTTGTTTTTGAAATTAATATTCTGATTAATTCCAATCGATTGGTAAAGCAAAGAACTGACAATTGGAGACAGAAAAATAGAGGGATAGTTAACTACCCCTCTAATAATTGTTTGCAATTTATTTATATACAATATGTTATAAAGACATTATTTTTCATCTTGTTTATTTATCCTTACATATTATGATACTGCGTACGAAATCAAAAGCTTTCCTTCTGTTCAATGGGTTAGAATAATCGAAACAATAAACTAACGACTCTGCATATTAACTATATTGTCTTTAACACTCCAGCATCTGCTCTTACTGATGCTCCGTTTGTCGCAAGCGACAATGGGCTTGAAAGGTATGCTGTTAAACTTGCTATTTCAGAAGGATGGATAAATCGTCCTAATAAAATATGAGGATTAGTCTGTTTCAATATCTCACTCTTCATTAGTTCTATGTCAAGATTTTGCACTTCAGCAATTTGCTCAATAGTCATTGCTACTCCATCAGAATAAGTTGGTCCACCTAAAATCGTATTAACGGTAACCTCTGTTCCTTTTGTTAATTTAGAAAGTCCATTTGAAATAGCTAGCATTGCTGATTTAGTCATTCCATAATGAATCATATTTTCGGGAATGTTTACTCCAGACTCACTACTGATAAAAATAATTCGTCCCCATTTTCTCTTCAACATTTCGGGCAGCAGTTTTCTTGATAAGCGGATACTACTCATTACATTTATTTCAAAGTATTTATACCATTCTTCGTCTGTAATAGCTTCAAAATCTCTCACCCCAAAAATGCCAACGTTATTGATTAAAATATCAATATCGTTAAGCTGCGTCAACAGTTCTTCAACATCTTTTTTCTCTGAAAAATCTGCTGAAATTGCAGAAATATTTGCAGCAGGAAATAGTTCTTGTAGCTTTGCTTTGGCTTGGTTTGTTTTTTCAGTTTCTCGTCCATTGATAATGACAGATACTCCTTCATTTAATAATTGTTGAGCAATGGCAAATCCAATTCCTTGAGTTGAACCACTTATAAATGCTTTTTTACCGTTTAATTGTAGATCCATTGTTTTGTTTTTATCTAGCTTATTATTTGTAATTGTAATTCAATTTGTTTTCTAAGTATTATTTCATCTGGATAAATTCTTCTTAACGAATTTATTCCCAACCAAATACTTATCAGTAGTTTACCCAAAGAGTCTGCAGGTAATTTTGACTTGATATTTCCTTTTTTTTGCTCTGCAAGAATAACAGAAGTATAAAGATCTTCTATATCTTTTAGTATTTCAATTGCTTCATTTTCTAATTCAGCATCAACAAAAGTCATTTCAACTAGTGTGTTAGCAATGATGCAACCTTTCAGATGAGCATTTTTAGAAGCCACTGTTACGCCAAGGAAAAAATCTTTAATTAACTCAATAGGATTTTCACTGTTCTCTAATTTGATTTTGAAATCATTAAAATCATCTTTTCTTTGTTGAAGGGCTTTCTTGAAGAGTTCTTTTTTCCCTCCTTTAAATGTATTGTACAAGCTTCCAGCCCCAGCTCCTGTTATTTTACTCAAATCTGACAAAGAAGTAGCACTAAACCCTTTTCGCCAAAAGACTTCTTGGGCTTTTAAAATCAATTCTTTATTTTGATAAATATTAGGTCTTCCTTTCATTTTTTATTATTGTAATGATCGATACAAAAATAGTAAAAAAAGGTAATCCTCACTTATTTTGATTAAATAATTAATGCAATTCTAATACTTTAATAAAATGATATATATAGAATACAGTAGGGTGCTTTTACCTTGTTTCTTTGTCCTTACGAATTATCATATTACGAAGGAAATCAAGAGCTTTAGTTCGGTTGAATGGTTTTCGTTTATATATTTCACTGGTCTTGTCTGAGATATCTCCAAAAGAAACATTAAATATCAATTCAAATTTATCTCCAATCTGAGTCCTACTTGCTGGCTTACCTTCATTGTTCAATATTTCTTGACTTAAATAGAGACTTTCAACTATCTCTGCCAATGCAATAATCCCCAAGTCTTTTGACTTAGGGATTATATGTAGATCGGATTTAAAGTTCTGCTCTTTTATAAATCGTTCAGGATGTGTGAATCTTGTCTCTAGTAATGCTAATTCAGAATCAATTACAGAAATAGCTTTCTGTAAATAGAGATATTTTGGGGCATTTTTCCCCCTGCTCGTATAAAATTTGTGTTTGCAGTGATTGGAACTCTATACGAGTCAGATTCAATGACCGAAAGACTATACCATAATCTGATCCGGTTTGATTTAAGGCTAATACTTCTGCTACAAAGTTTCCATAGGCATCTTTAATTTCTTTGTTTTTCACATTCAGAGAATTATCACTCATAAATGTCAAAAACACTGTTTTAACTAGCTCTTTCATAGAGATAAATTTAATGTAAATATTAATATTCGACCGAAGTCTTTTTTTATACTACATCAAGTTACTCTTCGTCATGAAGTTCTTTAAGAAAAGTGTATAGGATAATTATAGAACCAATCAAGATAAATGTTATTACTATTGATATTATTAAGAGTAAGTAAATCATATTTCTATCTTTTCCATCGTTTATGTGTCCATAACCAGCCGTAGGGCTCTTCTCTAATATTTTCGGCTAATAAGTTTATATACTTTTGAGTTATTTCTCCTTCATTCATTGATTCCACTTCTGAACATATGGGCATGCAGATTATTTTATAATTTCCTTTTGACAGTTGAGTAATATGTAGATAAATAACCGCAGATCTACTGATTCGAGCCAGCTTCTCCATACCTGAAAAGACATATGCTTCTTGGTTCAGGAATTCGAATTTATATTTATCTTCTTTTATTCGGGGGCATTGATCTGCGAGAAAAAAGTAGATAGCAGGAGATGACTTTTGAGTCAGAATATGACGCACAATTGATTTATGAGGAATTAATTTCATACCAAAACGAGATCGGAGTTTGATCATCAATTGATTCATTACTCCTGATCTCAAAGGTTTATAAATAGCAAACATATTATGCTGTAGTTTATATGGCATGAAATTTAGCATTTCCCAGTTTCCACAATGTCCAAGACTGACAATAACATTTCTTCCTGCACTTATGTGTCTGTCGATAAGTTCCATATTTTCAAATGTTATTTTCTTGTCAAGTATCTCTGTTGGTGTGGAGATACTTTTGATAATTTCGGCAAAATAGGCTGTAAAACAGGAATAGAATTTCTTCACAATACAAAGTATCTCCCCATATCGTTTCTCAGGAAAAGAACGTGATACATTTTGAATCACTACTGCTTTTCTATAACCAATGATATAATAAACAAAGAAAAAAGCAAAGGAAGATATTGTATACAGGAATGACATGGGGAGCAGACTTATGGTATAAATAATACCATAAAGAATTTTATAGACTATAATTTTAAAACTATGTTTCATACTAGTCCTGTATTTCGATCGTTTTCTCTTTGTTCAAGCCTAACTTTAACAATATATTATCCATTATATAATAGACTACAGGTATAATAATAAGTGTAAGAAACATGGAACTGATCAGTCCTCCAATCATAACCCAAGCCAAACCATTCTTCCATTCAGCTCCAGCTCCCGTTGCCAAAGCAATAGGAAGCATACCTATAACCATTGCAGCAGTTGTCATTAGTATGGGGCGAAATCGTTGATGAGTTGCCTCAATAAGTGCATCTTTCAATTCCATACCTTTTTCTTTCGACTGATTGGTAAAATCAACTAACAAGATGGCATTTTTCGCTACGAGACCAATAAGTGATAACAATCCCAGCATCGTAAAAAGATTGAGGGTATCCATCGTCAATGCTAATGCAAGTAATGAGCCGATTATTGCAAGAGGGATGGAGATTAACACGACGAAAGGATACATGTAGTTATTGTATAATAATACCATTATTAGGTAGACCAATAGGATGGAGATAATGAGAGCAATTCCCATTGTTCCAGTACTTTCATCTTGCATTTCGAGCTCTCCTCCGGGAGTTACACTAATATCTTCCGGCAGATTTAACGAATTTATAATTTGGCTGACATCTTGCCCTATGTCTCCAATAGGACGCCCTCCCACTTGACTATTGAGTGTTACACTGGCACGTCGGTTACGACGTTCCAGAATACCCGGTGTTTCAGTTTCTTCTATTTTTGCAAACTGTTTCAATTTGACGGTATTCCCGGAAGTATTAATCAATGAGAGGTTTTCGATATTTGCAATACTCTGACGGTCAAAGTCATCGAAACGTATATTAATATCGTATTCATACTCGCTTTGCCTGAATTTCGCATCGTTGTTTCCGCTGAATGCATTATTGAGTGACATCCCCAACATTTCAAAAGGGATTCCCATTGCAGACATTTTTTCTCGATCAGGAATAATGCTGATTTCAGGACTGCCTTCTTCAACGGATAATTTGGGATCGATTATACCTCTTACCGATCTGATGCTATCAAGAATAAGCTTTGCCGAAGCTCTCACCGAATCGATCTGATTCCCGGTGATGTAATATTGTATCGGGGCTTCGTCAATATTTCCCATCAGATCGGTCATCGCCACCCATATTTTTGCATCGGATATATTCTTCTGTAGAAAAGATTTTGCTTCTCTTGAGAAATCCGAAGTTGAAATATTACGCTTATTATGTGGAATCATTTTTACACGTAAATCAGCTAAACGTACTTGCGATTGTCCATTCTCTTCTGCTCCTACTGTTGTGAATACAGTTTCCACCAGAGGGCTGCTTCTCAATATATTTTCTGCTTTGTAAGCTGCCTTATTGGTTTGCTCTATCGAAACATCACGAGAGAGTTCCATTTTTATCACAAACTGTCCTTGGTCACCTAATGGAGCAAAATCACTTCTAATAAAACCAAAAGCAATTAAGCTTATAGAGCCAACAAAGATTATAAGCGTAATAACTGAAGTAATAATTTTGTGGGATAAAGACCATCTCAAAAGAGTTGAAAACTGGTTGGCTATCCACTCTATCATATTTTCAAAAGCATGTATACTTTTTCCGATAAAACTTTGTCGGCTAAACTCATCTGTCTTACCTAGTCGAGAGTAAAGCAAGGGCACAACCGTAAAAGAGACGAACAGGCTAAACAATACAGCAATAGCTATAGTGACAGCAAATTGACGGAATACATTCGCGATGAGTCCCTGCGTCAAAGAGATTGGAATAAATACCACCACCAAAACCAGTGTGATTGAAATAATCGTTCCACTTATTTCACGAAGTCCATCATATGCGGATTGCACTCTGTTTTTACCTATTTCCATATGACGATGTATGTTTTCGATAACAACGATAGCATCATCCACCACAATCCCTACCACTAGCGTTATACCCAGCAGTGACATCAGATTTAGGCTAAATCCAAGCAAATACATCACAATGAATGTTGAAACAAGCGATAACGGAATTGCAATTGAGATAATAATCGAATTTCGTACACTATATAAGAATAATAACATAGTGAAGGCTACTAGGATGATAGCTATGACAAGATCCTCCATCACCGAGTTGGAAGCTTCCAGAGTGAATTCAGCATTATCAGCCGCAATTATAAAGTTCAATCCAGACGCTTTGTATTCCAATTCCAGTGTATTCAATATCTTCCTTGTGGTTTCAGATATCTCTACAGTATTGGCATCAGCAGAACGCTGTATTGTGATACCAATGGCAGGTATTCCATTTACACGGCTAAGAGTTTCTGTCTCTTTATTCCCATCACGTACATCTGCTATATTTTTGACCTTTACAGCACTTCCGTCGGGCATATATTTCAATATTACATTCTCTATATCGACAAGATTGTTGTATTTCCCCTGCAAACGGATTTGCATTTGTTTATTGTTGCTTTTTATTTTTCCGGTGGGATAGTCTAGGTTTGAGTTAATCAAAATATTGCTGATATTAAGTATGGAAAGTCCATAAGCCTCCATTCGGTCTTTATTGATATTTATCTCTATTTGCCTTTCATTGCCTCCGATGAGTGATACCTGCGCAACTCCGGGTATTCTTTCTAATGTAGGTTTTATTTCGTGATCGATTAAATCATAGAATTCCGTCTCACCCATATTGGCAACTGCACCTATCGTCATTATAGGAATATCTGCAAGGCTAAAATCGCTTATAGAAGGCTCTTTCACATCTTCCGGCAGATCGGAACGTATCACATTTATTTTTCGTTGTGCATCTCGAAGTGCTTTATCTAAATTGGTTCCGGTTTTTAAACTGATAGTAACTAAAGAGAAATTTTCCATAGAAGTGGCGGTAATTTCGTCAATCCCTTCAATAGAGAAAACAGCATCTTCAATCTTTTTCGTTACAGAGTTTTCCACTTCGTTGGCTCCAGCACCCGGATACATAGTACTGATGGAGATAACATCGAATTCCATACGTGGCATCAATTCCCTGTTTAATTGGGTCAACGAATAGATACCGAAAAAGGCAAGTATAACAAATGTCACGACTACTGTAGTCGGACGGGTGATTGACATTTTTATAATATTCATCCTTTTATAAATTTAGAATGGATACATCAACACCATCTGTCAGGTTGATTTGTCCGCTTTTAATTACCGTGTCATTGACTAAGATGCCATTGACTATTTCGATATTTATTCCGTCCGAACTCCCTATTTGTACCGGAATCTTATAAGCTTTCGCATTTCTTACTACAAAGACATAAGGATCTTTTATTCCATTGACAATAGCATCTCTGCTTACGATAAGAGTATTTTTATTGTTCTTATCAATATTGAAAATAGCTGTAGCAAACATACCGGGTTGTAGCTGAGAGCTATTTAATATCAACTCTACCGAATAATAATATTGGTCATCGCTTTTAGGAGAAATTGCATCAATTGTGCCGGTGAATGTAATACCGGGATGTACATCGGTAATGATGGAAACTTTGTTTCCTTTTTTTAGTTTTAATACCTCTTTCTCTGTTACGCTGACATACATTTTCAAGGATTTATCATCTACAATATCTACAACATTGCTTCCAACTGAAAGTAATGTACCCTCTTCAAAATAATCTTTGTTGATAATGCCTGAGATAGGCGATATGATGGAGGTATTTTTTAGTTGGTCTTGTAGGTCAGCTATTCTGCTTTCAATAGTACGTAAGGCAATTTGAGCATTTTCTAATTCCCGTACCGTTACGGCTCCTATAGAGGCTAGATTCTGAAACCGTTCTACATCTTTCCTAGCTTTGGCGAAATCCAACTCCGAGAGGCGCAGATTTTGGCTTATTACATTGTTTTCGAGTTGAGCTATGATTGCTCCTCGGCTGACTGCATCTCCGACCTTTTTGTATTTTTTGATAACAATACCTTGTGCTTTTGAATTCACTGCTACTTCATTTTTAGAATCAATACGACCATTTACAGTAATTTTCTCGCCTAAACCCATGTATTGAGGCTTCTCTATCACAACAGGTACAATTGTATTTACTGCTAGTGACAATTCGGCTTTTGCATCAATACTTTGTTTATTATCTACCAGTTTCCATGTAATAAGTATAGTCATGGAGACAGCCATAATAATTGGTATTACTATTTTTGATTTCATTTTTTATTGTCGCTTAATAAGTTATTAAGTGTTCCGCTTGCTTTTAGCATATCTATTTCTGTCTTTTTATAGCGGAGAACTTCTGTCGTATAGGCTATTTTTACTTCATGTAAAGAGTTTTCAGTTTCAAGTAAGTCTGTTATATTTGCTAAACCTTCGGTGTATAGTGCCATTGTTTGGGTATATACTTTCTCTGCCAATTTCAGGTTCTCAAATTGTACTTGTACCAATTCATAAGCTATTTCTAATTGATCTTTAGCATTCTGAAAATTGGCTGATATGGTTTGCTGTGTTTCCCGAATGTCCCAATCCAATTGTTGGAGCTGTACTTGTTTCTGTCTTATTCGACTTCGCTTGTTTAAACCGTCGAATATTGGGATCGTTAAACGGATACCAATAATAGCAGAACTATACCATGGTTTATTTGTAAGATTCAGCTTATCCGATTGGAACTGATACCCGGCTGTTACTATTGCTGATAGTGTTGGTAGATACTCCATCTTATTTTTTCGGATATCAAGTGCCAACATCTCTTTTTGTTTATTCAGTACATCAATTTCTATCTTATTTTGTGGCAGGAAATATTCTCCGGATTTCAATACTTCAATACTTTTTATTTCCGAATCATCCAACTCAAAAGCATCTTCGACCGGGATTCCAATTAGTATTTTTAAGTAACGTTTCTGTTGTAATATGATATTTCTCATATTCTTCCTTCTTGCCTGCAAATTGGTCAGATTTACTTTAACACGGTTTAAATCAACTTCTCTTGTTATATTTTCTTCTACTCGTTTTTCCATTAATAGGTAAAGTGAATCCTGCATGGATACCATATAATTAACATTGTCCAGTTCCTGCATACTATTGAGTATGTCATAGAATGCGTTGCTTACATTGAAGATCACTTCTTCTCTTGTCATAGCTGAACGAAGTCGCTGAAGTTCGTTATTGTTTTTTGCTATTTTAATCCCTGTAAATAAGGTTGGTGAAAAAATAACCTGTTCAAGAGTAACACCAAAATCTAATTCGTTCTTAGACCCCATCTGAACCGGGATTTGTGTTCCGCTCTGACCAATGAGTTCTCCCGGTAACATCGTTGTGGGTAGAACTATACTATGATCGAAACTACCCGAAGCATTTATCTGTGGTAATATCTTTGATCGAGCTTCGTCTATCTGATGGCTGGTTTTGCTGACCTCCAAATTTGCCTTATGTGTGGTATAACTATTATTAATAGCAAAGTCGAGACATTGTTGGAGAGTTATTCCATCATCTGAGTTCTGCGCGATGAGAGTATTACTATAGAACAGTAAGGAGGCAAGTAGAAAAAGAATCGTTCTCATCCTTAGAATTTATATTTGAGCCCAACAGACACATATGGAGAAACTGTGAAGTAATAATCATTATCCGAGGCAAACACCCCTTTCAAAGTTCTATCACTGTAAGAAGCCGGACGATATAGATTTAAACCAGCCATGCCAGTCATGGATAATCCTGTTTTATTAAACTTTATTTCAGAACGAAATCCCGTCACGATATATTGGTGTGAGAATATCATGTCCTTGCCGTCCTTCTCTAACAAGGCTACTTGCCCATTCATTTCAAGAGCATATGATAACTTAAACCAATCATTGAAATCATAACCTGCCGATACATTCAATCCTTCCACCAATTCAACATTTACATCGAATTTACCTTCGAGTCTCCAGTTAAGATAGAAAGCCGGAAATACCATCGGGTAGCCCAAAGAACTATTTATCGCTACACCACCGCCAAGATCCAAATTGGGTTTCAGATGTCGTATAAAAACAATGCCTGCACTTCCAAGTACATTTTTGAATCTGATTTTAGAAAAATTAGTTGAGGGTGTAAATACACCCATACCCACACTCGCCCTCATTGACCAACGGTCATTTAATGGGCGTAAATGATAAATTCCTACCTGTAAGTTCATTATTTCGGATACCATGTCATCCGTGAATTTTTTGTTGTTCAAAGAAGTGTATGATCCGCCAAGACCAATACCCCAAGCTGTCGGACGATTCTTTTCATTTAGTTTCATGGATAGAGGTATATTTACCGCCCCTTGATAAATAACAGCAGAACCTTTACTATCTCCTATCTTTACACTTGGTTTATCCCCGGGAGGTAAAAGGCGATAGTCTGAACTCCCAATGTACTCTGTCTTGAAAAAGACTTCTTGAGCTTGTCCTTCTATACATAGAAGGAGCCCTAATATTCCAAACAATAATGATATTAACTTCATAAGTTTTAAATTTATATTTGCTATTTTCAGCAAAAGAATGAGATATGAAGCAATACCAAAAGTGATTAACTATGGAGTTCAGAATTAACAAAATGAAATGCATAAAAAAGGGTATGGAATTTTCCATACCCTATATAAAAGATACTAAGCTGTAATTATTCAGTAATCCCGTCCATCCACTTTAGGAAATCGGGTACACGGACACGACTAACCAATACTTCATGCGGACATGCAGGGGAAAAGAAGAGTTTCAATCGGCTGTTGAAATATTTGGCAACATTTTCGATGGCTTTTACATTGCCAATACAATTACGTGATACACGGAAAAACAAGCGGTTATCAAGTTGTTGCTCTAATTGATCTAAAGTATAATTGATGATATACCGTTTATTCTGGAGAGTATGCAAAAATACAACACCATCCTCACTATAAAAATGGGCTATCTCTGTTGTTTCTATATAATGATAGTTTTCTCCTTTTGAGATCAAAAAACGATTTTTAGTTTTGACGGATAATATCTGTTCAAAATTCTTAGGATCAGTTTTATAAGAATGACTATGAAATATTTTCTCGAATTTACTTAATGCTATCTCTAATTCTTTTTCATCAAAAGGCTTAAGCAAGTAATCAATACTGTTTAGCTTGAATGCCCTGATAGCATGTTCATCGTAGGCAGTGGTAAATATTACAGGTGTGGTAACCTCAACATGATTAAATATCTCAAAGCAATTACCATCAGCAAGCCGTATATCCATAAGAATGAGATCAACAGTAGTTGTTTTCAAAAACTCAATGGTATCTATCACTGTTTTTGTTTGCTTCTCCAGAGCATAATCCGGACGCAATTGAACCATCATACGTTTCAATTCTTCGTATGCGAATCGCTCATCTTCTACTATCAGGTATTTCATGACTGTATATATGGGATTTTTACAATAAACAGTTGGCTGGTATGCTCAACAATAATTTCTCTGTTATACAATTTATATTGCTTCGTAAGATATTTTAATCCTATGCCTCCTTTATCCGTATCCTTAGATGGCTGGATATTATTCTCTACAGTAATGTGTTTATCTCCGATAATAATTTTTATATCCAATGGCATTTCTTCGGTTGCAACATTGTGTTTGAATACATTTTCGATTAACAGTTGTAAAGTAAGAGGAATGATCATATTCTTTTCATTAGCTGATATTTTCTCAACCGAAAAGGTGAAAGAATTCTCAAATCTCATATTCATTAAAAATATGTATGACTCTAATGCGTCAAGATCTTCTCCAACAGAAACCATTGGTCTCTGATTCAAAGAAAGCACATATCGATAGGTCTTTGACAAAGCTTTGGTAAACTTATTCGCATTATCTGGATTCATATATATCAATGACGATAGAACATTCAACGAGTTGAACAAAAAATGAGGATTTATTTGTGATCGTAATGTCTCATGCTCAAATAATAATGCTTCACGTTTGGCTTTTTCAGAATCGGCTATGGCTTTCTGTTCGGATTGGAAATAATAAATCAGTTCAAAAACCAACAGAATAGGAATATTATTTGTCATCGCAAATGCAAATTTGACAAGGAAGGGAGGCAAGCCGTCTCTGGAAATAAGTAATATGTCATATATCAGATAGTTGAATAAAAACATTACGACCAAACATATTACAATTACCCCTACGAAATCAGCAATGATACGACAGAATACATTTTTAGAATAGGGCAGATACTTATTCAGGAATAATAATAGTATGTAATCGGCTATACACATGCTGAAGATCACAATATAATGGGATAACAACTGTATGGGGAAGTTATACCATAAATCTTCTTTCATTAGAATAATACTGAAAAGCATCTGAGACAAAGCATAAAGCAATGTCGCAAAAAGGAAAATCAGGAGATTCTTTATATTATATTTTTTTGAGTGTATCATAATTCAAAAATAGAATTTTCACAGGAGACTGAGTTTAAATCTCTTGTTTTTTCTGATGAAATTCATTATTTGATAGATGAATTTAAAATTGTGACTGAATATTATTTTTTCTTTACAACTGATAAACCACCCATTTAGAAAGAGAATAATAAAAGCAAGGTTTTGTTAAATAATACGCTAGTCGTAGAAAGGAAGATTATTTAATCAAACTCGTAGAGCGTGACCTTACTGAATTATTCTCTTGATATATCTTCGTGATCAGATGAAAAGAAACTACAATGAAAACTTCTTATCTACCTCTTGAATATCTCTCATAATAGAACTATCCAATACTTTAGCATAGTGTTGCGTAGTTCTCACATTTGAGTGTCCGAGTATCTTAGCAACATTTTCCAACGATACTTTGTTCGCTAAAAATACAATTGTTGCCGCTGTATGTCGGGCTACATGAGTGCTAAGTTTCTTTGTAATTCCACACGAATCGGCAATTTCCTTCAAATAAGAATTCATGCGTTGATTAGTAGGTACAGGAAATAATACATTCTTTTCAATACACTCAGGATGGTTTGCATATTTGTCAATAAGCATCTTCGCTGCTGTAATAAGAGGAATGTTACACATATTATTGGTCTTTTGTCTGTTCTTACGAATCCATAATGAGCCGTTGTTATCCTTTACTAAATGTTCGGACTTTAACTGTTCAATATCCGAAAATGCCAATCCCGTAAAACATTGGAAGAGAAAAATATCCTTGACTGTGCTTAGTCTTTCAATAGAGAAATCCTTTTGAATAATGGAGTTCAGCTCTTCTTGTGTTAGGAATTCGATATTTGTTTCCTCAAATTTGAATCGGTAAGTCATAAAAGGGTCTTTCTGAATCCAATCATTAGAATAAGCGATACGCATAATTTTCTTTACCTGCTTCAATCGGGTGATAGCTGTATTCTGTGCACAATTCTTCTCAGTCTTTAAAAAGGTATCGAATTTCAGAATGAAGGGTAGATCAATATCTTTTAGATTGATATCGGACTTCTTATACTCTTTCTTTAGGAACTCTTTCAAATATCTTACTGTCCCCTCGAAGCGAATAATTGTCTTTTGAGCATAACCTTTACCTTGTAATTGTTTGATCTCTTTATTATGCTCTTCAAAAACGTCAATAAGAGTTTTGTGCTTTTCTTCTACACCACAAAAGCGGTTACAAATTTCTTTTGCTGATATTTCGAGGTTGTCGGCTTCTAGTTGTCTGTGGATATTCTGAATTTTAGCCCTCACCGTATCAATATACATATTGATCTCAGTTGATAGTTTGTCTTTGGTTTTAAGCTTTCCTTTGGTCTGATCCCAATTTTCTACTAATGCACTTCTTCGGATAAACATTTCGCAGAACCGCTTATCTACAGTGATTCTCATCGCGATAGGGGCTTCTCCGTTTGCTTTGATTTTATTCTTTTTGAGAAAGAATAAAACATGAAAGGATTTTTGTTTCATTTTACTACTTTTTTTGTGGTTAAAATTACGTTTAAACCATCAAGTAGTCATGAAGTAAGTTGCTGACACATAATGACTAATACTCAAAATCGTGGACCATTTTTCACACGCTTGCCTATCCACGATTTAGGCATGTATATACTGTCGTAAATTGCCCTTTTTTGCCTATTTAGACAAAAGAAAAAACCTTGACTTTCTACTG
>JBKEBA010000003.1:0-7713 GCA_047972895.1 Dysgonomonas sp.
ACAGACAGTTCTGCACGCATACCTTCCATGACAATAAGAATCTTTTGTTCTGAGCTGTAAACTTTTTGAGTATTACGACGAATCTCTTTAATGAATTGTCCCGTAGAACTACGAGCTTGGCTTTCTGGACTACTTGACTTCTTTGACATAATCGTTTCGTTTTGATGGTTAATAAATATAATCATTTTTATATCAAAACACTTAAGAGAATATCAGACAAACTGGTAAACTTTAAGCTGAAGATTTACAATTACAAGTCAATAGCTATTAAAAACATATAAGATAAAAAAATCCCCCTTTATTTCAATTTAAAGGGGGAAGAACTGTATCTTATTCCAGATATGTATATCCGTATAATCCTGATCGATAATTAGATAGAAACTCCTTACCTTCTTCTACCGTTATCGAGCCTTGCTTGACACAACTTGTCACCCATGTTTCCACAGTACGTACAAGTTTTTTTGCATTATACTGAGCATAGTCTAAAACCTCAGCAACAGTCTCACCATCAATCATTTGCTCTATTTTGTAACCACTTTCATCTACAGATATATGGACAGCATTAGTATCACCAAACAAGTTATGCAAGTCTCCCAATATTTCCTGATATGCACCAACTAAGAAAACGCCCAGATAATAAGGCTCATTTTTCTTTTTGGTATGCACAGGTAAGTATGATGACTGATTTCCATTAGATATGAAATTATCAATCTTACCATCCGAATCGCAGGTTACATCTTGCAACGTAGCCGTCTTATTAGGATGTTCATCCAACCGATGAATAGGAATAATAGGAAATACTTGATCAATAGCCCATGAATCCGGTAACGATTGGAATAGTGAGAAATTACAGAAATACTTATCAGGCAATAGCTTCGACAATTGTTTCAACTCTTCGGGTGCATGCTTTGCACGCCCTGCCAGATGATAAATCTCTCTTGCTATGGAAAAATACAAACGCTCAACCTGAGCTCTTGTTTTCAATGTCAACATACCAAGACTAAATAAATCTAAAGCCTCTTCCCTGATTTGTTGAGCATCGTGCCATGCCTCTAACATTCTCGATTGACTGAGATCATCCCATATATCGTATAATTCCCTGACAAGCTCATGGTCCTTGTCCGATATTTCCTCATCCTCATCCCATTCGGGAAGAGTCGCAGTTTCCAATACTTCAAAGACCAATATAGAGTGGTGAGCCGTTAAGGAACGTCCCGATTCTGTAATAATGTTAGGGTGGGGGATACCGTTCTTATTTGCAGCATCTACCATTGTAGCTATGGAGTCGTTCACATATTCCTGTATAGAATAGTTCACACTGCTTTCGTTATACGAAGAACGAGTTCCGTCATAGTCTACACCTAAGCCACCACCAATATCAACAAACTCAACTTTGAAGCCCATTGCATGTAGTTGTACATAAAATTGTGCTGCCTCACGCAATGCGGTTTTTATACGGCGAATTTTAGTAATCTGGCTACCTATATGAAAATGTATCAGACGAAGGGAATCCTGCATATTTGTCTTTTCAAGATATGCCAGAGCCTCGAGCAATTCACTTGAATTCAATCCAAACTTGCTGCCATCTCCTCCCGATTCTTCCCATTTTCCGCTACCAGAACTGGCAAGCTTAATACGAATACCTATATTAGGAACTATTTTCAATCTCTTCGCAACCTTAGCAATAAGAGAAAGCTCGTTCAATTTCTCTACAACGATGAAAATATGTTTCCCCATCTTTTGAGCCAGTAATGCAAGCTCTATATAGCTTTCATCTTTATAGCCGTTGCAGATAATTAAAGAATCTGAATCTGTATTAATTGCTATTACGGCATGAAGTTCTGGTTTCGAGCCAGCTTCCAATCCTATATTGAATTTTTTACCATGACTCACTAGCTCTTCTACTACAGGACGCATTTGGTTTACCTTAATAGGATATATGATATGGTTCTGTGCCTTATATTCATATTCCTCCGCTGCCTGTTTAAAACACGTCGATATTTTTTCTATCCGGTTGTCCAGAATATCCGGAAAACGAATCAGAACAGGAGCCGATACGTCACGAAGCTGAAGCTCGTCTACCAACTCTTTCAAATCAACAGCCACTCCGTCTTTACGAGGAGTTACAACAACGTTACCTTTCTCATTGACAGAAAAGTAATTAATACCCCATCCTTGTATATTATACAACTCGGACGAGTCTTCGATGCGCCATTTTCTCATTCTTTCTTGTAAAGTGTAAATTATTTAATAGATAAAAACGTTGTAATCTTAGCATTTTTAGGGTCTTTGGCCTCTTCTCCATACACATCGAAATCGGCCAGATATCTTCTCTCTATATTCGATTGCCAAATATGTGCCCAGGTTTTACCCACTGCATATGGTAATTCCCCTTCCGATATGTATTTGAAATACTTGCTCTGTGGTATTTCTTTTATTGCCAAACTTAGATTAGTAGGTATACCTTCCACCGAAGATACTTTATAACCTATTATAGTAGTGTACTCACCTGTATAATCGCTTTCATAATCGGTATAAATACAATAAATATCACTCGAATCTTTATTCGGCAATAACTGTTGTAAATAACCATTGCGGAAAAATGCTTCCCACAACCTCGCAATATCTTCTTGCGACTGATAATTCTGATTAGTCGTCCTGATAGAAATACCAACAACTGTGAAGCTATCTAATGCAATTTCTTCGTATTCCATTATTTTTCCTTCTTCAGAATGTTGGTAATTTCGGCAATATATAGATAATGGAAATCTTTTTCAGGATACCATCTATCTACTAAGTTTTTATCGAGGAATGCATCTTCTTCTATACGCTGAACAAAAAGCTTTTTCGCGAATATAACTTCTTCCGCTTCTTCGAAGTAGGGAATCTTATCATCCAAAACAACAGTCAGTCCGGTTTTTGCTATTTTATCTCCATCTCGGCCGGAAACAGCACCCAGATGAGATAAATATTTTTTATATGAGCTATCAAAGAATGTAAGAGAAAATGATTCGGCATCATCGACAAATTCTTTTGTATATCGTTGCGGACGAATCACAACAAATGCGACTTCTTTATTCCACATTACACCAAAGCCACCCCAACTAGCAGTCATTGTGTTTACTGTACCATCCGGCTTTGCTGCAGTTACAAGCATCCACTTGTCTCTCAATCCGAATGAATCGGGAGTCAGTTTTTTTATATCAATTTTTCGAAAACTCATCTCTTCTCTTAATTATATAGTGCAACAAATCAGATAACTCTTCCCTATATTGAATTGTAACATAATTTCTACGAACAGGACTCATCAGTGTAAAATACGGATTCAAAGAATAATCATCGACATTACCAATTAAAGCAAAAGTTGTTCCAAAAGGAAATTCATATATCTCATCCGTGTTCTCGAATTTTTCAAAATTGTAGTTAAAATACAAATTCTGCCAATATCCAAAAAATGTAGGTGTAACCCTTAAATAACGCTTTGTTAGTGAAAGAACATCCCCTGCATTTTTGTAATCAATTTCTATTCTTCTTAATAAACTCTTGTATATAAGACGATCGTCTGTAAATGTTATTTTAACAAAAAATGTCCTGTAAATACGTACAAACAGCAGATAAAGAAAAGGAATTGTTAGAATAAGAAGTATATGCAAACCTTTAGATGCAGTTATCGAAATAATAACTCCTATAATAAATACGTACATAAAAATGTACAGTACCAATAAGGATGAATCATAATAACTGTAAGTTTTTTGCATTGTAACTATTAATCCAATTTCAATACTGCTAAAAATGCTTTCTGAGGTACTTCTACATTACCTACCTGCTTCATACGTTTTTTTCCTTCTTTCTGCTTTTCCAATAGTTTACGCTTACGCGAAATATCTCCTCCGTAACATTTAGCCGTCACATCCTTACGTACAGCCTTTATTGTTTCACGGGCTATAATCTTAGCCCCAATAGCAGCCTGTATCGCAATATCGAACTGTTGACGTGGTATCAGCTCCTTCAATTTCTCGCACATACGGCGTCCGAAATTAACAGCATTATCTATATGTGTAAGAGTGGATAATGCATCCACTGATTCACCATTAAGAAGAATATCTAACTTAACCAATCGTGCCTCGCGATAATCATGCATATGATAGTCGAATGAGGCATATCCTTTAGATATACTTTTCAGTTTGTCATAGAAGTCTATAACGATTTCCCCTAATGGAATATCGTATATAATCTCTACACGGTCGCCCGAAATATATTCTTGTTTTATCAATATACCACGCTTACCCAGACATAAGGTCATAATAGCCCCAATATATGTCGTATTCGTTATAACAGATGCACGAATATATGGTTCTTCGATATAATCTATCAAAGTAGGGTCGGGGAGACCTGCCGGATTGTGGACCTCCTTTACATTTCCTTTCTTATCGTGCACTATATACGATACGTTTGGTACTGTGGTAATCACATCCATATTGAATTCCCTGTCTAAACGCTCCTGAATGATCTCCATGTGGAGCAATCCAAGAAATCCGCAACGAAACCCGAAGCCTAAGGCAACAGACGATTCCGGCTGGAATGTCAACGAAGCATCATTCAATTGAAGCTTTTCGAGCGAAGCGCGCAAGTCTTCAAAATCTTCACTATCTATCGGGTAAACTCCTGCAAATACCATCGGCTTCACTTCTTCAAAACCTTCAATAGCCTTATCACATGGATTTTTGACATGAGTAATAGTATCACCCACCTTTACCTCTTTCGAAGTTTTAATACCAGATATGATATAACCCACGTCACCACATCTGACTTCGTTGCGTGGAGACATTGTTAGTTTTAATACACCTACTTCATCTGCATCATACTCCTTTTCTGTAGCAAAGAATTTTACCAGATCCCCTTTCTTTATAGTCCCGTTTATAACCTTAAAATATGCTATAATACCTCTAAAAGAATTGAATACAGAGTCGAAAATTAGCGCTTGCAAAGGAGCTTCCGGATCTCCTTTTGGTTCGGGAATACGCTCAATGATGGCATCAAGTATTTCATAAACACCCAGACCTGTCTTACCACTGGCACGGATAATTTCCTCTTTTTTAACACCCAATAATTCAATGATCTGATCTTCTACTTCATCAGGCATTGCATTAGGCAGATCTATCTTATTCAAAATAGGAATAATCTCCAAATCATGCTCGATAGCCATATATAGATTCGATATTGTCTGAGCTTGTATCCCCTGTGCAGAGTCTACTATCAGCAAAGCACCCTCGCAGGCCGCAATGGAGCGGGAAACTTCGTATGAAAAGTCGACGTGTCCGGGAGTATCAATGAGGTTAAGAATATATTTTTCATTATTGTACATATATTCCATTTGTATGGCATGACTCTTAATAGTAATTCCACGTTCACGTTCCAAATCCATATTGTCCAGAACCTGAGCCTGTAAATCCTTACCTTCTACAGTCTTAGTGTATTCCAAAAGCCTGTCGGCAAGAGTACTTTTACCATGGTCGATATGCGCGATAATGCAAAAATTCCGTATTTTATTCATTCTATATTATTAATCTTCTATTTCAACGCTTAGATATGGGATAAGCATAGTACCCCAAATTAGAGCGCAAATATACGAAAAAGATATCATAATTTTTTATCTGTAAATCTAATATAGATGTAAGAAGAAAGTGTTTTAATTTTAATTATCCGAATTTATCTATCTAAAGAAAAATACTTTGTAAGAAAAACATCAAAAATAAAAAGTTACATATAAAAACAGATAAATTCCTGTTACGTTTGTCACTTTTCAGTTTAAGTTAAAGAATATCTAAATAATTCATTTTTTAAATTAGAAAAGATAATTTACATCTAAATCATCTGTAATTTGTTACTTTTGTAAACCAAAACATATATATCGAAACTCAATGCATACAAGTATAACCGAAAAATTTGGCCTTCACATAGAAGATGCTAGTAAAAGGCTAGAAGGAGTAGTAAAAGAAACACCGTTACAATATATACACTCTCTTTCACAATATTTCGAAGCTAATATATACCTGAAAAGAGAGGATCTGCAAATAGTCCGTTCCTACAAACTCAGAGGGGCTTATAATATGATAAGCCAGCTGAGCAGAAAACTACTCGATAAAGGGGTTGTGTGTGCTAGTGCCGGAAATCATGCACAAGGGTTTGCCTATAGCTGCAATAAATTAGGTGTAAATAGTGTTGTATTTATGCCCAAAATCACGCCCAGACAAAAAATAAGACAGACTAAAATGTTTGGAAACGGATATATTGAGATAATATTGGCAGGAGATACTTTTGACGATTGTGCAGCAGCAGCAAAAGAATATACAGAAGCAAATGGTATGACTTTTATTCCACCATTCGACGATGCACGTATAATAGAAGGGCAGGGAACCATCGGTATCGAAATCCTTGATCAAATGAAGGAAATATCTCTGGATTATATCTTTATTCCTGTGGGAGGTGGCGGTTTATGTTCCGGAGTAGGAGCCTATATACGCGATCATTCACCGAATACGAAAATTATTGCCGTTGAACCGGAAGGAGCTGCCAGCTTAAAATCGGCATTTAAAGCAGGACACCCTGTCACTCTTGCTCAAATAGATAAATTCATTGATGGTGCGGCGGTAAAAAGGGTAGGAGATATAACCTATCCTATCTGCAAGGAAATAGTTGATGATATATGCCTTGTTCCCGAAGGTGAAGCTTGTTCTTCCATCCTTAAGTTGTATAATGAAAATGCAATTGTTGTAGAACCGGCTGGTGTTCTTAGCGTTTCGGCATTGAACCATTATGCAGATAAGATACGTGGAAAAAATGTTATCTGCATACTAAGTGGCAGTAATAATGATATTGACCGTATGCAGGAAATCAAAGAGCGATCATTGATCTTCGAAAGGTTAAAGCATTACTTCATCATTCGTTTTCCTCAAAGAGCACATGCCTTAAGAGATTTTGTAAACATTGTTTTGGGAGAGCATGATGATATCGTTCGTTTTGAATATATGAAGAAGAATGAAAAGGATAGCGGGCCAGCTCTAGTTGGTATAGAACAAGAAACTATTGAAGAATATAATAAACTGATCACAAGGATGATCGATTATGGCTTAGATTTTACAGTTCTAGACCCTGATAGCGATTTAGGACGATATATTGTATAAAATAGATGAACTGATTAATAAGCTGTTATAAAAATGATAAATAAAAGTTGCAGAAATTGTTTGGTGAAACAAAAAAAACTCCTACATTTGCAACGCTTTTGAAGAAAAGCATGGTACTAAAAAGTACTGGAGAGATGGCAGAGTGGTCGATTGCGGCGGTCTTGAAAACCGTTGAACTGCGAGGTTCCGGGGGTTCGAATCCCTCTCTCTCCGCTGGAAGGCTAAGCCAAGAGCAGCCAAAAAACAGACAAGTCCTACAAATCAATGATTTGCAGGACTTTTTTATTTAAGAGTGTCTGGGTGTAAAGCCATAAAAAAGCCAATTTTGGACATAGTTGCGTAACCAATTCGTAACCTATTCCCCAAAATCCAAAATAGGTTACGAATTGTCCGAAATTGGCACTGTGTTGTCCATTATTGGCAGTCTGTATCTGTCTCATTATTTGATTATTAAAAGTAATTTTGAAATTAAATTTTGAGTTATGCAAAAGAGTACATTCAACATCCTTTTCTACGTTAAAAGGAACGC
>JBKEBA010000069.1:0-22388 GCA_047972895.1 Dysgonomonas sp.
ATTATATACCCTGATAGATTTAAATTACTCGATTAATTACAAGATATGAACTATTTTATTAGTTTTGTAAAACCAACAAAACGATGGCGACTCTTTGTACCATTGAAACGAAAAACGATTAGGGGATCGACCCCTAACCGTTTTTACCAACAAAGCTCAGGTTCTTCATTACCCATTAAAAAATGAAAACGAAAAACCTGATATTTTATAAGTGAAAGCCAAACGCTGACACAGTTTAATTTACACTACCGTCAATGGAGCCAGTATGATGGAGCCAAAACTTAGAAAATTAGGTATTCCTTTTTATAATAGTTCAATAGTAAATCCGTTTTCTTTTATCAACTTAATTACCTCTTGTTCTGTTATTCCACCGGAAATAATTGTTAGTATTTTATTGGGATTTTCTGTATCAACTACCCATTCGACAACGCCTTCTGTTGTATCTAGTACAGGAGTAATTTTGGCAACGCACCCACTACAATTAATATTTGTCTTGAATTTTAATGTTCTTTGATTTTCTATTCTCATTACTTTCTCTTTTTAATATTTATATTTTCTTCCATTTTAGCCTTAAACTATTTGTTACAACGCTTACACTACTCAATGCCATAGCAGCTCCTGCAATCATAGGATTGAGCAGGAAACCAGTTATTGGATAAAGCACACCCGCAGCAATAGGAATTCCTACTACATTATAGATAAATGCCCAAAATAGATTTTGTCTAATGGTAACAACAGTTTGCTTCGATAATTTTACAGCAATTGGTATTTTATTCAAATCTGATGAAATAATAGTCATTTTGGCTACATCTATTGCAATATCACTTCCCTTACCCATAGCTATACTCACATCGGCACGAGCCAATGCTGCACTATCGTTAATACCATCACCCACCATTCCAACAATTTTACCCTCAGTCTGTAATTGTTTTACAAATTCTTCTTTCTCCTGAGGCAGCACCTCTGCTTTATAGTTTTTTATACCAATTTCTTCCGATATCGCCTTAGCTGTAGCAGCATTATCTCCGGTAAGCATATACACTTCTATACCCATTTCTTGTATTTGTTGTATCGCCTCTTTCGATGTTGTTTTCACCTCATCAGCTATTCCGATTACAGCTAAAGCTTGTTTATCATTGGCAAACCAAATAACAGTTTTTGACTGATTAATATATGCCCCAGCGTTAACAGACAATGACTCATCAATCACAATTCCATATTCAAACAGTAATTTCTTACTTCCCACATAATATACTGTTTCTCCAATGAGGGCTTTTACTCCTTTTCCTGAAATACTTTCAAAATTTGAAAGTGGTACTACCTTTACGCCTTCAAAATATTTCACTACAGCTTCGGCTAAGGGATGCTCCGATTGCTTTTCGAGACTAAGCAGAATATCTTTTGTAGTATCATCGGTATTCAGCCAAAAGATATCAGTTATTATGGGTTTCCCTTCCGTTATTGTTCCAGTTTTATCTAATACGATTGCATTAATCCTATTGGCTAGTTCAAGACTCTCGGCATCTTTAATTAGAATACCTAGTTCAGCTCCTTTTCCGATACCCATCATTATTGCTGTAGGCGTGGCTAGTCCGAGAGCACATGGACAAGCTATAATTAAAACAGTAACCAATGCCAACAATGCCTGAGTGACAGCATGATCTCCTCCCAAGAAAAACCATAGGACAGAGGAAAGTATTGCTATACCAATCACAACAGGGACAAATACCCCTGCTATTTTATCTACCATCTTTTGAATAGGTGCTTTACTTCCTTGTGCATCCTGCACCATTTTTATAATATGGGAAAGCATTGTCTCCTCTCCTACTTTTTCAGCCTCGAACTGGAAGCTTCCTTTTTGATTGATAGTTCCTGCAAACACAAGTTGTCCTTTCTTTTTAAGAACAGGTATAGGTTCTCCACTTAACATGCTTTCATCTATATACGATTCTCCTTCGGTAACAGTACCGTCAACAGCAATTTTCTCTCCTGGTTTTACAACAATAATATCTCCTTTATTTACTTTTTCGATAAGAATTTCGGAATAGTCTCCATTATTGTCTATTACAATAACTGTTTTGGGTTGCAAACCCATTAACTTCTTAATAGCAGAGGAAATACTCCCTTTAGCTTTTTCCTCCAATAGTTTCCCTATCAAAATAAATGTCACGATAACCGCTGCCGCCTCGAAATAGACATGAGCATGCAATCCTCTTTCATACCAAAAATGAGGAAATAAGGTGTTGAATACACTGAATAGATAAGCGATACCTGTACTTAATGCTACAAGAGTATCCATATTGGCAGAGCCATGTCGGGCTTGCTTCCATGCATTAATATAGAAATCCTTCCCAAACCAAAATAAGACGACTGTCGATAAAGCCCACATAATATAATTTCCGTAAGGCATATCCATAAAGAACATCCCAATGACAACTATGGGCAATGAAAGAATCGCGACCCAAATGGTTTTTATTTTCAGTTGTTTAAATTTAGTAGCTTGTAGTTCATCTAACAAATCAGGATTACTTTCCTGCTTATCTACTATTAAGTCATAACCGGCATCGCGAACTGCTTTTTGAAGCACTTCGGGGTTTGTTTGTTCTGCAGTATATTCAATTGTAGCAGTTGCAGTGGCTAGGTTTACATCGGCTTTGATTACACCGACTTGCTTGTTCAGGGTACTCTCCACATGAGCAGCACACGAAGCACAACTCATATTAAGTACCGGATAATTATTTTTGATTTTTGTCATATTATTCATATTGTTATATTCACAATACAAAGATTATAACAAATATTTGTTCCAATGTTATATTATTTCCAGATAGATTTATATGATTTAAACCTTGTCGAGAGGTTTACGTCTTTCTATCTTAAGATTTTTGAAGTAAGAAGGAGTCAATCCCGTTATCTTTTTAAACTGAGCACTAAGATGAGCTACACTCGAGTAATTGAGCATGAAAGCAATTTCACTTAAAGTCAATTCATCGTAAATCAAAAGTTCTTTAACCTTTTCTATTTTCTGAGCAATATAGTATTTTTCGATAGTTACCCCCTCGATTTCCGAAAACAAATTACTTATATAATTGTATTCTAAGTGCAGACGATCACTTAAATAATCAGAAAGATTGATTTTCAATTCACTGCTACTATGGTGAACCATCTCTATTATAATTGTTTTTATTTGTTCTATTATCCGGCTCTTTTTATCATCAATTAGCGAAAACCCTAACGCTTCCAATGCATCAATCAATTGTTGCTTTTGCAATTCATCGAGTTGCTCTTTTAGCTCAATCTCCCCGAGAGAAACCGCAAGTAGAGTAAAGCCCAACTTTTCTATTTCTGTTTTAACAACCAATTTGCATCGATCGCAAACCATGTTTTTTATGTAATACTTCATCGATTATCTATTTGTGTTATATTTATAACTTCTAAAAGATATAACAGTTCGTTCATTAGTGAAAATTTAATGAAAAAGAAGCTATTCTTTTATGTTCCACATATTTTCATATAAAATTACCCTTTTATATTTGAAACAATGTATTACTATAATTAAAAATCAAAAAAAACGGTATTATAAATAATAGAAATATTTAATTATAAGAAACTTACAAACAGAATAGATAGGACCCAATCATTCTAAGATATATAGAGAAATATACGTTTTCTCTATTAACTTTAAAAAAACAGACAATAAAGTTTGTGTTTAAAAAAAACTTTATAACTTTGTGATCACTTTTGTTAATAAATAATGACAAATTGCTTTTTACATACCCTCGTCATTGATATTCTCCTCGTCGGTCAGAATAAATGAGAAAGGTATATATATGAATAAAGAATATAAGGAGTGAATCAACATAGGCCTTTCTCATACATGGGAAAGGCTTTTTTATGATATTACGTTTAATTGAACGCTTTAGCTGAAGACTGTAGCCAAAACCAGAAAATATGGGATTTGAATTAAGAAGTTCTACAAGCACGCAAGGACGCCGCATGGCAGGAGCCAGAGCTCTTTGGAGAGCTAATGGTATGAAAGAAGAGCAAATGGGTAAACCCCTAATTGCGATAGTGAATTCATTCACTCAGTTTGTACCCGGTCACGTTCATTTACATGATATTGGTCAGAAGATAAAAGCCGAAATAGAAGCACTAGGATGCTTTGCCGCAGAGTTCAATACTATTGCCATTGACGATGGTATAGCCATGGGGCACGACGGTATGTTATATTCTCTGCCTTCTCGTGATTTGATTGCTGATAGTGTAGAATACATGGTAAATGCCCATAGAGCGGACGCAATGATATGTATCAGTAATTGCGACAAAATTACACCAGGAATGCTCATGGCAGCTATGCGCCTAAATATCCCTGCTATTTTCGTATCAGGTGGCCCGATGGAAGCCGGTGAATTAAACAATCAGCATCTCGATTTGATTGACGTAATGATAAAAGCTGCTGATGATTCTGTTTCAGATAAAGAGGTAAATGACTTAGAGCGTTCAGCGTGTCCTACATGTGGTTCATGTTCTGGTATGTTTACAGCTAATTCAATGAACTGTCTGAATGAAGCTATAGGCTTGGCTCTACCGGGAAATGGTACTATTCTGGCTACTCATACCAATCGCTTAAAATTATTTAAAGATGCCGCAAAACAAATAGTAACAAATGCATATCGTTACTACAAAGACGGGGATGAATCTGTACTCCCTCGCAAAATAGCAACAAAACAAGCCTTCCTGAATGCTATGACATTAGATATAGCAATGGGAGGTTCTACAAATACAATCCTTCACTTATTAGCTATAGCTCAAGAAGCTGAAGCTGATTTCACAATGGATGATATTGATAGATTGTCACGCAAAACGCCATGTCTATGCAAAGTGGCTCCTAATACACAAAAATACCATATACAAGATGTAAATCGTGCGGGAGGTATTCTTGGTATTATGAATGAGCTAGACAAAGCTAAACTTATCGACACGTCAGTATCTCGTGCAGATGGATTAACATTAGCTCAGGCAATAGATAAATACGATATTACAAAGACGAAGTCATCTGAAAATGCGGAGATGTTATATAAATCTGCACCTGGAAACCGTTTTAATCTCGTTATGGGATCTCAAGATAATTATTATCCTACTCTTGATGCGGATAGGGCTAACGGATGTATTCGTGATATGGAACATGCATACACAAAAGATGGAGGCTTGGCCATATTAAAAGGAAATATTGCACTGAATGGCTGTGTTGTAAAAACTGCAGGTGTAGATGAAAGCATTTTTAAATTCTCTGGCCCTGCAAAAGTATTCCAGTCTCAGGATGCAGCTTGTGATGCAATTTTAAGGAATGAAGTTATTGCAGGAGATGTTGTTGTTATTGTCTACGAAGGCCCTAAAGGGGGACCTGGTATGCAAGAGATGCTTTATCCGACTTCGTACATCAAATCAAAACATTTAGGAAAACAGTGTGCTTTGATTACGGACGGACGATTTTCAGGAGGAACATCTGGTCTATCTATTGGGCATATTTCTCCCGAAGCAGCCTCAGGTGGAGCAATAGGATTGGTTCGCAATGGCGATGTTATAGAAATAGATATACCAAATCGTTCTATCAACGTAAAATTATCCGACAATGAACTCGACACCCGAATGAAAGAAGAAATAGCCAAAGGAAATAATGCTTTCAAACCCGACCGCAATCGCGTTGTATCAAAAGCATTAAAAGCTTATGCTAGTATGGTGAGTTCTGCCGACCTAGGGGGAGTAAGAATAATAGAATAATTCGTAAATAAAACAATATGGAAATTGATGGAGTAACTAACCCTACTAAATGCAAAATGAATATTGTGTTATGTACCGATGAGAATTATATTATGCCCTGCGGTATTACAATGGTTTCTTTATTAGAAAATGATAAAGATAATATAATCATTTTTCATATTATGGGGATAGAATTGAAAGAAAAGTCTAAAGAAAAGCTCTCACTCATTTGCTCCCAATATCGAAACGCATCAATAATGTTTTATGATGCAAAAGAAAAGATCATCAATTTATGTTATTTATCTCCCACTGATTATCAACTACTGAATAATGCTAACTACATCAGACTTTTTCTTGGAGATATATTATCTGAAAATATAGATAAAGTCCTCTATCTTGATTGCGATATAATAGTCTCTGATAATCTATCTGATTTATGGAACACAAATATTGAAAATTATTCTTTAGCTGGAGTTCCTGATCTTCATATATGTTGCTCTCATCCTGAGACCTTTAATAGATTAGGATATAGTGATAAAGAACAATATATCAATTCTGGGGTATTGCTTATTAATCTGAAATACTGGAGAGAGAAAAATATAATTAGCACTTTTGTTAATTATGCTAGAGAAAAACACGGAAATTTACTACTCCAAGACCAAGATATAATTAATGGAGTACTATATGATAGCATTTTATCTTTGCCAATAAGATTCAACATTATCAATACATATTATTGGTCTAAAAATAATGATACAGCCTATTATTGGGATGAAATTTATGCAGCATTAATTGATCCGGCAATTATTCATTTTACATCTCCAGAAAAGCCTTGGCTAAAGCTATGTATGCATCCGTTGAAAAAAGAGTTTATCAGGTATAAAAATATATCCCCCTGGGAAAATGAATCATTCGCTTGGCCAAATGTAAGCCTCAAAAAGAAAGTTAGGTACTATAAAAGGAAAGTATTGTATGCATTAAGGCTACAAAAACAAAAATATATGGCTGTAAAAAGGGATATGGCCACAGGGAAGTATAATATAAAGATACAATAAAATAGTATGAATAATAATAAAATAACAGGAAGTGAAGCGCTTATCCGTTCATTGATAAATGAAGGGGTAGATACAATATTCGGATATCCGGGAGGAGCTATCATGCCCGTATTCGATTGTTTATATGATTTTAAAAAAGAAATAAACCATATACTCGTCCGTCACGAACAAGGTGCAACGCATGCAGCACAAGGCTATGCCCGCACGTCAGGCAAGGTCGGTGTCGCTTTAGTAACCTCTGGTCCAGGAGCAACAAATACAGTTACCGGTATTGCCGATGCGATGATAGACAGTACACCTATGGTTGTCATATCCGGACAGGTAGCATCTTCATTACTAGGCAGTGATGCTTTTCAAGAGGCTGATGTTGTCGGCATTACGCAGCCAATAACCAAATGGGCTTATCAAATACGCCGCCCCGAAGATATACAATGGGCTGTTGCTAGAGCTTTTTATATAGCCTCAACAGGGCGTCCGGGACCAGTAGTACTGGATATAACAAAAGATGCTCAATTTGGAAGTGTTGAAAAGCGTGAATATGAGAAGGCTTCTTTTATACGTAGCTATCAACCTAAACCCGATGTAAAAAGCTCTGAAATAGAAATTGCTGCACAGATAATAAACGAAGCAAAAAAACCTTTAGCTCTGATAGGACAAGGTGTTATATTAGGAAATGCAGAAAAAGAGTTACTTGCTTTTTTAGAAAAATCGGGTATTCCCGCTGCTGCCACAGTACTAGGCCTATCTGCCGTTCCATCAGATCACCCATTACATGTGGGGATGTTGGGAATGCATGGTAACATAGGCCCAAATCGTAAAACGAACGAATGCGATGTGCTGATTGCTATTGGCATGCGTTTTGATGATCGTGTAACAGGTGACTTAAAGACTTATGCAAAGCAGGCTAAAGTGATTCACTTCGACATAGATAAGGCTGAGATAAATAAAAATGTGACCGTTACTACTCGTGTACTAGGCGATGTCAAAGATACATTGCCATTGGTTACTCGACAATTGAAACAAAAGGCATATACTGAATGGCTAAACGAATTCACAGATTGCTACAAGACGGAATATGATGCAGTAATAAAGAATGAACTTTTCCCCGATTCGGGACAATTGAAAATGGGAGAGGTCATAAATAGAGTTTCAGAAGCGACGAACAATGATGCTGTATTAGTTACAGATGTAGGCCAACACCAGATGATGGCTGTACGTTATTTCAAATACAACCACAGTCGGAGTGTAGTTACCTCGGGAGGCTTGGGTACTATGGGATTCGGATTGCCTGCTGCTATCGGTGCAAAATATGGAGCCCCAGACCGCACAGTATGTCTATTCGTTGGCGATGGTGGTATCCAAATGACTATTCAGGAACTAGGTACTATCATGCAAACCAATGTGGATATAAAAATAATAATCCTTAATAACCATTTTTTGGGAATGGTACGTCAATGGCAGGAACTCTTCTTCGACGAAAGATATTCTGAAACAGTAATGAAAAATCCAGACTTTGTAAAAGTTGCAGAAGCTTATGATATTACTGCCGAAAAAGTAGAAACACGTGAGGAATTGGATAAGGCCATCATCAATATGCTCAATCATAAAGGGCCATACCTACTTGATGTTCAAGTAGAGACAAAAGGTATGGTATATCCGATGGTTCCGGCAGGAACTTGTGTGACTAATATTCTATTAGGCAATGAGTAAGAATGGAGTTTTGTAGGAAGCTATTTGATACTCATAATTTGTAACTTATAATATCTACAATCGTATGCAAGATAAAACATTATATACAATAACCATTTTTTCAGAAAACACAGTGGGTTTACTGAGTCAGGTTACAAGCGTATTTACGCGTCGCCAATTAAACATTGAGACTCTTTCTGTCTCAGCTTCAGCTATTGAAGGAATACACAAATTTACAATTACTGTATTCTGTGACGAAGAAGAGGTTAAAAAAGTTGTTCTCCAGATAGATAAACGCGTCGATGTACTCAAATCATATTATAATACAAATGATGAGTTGATACATCAGGAAATAGCTTTATATAAATTATCTACTACTGAATTCTTAAAGATTCCGTCTGTAGAAGAACTTATCCGAAAACATAATGCCCGTATTCTGGATATAAACGAAAATAGCGTTGTTCTGGAAAAAACAGGCCATTATCAAGAAACTCAGGATTTATTCGAAGAACTGAGTAAGACTATTGGTGTATTGCAATTTATCCGCTCAGGTCGGATTGCTATAACAAAATCTAAAATAGAGCGATTGAGTGATATGCTTCAAGAGCTTGACAGGAAATATAATTCAAATAAGGGATAAGTTAACACTTTTCTGTACTTTTACAGGCTGTTTTAAACTCACTCTTTTATTTATTGAACTAATAATAATGATTTCACTAGTCGGTAGATACGAATTTACAATTGATGCTTATTTAACAGACTTTAGGGGTAAAGCTACTCTACCTATGATAGGTGGATTTATGTTACAGGTAGCGACTAAACATGCTGAAGAACGTGGATTTGGATATTCCGCTATGACTTCTCAAGAAAGGGTCTGGGTTTTATCACGGATGGCGATAGAAATATTTGAGTATCCTAAAAACGACACTATAATGGTCATTAAGACATGGGTTGCCAGCGTTAACCGTTTATTTACCGAGCGTTATTTTGCTTTTGAAGATAAAGATGGTAAAGAAATTGGTTTTGCTAAGTCTCTATGGGCATCTATTGACTTAAAAACTCGTAAGCCGACTAATATACTCGAATTAGAGGGGTTATCCGACTATATTGATTCTGAAAGACAGTGCCCTATAGAGACGACTAATAGAATACCTCCTTTAAAGGATAGTTATGAATTGGCTACGGATTTTATAGTGAAGTATAGTGATGTGGATATCAATAGACACCTTAATAGCATGAAATATATAGAACATCTTGTTGATGTTTTTGATATAGATATGTTTAAAGAGAAAGAAATACATCGTATAGAAATAAATTACATAGCGGAGGGACACTATGGAACAAAACTGGATATTTTAAAAAGAGAAGAAGAGAACAATTCCTACATTCTGGAAATGAAAGATGGAGAAATAAATATCTGTTCAGCTCGTATTATATGGAAATAATTTTATAAACCTAATATTTAATAATAACAATCAATTATGGCAGAAATGAATTTTGGTGGCGTTACAGAACAAGTAGCTACCCGTGATGAATTTCCTTTGGAAAAAGCAAGAGAAGTATTAAAGAACGAAACTATTGCCGTTATTGGCTACGGCGTACAAGGTCCGGGACAAGCATTAAACCTTCGTGACAATGGTTTTAATGTTATCATCGGTCAACGCAAAGGTGGCAAAACATGGGAAAAAGCTATCGCTGACGGTTGGGTACCGGGAGAAACCCTATTCGATATAGAAGAAGCTGCCGAAAGAGGAACAATAATCCAATATTTGTTATCTGATGCTGCTCAAATAGAAGTATGGCCTCGCCTTAAACCTTATCTGACTTCAGGTAAAGCATTATACTTCTCTCATGGTTTTGGTATCACTTACAAAGAACGTACAGGTATTATTCCTCCTGCTGATGTAGATGTTATTCTTGTAGCCCCTAAAGGTTCAGGCACAAGCCTTCGTCGTATGTTTCTTGAAGGACGCGGCTTGAATTCAAGCTATGCAATTTTCCAAGATGCTACAGGACGTGCCAAAGAACGCGTAATTGCACTTGGTATTGGTGTTGGTTCAGGCTATTTGTTCGAGACTAATTTCAAGCGTGAGGTATATTCAGACCTTACAGGCGAACGTGGAACATTGATGGGAGCTATCCAAGGGATTCTTCTTGCTCAATATGAAGTGTTACGTGAAAATGGACACACTCCATCAGAAGCATTCAATGAAACAGTTGAAGAACTTACTCAATCGTTGATGCCTTTGTTCGCTGAAAAAGGTATGGATTGGATGTATGCAAACTGTTCTACAACAGCTCAACGTGGAGCTCTTGATTGGATGGGGCCTTTCCATGATGCAACAAAACCTGTATTTGAAAAATTATATAAGGAAGTAGCTTGCGGAAATGAAGCACAACGTTCGATCGACACTAATTCACAACCTGATTATCGCGAAAAACTGGAAGAGGAGTTGAAAGCTCTTCGTGAAAGCGAAATGTGGCGCACAGGAGAAGTGGTTCGTAAATTGAGACCAGAGAATAACTAATCTATCCTTATTATATAAGAGTGAGAGGGTTTGTCGCTGTAGAGCGACAAACCTTTTTCAATTAAGCGAATAAATTGTCACAATGTTCAACCTCTAAGAGGAAGATTAATTACAAGTCAATAGGGGTATTTCAATACACATCACAAATAACAATCTAATAATGAGAAACTTACATGGATTCTAGACACTCTCATAACGCGCTATATATCAATGGATTAAAAGAAAAAAACGATTAAATGTAACCTTCAATTTATTTAGCCAATGATTCAGTCGCCGCCTGCTATCAATTAATAGTGAATAAACGTTAGAAGTATCTAATTGAAAACATATATCTTTGAATCCTAATTCAAATAAATTAATTAATATCCTTTGATCGCATATCGATGAATAAAATAGCAATAGTTGTTGCAAGATATGGTGTTGACATAAATGGTGGAGCAGAGATGCACGCTCGTATGTTAGCTGAACATTTGAAGAGAAATTATACTGTTCAAATATTAACAACCTGTGCTAAGGATAACTTCTCCTGGGGCAACTATTATGAAAAAGGAGAGGAAACGATTAACAACATTGATGTTATAAGATTTAAATCGGAAGGAAAAGACCGACAAAAGGAGCGCAAACTATCACGCTATTTGAGGAGGAGCCAACGATATGGACAAACGAGAATAACATGGAGAAATTTCTTTTATCTTCCTCTAGAAAAATTCAGATATCGAAAAAAGGAAAATCACGACGAAATATTCAACGAATGGCTTAGGCAGCAAGGCCCATACTGCCCTACCCTAGTCGATTTTATAAATAAAAATAAAGATCAATACACAACGTTTATATTTTTCACTTATCTGTATTATCCGACATACTTTGGCATTCAAAACGTTGGAAACAAAAGCATCCTCATTCCTACGGCTCATGATGAGTCTCCATTCTATTTCGGAGGAATGTCTAAATTATTTTCAGCCCCGACTGTTATTTTATACAATACTTTGTCTGAGAAAAAGCTTGTAGAAACTACATACCCTCAAGCAAAAGAAATACATTCAGATATCGTTGGAGTCGGTTTTGATAAGCCGGATTTCGATGCAATAGACATAGAAATAAACTCCCCATACATTGTTTATATCGGACGCCTCGATAGAAGAAAAGGATATAAAGAGCTTATCCAATATTTTCAGTACTATAAAAAAATCTATGATAATGATACTAAGCTTATTCTTATAGGTGGAGGAGCTGATAAAAATGATAAAACCTCCAATGATATAATATTCACAGGTTTTGTAAGTGAAAAGGAAAAACTGTCTTACCTAAAAAACAGTAAGGCTCTGATAATTCCATCTCGCTATGAAAGCTTATCCATGGTCACACTAGAGGCAATGTCTATAGGCAAACCTGTATTAGCGATAGCTAAAAGTGAAGTTCTAAGAGACCATATCGAAAGTAGTAAGGCCGGTTTCTTGTATAATGATAAGATAGAATTTGCATCGGCCTTAAATAAAGTATTAAGCTTGTCAGAAGCAGAAAAAAATAATATTGCCAATAATGGAACATCATATGTTTCAGATAATTATAGCTGGCCAACCATAGAAGAAAAATTGGAGAAAGCTATCAATTACGTGAATAGTAATAATTTGTAATCAAACATAGATATTATGTCTTTTGTATCACGAAAAATAAAAATTTCATATGGAATCACTGTATGTAATGAATCTAAAGAGCTAGAGAGGCTGATGAATTGCCTTCTACCTAATATAGATAACAATGACGAAATTATAATACTATCTGACAAAAACAATGTAACGACTGAAGTCATATCTGTAATAGAGAGATTAGAAAAAGGAATTTATCAAATCAAACATATTTCATACCCTCTTAATAATGATTTTGCCAGTTATAAAAACAATCTTATAGATTTTGCAACAGGCAATTACCTATTTCAAATTGATGCGGACGAGATACCTAACACATATCTTTTGAAACATTTGAAACTATATCTATGGATATTCGGATGGAAAGATTGTTTCCGTATACCTAGAGTCAATTATGTAGAAGGAATAACAGATGAGCATATAAAAAAATGGAACTGGAAGGTTGATAAAAAGAATCGTATAAATTACCCCGACCTTCAAATGCGTTTATTTAAACTAAACAAGGGAATTAAGTGGAAAAACAAAGTTCACGAAACTCTGATAAACTGGTCATCGAAAAAGAAGATGCCATACCGATGGACTGAAAAATATTGTTTATACCATCCCAAGCAAATAGCACGCCAAGAAAGACAGAATGAACTATATGATAAAATTGGAGAGACATTAGATAAAACAAAAAAGGATTCATAAATTATGAATCCTTTTTATATTATATAATCTTATATCAATTAATATACATGTCCGTCGTCTTTCAAATCTTTTATATCGAAACGTTTCTTTTCCAAAGAGTTCCACGCATAAATAATATATGCAACCACAAATGGAACGAGAATTGACACTATAGCCATTACCGTCAATGTGAACTCACTAGATGAAGAGTTTTGTAATGTCAATGAACTTTGTAAATCCGTTGATGATGGATAATAAGCTGTATTGTTATAGCCTGTTACAAGAAGCAACGTACATACAGTCAACACGGTACCCAGTCCGCTAAACCATACACCCTTACTGTATTTCTTATCTAACAAGGTTTTTCCTATACCAAACAATACTAGCAGTACACCAACAAGAAAAACAATCCCTACAATTGGCATATCTATCATATTATTCAAGTATTTATGAGGTTCCATAAACACCTCTTTCGTATCAGGATTCACAGCATATCCGTCTGCTATAAATGTCCATATAACGAAAGCAAGAAAAAACACTACAAAAGGAACTGAATTTAGCAACAAAAATTTACGAGAACGATTTACCAACGTTTCATCTTGCATACGATTGACAAAGAATAAACAAGCAAGCGTTCTGGCTAAGAAAAATACTGTTAGCCCAAGCAACCAGCAACGAGGCTCTGCCAGAGCTTCCAGTCCATGCCATTCACTTCCCCAGCGGCTTATAACGGGATTTAATACATCAGCCATGTTTCCTTTGTTTACTGTAAAGTCAGAGCCTGTAAAGAAAGTTGCTAAGGCGGCACCTACAAGGAATGTGCCTAAAAGTCCGTTTGCGAATAGGAACCATCTGTATGTATTACGCCCGAATAAATTACCCGGTTTTGACTGAAATTCGTATGAAACCGCTTGTAGAACAAAGCAGAATAAAATAGCCATCCATACCCAATATGCACCACCGAAGCTGGTAGAGTAAAATAATGGGAAAGAGGCAAACAATGCACCACCGAAAGTAACGAGAGTAGTAAAAGTATATTCCCATTTACGTCCAAGCGCGTTAACAAGTATCATGCGTTCCTTTTCATCTTTTGCCAAAGAGAAAAGCATAGATTGCCCACCCTGAACAAACATAAGGAATGCAAAAAGTCCTCCGATCAGGCAAATAAGGAACCACCAATAATGTTGTAAAAATGAATAATCCATAGTTATATTTTTTATAGAGCAATATAAGCTCACTATTATTATATTAAAATCAACTTGATTAAATCTATAACGAAAAGATAGAATTTAAAAATGTAATACTTTATTATTCAACCTTATAGCATAGATTATTTTATAAAATTAATGTGACTCCTCCGGACCCTTTTTGATCTGGTTCAGCATAATTCGGATTTCTGCAATAAGCAAAGCTGTGAATATAGCCAAAAACAAGAAGAAGGTTATGATCACCGATTTCGCAGACAAAGCTGACACCGCAGCTTGCAGTGGTAGTACGTCCTGAATAGCCCACGGTTGCCGCCCTATTTCTGCAACCATCCATCCTGCTTGTCCTGCAATATAACCTAATGGAATAGTCCACACACATACCCAAAGAAGCCATTTCATATTCTCAATATCTTTTTTACGGTATACGAGGAAGGTCAGAACGACAAACAATAAGATAAAATATCCTCCTAAATACACCATTATATGAAATGGCCAATATACAAGCGGGATATTAGGAATCAATTGTTCAGGAGTATCCAAATAACCATATCCGAAATAGGCATAATTATCCATTATTGTTTTTTTATACTCTACAGCAGCAGCTTCATTACCGTCTTTTTTAGCCTTTTTATAGTCGGCCAATGCCTGTATGGCTATTTTACCTTTTATCTGCTTATCTGCAAAAGATAACGCAGTTGAACCATCAGGTTCTTTATATCCACCATTTATAATATCTTTTATTCCGGGAACAAAAGCATCCAATTCTCCAAAACTAAGCCAAGACAAACCCTTTGGTATATTTATGTTCAACAAATAAGGATCTACATCATCAGCATATGATTTTTTTTCAGGATTCGGTATCGCGAAAGCGATAAGCCCTACTCCTTCGCCACCTTCATACAAGCCTTCCATTACAGCTAGTTTCATTGGCTGTTTCTCTGCAACTTGCTGTGCAGAACCATGCCCTGTCCATGCTATTAGCAATGCCGAAACCAATCCGAACACAGAAGCAACTCTCATACTCTGCATAGCAAATTCTTTATTTCTCTTTTTCAGCATATACCAAGCGGCTATTCCCGCAACAAACACCGCACCCAATATCCATCCCGAAAGGACAGTATGGAAGAATTTATTGATGGCAACAGGCGATAATGCTATTTGCCAAAAATTAATCATCTCATTACGTGTAGTATCAGGATTAAATTCCATACCTATCGGATATTGCATCCATGCATTTGCTATCAATATCCATAAAGCCGATAATGTAGCACCTGTTACAGTAAGCCATGTAGCAGTTAAATGCACTTTCTTACTAACACGCTTCCATCCGAAAAACATGATAGAAATAAATGTCGCTTCCAGAAAGAAAGCAAGAGTGGCTTCTATAGCCAAAGGTGCACCAAAAATGTCACCTACAAACCAACTGTAATTAGACCAATTGGTTCCAAACTGAAATTCCATAATGATACCGGTAGCTACTCCAATAGCGAAGTTGATACCAAAGATTACCATCCAGAACTTTGCTGTTTTTTTCCACTGTTCGTTACCTGTACGCACATACATTGTTTCCATGATTGCCATTATCACTCCTAGCCCCAGGGTAAGAGGAACGAACAACCAGTGATACATTGCTGTCATAGCAAACTGGGCTCTAGACCAGTCTATTAACGATGTACTTAGTAATTCCATAAATATTAGTTTTATAATTAGTAAATATATGAGGTTTTATTTCTCTTATTCAACTGTCGATCTGTTCAGCAATCCTTTTTTTACATAGTCAGTTTAAGTCTGACTATCATCGAATCTAAAACTCAAAAAGTTGAGGAAAAATAATGGAAGCAGAGGCGCATATATGATAATTAGCTTTATAATCATTATAGTCCATAGTATTCTTAGCTAATGTCATATCCTTAAATCCATCTCTAAACATAGTATAGAAATTGAATTTCAGCATCTGCTCTTCCATATTATCAATTATTGTGTTGTGTGTGTCTATAGATTAATATTCTTTACATTCCAGCCCGAATGTATGAGCTACAGCTTTGTAAACAATATTACCTTTTATAATGTTCAATCCTTTGTGTAAATCTTTGTACTCTTTGCAAGCTCTCTCCCAACCCATATTAGCTAAAATAAGCGCATAAGGTAGCGTTGCATTTGTTAATGCCAATGTAGATGTCATAGGTACCGCTCCCGGTATATTAGCTACGCAGTAATGCACTATATCATCTATCACAAATACAGGATCAAGATGCGTTGTAGGCCTTGATGTTTCGAAACAGCCACCCTGATCGATAGCTACGTCCACTAACACTGTACCTGGTTGCATCAGCTTAAGCATATCTCTCGAAACCACGTGCGGAGCTTTATCCCCGGCAATCAGTACCGCGCCAATAATCAAATCTGCATCTTTACACAATTCTGTTACGGTATGTGTATCCGAATAACGGGTATTAACATTGGCTGGCATTACATCACTCAAATAACGTAAGCGTGGCAAACTCTTGTCTAAAACAGTCACTCGCGCACCTATCCCAGCTGCTATCCATGCCGACTGTGCCCCCACTATACCTCCACCTATAACAACTACATGCGCAGGTTTCACTCCCGGTACTCCACCTAGCAAAACGCCTTTTCCAAGATGTGGTTTCTCTAAAAAACGCGCGCCTTCCTGAATTGCCATACGTCCTGCTACTTCACTCATCGGTATAAGTAAAGGCAGAGAACGATCCGCTAATTCTACTGTTTCGTATGCAATGCAAATAGCCTTACTTTTTATCATAGCCTTTGTCAATTCAAGGTTAGATGCAAAGTGAAAGTAGGTAAAAAGAATCTGATTCTCTCTGATTAAACCATATTCCGGCTCAACAGGTTCTTTTACTTTTACTATCATTTCGGCTATAGCATAAACTTCCTCAATAGATGAAAGTATTTTAGCTCCGGCATTTGTATAGTCTACGTCAGAAAAGCCACTATTAGTTCCTGCACTTTCCTGAACATATACCTCATGTCCGTTAGTCACCAATTCATGTACTCCGGCTGGTGTAACCGCTACTCTGTTCTCAAATGCCTTTAATTCTTTAGGTACGCCAATTCTCATAAATTCCCTCCTTTTATTTTAAATTAATAGTCTTCTTGAGTCTCATGCTTCCCCTATTGGTCCGTTTATCGGAGGCAGAAATCCGGGAGAATTGTCTGCTGATATAGACCCATTTTGGGATTCAAATCTGTTAACATTTTCATTTAGTGCATAAAGCAATCGTTTAGCATGTTCAGGAGTGAGTATGATACGGGATTTCACCTTGGCTTTAGGGAGTCCCGGCAGAATACGGACAAAGTCGATTACAAATTCAGATGAAGAATGAGCTATTATTGCTAAATTTGAATAAGTTCCTTGAGCTATATCCTCCGGCAATTCTATCTGAATTTGATTCTCTTGAATGTCTTTATTTTCCATTTTATTTTTATGTTAATATAAATTATTGAATTCGGATATAGATCGTAATACGTTTAATGAGTTATAAGAACAAAAGTCTTATCATATTCATGAGGCCTTAAATTTTCTATTTATTTCATCAAAACTTTCTTCCGCCTTTAAAGAAACCAGTACAGCCTTCTTCTTTTTTCTCAATACTATTATTTGGGATATCGTACCTATTAAACCTAAGCCTAACATAACAAAGCGCATGGTACCGTAATCAAATACAAAAAAAGCTGTAAAAAAGATCATGCACCACATGATAGAAATAGATATAATGAGTCCTTTCGTACCCAAGCCTCCACTTACGCGATTCAAGTATTTACCTGTCAATTTATTATCTAACAGCTTTTGATGCAACCTTGGAGAACCTTTAGCAAAAAGAAATGCAGTAAGAAGAATGAATGGAGTTGTCGGAAGTCCGGGTGTAATTATACCCAACAAACCAAGACCTAGTGTAATTAACCCTAACGCTACATATATGTATCTTTTCATTGTGTTTATAACGTTTTTGTAATTTATTCTCTCCGATAACAAAGTAAAATAAAAACTCTGAGATTATCCCTTTTTAAGCCGAATAAGTTTCAAATAATTTACCATTGTTACCAATTTAAAAACAGGCATTCACAAACAAATTTCCAAGAATACGCATCCTTTATTCATCTCGATACAGAAACACAACCCAGGCCTGTGTAAAATCCAGTATAAAACCACAATATCAACGTAAAACTATTTTTTATTGCTATAATATAATGTTTTATATATCAAAACCAACTTTATCAGCATGCTTCTTAACATAAAATTATCGAGATTCGCATATTTAACAAAAATAATATTATCTTTGTCCCCGATATGCAGGATTTTTAAAGTTCTAAGAGTAGGATTTTTATTCTGTTCCCAAAAGTTGGGAGAACCCTATTCTTTTCTGTGAGGAAGTGAGAGTAATGGTTTTAGTGGTAACCTAATGATTATTTTATGAAGTATCTGAAGTACTTCTTGATGACAGTCACAGCTTTTGTAAGCTTATCGTCTAACACATCAAGAACTTCTAGTCTTTCGGAAGGTATTTATCCGGGAAACCTGTTACCTGATATTAAAAATTTAGCAAATGAATCAGGAACAAAAATTAATTTATATGATCTTAGAGGTCAAAAAGTATTGGTAAACTTCTGGGCGGTGTATGACGCTTATTCACACAAAGACAACGTTCTTTTTTCGCACCTGATAGAAAGCAACAATTATCCGGTACAGATGGTATCTATATCTTTTGACAAGAGCGAATCGGTCTTTGAGAGAACATTAGCTATGGATGGAGTTGACAAGGAATATCAATTTTTAGCGCAAGGCGATGTCTCTACAGACTTATTTAATTTCTATCGTTTAGAGAAGGGATTCAAGAATTACTTAATTGATGAAAACGGAGTAATTGTAGCAATGAATCTTACACCAGACGACCTAGATCGTATATTGAACGAGAATTAAAGAAAATTACTTATTATTAAGGCGTTTCATTCTAAAAGGATGAAACGCTTTATTTATTTTAGCCGAATGGCATAGTTATTGTTTTATAATAACTACATAATATAATAAAGTTAAACGATGGCAAATAAAGAACATAATATAAAAGTCAATAAAGGCATAATAGCCAAAACCCTCGATTGGGCTTATGCCAGAGCTATAGGAGGCTTAACTGGTTTAGACTCTGCATACGAGCTCGGAAATAATTATTTACAGAAAAAAGGCACTCTCGAGCAACAAGTTGATTCTCTTATAAAATGGCAAGTAGCAAAAGCAGCAACAAGTGGCTTTGTCACAGGCTTGGGAGGTTTTGCAATATTACCTTTGACGATTCCCGCCAATATTGCTAGTGTTATTTATATCCAGATACGTATGATTACAGCTATCGCCTACATGGGAGGTCACGATATCAGGGACGATAAAGTGAAATCGCTTGTATATATAAGTATGGCCGGAAATGGAGCTAAAGAATTACTGAAAGACATCAGCGTGAAAGCTGGTGAAAAATTCTTAAACAAAATCATAGAGAAAGTCAGCACCAAGCTTGCTACTAAAATCGGAGAAAAAGGAGTTGCTTCACTTGGTAAAGCGATACCGGTGGCTGGTGGTATTATTGGCGGTACATTTGACGGAGCAACTACCAAAGTAATAGGAGAAGTGGCGAAGAAGATTTTTATTGAGGATAAGCAAACCAATTAATATGACTTAGATAAATAAGTACTCAATTTATTCTGCGAACTTATAATCAATAGATTTTTCAAATCTTACACCTATCTTTTTAGCTTTCTCAAATATACTTTTTGCTCTTTCGTTAGCAGGATTAATCCATGACATGCAATCAGTCAAGACAACAATCTTTTTTGCCAACTCATCACATTCGTCCAGAATGTCATTCAAAGAATTAGACACACAATAATCGGCGGCCTCACCTATGAGTAAGACTTCATCGTACTCATTTAATTTAGATAACAGCTTTGTATTTAATTTTGTCTCTGGTTCGTCTGCCCATTCTACTGCTGCTTTGAATATGCTGTAATGTTCTGTAGACTGAGAATAGCCCTTATAATACAATTCGTACGATTTATTATTGATAATCGCCCATTCAGTCAGAACATCTGTTATATTTTCATTTATTGCCCAACCTTTAGTCCCCAAAATGCAGTGCATTGGCCATATTGTACAAACTTCATTTTTTTGTTCTAGTTGCTCAAGATAGGTAATAGCCAAATCTTCATTAAACTGAGGTATCCATTTTCTATCTTTCACATCATCTACATTGATAACAGAGAATAAATCAGGATAGTTTCCCTCCTTATCTCGCCAATATATTTGATGTGCTATATGTATCGGTTGATGAGAATCTAGTGTAAGCGCTATATAATCGATTTTGGCCTGATTAGTTCGTATAAAATCAGCTATTCTCACCACATCGGTATCTGCATTTTGTACAAATAACGAACCGGACAGTGATGTAAAATCATTTTGCAGGTCGATACCCAATACAGCTGTTCTTTTCATATGATCATTTATATCTTGATTAAAAAAATAACAAACGTTAGACAAACGTCCGAGTTATATATGGATAACTTGAAAGCAAGTTAATATAGTTTTCTAAAGCCAACAAATAAAAAAGCAATCCACATGGATTGCTTTTTTATTATTTATTATCATATTAGATTAGTAGCGTGCTCCAACTGCATCCCAATCAATTATTTTCCACAATTCTGCCAAGTGGTCAGCACGACGATTCTGATAATCCAGATAGTATGCATGTTCCCAAACATCAAATCCTAATAGCGGTGTAAGCCCCTTAGTTATCGGATTGCCGGCATTAGCTTCTTTTGTAATTTGAAGTTTGCCATTTTTGTCTTTAGCTAGCCATACCCAACCTGAACCGAATACAGAAACACCAGCAGCAACAAATTCCTTTTTGAAGGCTTCAAAAGAACCCCATTCTGCATTGATCGCATCAGCTAATTTTCCTTTAGGTTCTCCACCTCCATTAGGGCTGAAAGAAAGGAAATAAATATTATGATTCAATGTTTGTCCTGCATTGTTAAAGATAGCGCCATCGCTTTCTTTTACAATTGTTTCCAAATCCGCATTTTCGAATTTAGTTCCGGGAATAAGATTGTTCAGATTTGTTATATAAGTTTGTAGATGCTTACCATAATGTAATTCTACGGTTTGCTTACCAATTACTGGTTCTAATGCGTCTGTTGCATAAGGCAACTTTGGTAATTCAAATTTCATAGCTTTTGTTTTTTGATTGTTATTATTATTGTTACTTGTATTTTGTGCATTTGCCCTACTTACGAATAGTAATGACAATATGACTGAGATGTAAATTATTTTTTTCATGAGCGTCTATTTTTAGATACATACAAATTTAACAATTATAATTTGTATTTGTTTACAAAGAAGCTCATAATTTCTATAAATTATTTCTAACAAGTTATTATCTTAATCTATAACAGAATCTTTATTTTGATGCTTACCAGCCATTTTTATATATTCATTATAGGAATTTTAAAACGCTTTTCAGAATTAAATATGTACTTTTGATGGCAGAATATTTTTATATAAGAATACCCGTTGGCGGAATTAAATTAGTGCATATTTAATCTGGCCAATGGGTTTATTGTTCATTTTGTTGATATATTGTAATATGGTAAGTGCACTAATCTTACCGATTATTCTAGCAAATATGCCATCCGTCTGTTTAGCATAGTTTCTAACAATCATAAACTGGTCACACAATTGCGAGAAGATGGTTTCAATTCTTTTCCTGGCCTTAGCAAATGGAGCAAAGATGGGCTTCCAATCTTTCTGATTTG
>JBKEBA010000050.1:0-48122 GCA_047972895.1 Dysgonomonas sp.
AAAACTTGTTCCCGATGAAGATCGAGTACGTGCTGCTGCTTTTTGTAGGAAAGGACGCTGGCGTATGTCTTCCCATCCAACGGTACATGAAGCCCTAACAGATGGTAGATTAAAACAAGCTGGTTATCTTTTCTTTAGCGATTATTACCGGACATTAAAGCTATGATTAAGGAACCGCCGTATGCCGAACGGCACGTACGGTGGTGTGAGAGGTCGAAACGGGAAATAATCCCGTTTCTCCTACTCGATTTAGTCAGGTATAATAAATGACAGATAAATATCTGGTTATTTGATGTTATTCTGTATTTTTGTTATCATTTATGAGGTAAAAAGGAAACCTAATATCATATGAATCTTCTTTCAATACACTAAATATAATTATAATAAACAATGAATCTTAATTTTAATCGAATCGTGAAAACTGTATGCTTTGGGATTATATCCGGAGCATTGTTCAGTTCTTGTAGTGAGCCTGATAACAATCCAGAGCTACTGAATCTTACTCAGTATGTCGATCCTTATATCGGCACAGGCGATCATGGTCATGTATTTATGGGTGCGAATGTTCCATTTGGGTTAGTTCAGTTAGGGCCATCTAATATACCTCAGGATTGGGATTGGTGTTCAGGATATCATATATCCGATTCTACTATTATCGGTTTTAGCCATATGCATCTGAGCGGTACGGGTATAGGTGATTTAGGCGATATTAATTTTATGCCAGCTATAGGCAATCCAACCTTAGCCAGAGGTAATGCGGCGGATAAAGAATCCGGAATGTATTCATTATTCAGACGTGAAACCGAAAAAACGAAAGCCGGATATTATGCTGTTCGCCTTGATAGATATGGCATCGATGTAGAATTGACAGCTACCAAGCGGGTAGGATTTCATAAATATACCTTCCCCGCATCAGGAGATGCCAAGATTATTATAGATCTCGAGAACGGACAAGCTTGGGATCGACCTGTCGATGGCTTTCTGATGCAGGAAAATGATACTGTAATCTCCGGATATCGCTATTCTCAAGGTTGGGCAAACGATCAGCGAGTGTTCTTTACAGCTATTTTCTCTAAACCTATAAAGCAGTTTATTGTATCAGATAAAGGTGATGTGAAAGAAGGAAATACTATCAAGGCTGAGCGCGTTTATGGACAAGCCCTTTTCGATACAAAAGACAAAGAAGAAGTTTTTGTGAAAGTCGCTTTATCACCAACCAGTATCGAAAATGCGAAACTAAATATGCAGGCCGAACTTACAGGATGGGACTTTGATGCAACAGTGAAAAGTGCAGACAAAGCATGGAATGAAGAACTGAATAAAGTGGTAATCAATGCTGACGATAAGACGAAGCGTACATTCTATACAGCACTTTATCATACTATGATAGCTCCGTCTGAGTTTTGTGATGTCAATAATGATTATTACGGTGCAGACCATCAGATGCATAAAAACGGTTCGTTTAAGAATTATACCACTTTCTCATTGTGGGATACTTACAGGGCGGCTCATCCTTTGATGACAATTATCCATCCTGAAAAGATGAATGATATCGTAAATACGATGCTCACTATTTATCAACAGCAAGGAAAACTTCCTGTATGGCATCTGATGGGATGCGAAACAAACTGTATGGTCGGTAATCCGGGCATATCGGTAGTCGGCGATGCTATACTTAAAGGATATGACGGCTTTGATAAAGAACTGGCCTTTGAGGCAATGAAAAATTCGGCTATGCTCGACGAGCGCGGACTTGTATTCTTAAAAGAGTACGGCTATATTCCTTATGATAAAGAAGGAGAAGGCTTAGCTAAATGTATGGAGTATGCCATTGCAGACTGGAGTATAGCTCAAGTTGCAAAGAGTATGGGCAAAACCGAAGACTATGAATACTTCCTCAACAGAAGTAAAGCTTATAAGCATTATTTCGATAAATCGACAGGTTTTGTACGCGGACTTTCTTCTGATGGAAAATTCAGAGAGCCATTCAATCCTTTCGAGTCTGTGCATCGCGACAATGACTATACGGAAGGTAATGCATGGCAATATACATGGCTCGTTCCACACGATATAAAAGGATTGGTTGACTTATTCGGGAGTAAAGAAGCATTTGTTACAAAGCTTGACTCTTTATTTGTTGTCGAAGGTTCGCTAGGGGAGCACGCCTCACCTGATATTAGCGGGCTTATAGGTCAGTATGCACATGGAAACGAACCGAGCCATCATGTAATATATATGTACCCGTATGTAGGTCAGCCGTGGAAAACCGCAGATAAAGCACGCGAGGTGATGTCTGTCCTTTATAACGATCAGCCGGCCGGACTTTCAGGTAATGAAGATGTAGGTCAAATGTCGGCATGGTATGTATTGTCTGCTTTAGGCTTCTATCAGGTAGAGCCTGCCGGAGGAAAATATATCTTTGGTAGCCCTATCGTCAATGATGCTGTGGTTAAGGTTAAGGACGGCAAAACGCTTAGAATTACTGCACAAAACAATAGTGCAGATAATAAATACATCCAGAGCGTAACGCTTAACGGTAAATCATACGATAAATACTATATCGACTTTAAGGATATAGCGAAAGGTGGAACTCTGGAATTTGTGATGGGAAATACACCCTCCGAAACTTGGGGTACGACTGTCGATGTGATTCAGTAATAAGAAAACATAAGATAGAAGGCCGGTATAATTAACTATATCGGCCTTTATTTTTTGCATATTTTTTACGATAGGAGATAGACTTACTATTCCGAGCCTTCGGTATCAATACAAAAGGGATGGCCTGCAGGGTCAATCATTGTTCGAGATGTTTTGAAAAACTGCTGCTCGGCGAGCTTTGCACCACAATCGATAGCGAACTGTACCCCTTCATCCAAATGTTCCACCCATATATCCAAATGCAGCATCTGTCCTTGCTTGCCTTTTTGCCATGGCCATACAGGAGGTTCATATTCTTCAACTTCCTGAAATGCAATAACTGTTCCTGTCGGGGAGGTTATAGCTGCCCATCCGTTTGCGTGAGGGTGCGTCCATTCCCAACCTAACAGTTTGCTGTAAAAACTGGCAAGAATGCCGGCGTCGGAACAGTCGATAACCAAATTGATTGTTTTGATATGCATTTTATAATCATTAATGGTTTACCATTCTATAGGAATAATACCTTTAGATGCCAGATACTCATTTGTTTTACTGAAGTGGTTGTTTCCGAAAAATCCGTTATATGCAGATAAGGGCGAAGGGTGTACCGACTTCAATATCAAGTGCTTGTTGGTGTCTATAAATGAAGCCTTTTTCTGAGCATATGAGCCCCAAAGAATAAATACAAGGTTTTCCCTATTGTCAGCCAATTTGTGAATGGCTGCGTCTGTAAATTCTTCCCACCCCTTTCTCTGGTGAGAGCCAGCCATATGAGCCTGTACGGTAAGTGTGGCATTCAATAATAACACCCCTTGATTTGCCCATTGGGTAAGGTTGCCTGATTTCGGAATAGAGATACCTAAATCACGATTTATTTCTTTAAATATATTTACAAGCGATGGCGGTGTTGCTATACCATCCGGGACAGAGAATGACAAACCATGTGCTTGTCCATCATTGTGATAGGGGTCTTGTCCCAGAATGACGACTTTCACTTTGTCGAACGGTGTATGATCGAATGCATTGAAAATAAATTTTGCAGGAGGGAAGATTTGTTTGGTTCTGTATTCGTTTCTTACGAATTCGGTTAATCTTACAAAATAGTCTTTTTCAAACTCGCCTTTCAGTTGTTCTTTCCAGCTTTCGTCTATTTTTACGTCCATAATAAGTTATAGTTTTATATAGAAATATGTTATTCTTTTATTATCGTTGTTTGTATCTTTTTCAGATGCATATCAGCTTTTTCCCTGAATGTTATTTCGGCTTCGTCAGGAGCGCTGCCCCCGATATCTTCTCCGGCACTTCTCCACTCATTGTTTTCTTTGTAGAAGAACCATAAACCGAAAAGATCATCACCGGCCTTGCTTATAATCCCTGCCAGAGAATTGTTATATATTAGCACCCTAGATATGGGTGTATCGAGAATCTCGTTTTTCCTCTTCTCGTTTATATTTGAATTGTCCTTCAATTCCGGCAATCGTGCTTTTATATGCTCGCTGACAAAATCGATATATTTTGAATCTTTTCCGGTGGCAAAAATATACTTTATAGAAATGAATGAATTGAGAGGCGTGCTTTTATCAGAAAGCTCGACGAAATCTTTTACAGTTTTATCAACAATAATACTTTCGTAAGAACCTACTGCAAGCGCATCTTTGCTGACGAATATTTTCGTGTTCAGCTTATCCGAAACAATCTTATTATTTTTCAGCGTAACATAATAAGCGTTATTTTTCTCATCCAGCTGTATCACTTCAGCGAATTTTCCGTTTTTGAATAAAATTCCCGATAGGTCGTCCAAGGCATATCCACTCTTTATTTTTTTATCTTTTATTTTCTGGTGGTATGTTTCCCTTTTTAAACTGTCGGAATAATGAGGGCAGTTACTATAAGGAAGAAATCCCAGTCCGTTTACAATACTAAGGTTCTTTGGCCGAGAATCGCTAATGCCATTTCGAAACCAACAAATAGATCCCGCGCTGCCTCCGGCGAGTATGATGCCTTTTCCGAGTGCTTTCGTTAAGATTTTATCAATACCTTGCGCTTTCCAGATTCCCATCATGTTGAGTGTGTTTCCACCTCCGACGACGATGGCGTCCATGCTGAGTAAAATGTCTTCGAACGATTCTTGCGCCTCATATGAGTTTACCCATACTTTCAGAACATGAGGTTCTAAAGAGAGAGTCTTACATATAAATTCCCAATATTCTATATTGTCTTTACTGTCTGCACTGGCAGTGGGGACAAAACAGATTTTCGGATTAGATTTGTTGGTCAATTCGACAATGTATTGCACAAACTTTTTATTGATATCTCCACCAAAAACGAAAATCTGCTCATCTTGCTTTATTGTTTTCTCTTTTTGTGCATGGATAAAAAAAGGAAAAGTAAGAAATAGGAGAAATAATATATATCCTCTTTTTTTCATAGTAGTTACTTTTATTATTGTGTAAAGATAATAAATAATGCGAATCAGTATCAGAAATTTTGTGGTTTACTATTGGCTGTTTATCACCAATAATTCATTTTTTTGCTCTGAATTTATCTGTATAAAAATGGTGATCAAAGGTTGGAGAGGATAGGGGAAAAAGGTATAGATGAGAAAGAATAGAAAAGTGTTACGTTTGTTACTTTTTTAGTGTCTTCTAGAATTTATGGGATTTATTTTATCATTTGTGAATTTGCCTGATCAGTCGTACTTTTGTATCTGTTATGGACAGGAGCATATTACGTTTAGCTATTCCCAATATTGTATCTAATATCACCGTGCCTTTGCTGGGCATGGTAGATATGTATATTGTGGGACATCTCGATTCGGAAGACTATATCGGAGCTATTGCTTTGGCTACAATGCTTTTCAATTTTATATATTGGAGCTTTTCGTTTCTGCGTATGGGCACGAGTGGATTTGCAGCGCAGGCATACGGGGCAGAGGACTACAGAGAACAAACCAATATACTGTTAAGGTCATTGGCTGTGGCTATGGGTGCCGGTATCCTTGTCGTGCTTTTGCAATATTTTATAACCTTGATAGGTTTTCACTTTTTAGATGCAGGCCCGGGGGTTAAAAGGTTTGCTCTCGAATACTTCCAAATATATGTTTGGGCAGCACCGGCTGTGTTGGGTACATATACATTCAACGGTTGGTATATAGGTATGCAGAATGCTAAGATACCGATGTTCGTTGCTATTGGGGTAAATGTGGTCAATATAGCACTGAGCTTTCTATTTGTTTACGGACTTAGTATGAAAATAGATGGGGTGGCGCTAGCCTCTGCATGTGCTCAATATACGGGGTTCTTTTCATTCCTTTTGATGTGGAATATAAAGTATGGGTGGCTGAAACAGTATATTAATTTGAATATTCTGAAAAACTGGCGTTCTTATATTCCTTTCTTTAAAGTCAATAGTGATATTTTTATCCGCACTATGGCATTGGTGGCTGTGACCACATTTTTTATGTCGGCATCAGCAAAATCAGGTAAGAATGTGTTGGCTGTGAATGCTTTACTGATGCAGATGTTCATTCTGTTTTCGTATATGATGGATGGTTTTGCCTATGCAGCGGAGGCTCTGACAGGAAAATTTATCGGTGCGAATAATAGAGGGCAGCTTAAAGCTTTAGTGAAGCGGCTATTTATATGGGGTGTTGTTATTGCTTCTTTATTTACTCTGGTATATGGTTTCTTTTTAGATTCGATATTATCCTTGCTGACAGATAAGCAAAGTATCATAGAGTTAAGTAAGCAATATCAGTTTTGGGTAATGCTTATACCTGTGGCAGGTTTCTCCGCATTTCTTTGGGATGGAGTCTTTGTGGGAGCCACAGCTTCGCATCAAATGAGAAATTCGATGCTGATTGCAGTTTGTAGTTTCTTTGCAATATATTTTGTCTTTAATCATATTTCTGCGAACAATATATTGTGGCTTGCGTTTATCATATATCTGGCACTAAGAGGAATTGTTCAGAGTTTTATGGCTCCTTCTATTCTAAAAGACTCCAGGTAATTGATAATCAACTTAATAAATGTTTTAGTTTGTTATGAGCAAAATTGCAATAGTTTATGGTTCATCTACCGGAGCCACAGAAGCGGTAGCAGAAAGAATTCAGGCAGCATTAGGCGACGCAGCGATATTCAATGCGGACGGATTGAATGTGGACGATTTGAAACCTTACGATTTTCTTGTTTTTGGTGCATCCACTACCGGTGTGGGCGATTTACAGGATGACTGGGATATGCTTTTACCAAAAATTGAGAAAATGGATTTTACTGGTAAAAAGGTTGCTATCTTCGGGTTGGGAGACAGTGCTTCGTTCTCTACAAGTTTTGCAGGAGGGATGTATGTAATATACAAAGCACTGAAAGGAAAAGTAGAGCTTTTAGGTTCTGTATCTACAGACGGATATACTTTCGACGACTCGGAAGCTCTTGTAGATGGTCGTTTTGTTGGATTGGCTCTCGATGAAGATAACGAATACAATGAAACTGACGGCCGTATAGCAGCATGGGTTGAAGAATTGAAAAAGCATATCGGCTAATTGTTCAAAGAAGAATCTTATATAAGATGGACAATATAAAGCTGCAAATCAGGACTCTGGTTTGCAGTTTTGTTTATAGTTATTTCTTATAATAGTTAACGAGTTTAATAAGGAGTATCGATAATGTACTGATAAACCCCGATACTACTGATATTGCCCAGCCATACACCAGAGACTTACCCGAAGATACAAAGTAAATATATGCAGTCAGCCCGATTGTAATAGCCCAGATTATACAGGATATAATAGATATATATTTAAATAGGGCAGACTCTTTAGAGTGCTTAACCAGAAAATAGCCGGAAATATTCAAACAGATAAAGAATACAAACAGATAGTAAATAGACATAATCGGGTTGCTTTTATTATCTGTCTATATATTTCCTAAGACTTTATTCTTAGGCGTAGTAGCTACAAATTCTTTCAAATAGAAAGGTTCGAAATATGCTGCATCTACGAAGCTCTTTTCTGCATAAGCCTTTTCCGATAGTTCAACCATATCCAGCGCGCGCGGATAAATACTTTCTAAGAAGATAGTATTTCCTTTAGGGAGAACATCCTTGCATTTTGCTGCTCCATTGCCGAAAAACATGACCTTGTTTTCTTTTAGAAAGTCTGCAAATGAATTTTCATCAATTATGTCGGCACTCACAGGACGGATTTCTTCCAGTTTGTTATTAAGTAGCACATCATAAACTTCCATCCTTCTTGCATCTATCATTGGGCATAGTAATGTATCTTGATCTACATCTTGATTTTTCAATACACCGTGCGCCATTATCTTCAATGTATTGATCGCAATCAACGGAATACCCAAGCCGTAGCAAAGTCCTTTAGCCTCAGATACTCCGATGCGTAATCCTGTATATGAACCCGGTCCACAACTAACGGCAACAGCATCTAATCTTATCTTCTGTAAACGAATTTCTTCCATAGCCTCCTTTGCGAATACACCGAGAAGTACGGCATGAGAAGGACCTTTCGTCTCTTCTTTATGAAAAATAAGATTACCATTTTCGGATACTGTAACAGAGCAAATTTCTGTTGCCGTTTCTATATTTAATATACAAGCCATTATCTTAATCTTAAGTTAGGTAGCAAAAATACATATTTTCTGATAAAAGTATTTCATTCATTAACTATCAGATGTACGATTTAATTCTTTTTTGTACATTTGGTAATTATAAAAAGCTTAACAGGGAACATTCCGATAGTTTAACTTGTTCACTGCAGAAGCAATCAAATCAAGAAATACATACAGACTATGAGTAAAAATAAGACTCCGCATAAAACAGATAAACGGAAATCAAAAACAGATATAGCAAATGCGATTGTAAATTTCTTCAACCGAAATTCTACCGAGTCGTTCAGTCATAAACAAATTACAGATAAGCTCGGCTTTAAGAAGCCGGCAGAAAAGCAAATCATATTAAATACCTTATACTCGTTGCAAGAAGATGCTTTTATTATAGAAACCGCAAGGGGTAAATACAAATCGAATAATCGCGGGATTTTCCTTGAAGGTATATTTGAAAGGAGAAGTAACGGGAAAAATTTTTTCGTAGCAGATGGGGATGCTGACAGTTCTCATGTATTTGTAGCAGAGCGAAATTCCGCACATGCAATGGATGGAGACCGTGTGAAAATACAGATGTTGGCAAAGCGCAAAGGCCGTGATCCTGAAGCAGAGGTGGTAGAGATACTTGAACGTAAGCAGACTACATTTGTAGGTACACTAGATGTACAAAAACAATTTGCGTTCCTTGTCATGGATAGTAAGTTTTTGGCAAACGATATCTTTATCCCGAAAGAAAAACTAAATGGAGGGAAAGATGGAGACAAGGCATTGGTAGAAGTCATAGAATGGCCTCAACGAGCAAAAAATCCTATTGGAAAAGTGTTGGATGTCTTAGGACAGGCAGGCGAAAATAACACAGAAATGAATGCGATCCTTGCCGAATATGGATTGCCATATAAATATCCGGAAAAGGTAGAAGCTGCTGCAAATAAGATATCGGAAGAGATCACAGCAGAAGAGATAGCCAAGCGTGAAGATTTCAGGAATACATTGACATTTACGATTGACCCGCGCGATGCGAAAGACTTTGATGATGCGTTATCTATAAAACAATTGCCGAATGGCCGTTGGGAAGTTGGCGTTCATATAGCCGATGTGACACATTATGTGCAGGAAGGCGATATAATAGATAAAGAGGGTGAGAGCCGTGCTACATCTATTTATTTAGTAGATAGAACTATCCCGATGCTTCCCGAACGTCTAAGTAACTTGTTGTGTTCGCTTCGTCCGCATGAAGATAAGCTGTGTTATGCTGCGGTCTTTGAATTGGACGACGATGCCAATGTAAAGAGACATAGAATTGTGCGTACAGTGATTCACTCTGATAGAAGGTTTACATACGAAGAAGCACAGGATATTATCGAGACGGGAGAAGGTGATTATAAAGATGAAGTTTTGAAGCTGAACGATTTGGCTAAAAAGCTTAGGTCGAAACGTTTTGAAAACGGAGCTATTGCTTTCGATCGTCACGAAGTCAGATTTGAAATAGACGAACATGGTAAACCGCTTAGTGTCTACTTCAAATATGCAAAAGATTCAAATAAGCTGATCGAAGAATTCATGCTCCTTGCTAACAGGACTGTGGCTGAATATGTAGGCAATGTACCTAAAAGCAAGAATGCGAAGACCTTTGTCTATCGTATTCATGATGTGCCGAACAATGATAAGATGGAAAATCTTTCTGAATTTATTCGTCGTTTTGGTTATAAGATAAAAGTAGATGGGACTAAGACCAACGTTTCTAAATCTATAAATCATTTGTTGGATGAGGTTAGTGGTAAACCTGAAGAAAACCTTATTTCCACTATTGCTATCCGTGCTATGGCCAAAGCAATTTATTCTACCGTAAATATTGGGCATTATGGGTTGGCATTCGAACATTATACTCATTTCACTTCACCTATACGCCGTTATCCCGATATGATGGTGCATCGCTTATTGACGAGATATCTGGATGGTGGAAGAAGTGTGAGCAAGCAGTTGTATGAAAGCAAATGCGACCATAGTTCGGAAATGGAACAATTGGCAGCAAGTGCCGAAAGAGCTTCTATCAAATACAAACAAGTAGAATATATGTCCGACAAGCTAGGGCAGGTATTCGATGCCGTTATTTCCGGGATCACAGAATGGGGTATATATGCCGAAATCAATGAAAACAAATGTGAGGGGATGATTCCGATTCGAGACCTCGATGATGATTTCTATGAATTCGATGAAAAGAACTATTGCTTACGCGGACGTCGCAATAAGCGTACATACAGTCTCGGATCACCCTTGAAAATAAAGGTGGCTAGAGCAAACTTGGAGCGTAAGCAGCTGGATTTCGCTTTAGTAGAAGAGTAATATTAACCAAATAATGATTGTTGACCTTTTTCTATACTGATAAATATGATACAGCAGAATAATTCAGGGAGATTGTTAGCTTTAGATGTGCTGCGTGGAATTACTATCGCCGGAATGATTATGGTAAACAATCCCGGTTCGTGGCAGTACGTATATGCACCATTGAGGCATGAGGCTTGGAATGGACTTACTCCTACCGATTTGGTTTTTCCTTTCTTCATGTTTATAATGGGGATATCCACATATATTTCATTGCGAAAATTTGACTTTGAATTTACTGTTCCGACGTTACTGAAGATATTGAAACGCACTGTTGTTATTTTCCTGATCGGTATCGGCTTATCTTGGCTTTCATTGTCTTTTTCCACATACCATTCATTAGAAGCTGAAAATCTTGGCTTTCTTGATAGGTTTATAAAATCAATTACCAATTGTCAGCATATCCGAATTCTAGGCGTTATGCAACGGCTTGCGCTATCATATGGTGCGGCTGCTATTATTGCCATATTGGTAAAACATAAATACATTCCATATATCATTGCTGCTACTCTGCTCGGCTATTTCTTGCTCTTATTGTTCGGAAACGGATTTGACTTTAGCGAAGAAAATATCATTGCAGTAGTCGATAAGGCTGTTCTCGGTATTGACCATATGTATCGGGATTCGGGTCTGGCTATTGATCCTGAAGGATTGTTGAGCACGATACCTTCAATTGCTCATGTCCTTATTGGATTTTGTTGTGGTGCTGTGTTGATGAATATAAAAGATAACCAGCAACGTATAACGCAATTGTTTATAATCGGTACTATTTTAACGTTTTCCGGATTTCTATTGGCATATGGATGCCCGATCAATAAGAAAATATGGTCTCCTACGTTTGTGCTGGTTACCTGTGGACTTGGAGCCTTATTACTCGCTCTTCTGATTTGGATTATCGATATAAAAGGATATAAACGGTGGAGCGTATTTTTTGAGTCTTTCGGAGTAAACCCATTGTTTATATATGTGTTCGCTGGCGTGTTAGCTATTCTATTCAATCAGAGTGTATTTGTATACGGAGACGGATATATATCCATCAAGGGATTTTTGTATTCGGCTGTGTTGCAACCGGCTTTGGGGGATTATTTCGGCTCTCTTATATTTGCTTTGCTGTTCGTCCTTTTCAGTTGGCTTGTAGGGAACTTGCTTTATAAAAAGAAAATCTATATAAAAATATAACTCATAAGGGAAGATATAGGCAAATAGGCGTGTTATAAGTTAAATGTCTTTGCCTGTCATCAAAAAAGTATTATTTTAGCCGTTCGAAACTAAAGAAAGTTAGAGAGGTTGCTCTACTTATCTGAGAATTAAAGAGTGTTTACTTAATTATATAAATTTAAAATCCTAAAAAAAACCTTGCACTATGAACAAGTATTCAATTCAGGCCTTTATTCAGGAAACGGCACAAGACGACACTAAAAACGATTTTTTTCAACTCGAAAGTCCTCACATGCTAGAACTTAATATCAGCAGTCAGACTGTAATGCTGAAAAAAGGAGCGATGGTAGCCTATACAGGTAATGTTAAATTCGTGAGAGAAGGTATGCTAAGCAAAGGGATCGGGAATCTATTGAAGAAAACTATGTCGGGCGAAGGTACGACGATGATGAAAACATCAGGTACAGGTCGCGTTTACGCTGCTGATTTCGAGAAAAGAGTCCGTATCTTGTATCTGGAAAATGAATCTATCAACGTGAACGGAAACGATATTCTGGCTCATGAGGAATCTATCAAATCGGAAGTGAAAATGATGAAAAGTGTTGCCGGAATTATGGGCGGTGGCCTTTTTCAGGCTCGCTTAAGTGGTACAGGTCATGTGGCTATTACTACTCATGGCAATCCATTGACATTAGTCGTAAAACCGGGGCAACCAGTGTTTACAGACCCTAATGCTACTGTAGCTTGGTCTGGAAATCTAACACCTGTGATGAAAACAGATATTTCTCTTAAAACATTTATCGGACGCGGGAGCGGTGAGAGTTTCCAAATGATGTTCGAAGGAGACGGTTGGGTTATCATTCAACCATGTGAAGAAGTATACGGCCAACCTCAATAAAGAGGAGTTCGAAAATATATTTAGAGCAGGAAGTCAAAAGTTTCCTGCTTTTTTTATTTACGGCTTAAACCTTAAAATATCAACATGATGATATATAATTAACCGATTTATACTACTTTTGCAGTTTAATAATAATTAAGTAGAGGATTGGCCATGAAAACGGTGAAAATCAAGGATAAAGAATTTGAACTATTCCTAACGCAGGAGACAATAGAGAAAGCGATTGACAGCATTGCTGTAAAACTAAATGAGGACTTGGCTGGAAAAGATCCTTTGTTCATATGCGTACTAAACGGTTCGTTTATGTATGCTTCGGAATTGATGAAACGGGTGACTATCCCTTGCGAAGTCTCTTTCGTTAAGATGTCATCTTATAAAGGTACTTCGTCTACAGGGAAAATAAAAGAAATATACGGATTGGAAGAAGACATAAAAGGTCGCACCGTTGTTATTGTCGAAGATATAGTAGATACAGGCTACACAATGTCCCTAATGATAGACCAATTAAAATGCGATGATCCGGAGCAGGTTCTTGTATCTACGATGTTGCTGAAACCGGAAGCATTACAGCATACACTGAAACTTGACTACGTGGCATTAGAAATTCCGAGCGATTTTATTGTGGGTTATGGGCTTGACTATGATGGTTATGGTCGGAATCTGCCGGATATATATAAACTAAAAAACTCTAAATAATAATTTTACGGACCATATGGATTTCCGTAATTTCTAACTATTAATTGACATGTTGAATATCATAATTTTTGGAGCTCCCGGATCGGGAAAAGGAACTCAAAGCGAGAATCTTATTAAAAAGTACAATCTGGCACATATTTCTACAGGTGACGTTTTACGTGCTGAAATGAAAAACGGAACTGAACTTGGCAAATTGGCAGAAGGTTATATATCAAAAGGAGAATTAGTTCCTGATGATGTGGTAATTGGAATGCTGGCAAATGTGTTGGATACAAAGAAAGATGGAGCAGGAGTTATTTTCGACGGTTTCCCTCGTACTATTCCGCAAGGAGAGGCATTAGAAAAAATGCTGAAAGAAAGAGGACAGGATGTTTCGGTTGTGGTAAGCCTAGAAGTTGACGAACCTGAGCTTATTGATCGTCTTATTAAGCGTGGACAGCAATCAGGGCGTTCAGATGACAATCTGGAAACCATCAAGTCTCGTCTCGATGTATATAAAAATCAGACATCGCCGTTGAAGGAGCATTACAAGAAAACAGGAAAACTGGCTTCTATCAAAGGAGTAGGTACTGTGGAAAATATATTCGACCTTATTGTTGAGGCCGTAGAAAAAGTAAAATAATACAGATCGATACAGCAAGGAAGTTATAGGACTATCTTATAACTTCCTTTGTTATCTTATTACAAACCAATTGCCTCTTACATGTATCGAAGGCAATTAATCGAAAGTTATGGCAGAATCAAATTTTATAGATTACGTCAAGATATATTGCCGATCGGGTAAAGGGGGGCGTGGTTCTACTCATTTTCGCCGCGAGAAATATATCCCCAAAGGAGGCCCTGATGGTGGTGATGGCGGTAATGGTGGAGATGTAATCCTTCGTGGTAACCGTAATATGTGGACGCTACTCCATCTTAAATACCAACGTCATATTTTGGCGGGACATGGAGAGAGCGGTTCAGGCCGTTTGAGTACGGGGAAAAGCGGAGACTCGAAAATAATAGAAGTGCCTTGCGGTACAGTAGCATACGATGCCGAAACAGGTGAATATCTTTGTGATGTGACCGAAGACGGGCAGGAAGTAATAATGCTGAAAGGGGGACGTGGCGGACGTGGTAATAACTACTTCAAGACATCAACCAAACAGGCTCCTCGTTATGCTCAGCCGGGCGAACCTTATGAGGAACGCAGAGTTATTTTAGAACTTAAAGTTTTGGCAGACGTAGGTCTTGTCGGATTTCCAAATGCAGGAAAATCCACATTGCTTTCTGTAGTAAGTGCTGCAAAACCTAAAATAGCGAATTATCCGTTTACTACCCTTGAACCTAAGATCGGTATAGTGAGTTATCGCGATTATAAATCGTTTGTGATGGCCGATATACCCGGAATTATTGAAGGAGCGAGCGAAGGTAAAGGCTTAGGATTGCGTTTTTTACGGCATATAGAGCGTAATTCATTGTTGTTGTTTATGGTGCCTGCTGATGCAGACGATATTCATCAGGAATATCGCATCTTATTAAATGAACTAGCTAATTATAATCCCGAATTGTTAGATAAAAGGCGTGTGCTGGCTATTTCTAAGTCTGATATGCTGGACGAGGAATTGATGGAAGCCCTCGAAGCTGATTTGCCGGAGATACCTCATATATTTATTTCGTCAATTGTCGGACAGGGAATTACAGCATTGAAAGACTTGCTGTGGCGTGAACTGAATGCAGACGGGGAATATACAAAATCGTTCGAAATAAGCCATCGCAATCTCGACCTTAAGAAGCTAGGGCTTGATGACGATGAGGAAGAAGATGATATCCCTGAAGACGACTATGATGAAGAATATTGGGATGAGGAAGAAGATGAAGATTTCGATCCTGAATTCTATTATGAAGAAGGGGAAGAGTTTGATGAAGGAAATACAGATAAGTAATGATTTGTGGGCGACACAATAGTCTCTTGCATTTCAAGAATTTGAGCGAGTTTGATAATCTTTCTCATTTTACTTCTACAATAGTAGGAGGCGTGAGTGAAGGGAGCTATGCAACCTTCAATCTTGGAATGTATAGCGAGGATGATATTGATTGTGTTGCAGAAAACAGAGAGAGGCTTGCTCGCATTTTAAATATACCGGAAGAAGATATTATTGTACCTCATCAGACACATGACGACAAGGTTCTTATAATAGATGATACTTTTTTACGGAAAACAGATTTGGAGAAAGTGCAGATGCTGAATGGAGTAGATGCGCTGATAACCAATCAAAGGAATATTTGTATAGGAATAACAACAGCAGATTGTGTTCCTGTCTTGATTTATGATTCGGAGAAAAGTATTCTCGCTGCTGTTCATGCAGGGTGGAAGGGTACTGTCTCTAAAATAGTAGGGAAAACAGTAATCAAAATGATAGAGGCTCTTGGCTGTACACCTGATGATCTATATATAGGAATTGGGCCTTGTATATCCCAACAGCATTTCGAAGTAGGCGATGAAGTTGTTGATGCTTTCGACAGAGCAGACTTTCTCTTAGATGACATCTCATATCGGAATAAAGAAACAGGAAAAGCCCACATAGATTTGCAAAAAGCAAATAAATTGACATTAATTGAAACCGGTATTTCTGAAAAGAATATAGAAGAGGCTACCCTCTGTACATTTGCCAATTCTGATAAATTCTTTTCTGCCCGTCGCCAGACTATTCATTCGGGAAGGATGCTGACAGGTGGGGTGATACGGTAATATTTTGTATTTTTGTTATAACGATCATAAACTATAATTATAATAGATGAATCATTCAATAATTCTACCGCCGGAATGGTATTCTCAAAGTGCTATTCAGTTGACATGGCCACATTATAACAGCGATTGGGGCTATATGCTTGAGGAGGTTACGGCTTGCTATATAAATATCGCAACCGAAATATTGAAGCGTCAAAAGCTAATTATAGTCTGCTATGATATTGAGATAGTCAAATATGAATTACAGGCAGTAAAGGACTGGTTCGATAATCTAGTTCTGGTAGAACTGCCGACAAATGATACATGGGCACGCGACCACAGTGGTATTTCTGTAATAAAGAACGGTGAGAAGCACGTGTATGATTTCACCTTCAATGGTTGGGGCCTAAAGTTTGCTTCTAGCTATGACAACCAGATCACTCGTGGACTTTTCGACAATAAAGTATTCAAGTCTGATGTGGAGCTCGATAATAAGAAGATGTTTGTTTTAGAAGGAGGGGCGTTAGAGTCAGACGGTAAAGGTACGTTGCTGACTACATCAGAGTGCCTGCTTTCTCTAAACAGAAATTCTTATTTATCGAAAGAAGGAATCGAAGATTATTTAGAGGAGATTTTCGGGCTGGACAGAGTACTTTGGCTCGATTATGGATATCTGGCTGGAGATGATACAGATAGCCATATAGATACCTTAGCCAGGTTTTGTGATGAACATACCATCGCTTATGTAAAGTGTGACGATAAAGAAGATGAACATTACGAAGCTTTGGCAAGAATGGAGCAGCAATTAAAAACTTTTGTAGACCATCGGGGGAATTCGTATAATTTGATTCCGTTACCAATGGCAACAGCTGCATATGATGAAGATAATGAAAGGCTTCCGGCTACATATGCCAACTTTTTGATTATGAATAAGGCAATATTAATTCCTTTTTATAACGATAAAGAAAAAGATGAGGAGGCTAGAACTCAATTACAGAAGGCTTTTCCGGATAGAGAAATCGTTGGTGTTGATTGTCGCTCGCTGATAAAACAACATGGTTCTCTGCATTGTGTAACGATGCAATATCCAGAAGGATTTATTTGAATATTTGAAATGAAAGACCAGAAAGCATTATTGTTCAGATGCCTAAAAAATGATGTTCCTGCAATGGTTTTTTCAGGAAATGATATTTTATTTCTTCCGTTACTGAAAAAATACTATCAGGATGCGAAAGAGGCAGGTTGCACTCAGGAGTTTTTAGATGATATCCGGCTTAGGATAGAGGAATTTGAAAAGCATATAGAGATGTCACCAGATACCGTTAAGTTGCCAGATTAAAGATTAGGAAATGTATATAGCGAATAATTATCTTTAGAATATCAAATAACTAGTTATGTTGTACCTTAAATTCGCCCTATTAACGCTAACAATACTATTATGTAGTTGTTCTACATATTATATACCTGTAGAAAACTTTGAATATCAGTTGAGAAATGTGAATTATGCCAGTATGAAAACTGTGGATATTAAAGGTCCCTATGGTGATACGTATAAAGATTTAGCAAATCAATTAGATTCTATAATATGCGTAGACAAGAATAATAATATTAAGAAAATAAAAAATAAACCATCTATAGAGATTCGTATAACGGATAAGAATAATAAGAAAACTATCTTTTATTTCGATACTATTTATCTTTCCGATTCGCTTGTTATTGGTCAGCAATCGAGGTTTATCTCAGCGCAAAAGAGTATCCCTCTAAAAGATATTGTTAAAATAGAAATTCAAGATGGACACAAGAAATTCGGATACAATTAAACTACCAAATTGATTATGAAAATAGGGTTGATACAACAGGCTAATACACCTGATATAGAACAAAATAAAAGTAATCTAGCAGATAAGATAAGGTTAGTAGCTAAGCAAGGTGCAGAATTAATTGTCTTGCAAGAACTGCACAACTCGCTCTATTTCTGTCAGGTAGAAGATACGAATATATTTGATCTGGCGGAAACCATTCCCGGGCCGTCTACCGATCAGTTCGGAGTATTAGCTAAAGAATTGGGAGTCGTTATTGTACTTTCTCTTTTCGAGCGTCGTGCTCCCGGTTTGTATCATAATACAGCTGTTGTGTTAGAAAATGATGGAACTATTGCAGGAAAATATCGTAAGATGCATATTCCTGACGATCCTGCATATTATGAAAAATTCTATTTCACTCCCGGAGATTTAGGATTTAAACCTATTCAGACTTCTCTGGGTAAATTAGGTGTTTTGGTTTGCTGGGATCAGTGGTATCCCGAAGCTGCTCGCCTAATGGCGATGGCAGGTGCCGACCTGTTGATATACCCTACCGCAATAGGTTGGGAATCGACAGACTCAGACGAAGAAAAGTCTCGTCAATTGGGCGCATGGGTTATTTCTCAGCGCGGTCATGCAGTGGCAAACGGTCTTCATGTAGTTTCTGTAAATCGCACAGGATATGAACCTGATCCATCTGGTCAGACAAATGGTATTTCTTTCTGGGGAAATAGCTTTATTGCCGGTCCCCAAGGTGAAATTCTGTGGCAAGCAGACAATGATAAAGAAGAAGTGCAGATTGTGGATATTGATTTGAAGCGTTCCGAACAGGTGCGCCGTTGGTGGCCGTTCTTCAGAGACAGGCGTATCGATGCTTTCGGTGATATAACGAAACGGTTTATTGACTGATGACAATATCAGAAGAAATACTTAACAGAAAAGGTGCAATAAAACAAGAATTTGTAACAAGCGAAATAAGAAATCTGCTTAATCAGGGATTAATAGCTTCTGTTAACTTGACTGAATGGCTATGCATAGATCATAAGTTTTTGATAAATAATGTATTGCCAAAAGAATACCAACATACCTGTATTTCTTCAATAAATAATTTGAAACAAGTAACAGCTATGAAAAGCATTCCTGTTGTAGCTGGCGCTTTGTTCGATTCAGGAATAAATAAAAGCTCTACTCTCTTTGCTGAATTGTGTAACCATCCTTCCGATAGTGTTCGGTGTTGGGCTGCTTACATTGTTGGAATTGAAAAGGATACTATCCTTTCTAAATTGCAATCGATAAAGCAATTTGCTGCTGACGATAATTTTGGAGTAAGAGAGATTGCATGGATGGCAGTTCGTTCAGATATTGATGCCTTACTCGAAGATGCCATATCGATACTTACTACATGGACAGGCGAAACGGATATAAATATAAGGCGATTTGCAAGCGAAGCTACGCGCCCAAGAGGTGTGTGGAGTAAGCATATAGACAAGCTTAAAGATAATCCTGAACTAGGGTTGTCTATACTAGACCCATTAAAATCGGATAGTGCAAAATATGTACGGGATAGTGTCGCTAATTGGCTGAATGATGCCGCCAAAACACGCCCCGACTTTGTCAAAGATATCTGTGTCCGATGGGAAAAAGAAAGCCAAACGAAAGAAACTGCATATATAATCAAGAAAGCGTTAAGAAGCTTTTGATTATTAAAGAGGAGGAGATTTTCTCATTATATCTTTCTTGACATTTAAATAAATTAATGTTAAAATGTGAAATTGTTTGTATTTTTACAAATTATACATATATTTGCATTTGATAGAGTATTTAATACACTTAAATCGCTAATACTTATGATACACAAAATACTCATTTAAGAGTTGACTTATATTTTATAGTCAATCGCCTAATCTTGTCGAGTATTGATTTATCATAATAATTTTTTCTTTTTAATGGATTTTATTTATAGAATCACAATGAATCTTTTTGCATATAATATGTCATATTTTCTTTCAAATTTTCGCTCTGGAAATTTGGGAGATAGATATATTTTATTAGAGAGAGAGAGAGAGAGAGAGAGAGAGAGAGAGAGAGAGAGAGAGAGAGAGAGAGAGAGCGCTGTAGAAACGCGCGTACGCACGCATAATAATATAACAAATTATCAAAGCTTAGGTAAAGTTTTAAAACTTTATACATCTAAGTTTAATAAAAATACCTCATAAATCCTGTTTCGGATAGTTTTATGCTATCTGAAACAGGATTTTTTTGTACTTATTCTATAACCCAAAATCTTAAATCTATTTTCGATTCATTACGCACGCAGAAACATTCACAAATTGCTCTATTTATATAACCTTTTAAATCTTTAATATTTTATGAGAAATTCCGAAAAAACCTAAATGTTTGCATTCTTCTGGTTATACAAAATCAGATTTTATGTATGAACTATTTGATTAAAGTAGGCTTATTTTCTTTGTTACTCTTTTTGAGTATTCTTCAATTGTTTCCTGGAATAGGGAGGTTGTATACTCATGTTGAAAAATAAAGAAGAATAAGAAAATGAAAATGGAAAAAGGAGCTGGATATATTCGGCTTAATCTTAATGAAGTCTATGAAAACAACAAAGTAAACAAAGATTTTTACTAAAACGAATCTAATATGAAAGAAATGCAAAGTAATGCTAAAACACATGTTGGAACTATTATCCGTTTTTTTATAAGAACAAAAAACGAGAACAGATTAGGTTTTCTGTTCTTATTCTGTATGCTCATGTCGGTGGTTGCCTTTATTTCCTGTAAAGATGACAACAATGGGAGTAAAGCGTATGATCCTAACAAGCCTATTGTACTAACTTCTTTCAGTCCCGATTCGGGACGTATCTCAGAAATGGTATTGTTAGATGGTGATAATTTTGGGACAGATCCATCCAAGATTAAAGTCTTCTTTAACTCGAAGGAGGCAGCCGTTATTAATTCTACCGGATCACGTATTCTCGCATTGGTACCACGTCTTCCGGGTGATACATGCGTGTTGAGTGTGGAGATAGAAGGTCAACGCAAAGAATACGTGGATGCTTTCCGATACAAAGTGGCGGCTTCTGTAACTACTATTGCGGGAAATGGTAATGCTCCCGGAGATAATCCGGACTATAGTGTAGGATTGGATAAGATCTTACTACGTCCTGTATATATCGGAATCGACAAAGATTTCAATATTTTCGTATCGATAGAAAGTGGTAACCTGTTAAGACTGAATGTGGCAGAAAATAGTGCTACGGTAGTTGCTACAAGTGCGCAGGGATATAATTTACGTTGTGCGCCAATAGCCAATCCGCAAACAAATGTATTACAAACCGGATCGGAAAGCGAACGCGACCGTTTTTGCTTCATGGATCCTAAAACTGGCTGGATACCTAAACTTTATTTCATAAAAGAATGGGATCGAGGATTGAATACTTCTACAGGTAAGGAATACGATCTTCCTAGCGATGTTCGGCATTATCACTGTCTTTTGTGTGAAGCCGATGGAAACTATTATACCCGTTATCACGATGGTCAGCTTGTACGAATAGATCCTAAAACATGGAAAGCTACAATTGTAGGAATGACTCCTAGCGGAATCGCTTATGGATTGGCTATGCATCCGATAAATAAAAATGAACTATGGATAGCATACTCCAGTGGGGCGGGAGAGGTCTCCAACAGTGTTTGTAAAGTTGACGTTAGTGATACGACAGTGGGTAGTGACGGTGTTCGTTTAGCCTCGTTTCAGAAGCTATCGGGCGCTACTAACGGAGCGCATCGTGACGGTCCATTGTCTGTGGCCCAGTTTAGAGAACCGCGTGGAATAAGTTTCGACTCTGATGGTAATCTGTATGTAGGAGATAACCAGAATCAGTGTATCCGAATGATTAATACAACTACAATGATGGTGGAAACAATGATCGGTATACCTGAACAACGCGGATTTAAAGATGGCTCGAAAGATGATGCCCTCTTTAATGAACCTCACGGAATTGTTGTTGATGCAGAAGGTATTGTATATGTGTCTGATTATAATAATAATCGGATTCGCAGAATAGCAATTGAATAAATAATAACATATTAATTTTTTATAATATGCAAAAAATATATTATTATTTTCTGATTTTTTTCTTTGCGGTATCTTCAGCATTATTTGCGCAGGAAAAAAACTTTATGATAGAAGGTTCTGTATCCGATGATATGGGTCCGTTGATTGGTGTAACGATAACTGTTCAGGGAAAGATAGGAGGCACGGTAACTGATGAAAACGGAAAGTTTGCGATCAGGGCTTCTAAAGGCGATAAATTGATTTTTTCCTATGTGGGCTATGAGACATTTGAATGGGTTGTAACCGAAGAGAAGAAAAATCTGGATATAAAACTCGCAAGTGCTGCACACGAAATGGATGAGGTTGTTGTTACGGCAATGGGTACTCAGCGCAAAATTTCTACATTGGCGTCTATATCTACTATATCAGCAGAGGAGCTCCAAGTACCTACCCCTTCCGTTTCTAACTTATTGGGAGGTCGTGTAGCAGGAGTTATCTCTATGGTAAATAGTGGCGAGCCGGGTAAAAATCTTGCAGAATTTTGGGTGCGTGGTATAGGTACATTCGGTGCTAATAGTAGCGCATTGGTACTAATCGACGGTCTTGAAGGAAATATTAATTCTATTGATCCGGCTGATATTGAAAGTTTCTCCGTGCTGAAAGATGCTTCAGCCACAGCCGTATATGGTGTGCGTGGTGCGAATGGTGTGGTATTAATTACTACTAAACGAGGTGAAACAGATAAATTGAGCCTTACCGGTAGGGTCAACTATTCTATTTCCCAAATACGTCGCTTACCTGAATATTTGAGAGCCTATGATTATGCATTATTGGTTAATGAAGCCAAGGAAGTTCGCGGCGAAGATCCTGCATACAATAGCACTCAGCTAAATGTGATAAAGGATGGATTAGATCCTGACTTATATCCTGATGTTAGCTGGCAGGATGAAATGATACGCGATTTGTCCTTTAAGCAAAACTATTATGTAAGTGCACGTGGAGGTGGTAGTATTGCAAAATATTTTGTGAGCCTTACTGCTTCGAATGAATCTGCAGCATATAAAGCAGAAGATAATAATCCATACGCATCTAATACCGGATATAATACATATTCATTACGTTTAAATCTGGATATTAATCTGACAAAGACTACAGTGTTGTATTTTGGTGCAGACGGTTTCATTTCTGTAAATAATCGTCCGGGGCAGATTAATACTGATTATATCTGGCAATCGCAGGCAAATCTGACTCCTTTGATTTTTCCGGTAAGATTTTCTAATGGACAGCTCCCTGCTGCCGGTACAGACGGAAGTATGTCGCCATATGTGTTGATAAATCATACAGGTAAAACTACTATAAATCACAATAGTAGCTTATATACCATTGCGGTAAATCAAGATCTGAAAGGTGTAACCGAAGGTTTGAAAATAAGGGCTCAAGGAGCCTACAACCGTAGTGGAGATTATACTGAAAGACGTTTTACTTATCCTGCTCAATACAGGGCTATCGGCCGTAATGCGAAAGGGGAATTGTTGACACGCGAGCAGGTAGCGAAAAATACTTCTGCTCTATACGGTTCTTCGCAGTCGCAATGGCGAAAATACCATTTCGAATCTACATTGAACTATGACAGAGTATTTGGCGAAGATCATCGGGTAGGCGGCTTAGTATATTTTTACCTCAGCGATCAACAAAGCACAGCTCAATGGGCAGACGATGAAAATTCAAATTTAAGTATGAGCTTGGCTCAGATTCCTAAAAGATACATGGGATTGTCGAGTCGACTTACATATGGATTTCGCGACACTTATATGATAGATGTAAACTTCGGATATACAGGGTCGGAAAATTTTATGCCGGGCAAACAATTCGGATTTTTCCCATCTCTAGCTTTAGGTTGGATACCGACTAATTACGAATTTATAAAGAAGAATATACCTTGGCTCGATCTGATTAAAATAAGAGGATCGTACGGTACAGTAGGAAATGACCGTATCGGAGGGGGACGATTCCCATACTTAAATCGTGTTTATCAAGGGTATAGCAATGTTTGGGGCTCTATGTCCGCAGTCGAAACAGTGGGGATATCCCGTGTAGGAGCCGATAACCTGGAATGGGAAAGGGCAAAGAAGGCTAACCTCGGTATCGATGCGGGATTCTTTAAGAGTGCTCTGACTTTTACTATAGATATGTTTAAAGATCGCCGTGATGGTATCTTCCAGCCACGTGTACAAGTTCCTGATTATGTAGGGCTGACAAGTCTTCCGTATGGAAATGTCGGAAAAATGGAAAGCTGGGGGTCTGATGGTAATATAGCTTATAAACATACGCTAAACAAGGATATGGATTTGACAATACGCGGGAATTATACTTTCGCACAGAATAAGATTGTAAATTATGAAAAGACTTACGACGAATACCCATATCAAGATTATACAGGTCTGCCTAACAATGTATGGAGAGGATATCAGTGTCTTGGATTTTTCAAAGACGAAGATGATATCAAATACAGTCCTAAGCAAAGTTGGGGAGAAGTGAAGCCCGGAGATTTGAAGTATAAAGATATTAACGGCGACGGTAAAATTGATGAAAATGATAAAGTGCCTATTTCTTATCAGCAGATGTATCCACAACTAATGTATGGATTTGGAGGACAATTCCGCTACAAAAATCTAACGATAGGAATACTGTTTAAAGGTACTGGAAAAGTCGATTATTTCAGAAATAATACAGGATACATCCCTTTCAATAATGGTGAAATGGGTAATGTATTGGTTCAGTTTAACGATCCTTCCACACGTTGGATACCGCGAGCTTATGCCGAAGCACATGGAATAGACGTATCATTGGCCGAAAATCCGAACGCTCAACTACCGCGCTTGCAATATGGAAACAATGCGAATAATACGCAATTATCGGATTTCTGGAAAGGAGATGCCCGCTATCTGCGTCTTCAGGAGGTAACAATAAATTATAATCTGAAAAACGACTTCCTGAAAAAAGCAGGTATAACCTCTGTCGATTTACAACTTGTGGGTAATAACCTTTATGTATGGGATAAAGTAAAAACATTCGATCCCGAACAGGCCGATAAGGTAGGAACTGTTTATCCGATCCCTGCCGTATATTCTTTCCAATTATATGTAAACTTCTAAATGGTTGAATTACAAAAATAATTACAATAATGAATATAAAAATATATAGTATAAAGAGAGCCATTATAACAAGGCTGGCCTGTGTCGTCATGTTTGTTACATGCGGATTATCTTCATGCGACTACCTGAATATTGATGGCTATGTTGATGATGAGCTGAAATTAGACTCAATATTTGCTTCCAAACGTTATATAGAAGCTTTTATGTGGAATGCAGCATCGCAGTTTCAGGATGAAGGAGCTATATTCGGAGGAGGTAGTATGTATACACCTGGTCCGATGGCGACAGACGAGGCTTTTTGTTTATTCAGTACAAGTGAATTTCAAGGCATGGCTTTCGTATTAGGGGAGCAGAATGATACGAATCTTGGAAACTTCAACAGGTGGGGGCAATGGTACAGGATTATTCGCCAGTGTAATACTATTTTTGCTCGTATAGACGAAGCTCCGGACTGGACGGCTGTCGAACGCTTGAATGTAGTAGCATATACACGTTTTATTCGCGCCTATGCTTACTATAATCTCTTGATGAATTTCGGTCCTGTTGTATTGCTAGGAGACGAGCTTCCTAATAATAATGAAGATATTACCTATTACGATCGTCCTCGTAACCTATACGATGAATGTATGGAGTATATCTGTACCGAATTGGAAGAGTCAGCTTTATACCTTCCGTCAAAAGTTCAGTCGGTGCTCGAATATGGCCGTCCGACTAAAGGTGCGGCACTAGCGCTGGTGGCCAGGCTTAGGTTGATGCATGCTAGTGATCTATTCAATGGCGGACGCTCGTCGCGAATTTATTTCGGAAGCTGGACTCGGAAAACCGATGGACAACATTATATCCAACAAACTTACGACCCTAAGCGTTGGGCCATAGCTGCTGCTGCCGCCAAACGTGTTATAGACCTTCAACAGGATGGTATACCAATGTATCGTTTGCATACGGTGGATGCCGATGATAAAACGCCTCAGTTACCGATGAATGTCAATGATCCGGATTATCAAAAAGAGTATCCGGAAGGAGCTGGAGGTATTGATCCTTTTCACTCTTACTCGGACATGTTTAATGGAGAGACTGTGATGAATGTCAATCCTGAATTCATCTGGGCGAGAAACTCTTCTATTCTGAGAGATTATACGAGACACTCATTTCCTGTCGCTAATGGAGGATGGAATGGAATGTGCGTGACTCAGAAGATAGTTGATGCTTACGAAATGGTTGACGGTCGTTCAATAAATAATGCAAGTGATGAATATCCCTATGATGAGACTGGATTCACTAGTGGAAGGAAAGAGTTATATCGCGATTATTACCTGAATGCTAATGTTTACAATATGTATGTGAATCGCGAAGCTCGTTTTTATGCATCGGTAGGTTTTAGCGAATGCTTCTGGCCAATGGGGTCTACTACAGACAATACCCAAAAGAATCTAACAATTACTTATTATAATGATTCTCCTAACGGAAAAACCGGTGCTCCTAATCCGAACGACCATCCTATGACAGGTTATGTACTGCGCAAGTATGTGAATCCAATAGATGCATGGGCAGGAACCAGTGCGAGAAGAATAGACAAGCCGTTTCCGATTATCCGTTATGCAGAAATGTTGTTGTCGTATGCAGAAGCGCTGAATCAGCTTGGAGGAGAGTCTTTTACTGTAGAGGTTGATGGACAGACTCAAGCCTTCAGCAGAGATGTCAGCGAAATAAAGAAATCGATAAATCTGATTCGTTACCGTGCTGGCCTTCCCGGACTTTTGGATGCTGACTTAGCTAATGCAAGTGATGCTTTGGCAAAAATAAAAAAGGAACGTATGGTAGAATTTCTATATGAGAATAGAAGATATTTTGATGTGCGTCGCTGGGGTGATTATGAATCATCGGAAGGTGAACCTATTAAGGGGATGAATACTGCAGGGACGAGAGATACTTATTACCAACGTGTGGTTCCGACTAGTTATCGTATCTCAAACAGAGTGGTCAACCGGAAAATGATATTCTTGCCGATTCCTAAAGTAGAAATGAGACGCTTACCTTCATTCGATCAGAATCCGGGTTGGTGAAAATGACTTGTATATTTTTAAATTAACAAATTATTTCCATATGAAATATATAAAATTTATAAACCAGCTGCTTGTTATCATTCTTGTATTTGCTATGCAGTCATGCAATAGAGATGACATTTTTGAGCGGGAACAATACAAGGTTGTAGTGGCTTTGCTAAGTGATGATGGTTTCAATATTTTTGCAGAGGAACTCGAGTTTTCGGAAGATGGTGTTGATGGTTATATCGCTGCATCTTGTGGTGGTGTTTTACCTACGACCGAACCTATTGCTATCAGCATTGTCGAAGATGGGAGTTTACTGTCCTCGTACAATATAAGTAATTTCGATACTGATGCTAACCGTTATGCACTTTATCTAAATTCGGACAGATATGAAATCGGTGAACACAAGATAACCATACCTGCAGGAGAGAGAACAGGCCGAATGAAGATTCATCTGCGTACAGTAGGGTTATCTCCTGATTCTACTTACTTTATACCATTCCGAGTAAATACGTTCTCAGCTTATGAGTTCAATCCTAAAAAGAATACCGTACTGTATCGACTTTATCTGAAAAACTATTATGCATCGACAAAGGATGGTGATGGAGCAACTGTATATAGCCATCGAGGAAAAAGAGGAGCTACAAATACTATGATGCAGAAGAAGGTTTTTCCTACGGCTGTAGACGAAGTTAGGATTATGGCCGGAATTAAAGAATTCCAGAAAGAAGAGGCTTTGATCGATAAATGGTCTTTAAGGCTAGTTGTAGGAGAAGATAACAAGGTGACTATTTTGCCGTGGAATACCTCAGAGTTTGGAATGCAAGTAACACAGATAGATGGTAGTGAAGACTATCCTAATGTATTCAGAATCGTGAATGATGGGTATAATACCTATAAAACTTTCTTGTTGCATTATAGTTATGTAGACCCTGATGATGGTAAAACCTATGAGATGTGGGAAGAATTGAGACTGTCATTTAATGAAAAAGATGAGTATTAAACAAACAAACTATTTACATATGAAAATGAAATATTTAAGATATTTAGGTATTATCATACTGTCAGTAATGACCGGATGTAATAATTTCGATTCGTTTGTTGTGACCGAGAAGCCTTTTGTAAATCAAACATCAGTACAATTATATATCGGAGAGCATGCCGGAGATCGTAATACAGTTCAGCTTGTGAGTAGTCCTGCCGAGGCATCATATGTATGGACGAGCCAAGACCCGTCTGTAGTTACAGTTGATCAAACTGGATTATTGACAGCTGTAGGAGAGGGTATCACGTCGGTTGTGGTTGCCTCGAAAGATGACCAAACAGTTATTGATGTAAATGTAAAAGAGTATATCCCGCTTACAGGCTTTACTTTGAGCACCAGTTCGGTGATAGGTTTCTGGCAAACAACAACACCTGTTTTTGTAACATATATACCAGATAATGCTACGGACGTAAATTTGGAGTGGACATCGTCTGACCGAAAAGTGGCAGAGGTCTATAGTAATGGACTGATTAAAGCTCTGGAGGAAGGTAGAGCCACTATAACGGCAAAACATGGAGATATTGAGCAGACAATAAGTGTTTGGGTTCCGGCTCCTCCTGTGAAAATGAAAAAAACAGGCTGGAGTTTCCCCGGATATAATGCAAATAGCGATGATGGTACTATTGGATATAGTTCGCAACAAAGAAACGATGGAGGTGGTGTACGTTCTATCATAGATGATGACTTGAATACATACTGGCATGCTAGATATAGTAGCCCTGCTAGTAAATATCCTCACTGGTTCATTATCGATTTGGGAGAAGAGGTCACCATTGCACAAGTAGGTATGGCTAGAAGAACAGGTGATAACCGTGGACAGAAAGGCTATCAAGTTTTCACTTGTGCCGAAAGTGGAGCTGTTAATCTGAGTGATCCAACTACTTGGACATGGGAAAATCAGGGCGAAATCACTTTCGATGCTAATAAGGATGGAATCCAAATTCAATCGTTGAGTAAATTCCCTGTAGCGCGTTATGTAAAAGTCTATATAGCTGAAAAATATAAAGGTAGTAATGACTTTGCTATGGTTGGAGATTTCAGTGTTTATATTTTTAGTGATTAATCACGTTATATGGTTGAGAAACTGTATATTTCTAAATAATTAGGGGGATTATTTTATGAGGCTGTTCAGGGATGAACAGCCTCTCTGTTTTTGTAAATCTTTATTCTAATTATTAAGAAATGATAGTGTTATTCTGGTATATATATTTGAAATTATTAATTTATCTTTGGTCTCTAATTTCTAAATCCTTTCATCGTTGCAAACTTAAATATAGGGAGAGTAATCTCTTTTTGTAAGTGGGGCTAGTTTGTTTAATCCAGATGTTTTTTGATTTCTAAAATATATAAGTATAAGTAATAGGATGTTGCTTCAAGAAGAAAATAACGGACAATATTTAAAGAAGAGTACACTTTGGCTTATGGCTGTCGGAGCAGGTCTCGTTGTCGCTAATAATTACTATAATCAACCTCTTCTGGGGATGATAGCGAAAGAATTTGGAGAGTCGGGAGCGGCTACGAGTAAAGTAGCAATGTTTACTCAGGTGGGATATGCCGCTGGTCTCTTACTTATTATCCCTTTAGGTGATATGTTTAAACGGAAACGGATAATTCTTATCGATTTTATTTTTATTTTGATATCCTTATTGGTTTTTGCTTTTAGCCAATCGTTATCAGTGATGATAGTGGCTAGTTTTTTTATAGGCCTGACTTCTGTAGTCCCTCAGGTATTTGTTCCGATAGCATCTCAATTATCAGCACCTGAAGAGAAAGGTCGAAATGTGGGTATTGTAATGAGCGGGTTGCTTATTGGAATATTAGCATCCCGTGTATTTAGTGGTATACTTGGGGAATATCTCGGGTGGCGCGAGGTTTTTCTTATTGCGGCTGGATTTATGGTGGTGTTGGCTATACTGATAGCATGGTTATTACCAAATATGGAACCTACCTTTAATGGAACTTATGGGCAATTGATGTCGTCAATTTTTAAGTATGCAAAAGAAATACCAAGTTTACAACTAGCTTCCTTGCGTGGAGCATTGGGCTTCGGATCTTTTTCTATTTTTTGGACTACATTAACGTTTCGCCTCGAGCAGGCTCCTTTCTTTCAAGGAAGTGATGTGGCCGGATCTCTTGGGCTGGTCGGTATAGTAGGTGCTTTAGCGGCTTCTCTTGCAGGATACTTTTCAGGGAAAATAAACAAAAGTGTACTGATAACTATTGCTTGTATTATGATGATTCTCTCATGGGGAGTGTTGGGATTGCTGGGTAGTACGTACGTAGGATTGATCTTAGGCATCATCTTTCTCGATATGGGATTGCAAGGGATGAATGTAACTAATCAGACCATCGTATTTTCTTCTCATCCCGAGGCTGCAAATCGTCTCAATACGGTTTATATGGTGTCTTATTTCATAGGTGGCTCTCTTGGAACTCTTGTCGGAGGACAGGCTTGGCAAATGTATGGATGGAATGGTGTGGTAGCTGTTGGTGGTTTATTTGTATTGTTATGTCTTGTAGTTCATCTGCTGTTGTGTAACAAACGAAGATTCAAAGAGTAATTTAAAGCCTGTCTTTAAACCAATATTTTATAGCCCAAAGTTTTTTGTATAGCTTTCTTAATCTAAATCGGTGTTTATAGTGGTATTTACTTGTATAGTATTTATCGCGTCGAGCTTGTATTGGATAATCATCCAACAACGACCAATCGCGTTGAAAAATTTCATTGGTCGATATCTCTGCAATTCCGTATTTTTTCCCCAGAATAGAATAGATACTTTGGTCGTGTCTGTTTTCTTTAAAATCTGGCAAATTGGGTATTCGTGAAGGCGAGTCTGTGCCCAGGCTGTAATCGTCCAGATATGCCTGATACCAATCCCTGACAAACTGCATCACTATCGGATTTTTCTTAAAGAATATAATTGTCGATTCGAATTGCGGTGTGTGGGTATATGATTTATCGTCATATACATTGTAATAGGCAAATACGTCGCCTTTAGTCCACTCATACTCATAATAGAGTGTTTCAGGCATTCCATTATAACTGTCTACCTGGCTTTTTACCCCTAATATGCCTGTCGGTGTTTTATCTACTATGTCGTAATATCCTAACAGGCGGTCACGTCCATTCGGGTTGAAGTAGCAACCTATATCGGAATAGAGGAGGACATCGCCATCATTCATGTTTTCCAGAAGTTTCAGGATAAAATACGGTTTCCAGCACCAATATCCAAATCCTCTGGAGTATGGTATCAGATAACGTCCCCATATTTTGTAAAAATCTTTGTCCAACTCTTTTTGAGAGACTGTATGAATATCATCGAATATATTCATGCTTTCTGCCATCTTTCTGAAACGAGGGAATCCTTCTGTCAGATAATAACTGCCGAATGTACAAACTGCTCTCTTCATCGAATATAGTATTGTAAATGTCTGATACAAAAATAGGCTATTTCCTATATACCTGAAAATAAAAGGCTACGAAACTTATTCCGTAGCCTTTCTGTCTATTTGTTTTCCGGTACAGGCCTCTTTATTACGAATGGCTTCATATTGCCGACCATTCCTTTTTGTGTCTCAACTTGTTTGATTAACAGCATCGGGGAAACAGCCGATACCCTTAGCCATCCTGATTCAGCTCCACACATACCATTGAATGGTTCGGATTTATCTTCTCCTGCTTTTATAACATTCGAAAATACTGAGAGAGGTGTTCCTATTATATTTACTCCTCTCACCATTTCGTCGGGGCGACCATCGGCATACACCTTATATGTTATTATCGGATATACGTTGAATGAATTTGGCAGCATTCTACCTGTCATGGTTAACCCGCCACTAACTTCATCTATATAATAGCCAAATTCTTTTCCTTGAGCTTTCAACTCTTCAATAAAAGCTTCCCGTATGCCTTTTGCTGATAACAGGTTCGATGATTCAACAATAAGGTTAGACTGGCGTGCTACGGCATTATTGCCTATATCGGCTCTTCCATGTCCGTTCGATTTTGAGTGGTTATTGACAGGTGTTCTGCAATAAAGGAAATCGTTTAGCTTTCCATCTTTGATAAGTGTTACTCTCTGTCCTTTTATTCCTTCATCGTCATATTCGTAACTACCGAATAGGCTGTGACCTTTATATTCTTTGATAGTAGGATCCATATATATGGAGAAATCTTTTGGTAAGACCATTTCTCCTAATTTGCTCTTAAATGTTTGTCCATCCGTATCAGATTTAAAACGGTGCGCCTCCACTCTATGTCCGAATATTTCATGGAAAAAGACACCGGCAGCCTGATTGGAAAATAATACAGGACCCGAATAAGGGTCTGCATAAGGCGCATTTTTCAATTGAGTTTGTTTATCTATCAGTTTTAATATTTCGGCTTTTATTTCTTCCTCAGATGGTAGCTTATCGATACTTGCAGGTCTCCATAATTTAGATAATAAAACATAATTGCCATCGCTGTCTTTTGTCGTAGCTGATATAGTGACTATTATAAAAAGCTCATTTTCGATGATACTGGTGTTTTCTGAAGACAAGAAATATTTTCTTATAGGACTTATTGTCAAATGCACCCTTCCATCGAATATATCGGGATAACTTTTATAAATAGAAGATAATCTATTCAGACGATCTTCCCATTCTTTTATATTTATGCTTATTTCATTTTCGGCAAATGGAGCTTCATGATATTTATTTGGTGTTTCTTTTGTCAGATCGTGTAAAGGATCTTTCTCGGCAGACATGCTCACAATTGTTTTTTTTCTGTTATAATCTATTTGTGAAGCCATATAAGCATTCTTGACAAGCCTTTCTATCTCTGATTTGATAACCGTTTTTCCGGAATTCTCTAGCGGCAGCATTATTTTCGATGAGGCATTAGGAGGTGTTTCTTTAGTTACGTGATAGTTGTCGAACTCATAACTGCCTACACGGGTGGTGATGGTAAAATCGCGTTTTCGCCATCGATTCGATTTTACAATAGTTCCCATGGATGAACTTAATTCCGTGGTACTTATATCATATACTCTGTAATTCATATAATAAAGAGGAATCTCATTTTTCGAGAACTTAGCAAATTCTTGGTCCATAGATTCTTGCAGTATACTCATAAACTGATCTTTGTTTTGTGCCTCTGTCTTGATATGAGAGCAAAAAAACAGAATGGTAAATACAAAAAGCAATCTCAGGTGATTATATATATTATTCATGGATTTTAATATTATTTGATTTGAAAAAATAATTTATAGTGATTCATTTATCCTTATTTACCGATGTTAACTTCTTCGAGCAAAAAGGCATCAGGCGAAATAATAGAATTATTCACTCCCAACATGTTTAAATGAAATACATCTGTATTATCCGAAGAACAAATGATGCGTCTGAGCGGTTTGTTTGCGTTTAAATTGAGTTTACATCTTTTGACTAATTTTTCTGTACCGTCCTGCACGTCTACTTTGTAAAACCAGTATGCATTACCATTTTTGAGTCTTCTTACGATAAAAGCATATTTGAGTCCATTCTCTTTAGCATCCTTTATCAATTCGGCTTTCATATCCTTTGACGACATCATGTCTGAACAGGTTACCTGAAGTACCCCAGGCATAACCAATCTGGCAATTAGAGGGGCAATACCTATAAATACATTATTTCCTGTTGACTCTGGTGTTACCATCGTAGGAACCCGATCGTTTAGCAATTTCTTTAGTATTCCATTTTCTACTATGGTAAGATTATCTTTTGGTTTAACACCTTCGCCATCTATATTATAACTTCCGATTAGCTTTTTGCCTTTATATTCTTTCAACGTTGGTGTAGCATTTATCGAAATATTAGAAGAATACAGCCTGATACCTAAATTATCATTGTTACTACTCATTTGGTTATTTGCCATTGCTGGCATACGAGAAGCTGAGAATCCGCCAAACATCTGGTGGTCGATAATTAGTGGAGCATCGAGAATGACAGGTCCCAGATATTCTTTTTCAACTGCTTCTGCATTAGAAACCTCCAGTACCAAGTTTATAGCTTCTTTGGTTTGTGCCAGTATTTCCTGCTTAGAGGGTAAATCATTAGCGGTTAATCCTGCAAAGACAAGATCTTCTGAGAAATATTCTTTATTGTTATTTTCTACAACAACCTTTACATTCAATGTGATATTTGTGACAGCGTGACGCATTACCGTTCCTTCTGTATTTAATGTATAAATGTCGCTGCAAGTAGTTTCTATCCTCGCAAGTATATCGAATAGCCCTTGATAATCATTATAGATTCCCGAAACTTCTGCTAGCAAATTGTGCCAATAGTCTGAATCGAAGTGGTTTGCAGCTGGCGGATCGAAATAACTCGTTTCCGGTAAAGCCGGAAAATCCGGAAGAGCTATATCTTTCTTTAAATTTTCGGGCAATGATGGCTCCTCGCTTCTTCTTTTTTTATTATTATAATCATTTATTGCATTTTTGTATTGTACATCACTAAGCCACCAGAATACCCTTCTTATCTCATCATAATTAGGATCGAAAGGAACGACATCCTGACCTTCTCCCATTCTTGGGAATACAGAGAATCCTCTGCTTCCGAAGTTGTGACTTGTAATTCCTTGATCATCTTTAATTATAATGTCTGTGCGTATCAAGCTGGTAGGTTTGGCTATTTCCTCCTCAAAAAGAGCTCCTCTGCTATATCGCAGCATATTAGTCTCTCCTTTTTTATAACTATATTGAATGAAGTCTGGACGGGGGAAATTGTCCAATTTCAAACTATCCATACTGTTTTTTAGCTGATCTTGCATTGCTTTTACAATGATCTGCTCTTCTTTGTTAAATTGAGCAAGGGCGTTTCCTGAAAATAGAAACAGGAAAACTAAAACTTTGAAAAGAATTTTCATATATTTTTACGTGGTTAGATTAGTCGCGGAATATAAATTGAATTATAATATCTGTTAGATATAATACTACAATAGTACTACTTTTAGACTATAATCACAAAAGTTATTATTCCTTTTTTAACTAAAATGTCAATTATCTAGATAGGAGCCGTCTTTAAGGGATATAAATAAAAATAGGGTGTTTGCAAACACCCTATTTTAAAATGTATAATAAATGGATTATTGCACAACTTCAACCCATTGACCTGTTGTTCGGCTTTGTTCATCTGGGCTATACATAGCTTCGGCCGAAACGGCAGGCAGATAGAATCGTCCGCAGTATGCAGCTTGCAGCCTTACGCGGAACGACATTGTGTAGCCTGAACCGATATTGAAGTAAGTATATACACGATCATCCCTGATGTCCTGATAGTTATACGAATTGTTTGCCGTGCCTGTAGCTCCTTCGTTATATAGTCGGTTGTTGAATATTTCCCATCCCGAAGCAAATATCTGGTTCAATACCATGTCGGTCATAAATTGTCCTGATATATTTTGTACCATGACATTCGCATAAAACTCTGTACCTTGTTTCAATGACTTTACATCGATTTCTTTACCGCTTTCATCCACATATTTCACGAATAGGTTTGTTCCGTTATTCTGAGCAGGAGAATGGTCAACCAAAGGTTGTGTTCGTCCTACCAAGCGTACGAATATTTCACCTTCACCCATGTTTTTGAATGTCACATTTATCTTTTCCTGAGGCTTGATATTTATTTCATGGAATACATCACCAGAGTTACCTGTCTTTTGTTTCTCACCGTTCAGTGCCCATTCATAAGTGATTACGCCTTTACCCATCTTTTCAGCAAGTTTCGACATCGCCATCAGTCCAAATGCAGCTGTCTGGGTAGAAATGTAATCTGCACTCAGGTCTTTCGATACTTCGCGAGCCAAGATTAAAGCTCTGTCTGTCTTGCCAAGTAATATGTATGTTTCCATAATCATAGCCATATCGCGCGAAGGACTACCATAGGTATTATTATTGAAGGAATATTTATCGACCTTGTCATTTACATTATTTATAACTTGGGTAGCAGCATCTTTCTTTCCTGCAATTGCGTATGCCGCTGCAAGTCGCCAACGAGCCTGTATAGACAGGTTGTTCATTTCTTTCAGGCGGTTCATTGCTCCAAGTTCCGGCGCATCGGCAAGAGCGAGAGTGTATAGCCTGTATGCCTGTTGCAAGTCGCTCATCGAATAGCTGTAATATGAATTATAAATATCACGGTTGTCCCATGTCTGAGCAGACTTCTTCTGGAATTGCTTCCATTTGCTTATAACCGAAGATGGAACATCCCATCCGGCGCGTTGAGCTTCTATCAGGAAGTGTCCGGCATATGTAGTCACCCATTCAGTCGGGTAACGGTCGCCCGGCCAATAAGCAATACCTCCATCGCCCAATTGGCGGGAAGAGATAATTTTGATTGCTTCTTTGATATTATATTCTATCTTATTTTTTTCCTTGTCTGTAAACTTGCGGAATGTAGATACATATAACAGCGGGAATGCTTTAGATGTTACCTGCTCAGAGCATCCATGAGGATATTCAAGCAAATATGCAAGATTTTTATTCAGATTGACACCCGGCATCCGTGATATTTCGAGCTTAGCCCAATCATCAGATTGTATGGCATCCATCGTCAAATGCAGCTGTGCAGTGTCTTTAGCCGAAACTAAAGCCTGAGACGTTAGCAACACAGGTGGGTTCGGGTTGCGTATCTCTATCTCGATGGTTTCCGTAGCAGTTTCGCCCCCGCCGGTTGCTTTGATTACAATTTTTTCACTACCTGTTTTCTTGGCAACTTTTACTTTAAAGTAAAGCATCTTATCGCCTATTTCGGAGAATGATACCGACTTAGAAGTTCCGTCTTTAAATTGGAATAATCCGTTCGATTGTACATTTACTGTTACATTCTTCACCTTTTTGTCCATTGCAAAAACATTAACAGGGAGTAATATTTCTTCGTCCGGCCCTGCTACACGAGGTAATGTAGACAATATCATCAGAGGATTTCTTACAGGAACTGTTTTTTCTGCACTACCGTAAGCACCTTTCGTATTGCCTGCAACAGCCATTACCCGCACCGAACCAATATATGGAGGTAACTTAATTATATGCGTGTCGGTCTTGCCTTTGCCTATTGTGAATGGACCGAGGTATTTAACGACAGGCTTAAACCTGTTTACTGTGTTGTTAGACGGTTTCAGAGCTTCGTCACCACCAATACTCAGTAGCGGTCCTAACTTACCTGTTTGTGCGCCTACCACCATGTCGAACATATCCCATGTGCGTACGCCTAATGCCTGACGTGCATAGAAATCACTCCACGCATTCGGCGTTTTGAAAGAAGTCAGGTCTAGCAGACCTTCATCCACAATCGCCAATGTGTAAGTCATATCTTTTCCGTTCTTTTCGGATACAGAGACTGTGAAATCTGTTTCTGGGCGGAGGTCGTCTGCCATCTTTATAACAGGAGTCAGTATTGTTTCCTTGTTATCGACATTTATATTTAACACACCATACATACGTATAGGTAAATCGTTGTCGGTTTGTGCATGAGGCTGCAATAGGCTGGCGAAAATATAGAAATTGGGAGCCATATCTTCGGTTACGGTAAACGAATGCTTCGTATCTTCGCTAGCACTGGTATTCACCCATTGTTTAGATATGATTTTCGATCCGTCTTCGATACTGATAAGTGCGCGTCCATTAGAACTTTTTGGTATTATTACAGTTGCTTTTTCGCCTACATTGTAAGACCCTTTATCTGTAGTGAACGAAAGCATTGTAAGCCCACTAGGATCGTCTTTCTGAGAACGTCCACGCCACGATGGCCAATCTACATAAAGCACTTTCCCTGCAATATGTCCGCCTTTCTCGTCTTTTACCATTACCAAAAAACGACCCCATTCAGGATAATCGACACGGAATTTAACCTTTGCTTTTCCTCCTGAGGTGGAAATATCCTGATTCATAATCACCTCAGTAGAGGTGTTATTAACATATGAAGCGAGATTGTCGTTTGAGTTCCACCACCACGACCATCTTATTTTATATATTTTTACGTTGATATTGCTACGGTTGACAGGCTTGCCATCTGGTGTCAGCGTAACGATGTCGAGCATATTGTCTGCATCTGTTTCTAACCAGCTATAATCACTTTCGGTAGGAGATTTAATACCTACATAAGCCGGAAATGGAGAGTAAGCTGCTGTCTGGGTATAGATGCTTGCATCACCACCTGTTTCGAACACGCGTGATACGATGTTAGCTTTCAGCATACCCGGAGCGCTTGCTGCCTGTGGCAGATTTGCTCTTACCGAAGCATTGCCGGAGGCATCGAGTTTTCCATCGAAGATTGTATATGTGTCGGATGCGAAATCCGAAGCAGGATTGTTGAATGAGTATTTCTCATATCCTTTAAACGGCGAATTAGCTTTACTTAATGTCATTTCTACTTTAGCTGCCAGGCTGGAAGCCGGCGCACCATGCAACCATTGAGACGATAAGTTTCCTGTAAATGAACCGCTGCCGGCATTAATCATTTCGCCTACATCAAGGCGTATTTTAAGTCGGTTGGGTTTGACTGTTTCTATTTTTAGTGTTTTATAGAATGTCACGCCCCCCACTTTTACTCTTGCTTGCCAGTTACCTGTTATGGCATCGGCATCGGTAGCCATACGGAACGGATAGAATCCGTCTTTGCCCGATGTTGACATATAACGTTGTGCCAATTGTCCGCGCGGATTGTATAATTCCAGAGATACAGGATGGTCTTTCGGTAATGTCTCGTTTTTGTCTTCGAGAATGAATGTGACAAAGATGGAATCTCCCGGACGCCATACGCCGCGTTCGCCATAGATATAACCTTTCAGTCCCTTTTGTATTTCTTTACCGCTTACATCGAAGTTGCTTAAAGAAAGAGACAGATTGGCTGTTACTTTTAGGTATCCTTTTTCTTTATCACGTGAGGCTATAACGACGAATGGTACACCGCTCTTATACTCTATTGAGGCAAAGCCGTCTCCATCGGTTTTTTCGCTACCTATACGCTGCATCTGATAGTTGTATATATCTACTGTAGCACCTGAAATAGGCTCGGTAGATAGTATGTCTGAGAGAGCTACCAACAGTTTCTTTTCACCTCCCAATTTGGCGGTAATGCCAATATTGGATGCGAGAACAACACAAGAGGTAGTTTTATTCATGTAGTATGTGGCATGGCAAGGATTGTCGCGCTCGTCCCAGTCGTATTCGTCCCAATTCCAATCTTCAGAGTAGTAATAGCTAGGATTGTCCCATTTAGCTTCTTCCTCTTCACTTATCTTGTTGTCGAAACGTTCGAGGGTCGCTTCTTCTGGTATCTGTGGAACTATGCCGTCACATGGGTAAAGCGAATATTCTTTTTTGTATGTAAATTCGATGCGATAGATAGAACCCGGATCTTGTTTAATCATTTTCGAAAGATCTAGTGAGAAGTTATTCCATTCGCCAAGTTTCATCGTCGGGTCTTCATCTAATCTAATGCGCTTTTTCAGGATAAGCCGTCCAAAGCGTTTGATTTCGTCATTTCCGCCGAAGTTATTGGCTTGCAGATATCCGAGTATGTTGCTTTCGTATATCTTGATAACTTTTACATCTACCGCCCACAGGTTTACCGCTTGGAAAGGTACGATGAGATTATCTGAGTTGGGCAGGATGTTTCCTGCATTTACAAGCTGTACTTCCGGTTTGTTTTGTTCGAAGCTTACGCTGGCAGTGTAATCTGCTTCCATCTTCATATTGGCAACACTCTTGATTTCCTTGAATATCTTAAGTTCGATGCTAGTTCCTCTGACGGCTTTGTCGAGGTATAGTTTGACTACGTTTTTATGGATGTCGTATGAGAAATTTTCTATCTCACCCGGACGAATCAGACCCTGGATATTCTGATTGGCTGACAATGGGTCGCTGAACGTTATGCGAACACATTCTTGAGGAACGTATTCCATAGATACATCGATTACCTCAAATTTAGATATCTTCGGTATTAGAATTTTTATATCTTCATCTCTCTTAACCTTTACAGGGTCGCCTTTTACATGTAGTGTATATTCCAAATCATCGTTTGCGCGGTAAAGGCTGTCTATTAAGATATTGAATTTACCTTTTGTTTCGGTCGGTGTAATTTTTATTTTTGCATCTTTAGCTTTGCCACCACCCGATATAGAGAACATCTTTACCACATCATCCATGTTTGCGTCATCGGCAAGAAGTACTGTTCCTTGCACTGCATTCCAGTTAATGTCATTGTCCTTTATCGGTGAATAAGGTAATAGGTCTACGCTGAAATTCTGATCGGGTACATGAAAGTTGAAATAAAAATCATTGAAGTCATTCTCCACTTTTAATACTTTATCCAGATGGAAGCAAGCTTCATATTCCTGTCCATGTTTAAGTTCTCCCGGTTCGGGTACGAACTTGATGGTACGTGAACTTGTCCAAAAAGCTTTGCCTTTTATTGAAGGTGAAAATTTAAACAGCTCTTGGTCTATTTCCTTATTCAGCTCTACAGTAGGAATATCTTGTGTGAGTTCTATCTGAATCTCGGAAGATGATGATACTTTACCATAGGTGAATGCCGCTATGTATTTAGCAAATTCAGGGTTAATGTCTCTGGAACCACTTCTTTTACAGGAATTGAGTATAAAGAAGCATGATAAGACAAACGTACCGAGGATGAATAGATTTTTTTTCATAATATATAGTATCTTTTGTGTCTGTAATGGATGTTGTGCATTGAATAGAACCAATGTGCAAATATATGAGAATTATTTGTATAAGTTAAATTGATTTTTGACTTATTCCAATTGTTTTATATACATTATTATGTTTTTTTGTTTGTGTAAAATAGTTTACTAAGAATCTTATTATCTTTATAGAATATAATAACTAAAATATCTATATACTTAAAAGCATAAAATGAGGATCAAATCTTATAATATATTGTTCCAGATATTCTCCTATTTGTCAGACAGGACAAATGGTGCTCCTTTTTTCGTAAAATATAAACTATTATTGGGTACTCTAATTATTGGGCTGACTGGTAATATATCTGCCAAAGCTCAGAGTAAAGAGGTCATAGCGGATACAACACATCTCAAACAACCCACTCTAGCAGATCCACGGCCTATCAAAAAACAAATTCTACTAATTGTTAACGTGAGTACAAAAGCGTCTGTAAATTCCAATATAATATCTGATAATCCATTGAAATATCCAGAGCCTGATTTATTAGAGGCTATCTCTGGTATAATGTGTTACGGAATAGTCGTTAATCCGTATCATAACGATGATATATATACTCCTAGATATCGAGAACGTGAGTTCAGGTATGATCAGGTTAGCGAGAAACCAGTTTCTCCTGTTGGTAGCGTATCGGAATTTCAGGGATGGGTGAAAGAAAATGTGGAGGATAACGAAAAAATGCAAGGAGAAGTTACAGTTAGTTTTGTAATCAATAAAAAAGGTAAATTAGTAGATGGGGAAATAATAAAAGGTATTTCGAAAGAAGTAGACAGAAGGGTACAAAAGGCACTATCCAAATCTAAAAAATGGAGGCCTGGAAAACTCTACAATAAAGCTGTGAAAACAATAATCGAAATTACTATTAAATTTGATGATGAATAACCTGGTCTCTTTTTGTCTCATACAAACATATACAAACTGAAAGCCATCACTAGCATCCCCGCCACAAGTCCCATTATGGAGATGTGATGCTTACCGTATTTTTCGGCACTCGGCAGCAATTCATCTAATGAGATAAATACCATAATGCCTGATACGGCCGCAAGGACAACGCCATTCATAGCGGGAGTCCAAAACTGCATGAGGAATACATAAGCAATTAATGCCCCGAAAGGTTCGGCCAATCCCGATGCGAAAGAAAGCCAAAAGGCTTTTTTACGACTACCTGTGGCGTGGTATATGGGGACGGCAACAGCAATACCTTCGGGTATATTGTGTATGGCAATGGCTATCGTAATAGGTATTGCGACATCGAGTGAACTTAAGGCCGATGTGAACGTGGCGATACCTTCAGGAAAGTTGTGTATGGCGATGGATAATGCCACAACGATTCCTGTCCTTTTTAACGACCGTTTTTTATCCATATCCTCTACACCTTGTATCTCGTGAGGATTGAGCGATTTAGGTATGGCAAAGTCGATGAGGTTGATTATTGCGATTCCTGCAAAGAAAGCGAGTATGAGGTAGAGGGTTCCAAGCTTTTCACCATATACAGAAACTAGTTCGAGTTTGCCCTGAGGCATCATTTCCATGAAAGAAACATATAACATAATACCTGCTGAAAATCCAAGTGAAGCGCACAGGAATTTTGTATTCGTATGTTTTGCAATCAAGGCAATAAGGCTTCCTATGCCAGTAGATAGACCGGCTATGGCTGTAAGGACAAAAGCTAGTAATATGCTGTGTTCGGTCATGTTTTTATCCGTGTTTTTTATTCAGATACAAATATACATTTATTGTTTTATGCTTTATATGTAATGATAAATATCCTGAAATATAATTTTTGCGTATATAAACATTTTGGTACTTTTAAAAGTTTTTACGGGAGAACAATAAACAGAGATAATATATGATACGAGTACATTATTTACAGCACGTACCTTTCGAAGGTTTAGGATATATAGCGGATTGGGTTGCAAATAATAAATATAGTTTGTCAGAGACTAGATTATATGATAATCCGAATTTTCCTCCGTTAGAATCTTTTGATATGTTAGTTATTATGGGAGGCCCTATGGGAACATATGAAGAAGATAAATATCCGTGGTTGAAAGGCGAAAAAAAATTCGTGCGCAAAGCTATAGAAGCTGGTAAAATAGTTGTAGGTATATGTCTCGGCTCTCAAATCATAGCGAGTGCTTTGGGTGCAGCAGTTTATCCGAATAAAGAAAAAGAGATAGGATGGCTTCCTGTTACATTCACAGACAGTCTTGCCCAAAACTTATTCGAGAGTGAAGAGGCTTCTCCTATTGTATTCCAATGGCATGGCGATACTTTCGATTTACCTGAAGGTGCACGACTGTTAGCATCCAGTGAAGCATGTGCTAATCAGGCTTTTTTATATAAGGATAAGGTCTTGGGAATACAATTTCATTTCGAAGCGACACGAGAGAGTTTTTCCGATATGCTCGATAACGGCTTAGATGAACTAAAAGAAGGCAGGTATATTCAATCCGAAGATTTTATTCGAACAAATACCCAACATATTCCGTTAACTAACCGGATGATAGAAACAGCACTAAATAAACTGGCGAAAACTATATGACACAATCCATATCGAAAGTAAATACAGGACCTTTATTATTTATAATATGTCTTGGTTCGTCACTCGTTCCATTTATGGGATCGGCTCTGAATCTGGCTCTTCCGCATATCAATGAAGACTTGTCGTTGAATGCCGTCATGTCGGGTTGGATACCGACATCGTATATGTTATCTACTGCCATTCTGCAAATTCCATGTGCCCGTATGGCGGATATGATAGGTCGCCGTAAAGTTTTTCTGGGAGGGGTAATATTGCTTACCATATTTTCGATACTTAGCGGGCTGGCAACTACAGGCACAAGCCTGATTGTATATCGATTCTTGTCAGGTATCGGTAGTGCAATGATGTTCGGGACAAGTACGGCGATACTGACATCTTCCGTTCCTGCCGAAACGCGTGGAAAAGCATTGGGAGCAATAGCAGCAACTGTCTATTTTTCGTTGGCTGCGGGTCCATTTCTGGGTGGACTGCTTACTCAGTATCTTAATTGGCATAGCATATTTTTTGTAGCTGCGGCTCTTAGTCTGATAGTAGCAATAGGAGGATATGTAATTATTAAAGAGGATTGGAAAGAAGAGAAAAAAACGAAGTTTGATATTATTGGGTCAGTCTTGTTTGCTATAGGGTTGTCCTCTTTGATTTTTGGATTTTCTGAATTGCCTCACATACCTGGTTTTGTTTTTATAGGAGTTGGGATTGCAGTCTTGTTATATTTCGGCATTTACGAAAAGAAACAAGAACATCCCGTTTTCAATATTCGTGTATTTCTCGAAAACAGAGTCTTTCGTTTATCTTCCGTTTCTGCATTGATAAATTACTCGGCAACTTTTGCCATCTCTTTTATGCTGAGTCTATATCTGCAATATGTAAGAGGTTTGTCGCCACGCGATGCGGGATTGATACTTATCGTGCAGTCGGTAGTTCAGGCTGTAGCATCGCTCAAGTCGGGAAGCTTGTCAGATAAGATGTCTGCAACATTCTTGTCAACATTGGGTATGGGGATTATAGCCGTGGGATTGATAGGCTTATGTTTTATTTCTGAGACTACAAGCCTGTATCTTCTTAGTGGCATACTTGTATTACTGGGATTAGGATTCGGGATTTTCTCTTCACCAAATACAAATATTATCATGAGTTCGGTCGAAAAAAAACATTACGGGCTGGCATCGGCCACTATGGGTACTATGCGCCTTACAGGTCAGGCATTCAGCATGGGTATTGCCATAATGGCTATCTCTCTGATAGTGGGTAATGTGAAAATATCGCCGGCGGTACATGCTGAATTGATAGGTAGTATGCGGATCACATTTATCATCTGTTTCATATTATGTCTTTTCGGGGTGTATGCTTCGTCGGTCAGAGAAAAGAAGAATGAAAAAGCTGAGAGCAAATAGAAGAAATGAAGAATTATTTTAAGAAAATAAGAAAGGAGTTCCGTACCAGAAACCCGAAACAAAAGTCGGGTGCATTGGAACTGCTTAAATATATCGGACCGGGGTTACTCGTAACTGTCGGATTTATTGATCCGGGTAACTGGGCATCTAATTTTGCGGCAGGATCGGAGTTCGGTTATGCACTATTATGGGTAGTGACTTTGTCTACAGTCATGCTGATTATTCTGCAACACAATGTCGCCCATTTGGGTATCGTTACAGGGTTATGTCTCTCGGAAGCCGCAAATAAGTATTTGCCACGGACAGGTTCCCGTTTTGTACTTTGGTCGGCAATGGGGGCTTCCATTTCGACATCTCTTGCCGAAATACTCGGAGGCGCAATAGCTTTGCAAATGTTGTTCGATATACCGATAAAGGTGGGTGCAGTGTTGGTATCAATATTCGTTTTTGTGATGATGTTTTCTAATTCGTATAAGAAGATAGAACGGTATATCATCGCTTTCGTTTCTCTTATAGGTTTATCGTTTATCTATGAACTTTTCTTAGTGGATATAGAATGGGGTGAAGCTGCAAAAGCGTGGGTAGTGCCTTCTGTGCCAGAAGGGAGTATGTTGATTATCATGAGTGTACTTGGTGCAGTAGTTATGCCTCACAACTTGTTCTTGCATTCGGAGGTGATACAGAGCCGTCAGTGGAATCAGCAAGACGAGGAGGTAATGGAAAAGCAATTAAAGTATGAGTTTTTCGATACATTCTTTTCCATGCTTATAGGATGGGCTATAAATAGTGCCATGATATTATTAGCAGCATCTACGTTTTTCAGAGAAAATATTGTTGTGGACGATTTGCAACAGGCGCATTCTTTACTTGAACCACTCTTAGGCAACAATGCCGTAATTATATTTGCCGTGGCTTTACTCTTTGCGGGGATATCGTCGTCTATGACTTCGGGTATTGCGGCAGGCTCGATTTTTGCCGGAATGTATGACGAGCCTTACAATATAAAAGATATTCATTCGCGTACAGGGGTTTTAATCTCATTGGGGGTTGCATTGATAATTATATTTATGATTGGTAATCCGTTTATGGGTTTAATTATTTCTCAGGCTATACTGAGCATGCAATTACCGATTACGGTCTTTTTGCAAGTCAGACTGACGTCTTCACCCAAAGTGATGGGTAAATATGCAAATACACGATTTACAAAGTTTCTCCTTTATGGAATAGCTTCTGTGGTTACGTTTCTGAATATTATGTTGCTCGCCAGTTTCTTTATCGATATTAAAATATGACGATTTAGAGTGTGCGGTTGTGTCTTTGTATTCAAATTCCTATCTTTAGCCTCGTATTCACACTATAAAATCTTGTTGATATGAAAAAGATAATATACATGGTACTTTGCTGTACGTTGGTCGTGACAGCGTTTACGAACTGTGGTTCTAAAACGAAAACGGATACTACAACAGAAACCCCTGTTGCGAAGGGTGAAGCTCCCGATAAAAAATATGTAAAACTTGCAGAGGAAACCAATAAAGACTTGCCAATGGTTGTACCGGGTGGGGTAAGGCTGGATAAGGTAGAGGCTGTTTCGAAAAAGGAATTTAAATATCATTATACGCTTACACAAGAGAAAAATATTTCGGCAGAAGAATTTATACGTAGTGCTAAGCTTCCGTTATCGATGGCGATAAAGGAAAGCAATGAGGATATTTTTAATAAGTTCAAGAAAGATAAAATGACTCTTATCTATGCTTATCATAAAATGGATGGTAGCCTCTTTGCAGAAATAAGACTAGAACCCGAAGATTACATAAAAAAATAAATATATATGATCAAACACATCGTGATGTGGAAACTTAAAGATGAAGCCCACGGAAATGATAAGGCAACGAATGCCAGGCTAATAAAAGAAAAGTTGGAGGCCCTGAATGGGAAAATAGATGGGCTACTGAAATTGGAAGTCGGTATAGATTTTCTGGGTGGTGGTAATTTTGATGTGGTGCTTTATTCAGAACTGTCTAAAAAAGAAGATTTGGATGTATATCAAAACCATCCTTTACATCAGGCTTTACTACCTTTTGTGAAAGAGGCGGTAGTAGATAGAAAAGCTGTAGACTACGAAGTATAAAAATGCAGGCAGATATAATACAAGACATCCGTAAACGATGTAGACTGACTATGAATGGCATTGCCTCGACAAGTATGCGTCAGATGGGGATGTCGTACAAGATAAATTTCGGATTGCTTATTCCTCAGATCAAAGAGTTGGCAGGGAGTTATGAGAAAAATGCAGAATTAGCTAAATCTCTTTGGAAAGAAGATACCCGCGAACTAAAGATACTTGCTACGCTTCTTTATCCTGTAACTGAATTTACAGATGAGGATGCTAACAAGTGGGTGTCAGAAATAAGTAATCAGGAAATAAGAGAGCAGGTATGTTTCAATCTGTTTCAGGAGTTGCCTTGTGCTACAATGCTTGCAGCAGAGTGGGGGAGATCTGTAAATGAAGATATCCGTACAACAGGTTATTGGTTGTTGGCGAGGCTTTTTTTGCTAAAGAAAATAAAAGAGGTAGCGTTAGATTCTTTGCCTTCTATTATGAATGATGCTGTTTCGGAAGATACCTTTTTACGCAATGCGGCATTGTTGGCTTTGAAACATATTGGGAGACAATCGAAGGCAATTGCAGACGAAATTTTGAAAAATTTGTCTGTTTATAAAGAGGATGAAAATCTTATGAAGCAGGAAGCCTATAATAGCCTTGCTTTTGAGTTTGAGTATTTTTTTGAAGATTGATATCTATTGTATAAATAAGCAGAAATTGTTCGAAAACTAATTTTAGTATATGTTGTCATCCTGACGTAAGGAAGGATCTTCCGATTGAAAGACGAGATGTTTCTCTAACGTTCAACATGACAAAAGAGTGTTTTTGAAGATTTATTAATCATACAGATAAATAAACAGGAGCATATTTTATTGAAATATGCTCCTGTTGTTTTTTATTTTTCAAGTTCGCTAGTTAAAACTATGTACTTTAGTACAAGGCTTTAGCTTCTATAAATGTTTTAAGTTTTATCTTTGTAACGTTTATGGAAAATCGCCGAAGTTCACATAATATAAATAGTTTACAAGTCCACTTAGTTTGGATAACTAAATATCGCTACCAAGTATTACAAGGTGACATTCAACTACGTTGCCGTGATATTCTGCGTCAAGTATGTAATTCTATGGACATTCAAATCATCAA
>JBKEBA010000055.1:0-29251 GCA_047972895.1 Dysgonomonas sp.
ACGGCGATTACCAGATAAACGTTCACGTTCATCTAAATGAGCATCCATCTCCCCCTCAAGGGCTGCATTCAGGATGCTTTCTAATAACGGAGCAAAAGCCCCATCCTTGCCTAATAAAGACTTGCCTGATTTAAGTTGTTCTAAGGCTTTCTGCTTAATGCTTTCAAAATCAAATTCTTTTTCCATAAAAAAACTGTGTTAGTAAAAATAATAATTTATTCTTGCTTGACACAGTTTAATTTACAGTCTCCATCCTTCCTTCTTTATTTCAAAATATCCTTACAGATTACTTTTTATCCTTCAGTGCAGCGAAAATCAAAGTTTCAAGCTCCTCTGCCAATTCAGGATTGTCTTTGATTGTCTCTTTAGCTGCTTCACGTCCTTGACCTAGTTTAGTCTCGTTGTAGCTAAACCAAGAGCCACTCTTCTTGACAATACCAAGATCAACACCCAAATCGATAATTTCGCCGGTACGCGATATACCTTCACCGTACATAATATCGAATTCTGCTTTACGGAAAGGTGGAGCTACCTTATTCTTAGCAACCTTCACACGAGTCTGGCTACCTTTCACCTCTTCTCCGTCTTTCAATTGTCCGATACGACGGATATCAAGACGCACAGAAGCATAATATTTCAGAGCATTACCCCCTGTAGTTGTTTCTGGTGAACCGAACATAACTCCAATTTTATCACGCAACTGATTGATAAACACACAAGTTGTACTTGTTTTATTTATCGCGGCAGTCAGTTTACGCAGTGCTTGCGACATCAAACGAGCTTGTAGTCCCATTTTAGAATCTCCCATCTCGCCTTCCAATTCAGCTTTTGGTGTCAAAGCAGCAACTGAGTCGATAACTATAATATCGATAGCCGATGAACGAATCAATTGTTCTGCAATCTCCAAAGCCTGCTCTCCACTATCTGGTTGTGAAATCCAAAGATTTTCGATATCCACACCTAGCTTTTCGGCATAGAAACGGTCGAAGGCATGTTCAGCATCAATGAATGCTGCTATCCCACCAGCTTTCTGCGCCTCTGCTATTGCATGAATAGCCAATGTCGTTTTACCGGAAGACTCAGGTCCGTATATTTCGATCACCCTGCCACGAGGATAACCACCTACTCCCAATGCGGCATTCAAAGCTATAGAGCCTGTCGGAATAACGGCAATCTCATCTACCTTATCGTCACCCATCTTCATGATGGAACCTTTACCGTAACTCTTTTCTATCTTATCCATCGCAGCTTGCAAAGCTTTCATCTTCTCTGCATTCGGAGCTGCCTTCTTTTCTTTTTCTTCTGCCATTACCTCTTACTTATTTAGTTTATAATTGATTCAATATTTGTGTTGCGAGCTCTTTTGTTTTTATTTCTTTTGGCCCTATAACTTTCTCTATAATACCGGATTCACTTATTAAGAAAGTAGTACGGATAGTCCCCATGAAGTTGCGACCCATAAATGATTTTTCGCCCCATACACCGAAAGTTTCTACCAATTCCTTATCCGTATCAGCTATCAAGGGAAAAGGCAATTGCTGTTTTTCTATAAATTTCTTGTGTGACTTCTGGTCATCAATACTTACCCCCAATATTTGATATCCAGCTTTACGAAACTCAGAAAAGTTATCCCTGAAACTACAAGCTTCGGCCGTACACCCGGGAGTACTATCTTTAGGGTAAAAATAGAGTACCAGTTTATGACCGGAATAATCACTAGCCTTAATTTCTTTACCATCCTGATCCGTACCCAATACTTCAGGTATCTTATCTCCTATATTCAATCCCATTCTATTTTATTTTCGTTTTTATTAAAATGTATCAGGCCTTAACAGACTCAAACCATTTATCGTTCAGAAGAGGTACAAAAACCTCCATCTTATCTAACAGCTCTTCAGCATTACTATCAACCAGTAAAAGATTTCGATATTCATCTTTCAGGAAACCTTTTTGTATCATCATATGCGACATTGCTATCAACGGCTCATAATAGCCATCTACATTTAGCAAGCCCACCGGCTTTTTATGTAGAGCTAACTGTGCCCATGTCAACATCTCGAAGAGTTCCTCCAATGTGCCATATCCACCCGGAAGGGCTATCACTGCATCACATAGCTTATTCATCAATGCTTTGCGTTCATGCATTGTCTCCACAACATGTATCTGCGATAATTTCTGATGTTGAAGTTCTTTCTTTTTCAGGAATTCGGGTATAACACCAATCACTTCACCTCCCTCTTCCAGGGCTCCATTAGCCACAGCTCCCATAAGTCCCACATGAGCTCCTCCATATATAATTCCATAACCCCTACGAGCTATCGTACGTCCCAACAATGTAGCTTGCTCTATAAATATATCTTCATTACCTGACGAAGAACCACAAAACACCGATATATATTTCATCTTATTTTATTAATCTGCACAGAAAGTGACAAAAGTTACATTATTTCCACAATTTTCTCTTGTCCTTTTTTCGTTCACCTTAAATTTATAACTCTATTATGATAGATAAATATGTTCGATTATCTTCTAACAAAGATAATAATAATATCATAGAAATTTTAGAGAAGAAAGGTGCTGTTGAAAACTTTTGAAGAAGTATCTTTGTTACATACATATTACACTTAGCATATCTTATGAAATACCTTTTACTGCTAATTAGCATATCTTTACTGACAACAAGTTGTAAAACTATATCTCAAAAAAATAGTGTTGTAAAATCTGAGGGCTGGTTCAATATAGCTGTTACCAATGATGAGGAAATATATATAGATACAACAAGTATCAGGCATGAAGGGGCATTTTCATATGCAAAAGAGAAACGCATATATATAACTCCAGAAGGCAGAAAGTCATATGTGGATAAAATAAGAGCCAAATATACGGAAATGAAAATGCCTGAGAAAGCTGACAAATGGAATGATTTCAGTTATTGCATTTACCAATGTGAATATGACTGTCTGAATAAACGTTTCAGAAACATATGGATAGATGATTTCGACTCTACAGGTAAACGTATAGCCAGAACTCCGTCTCCTAAAAAAAATATCAGATGGATGAACGTGAATACAGAAACAGTGGGAGACTATACATTTTTCTTTGTATGTGATTATCAATAATAAAGGATTGTTTCGAGATAAATTTCTATTTTTGTAACTTAATAAATAGAAGATGTTCGCAGTAATTATATCATGGATTGCTATATCGATAGTATTCCTCTCTTTTGGAGATTTTCTTATCTCTATATATAACAGGCTTTGCAAAAAAAATGAACTTTACGGATTAACAGACACTTTTTTGCTGGGGATGTGCTTCACGCTGATACCTCTTTCACTATCATCGCTTTGGCTTCCGTCTAATCTTTACATACTTTTTGCTTATCTCATACTTAGCATTCTTTACTGGATTTTCAGAAGGGAGCGTTTCCTAACTTTACTAAAGAATATAAGGTCAGGATTTAAAAATATATTGTCATTGCAGGCGATTATTTTTGCTGTCACTATCATAAGCTTTATCGTTGTCATATTATGGCAGGTAGGTGTATTTGATTCACTTCTCTATCATCAGCAAAATATCAGATGGAACGAAGAATATGCGATTGTGCCCGGCTTAGGAAATCTAGAACATCGATTCAGCTTCAATTCCAGCTATCTGCTACTTTCTGCGGTATTTAGCTTCCGATTTTTGTTTGGAGAAGCTGTATATAGTCTGCATGTATTGGTCTTAGTATATGTCGTTTGCTGGATATTGAAGGAAATCATTTCGTCGGGATATGAAATAAAAAGACTGGCTCTACTATTGGCTATCACGGGTTATATATTTATATTCGGATACACATTGACTGCAAGTTCTACAGATCTGATTCCCAACATAGTTACATTTTATCTGATAGCAAAACTTCTGTTATATCCCGATATAGTAAAAAGGCAGTTCTTATTATTGTTCTTTGTTGCAGTATCTTTAGTTACATTCAAACTATCTATTATAGCTGTTTGCCTTATAAGCTTATTTATATTTGTCTATTTAATCAAGGCAAAGGATTACAGAACGCTTGGCTTGTTAACGACTATCTCATCTATCGTTATCATACTTTGGTTGATAAGAAATGTGATTCTTTCAGGATATCTTATATTTCCCTTATATAGTATAGACCTATTCGATGTTGATTGGAAACTACCGGTATCTGTTGCCATCGAAGAAAAAGATTTTATCTATTCGTGTGGAATACGTTCTTTTGGAGACATGATATGGAGACTTGCTAATTGGCAGTGGGGAATACAACCTATTATAGACTGGTTTACTTACTTCATTTTTCTTGGTTCTATTGCAATATCTCCGTTTGTAGTTCTATACAGCTTCTTCAAAAAGAAGTATTTGAACAAGACTGTATATTTTGCTTATCTGATTCTGGTTATGATATTGCTGGTATGGTACACAGGAGGCCCCGACCCACGCTTCATTGGTGGCATATTATTCATCACTCTGTATTTCAATGCTTTTTTACTTCTCTCTACGAAAGAAAAGAAGTCTTTGGGTAAAACAGGAACGGTAACGATAATTCTTTTTGCCTGCCTGATGGGATATTGGGCAATAAGCAGAACGATAAATTTTACAGAAAGATTTTATATAAATATATACACCGAACACAGTCGGCCAATGGCGAATGCCTTATGGAGGCAATACCCATACAAAGAGTCCCTTATATCGGCAGGCATTTTCAAAAACGAATTTATCCCTTACAGGCTAAATAATGGTGAGACGGTATATATCAGCAAATCACCCGAAATACCAAAGGGACAGTACGTTTGTTTTGAAAGCCCATTTCCCGGTACGACATCGAGGGATGAGACCACGACTAAATATCAGGATATATCCGAAATTGAGACTAGAGGTAAAACGTTACAAGAAGGTTTCAGACCGAAGCTCAAATAATGAAAAAATCATTTACCAAGTTAGGTAAATGATTTTTATCTATATAGGAGAATTTGATATCGAGCCTTAGCTTATCTTTTTACCGAAAGGAACCAGAGCCAAATGTATCAACTTGAAGTGCTGTTTACCGAACGGTATGCCAATGATTGTAATAGTAAATAGAATGCCCCATAGTAAATGCGTAAGGGCTATCCAGAAACCTCCAATAATTATCCATATAATATTCAGTATCAGGTTCAGACATCCCGGCAATGCATCCTCGCTTTTCTCTACTTCACTACCAAATGGCCATAGAGAAAGAATACCTAGTTTGAAAGCCTGAATCCCAAAGGGAATACCTACAATTGTAAGCATCATCAAGAAGCCGGATATAAAATATTCGAGTGCTATCATAAAGCCTCCGAAAATTACCCATATTATATTTCCTATTGTTTTCATTCTGTTTTATAGAATTAATTAATCAGGGCAAATATAATAGTAAAAGCTATATTGAACAGTAAAATATTAACTTTTTTAGGGTTTACTATATTTTTAATATAAATTTCTTTGTTATTTTGTATCAAGTATGACACGAATAAATAACTATATGCAGAAGATTACATTTACAACAGCCATTGTATGCATATTTATGAGTTGCACTTCATATGATAGCAACAAGGTCAATACAGAACTCATACAAGGCAAATGGCAGCTCGTAGACATCGAACATTCGCGCCATCAATACGATACCCTATCCATCGACTATCTAAAAGAAATCACTTTCCTCGTATTCGATGGAAATAAATGCACCCAAAATATGCCCGATTTAGAAGATACATTAAATCTGACTTTTTCGATACATGACTTTAAGTTAATGTTGTACAAAGACAGTATATGCATCAATAAACTAAACATAGATTCTCTCACCTCTGAAAAACTGGTTCTTTCTCAAGAAGACAGCGAACATATATATACAAAAATAATGCAATAAAGAATAAAATTCTATATTGCATTATCAATTCATATATTCTGTATTTCTATACATCCGGCTCTCGCCTTACATATATTTCGGTTTTGATTATTACTTTTACATCGTTTGTATAACGTTGCTCTTTCAGGTCGATAAATGAATCATATCCTTCTCTTTTTTTCCACGATGTCACCCACATAAAAATACTTCTGTCCTCATACACTGTTTCCCCTTCATCATTTTTAACAGGTTCTTGATAAAGAAGATGAATTACATCATCTATTAACAATACAGGAAATGTTTTAGTTTCCCATTTATTATTACCATAATCCCATTCTGTGAGATGGCATATCTTGTCTCCGTCCTGATCCAGAGCAAATTTGTATGAGGTTCTACTCAATGTATCTGTGACCAAGTCCGATTCTCGTTTATTCAGCACTCCATCTACATATAGCTTGAAGGCATATATGTGCCATGTCCCATTCATCATGTCGTTATAATCTATCATAACCTTCGCAGGAATCACATCCTGTGTCGAATTGGGTGCAGTAGCTACGTTGCGTGTAGCTTTAGCATCTATCACCCTGTATTCTACACCATCGTATATAGTTTTTCCATAATAAGATCTATCGAGCTTTATTATCCCTTCGGTTCTACCGAATTCTCTTATATGCTGATAGGTTTTAATAATAGTATCACGACCATCTTTGGTCTTATCGTGATATTCAAATCTGATTGTATCGTTACTTATATAATACTCAGCTTCCTGAATCAAATTTCCCGCCAGATTGTAATCTTTCGCCTTGTACTTGCCAGACTCTTTATAGAAGGTGGTCCTAAAACCATCATAATCTGTCAGACGAAGTCCTCCGTACGAAGCCTGCTCCGACGTGTTAGGTTTTACAATTATTTGTTTTTGATAATAATACGTTTCGTATGTTCCTATTATAGCATCTTCAGTCAGATTAACAGGTGGCTTAGGTGGTTCTGGATCTTCTCCGTTTTCGCTATTGGAACAACTTACCAAAGTAGAAGATATGAGGAAAAATATACATATGAACTTATTCATGTTTTGTAAAATATTGTTCGATTGTGTATTTGTGTATTGGTTACAAAGATATGAGAATTCTGGCAGAAGAGAAATTTTATAACGATATTTTAATACTTATCTTCTTTTATTTCAGAGGATTTAAGATTTCACACAGGATATAAATATGATAATTTCAGGCAGGTTATTCTACTTTCTCCTTATTTCCTCAACTCCATTTTATATTCATAGTCATAATCATGTACAAGCACTGACATTTCAGTCTTATCTTCATTTAATGATAATACTTCGAATACAAGCTTCTTTGCTTTCTCGGCACTGGCATTCTTTTTCAAATAGTCTTTGTAATAGATTGTTATCAAGTTTCCTTCGAGAGTGTAGCGTCCGGTTATATTAAAGATAATCACCCCTTCGGCAGCCTCTCCTTTATGAAACACCATATTATCCCGAAAAATATATGTGTCGGGATGCTCTGCTATCTCTATTACATTATCTCCTTCGATATGTTTATTCTCCATCCATCGACCCGAAATATCTTCCTGCTGTACAGAAATCTTATCTTGCGATTTGATAAACAGGGAAAAACTACAAAAGAAAAGAAATATGATAATCTTATATTTATTCATTTTTGTTTGTGCCATTAGCTAATTTGGGATAAAGGTACTCTTTTTCTAGCTATCAAAAAACAGGGTGTACATTCTCGCAAATATACCCCCCGAATTTTTCACCAAACTTACCTTAATACCTTATTGCTTAAGTCTATTATTTTCTTCTACTATCATTTCGTTCTGTATTCGAAGCCAGACGATATTCTCCAGATTTACTTGAGGACGGACGTGTAACATTAGTGCCCCTAGTCTTTGAATTATCCCTGTTCGAATTATCTCTTACATTAGAATTATTTCCATTACTTCTAACAGGACGCTCGTTGTTTTTATTATTATCAGGCCTGCTATAGTTCTTATTGTTATCGGTTCGAGAATTATTCCTTTCATTATTTGTATATCTGTTCTTATCGGAATAATTTTTATCACGCCTATTATTATCAGGCCTGTAATCGTTTCTATGATCAGTACGCTTGTTGTCCGAATACCAAACCACTCTGTTATTTCGGCTATTGCGATAACGAACGTCTCTACTGTCTCTGATTACTACCTGCTTGCTATAGCCTCTATATCTTGCATAATCTCTATAGTGCATATTGTGATATCGCCAAGGGTCGTTTACATTAAGTACCACCTTATACAATCCGTACAGATCATAGTGACGGTATCTTGCAGGCAGATAGCGTACCGATACCCAGCGTCCTCTGTCGGGGTAATAAAACATTCCCAGATTTACATTATAATATATATCTATATCTGGAAAGTAGTAGTAACCTACATAATCATACCCTATCGGACCCCAAGCAGGTTGGCGACCTACGTTTATACTTATGTTTATATTTTGAGCTTCAACAGTATTATTATATAAAGAACCTGCTGCTATAAATAATATGAACGCTACTAAAAACTTTTTCATAATGTTAAGTATTAAAAGGTGAATACTAATTTCATCTCTTTGTATCTTTGATATTAATATGACGTAAAAGATTAAACGATATGACAACGTTTAACCTTAATTAACACCAAAAGCGACCTTAAATGCCATAACAAATTAACAATAAATAGGTTACCATACAACTAATAGAATTTCGCAAGAATGGATAACCGCAGATATATACATATTTCCTTTATTTGCATTGGATATTAACTAATAAAATAGAAAACTATGGATCAGAAATTTTGTCAAAGCTGTGGTATGCCGCTTACAGTAAACGAAGAGAAAGGTACGAATACAGACCAAAGTAAAAATGAGGAATATTGCATATATTGTTTCAAAGACGGAGCTTTTACAGCTGATTGCACAATGGATGAGATGATTGAGATAAGCCTTAAACATCTTGATGAGTTTAACAAAGACAGCGAAGTTAAATACACAAGAGAGGAAGCGAAAGCCAATATGGAACGCTTTTTCCCTCAGCTGAAACGATGGGCAAAAGCATAATCATTGCATAATGAAGCAAACTACGCAGAACGAATACGATAAGGCTGTAAACAAAGTGGTAGATTATATCAACCGCCACCTGTTCGAAAGTCCTGATGTAAAGAAACTTTCCGAGATAGCCAATATCTCGGAGTTTCATTTCCACCGCATATTCAAAGCTATAATAGGTGAGAATATCGGGGAATATATCAATCGTCTGCGATTAGAATATATTGCCGAACATTTGCAAATGACACGTCATACACTAGACGAAATAGCTACAAAAACAGGCTATGCCAATAAATATGCCTTATCAAAAGCCTTCAAAAAACACTTTGGAATGTCACCATCCGTATTTCGCAATCAGCCCACAGATAGTGTTCATAATTTTTTCGCTGAAGATTCACGTAAGACTATTGCATTAGAACCCGTAATAAAACGGATTGCACAGAAAAAACTTGTATATATACGCATCATAGACTGGTACGGTTCGCCAGAATCATACGCGAAAGCTTGGGGCAAACTGGGAAGATTCGCCATAGAAAAAGATCTTTTGAATAAAAATACGGAGTTCATCGGACTAGCCTTTGACAATCCTACCATCACTTTACCGGAAAACTGTCGCTTCTATGCTTGTATTACTATAAATAAAGAGATATCTCCGGAAGGCCCTTTCGGTCTGCAAACCATTAAAGGCGGGTTGTATGCTATCTTCACATTGAAAGGCTCTTACGAAGGATTGATGGATATGTATTACAACATTTTCATAAAATGGCTACCCGAAAGTGGCTATAAGCTGGATGGTGGAGGATGTTTTGAAAAATATCTCAACAATCCGGATCATGTACCTACCGAAGAGCTGTTGACCGAAATTTACATACCTGTGGTAAAACAATAATTATAACAAAGTATTATCGTGTGATTCAAGAGATAGAAGCTAAGACTATTTTATCAAAATTGAGAGGTAAGGACAACATGTTCGGATTAACTTACAACATGAATCTTTATCGCGGATGTCAGCATGGATGCATATATTGCGACACACGTAGCGAATGTTATGGCGTAGGTGATATTTCACGCATATCAGTAAAGACAAATGCTATCGAGTTATTGGCAAAAGAGTTGAAAAGCAAGCGGACAAAAGGTACAATAGGTACAGGTTCGATGAATGACCCATATATGCCTGTCGAGACTGAATTGCAAATGACACGAAAAGCCCTTACAGTTATCGCTGAAGCTAAATATCCAGTTCATGTAATTACTAAAAGTGATGCTGTAATGCGGGATTACGACCTATTGCAAGAAATAAGTAAAACTTATACTGCTGTGAGCATTACCATTACAACAGCAAATGATATGCTTTCTAAAAAACTTGAACCCGGCGCTCCACCATCTTCCTCCAGATTTAAGGCAATCGAATTTCTAGCAAGCAAGGGCATTTACACTGGAATCACACTTATGCCTCTACTTCCGTTCATAAACGATGATGCGATGAACATTGCCGAAATAGTAACGCAGGCAAAGCAAGTCGGAGCAGCCTATATAATTCCTATGTTTGGCGTTACCATGCGGAAAGGATCAAGAGATTTTCTTTATAAAGCTTTCGACAAGCAATTTACGGGAATGAAAGACCGTTACGAAAAGGTGTTTGGTGAGCAATATATATGCAATAGCCCAAACTACAAGCTTTTGGAAAATACGTTCTTCAACGAAGCCCGAAAGCTAGAAGTCCCGGCTTTTATGCAATTTTACTCTCCACAAGAAAATAAACAGCTAACATTATTCTAGAATAATTTCAATCTAAGAATACTTAAAACCATGAATATAATCACATTAACTCATAAGAACATTGAGAAAGAACATCTTTGTTGTACCCTTAGTAGTAAAGCTACTGAGATAGGAGTGGCTGCAAAAAAAGAATGGCTTAAGTGTCGTTTCGAAGAGGGTCTGAAATTCAAGAAACTTGATGTACGTGGTAAAGTCTTTATAGAATACCTCCCTGCCGAAAATGCATGGGTGCCTATCGAAGCTAAAGGCTATATATTTATAAACTGTTTTTGGGTAGCAGGCTCATATAAAGGGAGAGGGTATGGCAAACAGCTTCTTACGGAATGCGAAACCGAAGCTAAAAAGCTCGGCTATAAGGGCGTTACCTTAATCGTTGGTAAAAAGAAAAAACCGTTCTTATCTGATAAAGCTTTTATGCTGCGGCAAGGGTACGAGGTTTGCGACAGTTGCCCGCCCTATTTCGATCTGATGGTGAAAAGATTCGAGAAGAATACCCCTACCCCATGCTTCAAGGATTGTGCTAAACAGGGGATGGGCGAAAGTATTCGTGGTATAGACATCTTCTATACGGCGCAATGCCCTTATAGCGTGCCTTATGCTAAAATGCTGGAGCCTGTAATTTTGGCAACAGATTATCCTGTTCGTACTTATCAGATCAAAACGAAAGAGATGGCACAGGAACATGTAGCTCCCGTAACGACATATAGTGTATTCATCGACGGTAAATTCTACACACAAGAAGTACTTACCCCCGACAGACTGAGTAAACTGATAGAAAAAATAAAGGATTAAATCTCCTCAAATTCTTTAGAATACCTTACCGTACCTTTCACTCCCGTCAATCCGTCTTTAATAAGTTCTATTCCTAAGAAAGAATTTTCAGGAACATTGTAAGGAGGCTTTATCTGCCATTTCGAAGTGGGGACAAAGCCTAATTTGGGATAGTATTCTGCATGCCCAAATACGATAACAGACTTATAGCCTAACTCTTTAGCTTTATCGAATCCATAATGAATAAGCTTTGTCCCGACACCCTCTCTTTGCATATCAGGCACTACCGCCATCGGAGCAAGTGCAAGACTAGGGGTCTCTTTGTCTCCATCGACAATCATGATTTTAGTGAACAGTATGTGCCCAACCACCTTTTTTCCGATAGTAGCTACTAGAGATAATTCAGGGATAAATGCCTTACTCAGCCGTAAACGATCAACCAGACGGGCTTCTACCTTTCTTTTAAATGCTTTGAAGTTAACATCATATACAGCAGGGAAATCATTTGCTTCTTCCTGCCTTATTTCAACCATTAAGTGTTTAGTATCCATAATAGTTTAGAAATTAATAAGGTGTTTAAAGATAGCAATTTAAGATTAAATAAAAAATAATGTTTCATAAAAAACGACCATTTTATATCAAAATGATTATTTGTATTAACTAAAAAAAGTAACTTTAACCCCGACATAATTCGGACAAACTAATTATGTTGTGTATTAAATAAAGATAATTGATTATGAAAAAAGTATTTCTAACCACTTTTATTTTAAGCATTTTACTTTCATTCACCGGATGTGGGAGCGATGACCCTGAGAAAGTGGAAAAATATTTCAATGGTGTATGCAAACAAACCATTGCTATACAAGCATATGCTAACCAGAATACAACAATTGCCCCTATAACCTCTACATTGGAAGACATGCTAAAAGATACACCGGGCTACACAGCTCCGATTTCAGGTGGCAGTTTTGTTGTAACAGGAGAAAATACAACAATTAAGATAGAAGGATTAGACAATATGGCTGAAGACGTAACACTGAAAGGGTTCATTCTTAATATCAACGGAATGGAAAGAAACTTTGGCGATATTACAAAAACAAATGCAAAACTATATACAGATGAACATTTAGAATATTTCAGAAATGTTTTTAATAAAATGATTCGAGACGGAAAACTTACAACTAAAATAACCTTTACCCCCACAGGAAACGTTGATCCTGCCGATAAAATAAAATTACAAATATCGTTTGACGGTAAATTTTCATATTGGGTTACTCTATAGAATATTTGGGTAAAATAAGAGAATCACAATCAAACTCTCCTATTAATGCTAAAAAACAATATTTAACAATAGAAAGACACCAATATAGACTAAAAATATGACTCATTGATGTTTTTTATGCACTTCATCTTGTTTATTAAAAAAATATTCATATCTTTGTAGTGAGTTTTTTAGGTTAATAATTTTTAGAATCGACATACACAAAGAATACCATGATATAATATCAGGGTATTCTTTGTTTTTTTATGTCGTATTTTTAATAAAGATTGTTTTAAAATTTTGGTTATGAAAAAATTATCAATTTTAGTTATGGCGATAGTCGCCTTTAGTGTTAGTACGTATGCAAGTAGTGAATACAATGTTCTTTGGTCATTGAATAGCAAAAAGACATTCGAGACCATCAGCAGTTATGTAGGAACTACCCCTGAACAAGAGAAGGAACTTAGAAATATATTCTATGCTTCGTCTGAAAGATTAAGAGATGCTTTAGTTGAGAACAACAAAGAGGGTGCTGAAAAAGCATTGAACTTTAATTTGGCAAATGTAAAAATAGTATTAGAAGCCGAACAGTATAGAAAATATCTGAAAATACTAAATCTCACCTATAATCAACAACGTCAAGCATTCAGCACAGAAGATGAACAATAATAATTATTACCCCGAGATAAAAGGCGAATCAAAAAATATGATCCGCCTTTTTTTATTTCAAAAAAGTTCCATTCCTTCTTTATATGTCTGATACTTCAATTGCGGCAACAATTCTTTCCGCATCCGGCGGGTATCGCCATAGTAAGATACCATGCCTATCCTGACAAAGTCGACAGTCAACGGACTTCGTGTACCAAGTATTTTCGAAAACAGCTCAAACAACCGGGCCGCCGTCATTATCATCCACACACGCATCTGCCAAGGTTTGTGATTACCTTTATAGGCTGTTATATCATCCAGAAACTGCTGCAATGTTTGTACACCTTCATCGCCAATATGATAAATCCCTCTAACATAGGGATTCACGGCGGCAGCAATAGTAGCCTCTACGAAATCATCTTTCGAAATCAAATGGATATACGTCGGTTTCTTCCATACACCAAGTAACCAATGTCGAGCAAACCATTGCCCGGCATCTATCATTAGTATACCTTTCCCGTAAACCATCCCTACCCTCAGCGACACAGCCTCGAATTGATATTTATCTCCATATTGAAACAAAAGTTTCTCTTCTTCCAATCGGGTACGGGCATGTATCGACTCAGGATTGCCCGATAGTACTCCACGCGCGGGTTTATCAGGAGTACACTCTCCTTCTACATGAGGAAAACTGATAAGAATTACCCGCTTCACCTTTTGGCGTACAGCTACAGTCAACAGATTTTTGAAATATTGTATATTAGTAGTCGGCAGAAATTTTTCAGGACTAGCTTTGAATAACACCCCTGCAAAATGAACAATAACATCGACATGCTGTAGAGCGCTGAACAAAGTTTCTTTACTCTCCAGATCAACTTTGAATACAGAGACATTATCCTTCTGCTTAAGACTGTTGGCGACATCCTTATTATGAACCAATAGATTCAGGTTAACATCCATATCCTTCATCCCCTGAGCCAGCAAACCTCCCAGATTTCCGGCTGCTCCTGTAATGGCAATCCTTTTCATAGCAATACAGTTTTAATCAATTGTAAATATAGAAATTAATTCCACCCAATCACAACCCCTCTCTACATATCCATATTATTATCAATAATTAAAGCCTTAATGTCAATTATTTAAATTCGAAAACATTCCGTATTTAATAATTTTATAAGTTCACAAGAATATGTATATGTTATTTTCAATATTATAAAAGTTAACACCATGAAAGAATTAAAAATGTTTATTGACGGAAAGTTTGTCGAAAATACTTCCGGCAAATGGATCGACGTATTAAACCCTGCGACAGAAGAGGTTACCTCACGTATGCCTGACGGAACTGTGGACGATGCAAAAAAAGCTATTGATGCAGCAGACAAAGCTCAGGACAAATGGGCGCGCATCCCTGCTGTAGAAAGAGCAAGTTATCTGATAAAAATGGCAGCAGGCATCCGTAAAAGAGAAAAAGAACTGACCGATATAATTGTACGCGAAGGAGGCAAGACTCAAGGCTTGGCAAATGTGGAAGTACTTTTCACTGCCGACTATCTGGAATACATGGCTGGATGGGCGCGCCGTTACGAAGGTGAAATAATACAGAGCGATCGTCCGAACGAAAATATTTTTTTATTCAAAAAGCCGATTGGTGTTACCACAGGCATCCTGCCTTGGAATTTTCCTTTTTTCCTGATTGCGCGTAAGGCTGCACCGGCATTGGTTACAGGAAATACAATAGTTGTAAAGCCAAGCCAGATCACTCCTGAAAATGCTTATGTATTTGCACAAATAGTAGAAGAAACAGGCTTGCCTGCCGGAGTATTCAATCTCGTATTAGGACGCGGTTCTGTGATTGGAAATGAATTGGCTGCCAACCCAAAAGTAGGAATGGTAAGCCTTACAGGAAGTGTGGGTGCCGGAGTACAGACAATGGCAGCAGCAGCTCCGAATATCACAAAAGTTTCGCTCGAATTGGGAGGTAAAGCACCTGCTATTGTAATGGATGATGCAGATCTGGACTTAGCAGTAAAATCGATTATTGCATCACGTGTCATTAATACCGGACAGGTTTGCAACTGTGCCGAGAGAGTATATGTACACAAGAAAGTAAAAGATGCATTCATCGAAAAATTAGTAGCTGGGATGAAAGCTGTCAAAGCCGGAAATCCTTCTGAGGTTGCAGATCTTGATATGGGACCTCTGGTAGAAGCCAATGCATTGAAATCCGTAACAGAAAAAGTAGAAAAAGCTGTCAAGCAAGGATGCAAACTGGCTTGCGGAGGAAAACGCATCGGAAATAAGGGATATTTCTTCGAACCGACTGTCTTAATCGATGCTACACAGAAAATGGATATTATTCAGGAAGAAACATTCGGGCCTGTATTACCAGTTGTTGAATTCAGTGACATAGAAGATGCTATCACATGGGCTAACGATTGCGAATATGGTCTAACATCTTCTGTTTATACTCAGAATCTGGATACCGCATTTAAACTTGTAAGAGCATTGAAATTCGGTGAAACATATATCAACCGTGAAAACTTTGAAGCCATGCAAGGATTCCATGCCGGATGGCGCAAATCGGGTATTGGCGGTGCAGACGGTAAACACGGGCTTGAAGAGTATCTTCAAACGCATGTTGTTTATCTCGAAACAAAAGGTTAATAATGTGAATCATATGAGAAGGCATCAAGAAATGACATAATATCATCAAGCTGATGCCTTCTTTTTTCAAGTAATTTTTTGTATTTTCATAGAGTAAGCTAAAATCAATCACAATGAATAAATACTTAATGGTTTTATGCCTGATATTATATTGTAGCTTAGTTTGTAACAAAATATCAGGAAAAACTACAGAAAATACAAAATTGACCCTTCCTATGAATGAGAAAAAGGCTTTGGTTGCACTGGGGCAGCTTTGGGGATTTCTCAAATACCATCATCCCTTAGTGGCATCCGGCAGTTATGATTGGGATAGGGAATTGATAAAGCGAATCCCTGAAATGCGGCAGACTGAGGACGAGTCTGTTTGGAAAAAGAAGCTGAATGATTGGCTGGACAGCCTGCCTCCTATCGAAGAAAAGGAGAGAAAGTTTTCTGAGTTGAGGGTGAAGGTCAAGCCCGATTACGGTGAATTGTTCAATGAAGATTACTTTAATTCTGAAACCATAGAAAAAATAAAATATATTCTGAAAAACGGAGAACCCTCATCAACCCATTATGTGAAGGTTGATAATAGTTATTTGACCTTTATGAACGAATCTGATTATGAAGATATGTTGTATCCTGATTCATCGTATCGGTTATTAGCTTTGTTCAGGTACTGGAATATAGTCAATTATTTTTTTCCCTACAGAAATTTGTGTGACCAAAGATGGTCGGATGTCCTTTCTGAAATGCTTCCTGTATTTATAGATGCGAAAAATCAGGAGGAGTATATAAATGCCTGCCGTTTATTGGCTGCAAAAATTGATGATTCGCACGCATATGTTGGGAATGATTTGATTGCTTCTATTGTAGGGATTCATAAAGTTCCGTTCGAAACACGCTTTATAGAGGACAAATTAATCATTACATCTTATACCGCCGATGTTGAAAACATAAAAAAGAAAATACAGATAGGAGATATCATTACTAAAATAGACGAAGAGGCAGTAGAAGATATTGTAAAAAGGATGCTACCTTATACCTCGGCATCAAATTATGCTGTAAAACAGAGAGAAATAGCCCTGCGTATTTTGAGGACATCTAAAGATACTGTTTCTCTTACTCTATCAAGGGATGGCAATACTTTCGAAATTGAAGTTCCCTGTTATGGCAGCTCGCAGCTAAAACTTCCAAATTATTCGGCTCCCTTCCCTAAAGAAGCAGAAGCATACAGCATTATCGATAACAATATAGGTCTTGTTTTGCCGTCAAATTGTACTACTGAAAATAGGGATAAAGGAATAAAAAAAGTTTTGGCTGGAACAAAAGGTGTAATAGTAGATTTCCGTTGTTACCCGGATGATTATATATCGTTTCCATTTTTGAAACACCTAAACCCCGCATCGAACATATTCTCTTTAGTTACACATGCCGATGCATCATATCCCGGATATTTCTTTATAGCCAAATGGTATGACAATGTTGAAACACCTAAAGTAAATCCGAATCCATATCCGAATAAGATAGTGGTAATCGTAAATGAATACACACAAAGCGCGGCTGAAGATATTGTATTGGGATTCCAAACAGCGCCTAATACCATTGTAATTGGGACTACAACAGCTGGGGCAGACGGTTCTATTGTCAGGTTTAGCTTACCAGGAAAAGTAGGGATGGTAATGTCTGGAAGAGGCGTTTATTATCCCGATGGAAGCAATTTGCAAAGAGCAGGGGTTAAAATAGACGAAATAGTAAAACCTACCATCAAAGGAATAAGAGAAGGACGAGACGAAATGTTTGAAAGGGCGTTAGCCATTATAAATGAAAGTACCAATTGATAATAAGATAACAATAACGATCAACTAAGATAACTAAAAATGAAAGTAGGATTATTTATTCCATGCTATGTGAATGCCATATATCCCGAGGTAGGCGTCGCATCGTACAAACTACTTCGTTCATTGGGCATAGAAGCAGACTATCCTCTCAATCAAACTTGCTGCGGGCAGCCGATGGCAAACGCAGGATTCGAGGATAAAGCTATTCCATTGGCTAAGAATTTCGAAAAGCTATTCGACGTGTATGATTATATTGTTGCGCCGTCAGCCAGTTGCGCCGCATTCGTAAAAGAAAACTATCCGCAACTGATGGAGAAAGAAGGGCACATGTGTCAAACAAGCGGAAAGATATACGACCTCTGCGAATTTATCCACGATATACTGAAAGCAGATAAACTGCCCGGACGATTTCCTCATAAAGTGAGTATACATAACAGTTGCCACGGTGTACGAGAGCTACATTTATCATCGGCAAGCGAACTGAATATTCCACGCTACTCGAAGGTAAAAGATTTGCTTTCATTGGTTGAAGGTATAGAATTACTAGAACCCCAAAAAGTGGACGAATGTTGTGGTTTCGGAGGAATGTTTTCTATTGAAGAACCTGCTGTATCTGTTTGCATGGGACAAGACAAAATAAAAAACCATATGAACACAGGCGCAGAATACATAACAGGTGCAGACAGTTCTTGCCTGATGCATATGCAGGGAATAGTGGGTAGAGAGAAACTTCCCATCAAATTTATACACGTCATTGAAATATTAGCTGCCGGACTATGAGTACAAAACATTCGGAGGCGGCAAACCGCTTCATTGCAAATAAAGAACAAGAGGCATGGCATAACGAAACACTGTGGCTTGTACGTGCCAAAAGGGATAATATATCCCAGACAATCCCTGAGTGGGAAGAGTTGCGTGAAATGGCCAGTAAGGTGAAGATGCACACAATCACGCACCTCGATAAGTATCTGGAGCAATTTGCCGAAAAAGCAGAAGCTAATGGTGTAATTTTACATTGGGCAAAAGATGCCAAAGAACACAATGAAATTGTTTATGACATACTCGCCAAGCATAATGTAAAAAAACTTGTGAAAAGCAAGTCTATGCTCACGGAGGAATGCCATATGAATCCTTATTTGATAGATAGGGGTATAGATGTAGTAGAAAGCGATCTTGGCGAACGTATTCTACAACTGATGGACGAACCGCCAAGCCATATAGTAATGCCTGCCATACATCTCAAAAGACAGGAAGTAGGTAAGCTATTTGAAGAAAAGATGCATACCGAAAAAGGGAATAGTGACCCTGACTACCTGACGCACGCAGCACGAAAAAGCCTCCGCAATGAGTTTCTGACGGCCGATGCTGCCATGACAGGCGCAAACTTTGGGGTTGCAGAAACGGGAGATGTAGTGGTGTGTACCAATGAAGGGAATGCTGATATGGGAACTTCTATACCGAAACTGCACATTGTATCGATGGGACTGGAAAAAGTCATTCCTAATTATAAAGCGTTGAGTTTATACATCCGTTTACTTGCCCGTTCGGCAACAGGGCAACCCATAACTACATATACTTCGCACTACCGCAAACCACGTAAGGGTTGCGAAATGCATATCGTACTTGTAGACAATGGCAGAAGTGAAATATTAGGCAACAGCGAGCATATACAAACACTGAAATGTATCCGTTGTGCTGCCTGTATGAACACATGTCCGGTCTATCGTCGTAGTGGAGGATATTCCTATACATATTTCATACCGGGGCCAATTGGCATAAATCTGGGTATGCTAAAAGCACCTGAAGAGTATTCTGACAATATCTCAGCTTGTTCGCTATGTTATTCATGCAACAATGTATGCCCGGTAAAGATAGACTTGGCAGACCAGATATATCGTTGGCGACAAAAGCTGGATTCGCTGCACAAGGCTGATAAGATGAAGAAAATCATGTCATCGGGTATGAAGTTCCTATTCTCTCACCCGAGTCTTTACAAAACAAGCCTGAGATTTGCACCTATTGTCAATCATTTGCCACGATTTATGCTCTACAATGGAATGAATGATTGGGGTAAAGGACGAGAGTTGCCTAAATTCGCAAAGAAATCATTCACTCAAATGTGGAAAGACGGAGAGGTTAAACGATAAGCAATTGTAAGTAAAATTAATAACAGGAGCAAAATGAGCAGCAAAAACGATATACTCAATAATATAAAAAGACATATCCAATCCGGCTATGATATGCCGGACATAAATATCAAAGCTATAACATATATAGACAAAATACACAGATTTACTGAGATGAGCAGCTTTGTAGGTGGGCAGGCTATAATCTTAAAAGAGGGCGAAGATATAAACACCGTGATTAAATCGTTATACCCCGAAGCTAAAACCATTGCCTCAAACCTGCCTGAAATATCTATCGTGACATTCAATCCTGATAATATCACAAATCCTGTAAAATTAAATGGTACAGATTTAGCTATTATCAAAGGAGAAATAGGCGTGGCAGAAAATGGCTGCGTATGGATTCTCCAAAATGTAAAAGAAAAGGCTTTGTATTTTATATCCGAATATCTGGTTATTATTCTTGACAAAAAAGATGTTGTAAACAACATGCACGAGGCTTACGAAAAGATAACTATGAACGACTACGGATTTGGCGTTTTCATTTCGGGACCATCCAAAACAGCAGATATTGAACAGGCGCTCGTGGTAGGTGCGCACGGAGCAAAAGGGGTAACCGTTATTCTGAAATAGAAAACCACTTCTTTTTTAGTAACGGACATTCCGATTGGTTTCTTTTTAATTTTAACGGATGAAATTCAGCTATTTCACTGCATGGATTATCTTTGAAAGAAGGGTAATTTGCCATATATCCCAGATTGGTATATTCGGGCTGTACGTAGTCACTTATATTCACTATACTACCATTCTCTAGCATCCTATAATCACGGAAGATAGTACATCCGCCTCCTTCTGTGCGTAGAACTTGTGTTTTAATCAAATCTCCTTCGATACGATATATTCCCCATAACGGATATTTGCAGATATTGGATGTTCCTCCTTTTTCGAAGCAGTCTATTAATTCGGGGGAAACATGGCTCGTAGTGGCAATAGTAAATAGACCATCAGGATAGAACATAAATACGGAATAGAAAGCGGAATCGCATCCGTGCTGTGCAATGTAATAACCGTCTATGTCTATCTGTTTTGCCAAACCTGTATCTTCATTCTTGTAACGATATGTAAAGTCCTTTGGGTACGTCTGGCATCCATAGAAAATTATTATTAAAAAAAATAGAGTTACGATCTTATACATTTTCATATCAATATAAGGTGTAAGGTTTATCCACACCGAACTGTATAAACTGATTTTTATAACTACCATATTTGAAATCAGGCGTACCGAACAGGTGCTGATGCCACCCATTCTGGCCGAAGAAGCCACCTGATCTATTATTCAATCCATAGCGGAGTATTAAGTCGTTTCGCGTATAACCGACATACACAGGACTGGAAATCTGCCTGCCTGTTTGATAAACACCTTTGCTGTTTTCGGAAGAAACGTCTGTTATACCGTTCATATCTGTAGTATATACATTTGTACCGAGCATAAAACCTTTGAATCGAACTTCCAATGCTGCTGTTCGGTATCGGTCATAGGCTTTGAAGCCGGTAAAAGGATATGCCAGAATATCATCTTCGAAAAGGATACGAAACTCATCCAGACGAACGCCTACAACTCCTGATGTTTGTTTATCTCCCTGAAAATATCTGTTCAGATAATACGATGCCCCATATTGCTCATTATCGAACGTTACCCCTACAAAAGTGGTACCTATACCGAATCTTTGCTTTGCCTTATATGTATCAAATCCTGTAGAGATAATCCAATTGTCAATCGTCTGAGACATTGTTACTCCTGCTCCCAATCTAAAGCCTTTCCGATCTTCAGCTCCTGCTGTGAACATGGCTACAAGAGATAAGGATATGCGAAAACCGTTATGTCGTTCGGCTCCGTATGTCAAAGTAGTCAAATAATCTTTATCATAATGAAACTTATACTGAGCCGCAGCCTTGTATGGGAATATAAAGAAAAGCAGTAATAAAATTATGCTTCCAATAACATAGAATAGTTTACGTTTATTCTTATATAAATGCATCAGTTGTGTTACTGTAATTTACTCCAAAAGTATCAAACAATTTTGTATATAAAAACTATGGAAAGAAGATTTTAAGGGCAGACTCTCATCACATACTTTGATTTATAATTGGTCAATAATAGTCAATTAATAATCTATAAAGAAGGTTTTAAAGATGTAAAAGAATACTATTACACGACAATTTTCTTTTCAAAAACAATATATTTGAAAACTTTTAAAGAGCTACAAGTAAAATACAGACTTTGTTTAATTACTTTTATAACAGCTTTTTCACATCTATAATATTGAATTATTTACACCTATGATGCAACTTATTTGTAAGTGATTGCATCAAGTAAAGTAGAGAGTAAAGTTAGCCGATGGAGGAACAATTGCTAATTGCGGGATGTCAACGTGGTGAATCGTGGGCTTATAAGAAATTATATGAGCTTCATTCTCCTGTTATGATGAGCGTCTGCATGCGATACGTTAACGACAGGGAAACCGCGCAAGATATCCTTCAAGAAGGTTTTATAAAAGTATTTACAAAATTCCATACCTACACAGAGAAAGGGTCTCTGGGGGGATGGATGCGACGGATATTTGTTACAACGGCTCTCGAATATTTACGGCAAAACAATGCTCTCAAGTCAAGTGTAAGTATCGATGGATATGGCGATACGATGGAAAATTATGATGTATCTGTTCTCGACCAATTATCGGCTGACGAGATAATGGAATGCATCGCAAAACTGCCGGATGGTTATCGGACGATATTCAATCTCTTCGCGATAGAGGGCTATACGCATAGCGAGATTGCAAAAATACTCAATATTCAAGAAAGTACATCCCGCTCTCAATTTTTAAGAAGCAGGAAAGTCTTACAAGATATCGTACAATTAACATTAATGGTTCACGAAGATGCAAAACAGGGACGAGGATAAATACAGGGAACAGCCTGACGATTTCAGCAAACGAATCAGGCAAAAAATAGAGAATCACAGGATGCCTGTCGATAGCGATTGTTGGAGTGCTATTGAAGCGCAGATAAAAAAGCCTGCGGTTAGCAGCAGTCCGACTAAGAGCAAAAGAGTGGCATTGCGATGGATTGGCAGTGCTGTGGCTGTGGCTGCTATTATAGCACTTGTATTTCTTATTATACCAGACAATAAACCTCTGTCGGAGATGGCGGTAATACATCAGGATACAAACCAACCGAATACAGTAAGCCAGCCTGAGCAAAAAGCTGTTGATGAGATTCCTGCAAAAATACAAGTAGAGAAAGCTATGGCTGTAAGGGTTGTACAACACGGACAAAATGTATCTCTACCAACTGAAAACGTAGCAGAAACAAATAAAGAAAACGAATCAGATGTAAAAGTTACAGATTCAGCAGATTCAACAGACAATAATACAACTATTGCAAATGACGAACCTGTGAAGAATGCAGATGAGCCTAAAATAGAAAAGGAATCTACATCACAGAGGAGAGATGCAAGACAACAGACACCTATACTATTAGGCGAAAGAAAAAACAAAAATGACAAGTGGCTTGTTGCTGCTTCATTTTCTTCAGGAAGCGGTTCCGTTACAGATGCAGAATCATTTTCTACACTGAAAGATTATGCCTCGTCTGATGAACTTCAATCGCAAAACCCTCCTACTTTAAAAGATCCGGGAGAGGTCAATAGCAGAATGCTTTCAGACAATGATTTCACTGACTCAGACCATTCTTTACCTCTATCTTTCGGTCTATCTATACGTAAAGATATCAACAAATATATCGGTATAGAAACTGGATTGACGTATACTTACTTGTCTTCTACCTTCGAAAGAATAAACATCCCACAATATAAATCGAAACGAGAACTTCATTATTTGGGTATCCCTGTCAATCTGGTAGTTTATTTATGGAATGACCCAAAATGGAATGTATATGTATCGGGTGGGGCCATGCTCGAAAAAGGGTTGCAACAAAAGTATGTACAAGATATGTATCAGAACAATGTGAAAATATCCTCTACGTCTGACAAGGGCAGCATAAGCGGTGTACAATGGTCGTTGAATGCAGCTGCAGGTGTGTCCTACTCTTTTTATCAGGACTTAAGCCTATACGCAGAGCCTCGTTTCTCTCATTATTTCGATAATAATCAGCCTGCAAGTATCAGATCAGAAAAATCGGATATCTTCAGTCTGGGAGGAGGTCTCAGGTATAAATTTTAATATAGAAGCCCAATAATATTTTAAATACTTAAACTCTGAACGATGAAAAAACTAACACACTTGGTGTGCATAATCATACTATGTGCACTCTACAGTTGCGGCGATAAGCTGAAAGAAGTAACGGAAACTTATACTTATAAAGTAAATGAACCTGTATTGATGGATGTAACCGAATTTCGCAACTCGGTAAAAATATTCGAAACTCCTGAAAAGATTACAAAACAGGGAAAAATATGTTTCTATGAAGGGTATCTTTATATTTCTGAACCCGGCAAGGGCATTCATATTATAGACAATCGTACACCATCCGAGCCTAAAAACGTAGGATTTGTAGAAATGATAGGCAATTTTGACCTCGCCATCCGCGAAGGATTGCTTTATGCCGATTCGTTTGTCGATTTAGTATGGTTCGACATACAAGAGCCATCAAAGCCGGAACTGAAAGGACGATTAAATGATACTTTCAAAAACGCCTATCCTCCAACCGATAATCCTTATGGATATGATTACGTCATGTCTCAGGCCGAAGGAAAAATTGTTGTGGGATGGACTTTGGCAGAACGGACGGCAACTATCACATATCGTCCTGGCGAAGAAATATATTGTTTTGATAATGCTTCTGCAAGTAAAGGTAATGGTACTAGCGGTTCAATGTCGCGCTTCGGTATTTATAAAGATAATCTCTATGTGGTGATGACGCCTTACATGAGCGTCTTTAATCTGTCGGGAGAAACACCTGTGGAGATAGGGCAAAAAATACCATTAAGGCAAGAGGTAGAAACAATATTCAGCTATAAGGATAATTTATTTTTAGGAACGCCTACAGGAATGCTCATTTACTCCGTATCCAATCCATTAAAACCTGAATATCAATCGCAAATAACTCACATTTATGGTTGCGACCCGGTAGTGGTAGAAGACGATATGGCATATGTAACTATCCGTTCGGGCAACTTCTGCGGACAAAACAATAATGAACTATTTATTGTAGATGTAAGTGATGTAAAGAATCCGAAACAAATTGCATCGTATGCAATGAGTAACCCGAAAGGGTTGGGTATCGATAAAGGAACTTTATTCTTGTGTGATGACGGTTTAAAAATATTTGATGCGGAAGATCCTCAGAAAATCATAGCTAACGAGCTTGCTCATTATAAAGGAATGGATGGTTATGATGTAATACCACACAACAATACATTAATGATGATAGCGGATGATGGGCTTTATCAATACGATTATTCCGATTTGCAAGACATTAAGGAAATAAGTAAAATGCCCATTAATAAGTAATAGTTGTATATCAAAATCTCTGGCAGCTACACAGTATTTGTGTAGCTGCTTTTTTTATGATAAACTTTGTATACTAGTTTTTTCACTATCTTATAAAGATAAATAAAAGCACTCTTATTTTTAACCTTTTCGACTGAACAACAGTATAGTTACATTCGTTCTAATAGTATAAGTTATTTGAAATTATTGTATAGGTATTACCATCTTTAAGAAACGATTTTTCTTTTCTTAAGATGTTAGCACATGCTCTATTGCTTCACCGATTTTAATAAATTTCATTCAATACCATTATTAGGAAATCATGCATTTTCATCACAACTAGATATAACAATTCTAATACCTTCAAAAGAAATACTGAAATGGAAACAAAAAAGAAGCAAATTTCAATCTACAGCTTATGGCTTGTCTTATTTATCTTCGTAATTCCGATGTATGCACAGGTGAATACCGACTATCTCTCTATCAGTGGTGTAGTCAAAGACAAACGAACGAAAAAAAACCTTGAATATGTAAGTGTATCCGTTCCGGGGACAAATATCGGTACAATAACAAATGCCGACGGAGAATTTTTGATCAAGATAAAGAAATCTTATAATGCTAAAGCTATCAAGATTTCTCACATTGGATATATTAATTTCATAACTCCAATCGAAGGATTGGATATGAATCATATAGCTATATTTCTTACTACGAACGAAAAAGAGCTTACCGAAATTGTCATTCAACCTATCAACCCATATGCCCTGATAAAGGAGGCGATCTCTCGTGTTGGAGATAATTATAGCCCTAAGCCTAACCTATTAACCGGATTTTATCGTGAAACAGTAAAGAAGGGACGCAACTATATCAATATATCCGAAGCGGTAATAGATATTTATAAAACATCGTACAAAGAGGACACGCAAAAAGAGAAAGTACAAATTTTTAAAGGGAGAAAACTTATTAGTCCGAAGATCAGTGATACACTTATTGTAAAACTGATGGGAGGCCCTAATTCTGCTATTAATCTGGATATTATAAAGAACACCGACGATTATCTCCTAGATCCGGAAACACTCTATAGTTTTGCATATGAAATGGGTGCAACTACTACAATAGACGAACGCCCGCATTATACTATACACTTCAAACCCGTGGTAATTGTACCTTATGCGCTGTATTGGGGTACATACTATATTGACAAGGAAACTCTTACCTTTTCCAGAATAGAATTTAGCCTCGACATATCAGACAAGAATAAAGCAACACAGGCTATGCTCATAAAAAAACCGCCTAAGCTTCATTTCAAACCGGAAGAAGCTTCGTATTTGGTAACATATAAACAACGGGACGGACTAAGTTACTTGAATTATGTGAGAAGCGATACAAGATTTAAGTGCGATTGGAAAAAGCGTTTCTTTTTCTTTTCCACCAATTATGAGGTCGTTTCTGAAATGGTGGTAACCGACCGAAAAGAAGAGAATATAGAAAGTATATCAAATAAGGAGTCTTTCAAGAAGAATCAATCCTTGTCCGACAAAGTAAGCAATTTTGCAGACGCCAATTTCTGGGAAAACTTTAATATTATAGAACCAACCGAATCGCTCGAATCGGCAGTGACTAAGCTAAGAAAAAAATCAGAATAGTACACTGATGACAAAGCAATAACACTTGCAGCTTTACATTGTATTGATAAGATAATTATTTTCTTTAACGATCGTTAAAGAAAATAATTATCTTTGTATATGCCAAAGATTCAAACAGACAAGCAAACTCTGATAAGAAAATCAATGTTGGTATTCATCAAGCATGGGTACTATCGTACGTCATTGTCAGAGCTTGCGAAAGCCTGCAATGTAGAAAAACCTCACTTCTATTATTATTTCAAGGACAAAAAAGATATAATGAACGAAGTGCTTACTTATGCTAGTAGTCAGATCGAGAAACTGGTATTCAGCATTGCATTCGACAATGAGAAAGAACCCGTAGTCCGCTTAAATACTTTGCTGGACAATGTTTTAGAAATTCATACAAAAAACGAGTATGGTTGCCTGATGGGTAATACTATTTTAGAGACTGCGGGCAGAGAGGCACTATTCAAAGACGTATTATGCAACTACTTTGATAAGTGGAAAGAAATGCTTGTCCATCTGTATATAACTAAATATGAAACGGACACTGCTACAGAAATGGCCTATGAGGATATTTCCAAAATACAAGGCAGTATCATGTTGATGAGGCTTTACAGAGACAAGGAAATCTTCTGGAAAGCGGTTGGCGAAATAAAAAAAAGACTATAATTTTTACTGTTTACATATAAACTTAACATTAAAAAATGGGTGCAATAATTAATTCTATCGGGATTTATGTTCCTGAAAAAAAAGTAGAGAATAGCTTTTTTGAGAGTATAATAGACACGAATGATGAGTGGATAACAAGCAGAACAGGTATAAAACAACGATTTCATGCTGCGGATGACGAATACACGAGCGACTTATGTGTTAAAGCTGTTCAGAATCTTGCAAAAGATTATAATAAAGAGTTGAATGACATTGATTTCATCATCGTTGCCACAACTACTCCCGATCAGACTATGCCTAACATGGCCAGCCGGGTACAAACAAGGCTGAATATACCGAATGCAGGATGTATCGACGTTTACGGTGCCTGTGCCGGATTTGTGTACGGTATCATACTTGCAAAAGGACTTATTGCAGCAGGTACTCACAAAAAGATACTGGTTATAGGAGCCGAAACGCTATCTAAGGTTACCGACTTTACGGACAGAACTACCTGTATTCTGTTCGGAGATGGCGCGGGAGCTGTTATCGTAGAACCAAGCGAGAAAAATCATATATTCGATGGACTTACCGAAACTGACGGATCGCACGGTAAAGATTTGTATCTTTCGCACCGTAATACACATGTGAATGGAGAGGAGATCATAGCCAACGATAAAATCCATCAGAATGGAAGGGTTGTATTTAAATGGGCTGTTTCTACGTTGGTTACTAAAATACAGGAATTGGCTTCTAAAAATAATTTTGAGCTGAAAGATATAGACTGGCTTGTTCCACACAGTGCAAATATCCGCATATTGGAATCGATCTGTGAAGGCATGAATGTTCCGATGGATAAATGTTTAGAAAGTATTCGCAACTATGGAAACACGTCTTCGGCATCTATTCCTCTGGCATGGTATAGCGGTATTCAGTCGGGAAAGGTAAAACTGGGCGAAGATTTATTGCTCATTGGTTTTGGAGGAGGACTGACCTGTGCCGGTATCTGCTTACAGAATATGATTGAGAAGAAGTAGACTCAATATATCAGTAATTCAGTCCGGCAGGTATTCTCTGTCGGACTGAATATTTTAAGGCCTACTTAATTTCCTGTCTCCAATAGAGCATCAGATACTCCGGCATATCTTCTTTTTTCGTAGTACGTTTTTTCCAACCATCCAAGAGACTGTAAATTAAACTGTGTCAAGCAAGAATAAATTATTATTTTTACTAACACAGTTTTTTTATGGAAAAAGAATTTGATTTTGAAAGCATTAAGCAGAAAGCCTTAGAACAACTTAAATCAGGCAAGTCTTTATTAGGCAAGGATGGGGCTTTTGCTCCGTTATTAGAAAGCATCCTGAATGCAGCCCTTGAGGGGGAGATGGATGCTCATTTAGATGAACGTGAACGTTTATCTGGTAATCGCC
>JBKEBA010000027.1:0-45561 GCA_047972895.1 Dysgonomonas sp.
GCTAAAGAAACAACCTCGATATCCGAAAACGAAGGAATGACCCCACGTCGAGGAATATTTCCTTGTTCATTTACTAAATCATAAGAGAAATTCTTGCAAATATCAAGAAATTTGGCGAATATTGCATGTAAGTTGTGCATAACTGTATGGCATTTTAATTGATTTGACACCATTAAAATACTAAATTTCAGTAATATGCACAACTTATATCTCATCTTTTTATTTGATAATTAATTCCGCCAACGGGTGTAGTTAATACATTTGCGAATTGCTTCATAGAGATTAGCTCATCATTCCAAGAGAATTCATAAGCACGAGGAATACTCGTTCCTGTGAGGTCATCATGGAATTGATGCCAAATAACTCTTTTCCAAGCCTCAGTCAGCGTTCCTTTCGGATATTTTACTGCTCCGAACCAATCAGCCATAACTGCAGCTCTTTCGGCAGCATCAGCCAATAATTCATTCTTCCGGTTATATAACTTAAGGGCGGCTTGTGAAGTATAACAGCCTGTGCCATGTACGTCCATTAATAATTCACCATCAAATACAGGCAATTCAGGATGTTTGTCGAATGGTAGATAATCTTTATATAATTGGTCGCTTGTTGCACTTATGATCTCAACAGGTCCGTCGCCTTTCACTCCTTTTTCCACGGCACGTACCGATTCTATTGTCGGTGCACCACCTGTGTCGCCTGTTCCATAATAATGATAAACAGCTTTTATTGGAGTAGATTCTGCTATTCTTGCCAATCCTTTGTGCTGACTAAGATCTTCATCTTTCCATTTTGTGGTATAATTATGACCATCGCCTACCAACATGATTTGAGCGCCGTCTACGCCTTTCCACAAACCTATTTCGAAAGGGATTTTACTGTTACCATAAAATGGCTTATGTCGCCATTGCAATTTCTGTGTCGAAAAGCCAATCAGTCCTGAATGAGCAGCAATAGTAGGCAACGTCCAGCTGAATCCGAAACAGTCGGGTAAGAATATATCTGTTCCCTGCACGCCGAATTCGTCACGATAAAAATGTTGTCCGTAAAGAATGTTACGGGTAAATGATTCAGGAGAAGGGATATTGGTGTCATTAGCATCCCATGTACTACCTGTCACATGCCAACGTCCTTGTTTGATATAGTTTTTCATCAATTCGTATTGGTCAGGGTAATATTCTTTCATCCAAGAATATTTGATACCACCCTCGAAATTGAAAATGTAGTTCGGGTATTTTCCTAACAAGAATAAATTTTGATTCAATGTTTTAGGAATATACTCGTTGATGGAGCGTTGAACGTCCCAATTCCACTGTGTGTCGAAGTGGGCGTTAGATACAATGTATGCCTTATAAGGCTTTTTGCTTTGCTGTGCGAATGCGCTAATGGTAAAAATTAGTGCAAGGCAGCATAAAATTAAAGGTTTCCTGAATTTCATGATATATATTATGTTTCTGAATTGTTCGATATTCGGTAAAAGTATATAAATAAACTTTTGTCGTTAGTCCCAAACTGTGACAAAAGAGTATACATATATGTCAGATGCTAAATTGTATTATAGGTGAAGTTAGCTTAGGCCTATTAACGGAGTAATTAATTTTATATTAATTGCAGTAAAGTGTTGTCTATTTATACATTAAGATTGATAAGATTTTAAAAATCACGAAGTTGAAATTTATTTCTATTCACTGTCTCAGTGAGTTATTTTATATAAGAGTTCTTTCAATAGTTCTCCATCAGGAGTGGAAACATTATCCACACCCTTACCTTTTGCATCGTAGGTTCGCAACAAGCTTAATATCTCCATGCACTTGAATGCATTATAATTGCGTAATGCCACAACGTAATCTTTTGCCTGATATGGATTTCTGAACCCAAGTTCGGCAGCAATACCTTGCTCCGTTTTATTTTTTGCCCAATAACAAATCATCAGGTTGCTGAAAAAGTTGAACAAAACGACTAATGTAACAATCAGAGGGTTGTTCTTTGGGTTCTTCTCAAAGTAGTCTGCTATTTGGTTTACTTTAAAGGTGTTCTTCTCTATGATTGCCTTAAGCAATTCGAAGTTGTTGAAATCTTTACTGATTCCTATATTTTCTTCTATGAGCTTGGGTGTTATCTGTTTCTGGTCGGTAGGTATGGCAATTAGTAGCTTGGCTATTTCGTTTGTTAGTTTACTAAGGTCGTTTCCCAGATAGTCGGATAACATCTGAGCTGATTTCTGGTCTATAGATAAACCTTTACCCTGAATGTAAGATGAAATGAAAGCAGGAATCTTATATTCCGCAATCTTGCTCGACTCGAATATTATGCCGTGCTTCTCTATTGTAGCATACAGTTTTTTACGTTTATCCAGCGTTCCATTTTTGTAATTGAGAACCAGAATTGTGCTGTGAAGCGGGTTTTTTGCATAAATTTCCAGTTCATCAATTTTACTCAAATTCTGGGCTTCTTTTATAACAATGAGCTGATAGTCGGACATCATAGGGAAACTGCGTGCCAATGTAATCACCGATGCCACATCTGTTTCCATACCATATAGAATAGTCTGGTTAAAATCTCGTTCCTCTTCGGGAAGAACCGTGCTTGTCAATAAATCGGTCAACTCATCTATATAATACGGTTCATCGCCCATGAATAAATACATGGGTTTGAAACTTCTGGTCTTAATATCCGCTTTTATTTGCTCAAAAGTCATAGCTATTCGAAACGCAGGTGTTTAACTGTTTGACCGTTATTAATCAATGTAGCTAAAGATTCAATTCCAATCATAACATGTTCTTCTACATAGTTTTTAGTTACGATGTTATCACTTTTCTCTGTTTTCACTCCTTCCGAAATCATAGGTTGGTCAGAAACCAACAATAATGCACCAGTCGGAATATGATTGGCAAAGCCGCATGTGAATAAGGTTGCAGTTTCCATATCTACAGCCATCGTTCGTATTTTGCGCAAATAATCTTTGAACGCATCATCATATTCCCATACACGACGATTGGTCGTATAGATAGTCCCAGTCCAGTAATCACGGTTATGATTTCTTATAGTAGACGATACAGAGCGCAATAGGCTAAAGGCGGGTAAAGAAGGAACTTCTGGTGGATAATAATCGTTCGATGTACCTTCTCCTCTAATAGCAGCAATAGGTAGAATATAGTCTCCTACATTATTATTCTTTTTTATACCTCCACACTTACCGAGGAATAATACAGCCTCGGGCTCGATTGCACTCAGCAAGTCCATCACTGTGGCTGCATTTGCGCTACCCATCCCGAAATTGATAATGGTAATGCCATTAGCTGAAGCATTTGGCATATTTCCGTCAAGTCCTATAATTGGCACATTGAAATGATTAGCAAATACTTCTACATATTTTGCAAAATTAGTCAGCAATATATATTTGGTAAATTGGTCTAATGGCCTTTTAGTATAACGGGGCAGCCAATTCTCTACTATCTCCTGTTTTGTTTTCATATAAATAAGTTCTACTTTTGTTTATTGTTAAAACAAGTATCCTTTCTTTTTGTTGAAGATTAACAAAGGTAACAAATGTTGCAGTTAAATTTACCCCCATTTGATATAAATGTAAAAAAGACGGACGGAAAATTTTCTGTTTTTGATAAGTTACGTCGTAGATTTGTGACACTTACACCCGAGGAATGGGTGCGTCAACATTTTATTAATTACCTCATTACAGAAAAAGGATATTCGCCCTCTTTGATTGCTAATGAAATACAGATCAACCTTAATAATCAAAAGAGACGATGCGATTCTGTTGTCTATAACAGAGAGTTATCTCCTATAATGATTATTGAATATAAGGCGCCTGAGGTAAATGTAACACAGGAAGTATTCGATCAGATCGTAAGATATAATATTGTATTGAAAGTTAAATACCTGATTGTATCGAATGGCTTGAGGCATTATTGCTGCAAGATGGATTATGAAACTCAATCTTTCGAATACCTGTCCGATATACCATCGTATAGAGACTTATAAAATAAAAAAGCTTCCCCGTAAAAGAGAAGCTTTTCTTATATTTTAACCTATCCTGATCAATTGTTCTCAGCTGGTTGCTGATCCTGTGCCGGAGCAGGAAGCGTATTGCTATTAGGTGTAGGCAATGTTGTTGACATGTCAGGAGCCGGAGTGTTAACGGGAGCCGGAGCACCTACTTCAGGTTGTAATGTATCTGCCGACACTTTAGGTCTTACCATAACACAAACAATACTCATCACCATGATGAATCCTGCTAATCCCCATGTAGCTTTCTCTACGAAGTCAGTTGTCTTACGAACGCCCATAATAGCGTTTGAAGATGAAAATCCGGAAGATAAACCTCCTCCTTTAGAGTTCTGAACAAGAACTATCAGTACTAGAGCAATCGCTGCAATTACAATTAATACAGTAATAAAAGTAATCATTTTGTATCTTTATATTTCGAATTTATAATCAGTTTTTCCAAAAAATTCAATTGGTCTGCAAAGTAAATATTTTTTTTCGGATAATTCAAGCTTAAGTGTTTAATAATTTTATATGCCTTCTCGTACTTTTTCTGTTTTATATAGATTTTAGCTAATGTTTCTGTGAAAAATACATCTTCATTCAGCTCGTCAGAGTCGCTTACAAACTCGCTATTCTCTTGGTGAGAGTCATAATCCTCATTACCTACGAGCGGTAAATGAATACCTCCTTCGATTTCCGATTTTGTAATGAATGTGTCTATGATATTCTGATGCTTCAGTGGTATAGCTTCCTGTTGGCTATCAGATTTATCTTTTTCAGATATAGCTTCTGTATAAGAAAAGTAATCGGACGATATCAGGCTGGAATGTGATAGGCTATATTCCAGATAATTGTCAGAGCTATTTTCTCCCCGCGATTCGAAAAAAGCATTCAATAATATATTTGTCCTATCCTCTTGTATTTCTTTTTTTCCTGTCTGCTTAAAAAACTGGTCGTATTCTTCGCTAAGTATATAATAAAACAATGCCCTTCTATCGCTGACACTAATACTCAGACGAGCCAGTTCTTGTTCGAATATCCCGTTTTCGAACAAGTATATGGCTTTGAGATAAGCAAAGATAGCTACTTGGAAATAAGGGTGGCTTTCCACCATATTTCTAAGCGGTTCTATCTCAGATATGATGGGATTTATATCCTTTTCTACGATCGAATACAGTTTTTGAATATCCATATTTTGAAGATAATCTCTCCGATGAACTTGTTTATTATTCAGTTCGGCCTATGTATTATATATAACGGACAACTACCAGTTAGACATCGTAGCGTTAAATATCTGATCGACGATATCTTTTATCAGTTCTTCGATAAGCTGATCCTGAACACTATCTAATGAAAGACTACTCGAGAAATCACGGTATGCAGATATTGTTTCATCCTTGTCCTGTCCTGTTCTTTTATTATTTCTGAAACGAAACTTTACTGCCATTGTTAGGCGTGTTTGAGATGCAAGATTATTTTCCTGCACAGCTAATGGAGTCAGGTCGTAGCGAACAATTTCACCTTCGAGCTCCATAGAAGGATTGATTTTGGAGAATTTCAGTTTTGTTCTTCGGGTGAACATATCTTTTACGCCTTCATTAAACCTTTGAATCAAGGGCGGATATACAAGCAAGGCCTGATTCTGGAAGTCACGTATCTCGATATCGGGTGTTTCCTGATAATTGATCGAAGCCCCATTAAATTGATATGACACACTACATGTAGTTGTTCCAAATGCAAATAGAAGTATTAGAAGGAAATTTCTCATAGACTTTCCAGATTGTATTCTTTAATTTTACGATAAAGTGTTCTTTCAGATATTTTTAAATCCTGAGCGGCATTTTTTCGTTTTCCGTTATGGCGTTCCAAAGCCTTTATAATCATGTCTTTTTCTACATCTTGCAGAGAGAGTGCCTCCTCTTCATATTCTGGAGTTTCTATTACATCAACATCTGCAATGCTGGGAGAAGGTATGATAGTATGTGGCTCTTCTTTCACAGGCAATGTGCTACTCCGTTCATGCGTGCTCACTACCATCGGGGTGAGATTCTTGTCTTTGCTGGTGACAATAGGAGTTGCTGCGACAATGTCTTTAGAACTTATATTTCCGGCAACGATGTCATGGACGATTTTCTTTAACTCATTCATATCCTTCTTCATGTCAAACAATACCTGGTATAGAATCTCTCTTTCATTATTGAAGCTCTTCTGATCACTACTATGAGTAGTACCTATGGGGACAAGGCCTACTTCATTTGCAGGGAGGTATAATTTGAGTATATCCGGTGTTATTTCGCGACTCTGCTCTATGATGGATATTTGCTCTGTAATATTTTTAAGCTGGCGGATATTCCCTGGCCAATAATAGTCTTTCAGTAATTGTCTTGCCATATCGGTGAGAATGATAGGAGGCATATTGTACTTTTCAGCACAGTCGCTGGCAAATTTTCTGAATAACAGAGGTATATCGTCTTTCCTCTCACGAAGAGCCGGTATGCGGATAGGTACAGTATTCAAACGATAATACAAATCTTCACGGAAGCGTCCATTACGAGTAGCCGTAATCATGTCCAGATTTGTAGCCGCAACAACACGTACATCTGTTTTTTCTACTTTCGAAGAACCTACTTTTATGAATTCGCCTGTTTCGAGCACACGTAGTAATCTTGCCTGTGTAGATAGAGGCAATTCTCCAACCTCATCTAGAAATAAAGTACCTCCGTTAGCTACTTCGAAATAACCTTTGCGCTCGCCTGTTGCTCCGGTAAATGAGCCTTTTTCATGACCGAACAATTCCGAATCGATAGTACCTTCGGGGATAGAACCACAGTTTACGGCTATATATGTACCGTGTTTGCGATGACTGAATTGATGAATAATTTGAGGGAAGTTCTCTTTTCCTACGCCACTTTCGCCAGTAACCAATACCGACATATCGGTTGGAGCTACTTGGAGGGCAATATCTATAGCCCGGTTCAGGTCGGGACTGTTCCCGATGATACCAAAGCGTTGCTTTACTTGTTGAATATCAGGTTTTGCCATAATATAAGTCACGTGTATAATAAATGATGTATCATCTTAACACGTCGTTAAATAGTTATGTTTAGTGAAACCTGACAAAATTACATATTTATTCCAAGTATGTCAGTCTTTTTTAGTGAAGATTTGTAAAGAATAAACTGTTGGATGTGTTTATAAATATAAGTGTTTGAGAGATAGTGTTAAAATAAAATATTACATTTGAAAGTTGTATAATCAAATCAGAATATGAAAAAACAATTCTTTATAGTTCTTGCCGTGGTGTACTGTTCGGTTATGAATGCGCAGAATTCAGATACTTACGAGATAGAAAAATTAAGTACGCCGGATCATCCGATAGCAATTGTTCCGGCTGGTCAGCTATATCAAAAAATTGAACAGAATTTAATTAAGATATCGGTGACGGATGATTTGGTGCTTAATGATGCTCATCCCGTATTAGGTGGATTCCTTAAGGCTTATAAAGAGCATCGTCCTGTAACGATCAGTCCCGATATTATGTGGTTGCTGATATGTCAGGGATTTGGACAGCACGTAAACAATAATGCGGAAGAGCTTCGCAATAAATTTGTAGACTTTCAGGGTCAAAAAGAACTGACAGTTGCACGCAGTGTGTCGCCTGATACAGATATGAAAACTTTTCCTTGGGAAGGCGTATTCCCCGAATTTGTAGATAAAATAGCAGAATATACAGGCAAAGAGTTGACAAAAAATCTTTCTGCCGATTTTACGACCACCACCAAGGCTTCATTGATTTCATCCCAGATTACAATAATGGAATCTATGAAGAAATACTTTAAGTATAAGGTGATTATGACAGGGTGTGGTATTCCGTCGGTAACGATAGAGGGTACAGTCGAAGATTGGAAAAAGATATTGGTAAAACTGGATTTTCTTTCTCGATACGACCTTGAATGGTGGATATCGGAGGTAAAGCCTATTGTACAAAAAATAATAGATACCAAACAAGGAAAAAAGTTTGATAAGAATTTTTGGATGAATATGGTTAAATTTCACAGAGAAGGACTTTATGGTTCATATACTGATGTTGATGGTTGGTTGCTTAAGTTTTATCCCTACTATAGTGATGGGAAAAGAGCTAACTTTAAGAAAATATCAGGTATAGGAATCTTTCCGCCAGAATTGGTGCGGGTACCTTTTATTTTCTGTATCAACTCATCGGATGGAGCTACTATAAAATCATATAAAATGGAGTTCTGGTCAGGGTTTATGGGCTTGAAACAGAATGAAAAAACATTCAATCTAAAGCCTGAAATAGGTTGGGCTATCAACCTATTGCCAGAAAATGAGGAAGAACCAGAAGAGATAAGATTGTTCTGAATGTTCTTTTAGTAAAGAATTTTAGACTCGGATGTCAGACTACTTATTATCTGTAGATTTAGCTAAGGCATAAGTTTTAGCTTTCAGATATTCGCCATATTCTTTTATGTCCGTCAGTTGTGCTGTTTCTTCCGGCAATATAGGTTCCCCGAAACGTAAGTAGATAGTTTTGCCCCTTTTATTATATACTTCATGTCCGAGGCGAAGGCTTCTCAGTCGCCAGTTTACGAGGTCGAGAAAATTGAAAAACCATGAATTCTTTCCACTGAAATACATTGGTATAACAGGCTCTTTCGATTTTTTGATTAGTTTGAGTACAGGTTCTTGCCATTCTCTATCTTCAACCTCCATGCGGAAATTTCTCACTTTTGTCTTAGATACTGCTCCTGCCGGAAAAAATCCGAGAGGATGACCATTCTTAAGATGTTCGATAGATTGTTTAATACCTTCAAAACTTGATTTATTTGCCATTTTCCCGCTCTGAAACGGATTAACAGCGATGAAGTTCGGAGACATTGTATCAATCATGCCGAGGATGAAATTAACCATCATCTTGTAATCGGGGCGAACAGAGCCAACTGTTGCAATGGCAGATATACCATCTATGTGACCGTATGCATGATTGGATACTGTGACGAAAGCTTTGCCTGAATACTGATTAAGAACTTCTATGTTTTCGACGACTATATTGACTCCGACATCCTTAAGCAGATGTTTGCAAAAGTCTACTCCTTCATATTGTTTTGATGTATCATAAATACGGTTTACTTTGTTCATGCCGGTTAAAGCCATCCCGAATTTAATCAGTATATTTCCTAATGGACCACGAAAAACAGGGCTCATTTTGCGGATATCATCGTAACTAATCAGTTTCTCTTTCATAATCAGGTTTATTTCAGAAATGCAAATTTCGTGAAAATTTGGGAAAAGACAAATCTATATTTACTAATCGTTCAGTTCGATGATATCTAAATCTGAAATATTGCCCGAATTTAATACAAAACGAATAAGCGTTCTTACCTTGTGGAATCCATATTTTCCGGCAGCTCCCGGATTGATGTGCAGGCAATTCAGCTTTTTATCGAACATTACTTTTAGTATGTGAGAGTGCCCTGTTATGAAAAGCTTTGGAGGGTTAGCATATAGGATATTTTTTACTCTAGGGTCGTATTTTTCTGGATAGCCTCCTATGTGAGTTATTAGAACATCCACTCCTTCGAGAGTAAAACGCAAAAATTCGGGGTAAGTCGTACGGACTTTACTGTCGTCAATATTCCCATATACTGCACGAAATGGCTTCAACGATTCGAAACGAAGTGCTAAATCTAGTGAGCCTATATCTCCCGCATGCCATATTTCGTCACAGTCTTCGAAATATTTCACATATTTGTCGTCCCACCAGCTATGGGTATCTGATAATAGTCCTATCTTTTTCATTATAGATTGATGCAAATACAGAAACAAACCGAAAGGATGAATGTACCCATGGATGTATATTTCAGATATGGGTCGAATAAACGATTATCTGTAATATTGAGTATATCCTTTAATAATTTTATGAATATAAGGAAACACAGCAGATATATGCATTGATACCAATGCTCTGTATATAGCAAAGAATATACAATGAAACAGACCAATGCTCCGAGAGTAAGAACAGCATGATATATTTTTGCATTATTCAAACCTATGCGAACAGGTATAGTGATTTTTCCCGATTTCTTGTCGTTCTCTATATCGCGCATATTATTGAGATTCAATACAGCAGCTGTAAGCAAGCCTAGTCCTATTGCAGGCAGCCACGGCGTAAAATCTACAGTATGCGTATGAAGAAAGTAGCTTCCTACCACTGATACCAATCCGAAAAATAAGAAAGAGAAAATATCCCCTAATCCTTTATATCCGTATGGGTTCTTGCCCGCAGTATATTTTATGGCGGCTATAATACTGGCTATACCTAATAAAAGGAATAGCAATATGTATTTTAGTTCCATGAATTGCAATGCTATATATATAAGGAGTACACCTACAAGGATTGCTGCTCCGATAGCAAGAAGTATCGCTGTCTTCATCTGATAGGGAGTGATAGCTCCGCTTTGTACGGTACGTTTAGGTCCGATGCGCTCACCTGTGATGTCTGTACCATGTTGATAATCACCTAAGTCGTTAGCCATATTAGAGAGTAGCTGGAGAATGTTGGCTATCAGAATAGTGAGAATAAGGACAGATATATTGAATTTTCCTGTGCTGTATGCTATCCCGCTACCACATAGAGCAGTAGCAGTTGCCAAAAATAAGGTGCGGGGGCGTAAAGCCGATATCCAAGATTTTACAGAAGGCATCGTTCGATTTTGTATTTTTTAGACTGCAAATATACAATTTTAGAACAACGAAATGCGGAAAATGCCTGTCGAGATTATTTTGTCATTTTCTTAATACTTTCCCAATCTATTAATACACGTATTCCGAAACTTTGATAACTGCCTTTATTGAATGAAGCAAATACTCCTGCATTAAGCAATTTGGTGAAGTTGAGGGAATATCCAGCTTCTGTATATAATTTCAAATCGGGAGTATGAAGGTTCTTTAGATGTAATGTCTCCGTAAACATTTTCCCTTGTAGAAATGGCAGACGCTTGAGTAGTATATATTTACTTTCATAATTTATATTTGTTCTTATCCAATATTTATTTGTTGAAAACAAGTAATTATCCAATAACATGAAAGAAATGAAAGGAGATTTTAAATTTACAGTCACATTAGAGGTGTTGAAATGATGGTAATCTGCAAAATGTAATTGGTCTTTATTTCCTATAAAGCCTCCTCCTTCTGCCTGATATTCAAGGTTGTTGAACTCACTTAATTTCAAATTCTGCTTTATACCTCCATAGATTTTATAATGTTGATTATCTTTTTCTTGCTGTGAAGAAAATATGTGATTATATCTGATATAGAAAGTAGGGGAGGTGTATTTTACATATCGTTTAGCTCCGTCTCTTATAGTATAGTATGCATAAGGTGTATAATCAAATCCTATCCCATACGAGACTTTATCGAAATCATTGTCGAATTTCAGATTTGGTTTTATTTTGCTTTTCTTACCCCATGTATAATCTGTACTGTTAGATAGGCTTGAACGATTTGCAATTTCGAAGTCTGTGTATAATTGGAAACCATTAGATAAGTCTATTTTATTAGTGGCGGATATATAGTTTTTCTGATAAAAGAAATTATAGTTCTCTCCGTAAATGAGTGAACTGGAGAAATTATTCAATCTGTAAATTCCGTTCGGATTGAAATCTTCGCTTACCGATCCCATAGATATATTGAGATCGCCAAGTCTATTAGGCGCATATGAGAGATTAATATCCCCACCACCCAGTAATCTTTTTCTAGAGAGTGCATAATATATATAAGGTGATACTTTAAGTCTGTTATGCTTTCCTATTTTTGCTGATATATCGAATGACTGTCCCATCCATAGACCATCTACAAAGTTATATTCATGTATTGAGCCCTGTATCAGTCCATTGTAATTAAAAGTGATTTTGGTAGAATCTCCACCTATTCTGCCTCCATTAAAAATATCCATGAAAGAGAATTTCTTGTTGTGATGTTCTTTTCGTACCGAGTCTAATCTGGATTGTATGGAATCTTTTTTTATAAAACTAGCGATTTCTCTTTCTTCGAGAGGTACTATGCGGATATTTTTCCAATATGCGGAATCTCTTCTATTTGCTAAACTGTCAGATACAGTAGTGTATAAAGAATCCCATCTTGCAATCTCAAAATTGCGTTTTTTTGATTTCTTCTTTTCCTCAAGCTTTTTAATTATATCTTCATTTATTTTGATGTCATTGTAGGTGACTGAGGCATAATAATTCATCTTTGCTTTCACACTGAGTATGCTGATATCGGAGGCTACTAGGTATGTGATAGGGAGAAATACGCTTGTAGCCAATTCCTGAAAAGAAACGGTGTAGGTTTGCTTTACACCATATGCATTTGTAGCCAGTTCGGCAGAATAGATATGCCAGGTATTGTCGGCTATATAAATATAACCATCGAATAAAACAGGGTCTTTGAGCTTTGGTTCCACCCTTATCTTATTTATTGTCATTCCGTCTTCTTCCAGAAACCCTTCGTAACGAAATTTATAGTAAGAAAAAGATTGAGGATTGAGAGGTGATATGTACATCCCTACTTTAGGCATGTATAAAGAAGAATTCATCAAGCCTACAGCTTCTTTCGAATCCAGATTGTCGGGTATACTACTCGAAAAGGCTTTTACCGTCTGTTTGTATATATCTGGTGCAGTGAACCGTATCTCGTTATAGCTTTCTTGAACGAAAAGCTGATTTTTTAGGTCTGAGAGTTTTACTCCTTCTTCTTTCTTGGCCATATTATCTAAAAGAGAAGATATACCCAATAGTTCGGCATTTACTTTGATATATACATCAGCTGTATATTCTTTTGCCGATCCTACATATAAAGGAGCTTTTTCGATAGCTTTCCGCATAATGCCGTATGCGGGGTCTTCTTTTGTTGATATCGTGATTTCTTTCAGGCTGAAAGGGTTTTCTTCCAGAACGATATCCAAAACGGTAGTTTCACTGGCTTTTACCTGTATCGATTTTTCGATTTGTTTAAATCCGAGACACTTATATTCTATATTGTATTTGCCAACAGGTAATGTCGTTTGGTAATAACCATCATCATTACACACGAGGCCTTGATTGACTTCCTTTATATAAACGAGGCTACCATATAAAGCTTGACCCGATTTATCTGTGATTTTACCTTTAAAGTTTTGGGCGTAGATTTGAGGTGTTGATAAGGCACAAATAAATAATATAAATAGATATTTCATCAGGCAAATTTGTTAATTAACATAAAAGATAAACCGTAAAAATAATGGATTATTGCGTAGTGTGATAGAGATTCTACTCAAATCTGTTCGTTTTTTGTTACAAATGTGTGACATTATTCTTTTTACGTAAATAAAATGAGATAATTTTATTACTTTTGCGCAGAAATTTTATACTAGATTTTTAAAGATAAAATGCTTACAGTAGAGAAAATTGGCGGAACATCCATGTCGCAATTTAAGGATGTGTTGGAAAACGTAATTATTGGTAAAAGAAAACCTGATGATTTGTACGATCGTATATTTGTGGTTTCAGCCTATAATAATGTGACTAACTGGCTTTTGGAGCATAAAAAAACAGGAGAGCCCGGTATTTATGTTCAGTTTCTTGAAAATAGTGATTATAGTATTGGATTAGATAGTTTGTGTCAGCGTTTATTGTTGATCAATAAAGGTTTCGAGGAAATCGGATTGAATCAGGCCGAAGCAAGAGAATTTATTACTTTCCGTATCAAACAGGCGAAAACAATGTTGCACAGTTTGAATAAAGTAATGGCATCAGGATATGTCAATGCTGATGATATATGTCTTGCTGCCCGCGAAATTTTAGCTTCTATCGGAGAAGCGCATTCTGCCTGGAATACTGTAAATGTTTTGAATAATAATGGTATATCTTCCCGATTTATAGATTTGTGTGGATTCAACGATTCATTACCATTGACGATAGATGAGCGTATCCACAGAGCATTTAAGGGTATAGATTTCAGCAAAGATTTATGTATTGTAACGGGTTACACTAAGGGGACTGAAGGTATTATGAGAGCTTTTGACCGTGGCTATACCGAGGTGACATTTAGTAAAGTTGCTGTGGAGGTAAAAGCTAAAGAAGCCATCATTCATAAAGAATACCACTTGTCAAGTGCCGATCCTAATATAGTAGGTGTAGAAAAAACGATTCCTGTAGGGCGTACAAATTATATCATTGCCGACCAGTTGGCCGATATAGGTATGGAAGCTATACACCCGAAAGCTGCTAAACCACTGGAACTTGCGGATATAGATATACGTATAAAAAATACGTTCGAACCTGAACATCCTGGGACTTTGATAACCAGAGATTACGTATCGGAAATACCTAAAGTAGAGATAGTTTCCGGTACGAATAAAGTGCTTGCAATAGAAATTCACGATCCTATGATGGTAGGAGAAGTTGGTTTCGATTTGAAAATAATGACAATTTTCGCAAAATTCGGAGTGAGTTATATCCTCAAATCTACTAATGCTAACTCGATCACAATGGTTGTCTGGGATAATTATAAATCTCGGGAGCTTATCACAGAGCTTGAGCAGACTTTCTATCAGGTAGTTGTAGAGCGTGTTGCATTGGTTTGTGCGATGGGAACTAATATCGCTATACCCGGATTTTTATACAAAGCAGCTAAAGCATTGTATGACAGAGGTATCAATGTTGAAAGCTTTGGACAGTCTCTAAGGCAGGTCAATATGCAGTTTGTGATCAAAAGAGAGTGCTATAATGATGCTGTTATTGCTCTGAATGATGAACTTTGTATTGATAAATAGTCTTAAATAAGACTTTTTTTATATTTTTTAATTGTATCGAATCGTTTTTAATTCTATTTTTGTTAGCTGGAATAAAGAGAGATTCCGGATTTAATACCAAGTGGACATATTTAGTAGTGTAAATACCACGGTAATAGAATGTTAGGCCTTTGAATTTATTAGAATATATTTTTAGAAATTGCTTTTATCAGAAAATAGAAATCAATTAACAACGTTGTATTTTATTAAGAGCGTTAGTCAGAGTGCGATTTTGGGACGAAAATACTTTGAAAGATAAAATGGAATAGTATATTTGCACCCTTGTTGTCTCCCTGAATAACTTTTTTTGGCTTAAAGATTTTAAATGTATAACAATATAAAACAAAATTAATTCACTAAACTTAAATTATTTATTATCATTATGGAAACTAAAAATCAAAAACCAAGATCAAAAGGTATCTCAGCTTTTCTTGTAGTTATTGGATGTGCTATTGTTGCTCATATATTCTTTTATATGGTTGCAGGAGCAGGTGATACTACTCAACCTCTAGGAGGAATATTAACTTCAAATTTCGATGAAAAAGGTAATCCTATAGGAGGAAATATGCTAGGAACTCTTTATCATGGTGGATGGGTAATTCCTATCGTAATCACATTGTTGCTTACAGTACTTACTCTTTCAGTAGAAAGATTCTTTGCTTTGAACAGAGCTGGTGGTAAAGGAAGCACTGCTAAATTTGTGATGAATGCAAAAGCAAAACTAGATGCTGGTGATATCGCTGGTGCTTCTAAACTTTGTGATGAGCAAAAAGGTTCGGTAGCGAATATCCTTAAAGCTGGTCTTCTTCGTTATGCAGATGTTGAAAAATTGACAGAGCTAAACAATGACGAAAAAGCAGCAATGATTCAAAAAGAACTAGAAGAAGCTACAACTCTAGAACTACCATATTTGCAACAAAACTTGTCAGTTATTGCTACTATCTCTACATTAGGTACACTAATGGGACTATTCGGTACGGTACTTGGTATGATCAAATCGTTTGGTGCGATGTCGCAAGAAGGTTCTCCTGACTCTACTAAACTAGCTCTTGGTATCTCTGAGGCTTTGATGAATACAGCGATGGGTATCGGTACAGGTGCTGCTGCGATTATTTCTTATTCTTATTTCTCTGGAAAAGTAGAAGATATGACTAATGCTGTTGACGAAGTAGGTTTTGCTATCGGCCAAACTTATACTAAGTTCCACGGAGGTCTATCTAAATAATTAACGTTTTTTTTCAGACAGATTTGTGGAATTTCTATGAAGTTCCACTCTAATAAGTAAAGAATAAGAAAATGGGAAAAACAGTAAAAGTAAAAAAGCAAAGTACATTCATCGACATGACAGCGATGAGTGACGTTACTGTGCTCTTGCTCACTTTCTTCATGCTTACTGCAACTTTCATGGATAAAGAACCTGTGCAGGTGACTGCGCCTTCTTCCGTATCAGAAACCAAAGTGCCTGAAAGTAACGTGTTGACGATATTGATCGACCCGGAAGGCAAAGTCTTTTTGAATATGGATGATGTTAAAACCAAGAAGGAAGTATTGGAGCTAGTAGGACAAGACTATGGTATAACGTTTGATGCAAAACAAGTAACAACATTCGTTAATGATGTGACGCATGTTGGGGTACCTATCGGAAGGATGACTGAATTTTTGAATTTGCCAATGGCTAGTCGTGAAGACGAGATTAAAAAATTTGGTGTGCCGACAGATAGTATCAATAATCAATTCAAACAATGGGTGAAACATGCTCGCGAAGTAGGTGGAGATGGACTGAAGATCGCTATCAAGGCTGATGCTAATACTCCGTATCCAATGATAGAAGCGGTGATGAAGAACCTAGTTAAGATGAAAGAAAACCGCTATAGCCTTCTGACGAACTTAAGAGGCGCTCCGACGGATATTTAAACACATAATTTAAAAAACAGAAAGGATAAAATTATGGCAGAAGTACAACAGTCGGGTGGCGAAGAGAAAAAAGGTAAACCCAAAAAACAGATATTACGGGTAGACTTTACTCCAATGGTGGATATGAACATGTTATTGATTACATTCTTCATGTTCTGTACAACATTGAGTAAACCGCAAATTATGAATATTGCGATGCCTAGTGATGAGAAACTTACCAAGGAAGATGAAGTAAAAGTTAAAGAGTCTAAGGCCGTGACAATATTGTTAGGCGAAGATAATAAGATATACTATTACGAAGGTATGCCTAATTATGAAGACTGGACAACTTTGAAAGAGACAACATATTCACCAGAAGGACTCCGTGCATTGTTGCTTGAACGCAATGGTGCTATTGTAGCTCAAATGAGAGAATTGAGAAAAGAAAAGGCGGAAAATAAAAGAATGTCTGATGATGAGTTTAAGGAAAGAGCAAAAGAGATAAAAGGTAACAAGGATAAAGCTCAGGTAGTGGTTATAAAACCAACCGCTGAATCTAATTATCGTAATCTTGTTGATGCTCTGGATGAGATGCAGATCTGTAGTATAGATATTTATGCAATTGTTGATCTTGCTGATGGAGATAGGTTCTTATTGGAGAATCATAAAACTAAGGGGGCCTTTGGTGCATCACAAGCTGCACCAGCTAAAAAGTAATCACACATATTAAGAAAGGAGTAAAATTATGTCAAAAGATATCAAACTAAATTCTTCGGAATGGTGTGATGTGGTTTTTGAAGGTAAAAACAAGCAATATGGAGCATACAGGCTGCGTCAGTCCTCTTCTAAGAGGCATCTCGTTGCATTCCTTGTAATACTTCTATTAGCTTCGTTTGTAGCTGCTTTGCCAGGCTTGGTGTCGGTAGTGAAAAACCTAACAAGAGCTGATGCTGGTCCGATGGATGAAACTTATGAAATGACAGCCATTCCGGTAGAACCAGAAATTCCGGAAGAAAACATTATTAAGCAAGAAACTGCTCCACCGCCACCGCCATTGAAATCTACAGTTCAATTCGTTCCTCCTACAATAGCAAAGGATGAAGAAGTAGCTGATGATAAGATGATTGGGCAAGAAGAGGTGCAGGAAACTAAGATCCAAATTTCCGTAGCGGATGTAAAAGGTACTGACGATAAACATGGTGTTGATATCGCCGACCTGAGAGAACACAAGCAAATTGTTCAAGAAAAACCTGTAGAAGAAAAACCTTTTTATACAGTAGAACAAATGCCTGGCTTCCCAGGTGGTGAGTCAGAAATGAACAAATTTATTTCTGACAATCTAAAATACCCTGTTGTTGCTCAAGAATCGGGTATCCAAGGACGTGTAACGATTCGTTTCGTTGTTACCAAGACCGGAGAAATATCAGACGTAACAGTTGTGCGTGGTATCGACCCTTCTTGCGATAAAGAAGCTATGAGAGTTGTTAAGGCAATGCCTAAATGGATTCCTGGTAAACAAAATGGTTTGAATGTGCCTGTGTATTTTACACTGCCTATCGTGTTCAAATTGAAGCAATAAGAAATTTGACGTATTTGTTTTAAAAACAATATAAACCTAAATAAAGAAGAGAAGTTTGAATAGAAAGTCATCTTCTCTTCTTTTTCCAATAAATAACGTAATGGGAGAAGAGAATAAACAATCCAAATCGCCGGTAAGAAAGATATACGGAATCTTTATGGTCTTTTTTTACCTATGTGTGTCGATCCTAATGGTATTTACTCCTATCTTTGAAAGTGTAAGTTTAGCTATACGTATAGTTATGGGTATATTATTCTTCGCATATGGTGTATTCCGCGGATACCGTATGTGGAAAAATTTATAAACAATACACAATTTAGTAATTAAAGACTTATGAAAAGACCGGTTATTATTCTATCTATTTTATTTCTTATCCTTATATCAGGTGTTTCATGCGCTGATGGAGGGAGGGTAACGCGTACTGATACACCGACCAGCGGAGTAGCAGAAATTGTAGCGGATGAATGCTTTGCCCCTATAGTGCAAGAACAGGTAGATGTATTTGAGGGATTAAATCAGGATGCAACTATAATACCGACGTATACGAGTGAAATACAGGCGTTTCAATTGTTTTTGGCTGATAGTATAAGGGTGTTGATAGCTTCCCGTGAACTTACACCAAACGAATCTGAAATAATTAAAGAACATAAGCGAACATTACGATCTCAAAAATATGCTATAGATGGAATAGCATTAATTGTAAATAAAGCAAATCCGGATACACTTATAACTGTGTCGGATATAAAAAAAATAATGACCGGGCAAGTCCGTTCATGGAAAGAATTGAATCCGAATTCGAAATTGGGAGACATAGCTGTTACATTCGATACACCAAATTCGAGTACAGTCCGCTATATTCGCGATTCTATCTGTAAAGGTGAGGCATTAGGTAACAACCTGAAGGCTGTAACTACAGATAGTGTAAGGTTTATAGATCTAGCTGACCGTACCCCAAACCAAAAGGTGATAGATTATGTTGCAGCAGTGCCTAATGCGATAGGAATCATTGGTGTGAATTGGATAAGTAACCCATCAGATTCGACAAAATTGAGCTTTGTTCAGAATATAAAAGTAATGTCTGTTAGCCGAGCTGAAGTGGCAACTCCTAAAAATAGTTTCAAACCGTTTGCTGCATATCTGAAGTTACAGGAATATCCTTTAAGCCGCGACATTTATATAATGATTTCGGATGTTAGAGGAGGTTTGCCTTCAGGCTTTGTCAACTTTGCTGCCGGAGAGAAAGGGCAACGCATAATATTAAAATCCGGACTTTTACCGGCATATGCATTGACTCGTGTAGTAAACGTGAAACCTTCTTTTGAATAAGCAACTATATATAAAGCATAATCAATTAATCGTAATATTATTAGAGATGAAAATGAAGTATTTTTTAGGCTCATTATTGAGCTTTATGATTAGTATCTCTGCTATGGCTCAAAATAGTCCGGGAGTGGATTATCTGGGTCTTGGCGAGATTAAGTTGGCGAAAGATTATTTCGAAAAAACAATGAGACAGTCTCCGGCTGAGTCTAATTATTATCTTGGGGAGATAGCTTTCCAAGAAGGTAATTTGTCAGAAGCTAAGGCTAAATATGAAGCAGGTTTAGCTGGTAACCCAGAGTCTGCATTGAGTGCTGTCGGTCTGGCCAAATTATTATTGAAGTCAGATGCTAAAGAAGCAGAGAACCAACTGAAAGAAGTACAGAAAAAAAATAAAAAAGACGTAATTGTAATTCTTGCGATAGCTAAAGCGTACCTTGATAATGGTATGAAAGATAAAGCATTAGAAAAATTGCAAGATGCTCGTAAAGCAGATAAGAAAAATCCTTATATATACATCTTCGAAGGTGATATGTTGGCGAAAGAAGGTAAACCTGGTGAAGCTGCACAACAGTACGATCAGGCAATCAACTTCGATCCTCAATGTGTATTAGCATATATGAAGGGTGCAAGAGTATATGAATTTATAAACAGGGAACAGGCTGCTACAATGATGAAAAAAGCAATCGAAATACGTCCTGAATATAAAATAGCATATAAAGAACTAGCACAGTTATATTATCGCGATGGATTCTATCCTCAGGCAATTGAATCTTATAAAGAATTTATTAAAGGAGGAGATTATACAGTAGAAGACTTGAGACGTTATTCGGCTGCTGAGTATTTTACTAAAAATTATGACGAGTCAATGAGATTGTTAGAAGAAGGATTACAAAAAAATCCTAATGATTTTGTCTTGAATCGTCTTTTGATGTATAATAGCAACGAATTGAAGGATTTTCAAACAGGTTTAACTGCTGGTGACAAATTCTTTAGCCTCCCATTAGGAAAAGGTGATACTATATTAATTCAGGATTATAAAGCTTATGCTACTATTTTAAGTGAAGTGGGTAATAAGGCAAAAGCTGTTGAGCAATATAAGAAACTTATTACTTTGGATCCGAACAATAAAGATTTGTACAAAGAAGTAGCAACAATAACAGCTGCTGAAAATATGTATGAAGACGCATCTGAGTTTTTCAAAAAATATATAGAGCTTAGAGGTGAAGAGGCCGATGCTCAGGATTATTTCTATCTAGGTCGTTACTATTACTTTGGTGCCGGTAATGCAGCAGTCGATACAGTATCTCAGACAAAAGAGCAAGCTCATGCAAAATCAATAGATTTGTTCAAAAAAGCAGACGCTTCATTTGGTACAGTAACAGAGCGTATGCCTGATAATTATTTAGGTTATTTCTGGAGAGCACGTACTAATGCAGCTTTAGATCCTGAAACTACACAAGGTTTGGCTAAGCCGTATTACGAAGGTGTTGCAAAAGTGCTAACAGCAAAAGCTGAACCAGACGATAATGATAAAAAGAATCTTATAGAGGCGTATCGTTACCTTGCTTATTATCATTATCTACAATATGTTGATCATGGCAAAAAAGCTGAAGATAAGAATAGTATAAAGACTTATTCTGAAAAAATTCTTGAACTAGATCCAGCTAATGAAACAGCTACAAGCTTCTTGAATTTTATCAATCAGTAAAATCTTTAAATATTGAATAAAAAAATAACCTATACAATTGTATAGGTTATTTTTTTATTCTCATGATGCATGATATTGAAAAAAACTTTATCTTTGCATTCAATTTGGTGGATAGATTTGTACTGATTGCAACCACGTGAAAAAATGCTAAAACATTTTCTGACACTGCACTTGCATTTCCTTCCCATTTTTTTAACTGCAAAATAATTACAATATGAGTTATTTGTTTACCTCAGAATCTGTTTCGGAAGGACATCCGGATAAGGTGGCAGATCAGATTTCAGATTCTTTATTGGACGAATTTTTAGCGTATGACCCCAACTCGAAAGTTGCTTGTGAGACTTTGGTTACTACAGGGCAGGTTGTATTAGCTGGTGAAGTAAAATCAAAAGCATATATCGATATACCGGAGACCACCCGTCGGGTAATTGAACGTATTGGTTATACTAAGAGTGAATATCAATTTGAGGCTCAGTCTTGTGGCGTATTATCTGCTATACATGAGCAATCAGATGATATAAACCGAGGTGTAGACGGAAAAGCAGATCCAATGGATCAAGGTGCAGGAGATCAGGGTATGATGTTCGGTTATGCAACTGCCGAAACGGATAACTATATGCCGTTGGCATTAGACTTGTCTCATGTTCTATTGTTGGAGTTAGCAGCGATCCGCAAGAATGAATTGGCATTGATGCCTTATCTTCGTCCTGATGCTAAATCGCAGGTTACAATAGAGTATGATGATAATGGTACGCCTTTGCGTATCGATACCATAGTTATTTCTACACAGCATGATGATTTTAGCGATGATGCAACAATGCAGGCTAAGATCAAGGACGATGTTATTAATATACTTATCCCGCGTGTAAAGAATAAATATAAATTTAGAGAGGATATTACGAAACTATTCACAGATGATATTACTTATCATGTGAATCCAACAGGAAGATTCGTTATAGGCGGCCCTCATGGAGATACAGGATTGACAGGGCGTAAGATAATTGTTGATACTTATGGAGGGAAAGGTGCTCATGGCGGTGGTGCATTTTCAGGTAAAGACCCTTCAAAAGTAGACCGTTCTGCAGCTTATGCTTCACGCCACATTGCTAAAAATCTTGTTGCAGCAGGTATTTCTCCTGAAATATTGGTTCAGGTATCGTATGCTATCGGAGTAGCAAAGCCAATGAATATATATGTGAATACATACGGAAAAAGCACGCTGAATATAACGGATGGGGAGATAGCGAAGAAAGTTGAAAAATTATTCGATATGCGTCCTAAAGCCATAGAGCAACGATTGAAACTGAGAAATCCTATCTATGCAGAAACTGCGGCTTACGGACATATGGGCAGAGAACCACAAATTGTTCAAAAGGTGTTCAAATCTCGTTATAACCCTGATGGTGTAACCCGTGAAGTAGAACTATTCACATGGGAAAAATTGGACTATGTAGATGTAATTAAAAAAGAATTTAGTATATAATACATTTGAACAAGAGACATGTTTATGGTTTGCATAAATATGTCTCTCTTTTTTGAGATAGAAGATTTTGAAACCAGATACCATACCTCAACTAGGAAGGGAGGGCAGAGATACTATATTATATGACACCCTTTCTCATAACTCTTTCGGTGTGCCGTTGAAAGAGGAGTATCTTGATATGGTAAAAGGAGATACAACATATATCGGTAAGGGGCAACAGGAGCCCCATTTGCGATACGATGGAGTCTTGATGCCATTTAATATAGGCCAGTCTGATAGTATATTCGGTTTACTTTTATTATGCTTGTTGTTTTTTACGCATATATGTAATGGAGGAATTACTTTCTTGAAGGAAAATGTGAAGTTATTATTTTCCTCAGAAAAAACGCAACGTACGCACTTTCATACGACAGCTAATGAAACCCTATATAGTTATTTTCTGGTATTTCAGTCTATTGTCCTTATTTCTGTTTGTATTTACGATATTTTTATAGAGTATGATTCATCGGCGATCGAATACCGACATCCACTTCCTACAATCCTTGCTTTTATTATTCTGATTGCCTTATTTTTTGGAATGAAGGATCTTATTTACAAAATATTAGGGTATATATTTGATAGAAAGAGAGAGTTCGCTATTTGGCGCAGAACTCATATTCTTTCTATCGAAATTTTGGGAATATTGTATTTTATTCCAACTCTATTGCTTTTGTATGCCGGAGCTTATAGTTTACAGATAATTATTTTTATGGCAATTTTATTTCTAATAGTCCAAATAACACTTTTTTACCAAATAATAATCTTTTTTATTGGCGAAAAATTTAACTTTTCGTATTTGATTGCCTACCTTTGTACCTTTGAAATATTACCATATATATTTCTATTTATAGGCTTGGTTTATTTATATAGAATTGACGATTTTAACACACTATGGCTTTAAAAGTAAAAAAGATCCTGATATCTCAGCCGGCACCGACGACAGAGAAATCTCCATATTACGATATTGCAGAGAAATATCACCTGCAAATGGACTTTCGGTCGTTTATAAGGGTGGAAGGATTAGATTCGAAAGAATTCAGGCAACAGCGAATTAATATCCAAGAATATACAGCGGTCGTATTCACTGCAAAAATTGCAATAGATCATTTTTTTGCATTATGCGAAGAATTTAGGATAACAATGCCTGAGACAATGAAATATTTTTGCATTTCAGAATCAGTGGCTTTGTATCTACAAAAATATATAGTTTATAGAAAACGTAAGATCTTCTTTAGTGCTACAGGTAAAATGGATGGATTGTCTACAGCACTTACTAAACATAACAAGGAGAAATTTATAGTCCCTGTTTCAGATGTTCACTCGGAAGACTTAACCGCAGTATTGGATGAAAAGAAAATAAACTATACAAAAGCGATAATGTACCGGACCGTGAGTAATGAAATTACAGAGGAGGATATATTGTCATATGATATGTTAGTATTTTTTACCCCTGCGGGAATTGTATCGTTAGGAAAGAATGCTCCTAATTTTCAACAAGGAGACAGAGCAATCGGATCATTCGGTACAGCAACAGCAAAAGCTGTTCGTGATGCGGGTTTAAGGTTAGACTGTGAGGCTCCCCTTCCGGGTATTCCTTCAATGACCGCTGCACTCGAGGCTTTCATAAAAGAAAATCACAAAGCAAAATAAATGTTAGTGTATAAAACAGAAAAGCTTAACTTAGAGTTAGGCTTTTTTTGTATCTGTAACTATGGTAATAAGGGATAAAGAACTAGGCGAAATAAAACTCATCGAGAATATTAGGGCTCGAAAAATAATAGTGAGGAGGAAAGACGGTTGCCTTCAGCTCACTCATCCCCCCTTTGTTGATAGAGCATATATAGAAAGAACCATAGAAGAGATGAGGCCGCGGTTGCTGAAGCTTGTGGAAAAAAAGATTGAGAAAAAATATTTTACACCTCTCACAGAATTTAGCACATTTAGTTTTTCTCTCAAATTGGTTGATAGTGAATCTACCACTAATTACTACCTGAAACTAAAGGATGGTGTATTATCCATATCTTGTCCTGCTAATACAGATTATCAGGATGAAAAAGTACAACAAACTATCCGCGATTTGATAGAAAAAGCTTTTCGATACGAGGCAAAACGTCTATTTCCAGAGAAAGTAAAAGTCTTGGCTCAGAAACATAGCTTTACGGTGAATGATGTGAAGATCAATAAGAGTCGTACACGCTGGGGTAGCTGCAATTCTAGAAAAAGTATAAATCTATCTTATTATTGTATGTTATTACCCGAATATTTGGTAGATTTCGTTATCCTGCACGAACTTTGTCATACGATAGAGATGAACCATGGCGAACGCTTTTGGAAGCTTTTAGATAAGGTATCTGACGGCAAGGCGGATGAATTTACAAAAGAGCTGAAGCGGTTTAAAACAAACTGGTAAAGATTTATTCGGATAAAGACTCCTTCCCGAAACTAATAGGCAATAAATCGCTGGCAGACGCCACTTCGTATATTTTACTTTCCCCATACATTATTACTCGAATAGGGTGGTCAAACCTATTTTCAACCTCTGTTAAGGTTTGTCTGCATGAGCCGCAAGGACAGCAAGGCATATCTGTATAACTCCCGTTGTGGAATGCCGCGATGGCTATTGCTTCTACTGCTATATTGGGATGTTGTGAATTTGCAGCAAAAATAGCGACACGTTCAGCACATAATCCTGAAGGATATGCAGCATTCTCCTGATTGTTTCCTGTGATAATATTTCCGTCCGAGAGCAAAACTGCGGCACCCACATGAAAGTTAGAGTAGGGCGCATAGGCACTGCTTGTAGCAAGTTTAGCTTTTTCTATAAGTTTTTTTATGCTTTCGCTACTTTCCTCAATGCTGTAAACAAGTATCTTTGTAGTTAAATTTATATTATCCATATCACAGTTACATATTAAGTTATAAATATATGAAAAAAGTATTTAACCTGAATATTCCGGTTCAGTTTATCATATTATCATTATTGTTGATCCCATCAATAACCGCATTTTCCCAAGCCAAGCGATATAAAATCTATGAAGATTATATAGATACATACAAACATATTGCTATCGATCATATGAAAAAACATAAGATTCCGGCCAGTATAACATTAGCACAGGGGCTTTTAGAATCGGGGGCAGGAAAAAGTGACTTGGCTGTAAAAGGAAAAAATCATTTCGGGATAAAATGCCACAGCGACTGGAGAGGAAAAAAAATGTATAAGCAAGACGATAATCCGAATGATTGTTTCAGGGTATATGGTAGTGCCGAAGATTCATATGAAGATCATGCCCAGTTTCTCAAAAAACAGCGTTATAGTTCATTGTTCGAACTAAAGATAACGGACTACAGAGGTTGGGCAAAAGGGTTGCAGCAATGTGGGTATGCAACAGATAAGGCATATGCCAATAAATTGATAAAAGTAATAGAAGACTACGAATTGTATCAGCATGATAAAAAATCATCGGGTAAAAACGTAGCAAAAGAAGAAGAGATTGTCACAGTATTATATAAACATACTCCTTACAAGACCCATAACCTTATTTATGTGATAGCCGAAGATGGTGATACGTATGAAGCTATTGCGGCAGAATTCAGATTTAAAGTTAAGGATTTGTATAAATGGAATGAGGTGCCGGAGGGTTTTCCATTAAAGTCGGGAGATATCGTTTATTTCGAGAAGAAGAAATCTAAAGCAGACAAGCCTTATTACGATCATGTAGTACAAGTAGGCGAATCGATGCATAGTATATCGCAGAAGTATGGCCTTAAAGTAAAGAATTTATATAAAATGAACAAAAAGGACTTTGAATACGTTCCTGTAGAGGGTGATGTTTTAAGACTAAGGTAACCCATATACAAAACTTGAAAATTTTATATAATGAAGCAATTATTATTAATCCTAACTGTAGTTGTCTCTATCATCAGTTCGTATGCACAGGACAATAAGGATAAATTAGTGGATGGAAAATGGAATCTGAAAGGGGTGACAGGCCTCAACTTATCACAAACTTCTGTAAGTAATTGGTCTGCCGGGGGTGAGAATACAATGGCCGGAACCGCATATCTGAACGGGTCGTTGACTCGAAAAAGTGGTAATTGGCTATGGTCTAATGCTCTCGTCTTAGAATATGGATTGACCAATACAAAATCTCTTGGTTCCAGAAAATCAAGTGATAAGATAGACTTTACTACACAATTGGGATATTCTACCGATAATAAATGGTACTATACTGTAATGGGTGATTTTAAATCGCAGTTTTATAAAGGCTATGATTATTCAACAGATCCGCGAAAGTATATTTCTAATTTCTTCGCACCTGCATATACTAATATTTCTCTAGGTTTGGAATATCGTCCTGGTACATGGTACTCGCTCTACTTATCTCCATTGGCAGGAAAACTTACTTTTGTAAATAGTGATTACTTGTCTAGTATAGGGGCATTTGGTGTTGATCCTGGCGACAAGGTAAAAGCAGAATTTGGTACTTATTTTAAAGCGAGAGCAGAACGAAAAATTATGGAGAATGTAAATCTAATTTCGACTCTCGATTTCTTCACAGCTTATGACAGTTCGTTCGGTAATGTCGATATTAATTGGGATCTGCTTATTAATATGAAAATTAATAAATTTTTGTCAGCCAATATTAATACAACATTGAAGTATGATGATGATATAAGATCAGTCTCTAAAGATGGCGGACTTCGAGGACCGAAAGTTCAATTTAAGGAAGTGTTAGGTATTGGGTTCGCTTATAATTTCTGATAAGATAAAAAAATACATATAAATGGCATCGGTTATGGCTGATGCCATTTTTGTTATGGTAGTTTTAATAAATGATAAAAGAAATAACTTTGTTTGTCTATTACTGAAATTATACTAATTTTATGCAACTAATAATATAACATGAATAACATGAATAGGTATTTTTTAATTTTACTTTGTACTATTGTGTCTGTATTTGCCAATGCTCAGGACGACAATTCTAAATATTTAGCCGGTGCTATACCTGAGATTGATGGTCGGGTTGTTTTTACAAAGACAATTGAGCCAAAGAGGGCTGTCTCTGATACTGATTTATATGAGCTTATGCTCAAATGGGCTAATACTAATTATGCAGAATCGCAAGACGAAGAGTTGCTAAGGCGCGTCTTACTCGCTAATTCGGAAGAGAGAGATATTGCTTGTTATGGAGAGGATTTTTTTACGTTCAGAAGAAATGCATTCATATTAGACAGAGCTAAGATAACTTATCAGCTTATTATAGATATTAAAGAAGGAAAATGCGAAGTTGCTATTCGCAACATAAAATTTGATTATCAGTCTGAATCTAAAGGTACTCCTGCCGAGGAAATGATATCCGATCGAATAGCTTTAAACAAAAGTAAAGATAAACTGAACAGATATTATGATAAGTTCAGGATCCGTACAGTGGATAGTGTCAATAGTATCTTCAACTCTATAGATGTATATTTGAATGGTAAACCTACAGTTGCTGCTGTTTCAACTCCAGGTGCAGTGGAAGCGATGACTGCCGGAAAAACAGAAACACAGGTTGCATCGGATGGTCAATTAGCAGGTTATAAACGTATAACAATCGATAAGATTCCTGAAAAATTGTTGAATAGCTGGACTGTTATTACATCAGGTCAATCGAATCAACCGGATGTTATGACTGCTTTGTGGGGTGGGACAGGTTCATTTGGCGACAATAAAGTAGCATTTAGTATTCTTAATCCTGAACGTCATAAAACGGATGTGATCGATAATGGCGATACATATACAATATCGTTCTATACTGATATATATAGTGATGCGTTAAAGGCTATTGAGACAAGAGATGGTAAATCGGCTGATAAGATTAAAAAATCAGAATTAACACCACTAAAAACACCTTCAGGAGCAGTTGCCTTTTCTGAAGCGTGGATGATTATTGAGTGTAAAAAAGGTACAATGCAACCTTCCACTACCGGCTCTATTACAGACAGTGATTCGTCGGGCTTGAGTAAGGAAGGTTACAATAAGACTTACATTGGTGAAATTATCAATGTTTGGGTGAAATAATGGGATTGTAATGAGAAAAATAGCATTAATTACAGGAGCAACATCGGGTTTGGGAAAGGCCATCGCATTGCGATTGGCAAAAGAAGGATACGATGTAATTATTACAGGACGTCGCGGTGAAAGGCTGGAAGAACTCGAAAAAGAGATAGAAATAAAATACGAGTCCAGAGTTTATTCGCTTTGTTTCGATGTCAGGGAATATGCTCAGGTAGAGCAGGCTATTAATGATTTACCACAAGAATGGAAAGATATTGATGTCTTGGTAAATAATGCAGGTCTAGCTGTCGGACTAGATCCTATATTTAGGGGTGTAGTTGATGATTGGGAACGCATGATTGATACCAATGTTAAAGGATTGCTTTATGTAACCCGAGTTGTATCGCCAATTATGGTAACTCGAAAATCAGGGCATATTATTAATATAGGCTCCATTGCAGGAAAAGGTGTTTATCCTAATGGAGCAGTATATTGTGCCACAAAATATGCGGTGAATGCATTAAGTCAGGGTATGCGGATGGATATGTTGCCTTACGGAATTCGTGTGACACAGATTTGTCCGGGTGCTGTAGAAACTGAGTTCTCCATTGTTCGTTTCAAAGGAAATCAGGATAAGGCAGATCAGGTGTATACAGGTTATGACAATCTGGTGGCGGATGATATAGCCGATGCAGTATATTATGCAGTTTCTCAGCCTCCTCATGTAGATGTGCAAGATATGTTGGTGATGCCCACAGCTCAGGCTACAGGAAATATGTTTCATAAGGAAGAGAAATAGTAATTAATTATCTTATTGTTTGATTATAAGGAGAGTATCTGGAGAGGATACTCTCCTCTCATTATAGATGAAATTCACCAAAAGGATTATTGTTAATACGTACTATTTATTCCTTAATTTCACTTTTAATTTGAGGTCATCAGTACCGTTTTTTTAGTGCATTTTCCTATCTTTGTAATATACGACTTTTTTAATAACTATAATACGAACGCAAAATGGCAATTAATTTAACAAAAGGACAACGTATAGAAGTGGGTTTGTCTAAAGTGGGAGTTGGACTTGGTTGGGATCCGAACGAGGGAACAGGTTTTGATTTTGACCTTGATGCATCTGCATTCATGTTAGGAGGTAACAAGAAGCTGCCTAAAGACGAATTCTTCATATTTTATAATAATCCGAAATCTCCGGACGGATCTGTAGAATCTTCCGGCGACGACCTGACAGGAGGAAATAGCGATGGTGATGACGAAACGCTCACTGTGGATTTATCTAAAGTTGATCCGCAGATACAGGAGATCTTATTTACTGTAACTATCCATGATTTTGAGGCTCGTAGACAAAATTTCGGACAAGTTCGAAACTCATTTATACGTATCTATAATGCTCAAACAAATGAAGAAATCGCTAAATATGAGCTGGAAGAAGACTTTTCGATAGAAACAGCTGTTGAGTTCGGACGCTTGTATAAACGTAATGGCGAATGGAAGTTTGAAGCGATGGGGATAGGATACAAAGGTGGTCTTCAATATTTTGTAGATAAATATTGCTAAGAACCACTTTAAATATTTAGAAACCTTAATTAATAGTATCAATAATATGGCAATTAATCTGGAAAAAGGTCAGAGAGTAAACGTCAATCTGCCTAAGTTTGTAATCGGTCTGGGGTGGGATGCTAACGCATCTAGTACAGGAACAGACTTCGATTTAGATGCATCTATATTCATTCTGGGCGAGAATAAGAAAATATTATCGGATGAGTATTTTGTATTTTATAATAACTTGAAATCACCTGAAGATGCAGTAGAACATACAGGCGATAACCTTACAGGAGAGGGTGACGGAGATGACGAAAGCATCAAAGTTGACTTGTCTAAAATTAACCCTGCTGCGACCGAAATCTGCATTGTGGTTACGATACATAAGGCAGACGAAAGAAGGCAGAATTTCGGACAGGTTCGCAACTCATTTATTCGTATATACAACGAAGCAAATAAGGAAGAACTTCTGAAATATGAACTCGAAGAAGACTTTTCTGTAGAAACAGCCGTAGAGTTTGGCCGTATATACAAGCGTAACGACGAATGGAAATTCGAAGCCGTAGGCGTAGGCCAACGTGGTGGATTAGAACAATACTTACAAAAATACACTTAATTAAAAACAACAATATTATGGCAATTAATTTAACGAAAGGACAAAGAATAAATCTTGAAAAAAGCACAGGGGGAAGCCTTACCAATTTTTGTGTAGGTGTAAATTGGGGAGCTATTGAAGTACAGGTTCAAAAAAGCGGTTTCCTTGGCTTTGGTTCGAAAACAGTGACAGAAACACAAGATGTAGATTTAGACCTGAGCTGTGTGATGTATGACGACAATGGAAACTTATGCGACCATTTATACTCACCTCTATATAAAAAAGAATTACTGGCTCAGTTTGGTTTACCTCCGGGCAAATTATTGTCTAACACGAATGCCTTACGCCACACAGGCGATGATCTAGAAGGCGATAAAGGAGGTGATGATGGTTTGGATAATGAAATCATTACAGTCGACCTAACAAAGTTGGGTAGCAATGTTGCTCGTGTTTTCTTCTTCCTGAATAATGTAGGAAAAGAAGACTTCTCACAGGTTCCATACGCCAAAATCAGGATGTACGAAGGTACACCAGAGAAGGTGTCTAGCGTATATGCTGAATACAATGTTGTAGCAGAAGCTCAATATAGAGGCAAAAAAGCGTTGGTAATGGGCGAATTGTACAAAAAAGGAGGTGAGTGGAAATTTAATGCTATCGGAGATGCATATGAAGATTCATTCCTCGGCCAAACTATACAGCGTATAGGCCAAACATACGTGAAATAATAATTTTTATATATTCAACCCTTTTTGCTTCGCTGATGAAAGAAGCAAAAAGGGATTGAGTTTTTTACAACGATAAGAAATACCTTTTTAATATTCATAATTAATTTACATACAAATGGATATGAATCTGACACCAAGTCCATCTCCCTCTTCTTCGAATAATGCTGTGCCGGCTACTTATCAGAGATTGGACAAAGAAGGCAATACTGATTTGGCAAATCTTAGTCAAAACGAAATAGATAAGCTGACAAGTCTAAACAGGACACTTGTAGTTTCCGATGTAAATTCAGTATTGAACTATGGGGCCGAGTTGCAGGGAACTATGGAGAAATACAGTAATGAATTTCTCAGAAATGTGCGAACAATCGATGCCGGAGAGGTAGGTAGTAATATAAACGAATTGCTTTCCGAGCTGAATTATATAGATGTGGACGAGCTCAATCAAAGTGGAGTTAAATCCTTCCTGATGAAGATACCGGGGCTGAAGAAGTTGGTTGTCGATGTTAAAAAGATATTTCAGAAATACGATAAAGTTATCGTAAATGTAGATAGAATCTCAAATAAAATAAAAGCAGGACGTATCAATTCGCTTAAAGATAATACGGCATTGCAATCTATGTTTGATAACAATGTAGAATATATCAAGCAGATGGAAGAGCTTATTGTTGCCGGACAATATAAGTTCGAAGAATTGAAACAGCAATTGGCTGCAATGGAAGCTAATCCTGAAAACTACAGGGATTATGAGATTGCCGATATGCGTGAATACATTCATCGTTTAGACAAGCGTCTGGCCGATATGAAAATTATACGCTATGTCATGATGCAGTCATTGGCTCAAATCCGTGTTGTGCAAAACAATAATACGGCTATTGCCGACAAGGCGCAATCAATTATATCCACAACCATTCCTGTCTGGAAAAATCAGCTGACCATTGCTGTGGCACTATATCGTCAGAAAGCCAATGTGGAAATGCAACGTCAGGTATCTGAGACTACAAATACTATTTTGGAGAAAAATGCCGAGCTACTTCGCCAGAACAGTATAAATGTAGCGAGTGAAAGTGAGAAAACCGTTATATCTCTCGAGACATTGAAGAAGACGACACAGTCATTGATATCTACCCTTGATGAGGTGAAACGGATACATGAGGAAGGTATGCGCAACAGAGAGGTATTGGATAAAGAATTGCATACACTCGAAACTGAGTTGCGAAAAAAAGTAGGAGGGAATAACTAATCTCACCTATGGATAATCAGAGAAAAGAAATATTAGAAAAGTCTGATGAAGTAATTCAACAACTATCGGACCTCTCATCCTTTTTTGAAGAGCCGATGCTGATTAAAATATATCTGCAGAGTCAGGTTATCCATAAACTATTTGAAGATAATAAGGATATTGATATAAACAAGCTGGAGCTGTTTCACCTACAATTTACGACTACTTTGATCGACCTTCTTAACAAAATCAAGACAAAGAACGAACGAGTAGTAGGTATGTACAGGCACGAAATAGAGCTTAACAATGATATGATAGAAAAGCTCCGGCAAAAAATGATACAAGACGGTGGGTTTGATGCTGAAAAACAGAAGCAAACCCAACGTATGTCCAAGTCGTTAAGAGATTTATATACGGCGATTTACTACAAGTCTGACGAGTACCCATTCAAGGAAGATATCAATTCGTTCAGTATCAATTTTTACAAAGATTATTTTTTCGAATCTGAGCAGGAGATCGTTGACAACCTGATAATATATGATAAGGAAGACGTTTATCGTAATCCTTATGCTATTATTGATAAGCATTTACTGCTCGCTTTGGGACAATCTAACTTCAATGTAAAGTTTTTTGCAGGAGTAAAGGTTTATCCCATACTTTTAGAACTGTACAAGATACAGACCGAAGATACATACTTCTTATATTGGCCTGTGAAGAATCTGTTTTTAAAATGCGATATCAATTTGTTCCCATACCAGAACTGGGATGCCGAGATGTCGAAAAAAGAACAGACCGTAAGGAATCTGCATAAGAAGAATTCAAAACTGGAAACCAATATTAAAAATACATATAAATTTCTTTCAGAAGAGATAATAGAACTTTTAGACGAGGATTATAAGGCTATAACGAATATAGACTTCCTTGCATCTCTCGAAGATATAGATACTCAGGCGAACATACTGAGGTCGATGCTCGAAACCAAAATGATATAATAAAAAACTAAATACAAACAAAAATGAGACGATTACCGGTTTATCTACTATTAGACATTTCCGGCTCGATGACGGGAGAACCTATCGAAGCTGTGAAAAACGGAGTGCAAGTGCTTGTATCGACACTAAGGCAGGATCCTTATGCCCTCGAAACTGCTTACTTGAGCGTTATAACATTCGATAGTGCAGCCAAGCAGATAGTTCCGTTGACAGAGCTTTCTATGTTTCAGATGCCAAATATACAAGCATCGGGAACCACTGCGCTAGGAAGTGCTTTATCTACTTTAGCAAAGGTAGTAGAGAAGGAAGTAGTGAAGACTACACCTGAACAGAAAGGCGATTGGAAACCACTTGTGTTTCTAATGACGGACGGAGAGCCTACCGATGATTGGAAAAGAGGTTTAGAAGAATTCAAAAAGCAAAAGTTCGGCATGGTGGTAGCTTGTGCTGCAGGACAAAAAGCCAATACGCAAAAATTGAAAGAAATAACCGATGTAGTAGTTCAGCTCGATACAGCTGATAGTGCTACTATTCGCGCCTTCTTCAAATGGGTGTCTGCATCTATTAGTTTTGGTAGCCAGAAAATAGAATCGTCAGGTCAGGAAGTATCAGGAATGAGTGAGCTTCCACCACCACCTCCAGAGGTGAATATTGTAGTTTAATTAAATATGATATAAGAAGAGGGCAGCAAGAATATGTATTCTTGCAATGTTCTTTTATTTAGAGAATTAAAATTCATGAGACGATTACCAGTATATTTATTATTAGATACATCAGGCTCGATGCGGGGAGAGCCTATCGAGTCTGTAAAGGTGGGACTAGAATCGATGATAGCCAGCTTGCGACAAGACCCCTTTGCATTAGAATCTGTTTTTATAAGTATTATTACATTCGATAGAGAAGTGAAACAGATACTTCCGCTTACCGAATTAGAGGCCTTACAATTACCTGAAATAACGACTCCCGATTCAGGGCCTACTCATTTGGGTGAAGCCTTGGAAGTATTATGTAAGAAAGTAGATGGCGAAGTGCAAATTAGTACATCGGAAAGAAAAGGAGATTGGATGCCATTACTGTTTATTATGACTGACGGAAAACCTTCAGATCTCCAGAAATACAATGCGATGATACCCGAAGTAAAGAAAAGAAATTTCGCCAGTATTATAGCCTGTGCGGCGGGAACTAAGGCTGATACACAACCTCTGCAATTGTTGACCAATCAGGTATATTCTCTTGATACGACAGATAGTGCGACTTTCAGACAGTTCTTTAAATGGGTGTCTGCTTCGGTGAGTATTGGAAACAGAAGCGTGGGTATGAGTGATGAAATATCGTTGCCACCACCACCGCCTGAAGTACACACCGTTATTTGAAAAACTAATATATAAAACTAACATAACAACAAACTAAAAAATTACATTAATGGCAGCAATTAAAGGTATAGACGGAATGTCTCCTGACGAGGTAAAAAGAGAGTTGGACAATGGCGGCAGATTCGTTATTTTCACATATACAATATCTCTGATAGTGGTGAGTTTTAAGCGGTCGAGTGATATTTATTTTGTGAGAGCAAACGAGTTTCCCATAAAGTATGGTTGGTGGTGTCTTTTGGTAAGTTTGATAATGGGTTGGTGGGGAATCCCTTGGGGACCTATTTATACGATTCAATCGCTATACTATGCTTTTGCCGGAAAAAATATGACAGACGAAGTCCTTTCTGCTTTGGGAGCACAATTAGTTCCGACTCAGCCTACAGATTATCAGACAGGCTATAATGTAAATAATGGAGGAATGAACGATAATCCATATCCGATAAATAATATGATAAATAGAGAAAGACAGTAAATAGTTATGAGAAGGCTACCGATTTATTTTCTAATAGATATTTCAGAATCAATGGTGGGAGACCCTATTGAACAGGTAGAGGCTGGTATGGCTGAAATCATCAAAGAGCTAAGAACCGACCCATATGCTCTAGAAACGGTTTATATCTCGACAATCGTATTTGCAGGTAGGGCTCAAAGGATAAGCCCGTTAGTAGAATTATCTAATTTCTATCCGCCAAAGCTTCCAGTAGGGGGTGGTACTTCGTTAGGTAATGCAATGAACTTTCTGATGGATGATGTCGATGCTACCGTGAGGAAGACTACTTTGGAGGAAAAAGGCGATTGGAAACCGATTATATTCCTTTTTACTGATGGTAATCCTACCGATTATGTCGATGATGCATTTCAGCGATGGAATAATAAATATCGGAATTCAACAAATCTTATTGCCGTATCTATTGGTAATAATATTGATACAAACATATTAGGTCGTATTACGGATAATGTATTACGTCTGAATAAAACCGATGATAATTCATTCAAAGCGTTTTTTCGATGGATTACGGCATCGATAAAGACGAGCAGTATAAGTGTTAGTGAATTAAATTCGGATGAACTAAAACTTGCTTCATTCGATGATATTCTGACTAAGATAGAGCTGGAGATGAGTGTGCCTGAAATTATAGACGAAAATTTTGCTGTAATGCTTGGTAAATGTCAAAAGACACAACGTTCCTACCTCCTGAAATATTACAAGCCCACCTCTACAAATCCTTACGGATATAACAGGCCGACAGGGTTTCAACTAGTGGGTGCATATCCTGTAGATAATACCTATTTCGAACTGACCGACGGACAGCCACTGGGCAGTACAGTAAATACCCGCGATTTGGTTGGTTTCCCAAATTGTCCTTGTTGTGGTAATCAGTATGGCTTTTCGGTGTGCCGTTGCGGAAGAATTATGTGTGTGGGCGATGAAGAGCAGAGCGAATGCCCGTGGTGTGGATGGCAAGCTCATTTTGGATTTGCAGAAGGCGATTCCGATATTTCCAGAACAAGAGGCTAAAATGAGGATATGAATATTAAAGATTATCTTGACAGTATAGGTATCTTTGTAGAAGATAATGAAGCGGCACAAAGTTTCATGTCGCAAGATAAAGTGAAATCTTTTCTTTCGGACGCATGGTCTGAAAATAAGAAGAGAGAAGAAAAAGCAGATATAGAAATTGAGAACGAACCTGATGTTTCGGATCAAGAAGTAGAAGATGTCCAAATCCAAAATACAGAAATTATGGGCTTAATACCAGGCGGACAACAACCTCCGATGGAAGATGCAGCAAGAGAAAAAGCACAAGATGAGGCTTTCGCCCTATGTGTAAAAAATAATCAATTTACCTTGCAAAACGGAAAGGTAAATCAGCCTTATTATTTTGCTCTCACTCCTTCTGTCTTAGAAGCCTGCCAGATTGGGAAAAATTGGTTCGAAGGGCTTGATGAGATAGGTCTCGAATTTGACGAAACAGAAAGTGTAATAAAAGGCACACCCATAAAAGCCGGAGACCATAAGATATCATGGCATTACAAGCATAAGGATTGGGAGGAAGAAAAGCCTGCTTTAAAGAGAGAAATCACTCTCGTTATCAATCCTGACCCACGTTCTTTGTGGAACAATATTCCTACCTCCAAAGATATTCCTTTCTATAAAGAGGATAGCGACAAACAATTCGTAGAAGTCGAAGCTCAAAAGAAGTTTCTCGGGCTCAGCAAGGAAGAACGGAAAGACTTGGTCGCAGCCAGTCAGCGTGGACGTTCCCATGCTCATGAAGGTAGTCCCAGAGATGATGATTTTAAACTCTCTTATGATAAAGAGACTGAGTGGTACACAATGGTTGTGGCTGATGGAGCCGGTTCTGCAAAGTATTCGAGACGAGGTTCGGAGATAGCCTGCAAAACTGTTATTTCGGTATGTGATGAACTGTTGAAGATTAATTACAAGTCAATGGGCAGTCTTGTAGAAGACTACCATAAAGAGGCTACCGAAGAAAGACGGAAAAATGTAGGTGATGCCTTATACAAGATACTGGGTTCTGCTGTATTCAAAGCTTATAAAGAAATTGAAAATGAGGCTAAAGCATCTGAATCGCAAATAAAGGATTTCTCAACAACCTTACTTGTCGCTATCTGTCGCAAGTTCAAGTTCGGATGGTTCGTTGCATCTTTTTGGGTTGGTGATGGAGCTATAGCTATATATGATAAAGAGAATCAGAATCTTAAGGTGATGGGTGAAAGCGATGGCGGTGAATTTGCCGGACAAACACGCTTTCTTACTATGCCTGAGATAATTACACCCAATGCCATATATAGTCGTCTGCGTTTCGAGATCGTTGAAGACTTCACAGCTCTGATGCTGATGACAGATGGTATTACAGATCCTAAGTTCGAAACCGATGCAAATCTCCAACGTATCGAAAAATGGAACAACCTCTGGAATGACCTGAATACCGAAGTCACATTCGATGAAAGCAATAAAGAGATAGACAACCAATTACTGAAATGGCTGGATTTCTGGTCACCCGGTAATCATGATGACCGTACGATAGCGATATTATTCTAAAGGAGATTATGGCAAAAACAATAAAACTAACGGCAAACGATGGCTCTCAGGTCGAGTTTACAGACAAAGTAATAGGCTCAGGAGCGATGAAGGATGTTTATTTCAGTCCTGATAAATCTTATGTCGTAGGCTTTTTCCGTGAGAAGCAGGATTTCAATTCGAGAGACCGATTGGAGAATATTACGGGCATATACAGAGAACGTATATTCAATCAGCAAGGAGGCGACTATTGGAAAGACCTCTTTTGCTGGCCTACCAGAACTGTAGAATATGAAGGCAAAATCGGTATAGTTTGTCCTACCTATCAAAGTCATTATTTCTTTAAATACGGTTCAGTAAACAATGATTTTCTGGGGATAAAAGGAAAAGAAAAAGAAGGTAAATGGTTTGCTTCGGCAAAGAATCAGAATAAATTTCTTGCGTTGAACGAAAGAGGTGACTGGTTTAAATATTTTCAGATATGTATTCGTATCAGCCGTGCTGTTAAGCGGTTACATGCTGCGGGGTTGGCACATTCCGACTTGTCATATAAGAATGTCCTGATTGATCCTACGTCAGGTTCTGCCTCCATTATAGATATAGATGGGCTTGTCGTTCCGGGCAAGTTTCCGCCCGATGTACTAGGAACACCCGATTTTATCGCGCCTGAGGTGATTGCCACAAAGCATTTGCCGATTGAAGACCCTGCGCGTAAACTGCCGAGTATAGCTACAGATCGCCATGCGTTGGCAGTAATGATTTATATGTATCTGCTGTATAGGCATCCGTTGCGAGGAGGCAAAGTCAATGATTTGGACTCGGCGAAGGATGAAGAGCTTTCTATGGGTACGAAAGCCTTATTTATCGAGAACCCGAAAGATGCTTCCAATCGTGTGAAAACAAATCAGTTGCAGGCTAGTCAATTGCCACAGGCAGACCCTACAAAGATACCTTATACTGTTTGTGGTCCTTACCTTACTCCGCTGTTTAACAGAGCTTTTATTGATGGTTTGCATGATGCATCGTTGCGCCCTACGGCTAACGAATGGGAAGAAGGTTTGCTCAAAACTGTCGATCTGATGCAGCCTTGCCAGAACCCGAAATGCTGGCACAAGTGGTTCGTATTTGATAATACGATAAAGCCAAAATGTCCGTTTTGCGGACAAGAATATAAAGGGCAGTTACCTGTACTGAATCTCTATTCGTCAAGGCGTGAGGGTACTTTCACACCTGACGATTATCGCCTGATGGTCTATCACAACCAGTATTTATATCAGTGGCACGTAAACCGAAATATTTCTCCTAACGAACGATTGACAGACGAACAGAAAAAGCCTGTAGGTTATTTCGTTTTCCATCAAGGCAAATGGTTATTGATAAATCAGAGATTACCCGATTTGGATGATAAAACGGAAGGTAAGAAAATCGCTATCAATGAAGCTGTCGAACTTACAGATAATAAACAAATTTTGCTGTCGAAGGAAGACGGAGGTCGTTTAATCATCGTCCAATTAGTATCGAACTAATGATTAAGCACATTTCATTCGACCTGTGGCTAACGCTCATCAAATCGCATCCACAATTTAAAAGAAAGAGAGCGGAACTGATTGCAGATAAATACAATTCGAAAGGATTGGATGTATTGCAAATAGAAGATTTTATTCGTTTACTAGACAAGAAAGTAGATAAGCATAATGAAACAACCGGAGGAAAAGTTCCGGCAAGAGAAATGTATTACAGGATTCTGAAAGAAACCTGTAAAGATGGTGACGAAGCGCTACAAGACATGGCTCAGTCATTAGAAAATGCATCAAACATATTATTTCAGGGATACAAGCCGATTTTACTAAATGAAAATATCATCCCTATATTGGAATGGCTAAGGAGTAAAGATTATACCATCAATCTGTCCAGTAACACAGGATTTATCGAGGCTGGCACCTTACGGATTGTGTTAGCTGATATAGGATTGCTTCCATTTTTTTCATACTGTGTATTCTCCGATGAGGTTGAAGCATCTAAGCCTTCGTCTGTGTTTTTCCAAGAAGTATATAATAAAGCAGGATTGGCTAAACAGGAAATACTTCATGTTGGTGACAATCCGTTGACCGATTATAAAGGAGCAAAAGACTTCGGTTTCGAAGCCCTATTGATTACAGAAAAAGATTATACTCTAAATGATATTAAAAAAAGATTACAAAGGTTCGATCATTCACTTCTCGGGATATCAGGTTGATTCGGCTGCCGAGTTCGATTTCTCTCCCGATGAATACTCTAAATTCAAATACGGAGCTGTTAATATAGCCCGCAAGTTTGGTTATATTCTGGCTGAGAAATTTATCGCTGATTGCCTGTCTGAAACATACGACGGCAAACCGATAGTAGTTGTGCCTAGTGCATACTCGCATATCCCGACAGCTTCTTTCTTTATGAAAAAGTATTTTGTGGATAAACTCAACAATTATTTATTCGAAAACAATTATCCTGTAGTTGAGGAAACCAAGATACACCGCACCGTTACCTATAGGGAAGACTATGGAGAAATGTCGGCGGCTGACCGTTACAAATTGATAAAGGGGGATAAATTCTACATAGATAAAGAATTTATAGGATATAAGACACTTTTGTTTCTCGATGATATAAAGATAACAGGGACACATGAACAGGTGATAATCAATATGCTGAACGATTACGATATATCGAATGATTGCTATATGTTGTATTTTGCCGAGCTGATAAATAAAGATGTACCACCCAATATAGAGAACTATCTGAATAACTTTTACGTTAAAGGTCTGGAACAAATCGACACCATTGTAAAAGAAGAAGACTTTGTCTTTAATACACGCGTTGTAAAATTTATATTGAATGCTAAGGAGGACGATTTCAATTCGTTTATAACAAGGCGTGGTGATGATTTTGTTAAGGAATTATATTATAATGCGATAGGAAATGAATATTTTAAATTTTCGTCTTATCTTCGAAACATTGAAAAATTGAAGGAAATCGTCGCGAAATAAATTATTTATTAAATATATGGAACATAAAAAACACTTGATTGGTCTTACCGATGCTCAGGTATTGAAAAGCCGAAAAAAACACGGAGCAAACATTCTTACTCCTCCCGAAAAGGAACCATTATGGAAGCTGTTTCTCGAAAAATTTGAAGACCCGATTATCCGTATCCTGCTTATCGCCGCATTCTTATCTCTGGCAATAGCAATTTTTGAACATGTATCTACCGGTGTAGGTCATTATGCCGAAACAATCGGTATCTTCTGTGCCATACTGCTGGCAACAGGTGTTGCCTTCTGGTTCGAAATGGACGCTAATAAGAAGTTCGATATATTGAATCAGGTGAATGACGATACGTTGATTAAGGTTATCCGCAACGGTAATGTTATGGAAGTACCGAAACAGGATATCGTTGTCGGTGATATCGTAATTCTAGAAACAGGTGAGGAAGTTCCTGCCGATGGTGAATTGATAGAAGCCATCTCTCTGCAAATAGATGAATCTACCCTAACGGGTGAACCAATCATAGACAAAACTACTGACCCTGCAGACTTCGATAAAGAAGCCACTTACCCATCCAATTGGGTGATGCGTGGCACGAAGGTAATGGATGGACACGGTACGTATGAAGTAACCAAAGTAGGTGACGCAACGGAATATGGTAAAGTAGCCGAAAAATCTACTGAAATGACAGGGGAGGAGACCCCTCTGAACCAACAGTTAGATGGGTTGGCGAAATTTATCGGAGTTGTAGGTTTGGTGCTTGCTGCCCTTACTTTTCTCGTGCTTTTCGTAAAAGATATATTTGGTGGAGAAGTTACTTACTCGTTGGGTCAGCTTGGTCTTTTAGGTGCTGTTATCGTAGGAGCTATGGTTGCTCTTATCAAAGTTTGGCTTCCGATTATCTACGATGGATTCGAATTGGCAGGTAAAGAAAAAGAATTACCGAAGAGTGTCGATGAAGGAGGATGGCTTAAATGGATGGCATTGGGTGTACTGACATTTGTTGTTATTGCTGCCGCAGGCTTCATATTTGGAGTTAATCCTTTGAATCCAGAATCGTGGGTGAGCCTCGAAACAGCGAGTCATGTATTGCAATACTTCATGGTGGCCGTTACCTTGATTGTAGTAGCTGTGCCCGAAGGTCTGCCAATGAGTGTTACGCTGAGCCTTGCATTGAGTATGCGTCGTATGCTTAAAACAAATAATCTTGTGCGTAAAATGCATGCTTGCGAAACAATGGGTGCTGCAACCGTTATCTGTACAGACAAGACAGGTACATTGACGCAAAACCAGATGCAGGTATATGAAACTCAATTTTATAATCTTAAGGATCAGGCTTTAGCTGAAGATGAAATAAGCAATCTTGTAAAAGAAGGTATCGCTGTCAACTCTACAGCATTCCTCGATTATTCAGACCCTGCAAAGGTGAAAACACTCGGCAATCCTACCGAAGCAGCTCTTTTGCTGTGGTTGCATGCGAATAAGACTAATTATCTGGATATAAGAGAGAATACTAAAGTATTGGATCAGCTTACATTCTCTACCGAGCGTAAGTATATGGCTACATTAGTAGCTTCTCCTTTACTCGGAAAAAATATACTATATGTAAAAGGCGCGCCCGAAATCGTATTGGGAAAATGCGAAACTGTTCTTGATACAGACGGTGTTCATCCCGTGGCTGGTAAAAAAGTTGCGATCGAAGACCAGCTATTACAATATCAGAATCAGGCAATGCGCACCCTTGGCTTTGCCTACAAGGTAATAGAATCATCTGTAAAAGATATAGAGATAAAAGACTTAGCCGAAAACGGACTTATATTCTTAGGTATTACAGCAATATCCGACCCTGTGCGTGAAGATGTTCCTGCTGCTGTAGAAAGATGTTTGAATGCAGGTATCGACGTGAAAATCGTAACAGGCGATACTCCTGGTACTGCCCGCGAAATTGGTCGTCAGATTGGTATTTGGAAAGATACCGATACAGATGCAAATATTATCACAGGCCCTAATTTCGAAGCTTTATCGGATGAGGAAGCTGTTAAGCGTGTTATGTCCCTTAAGATAATGTGTCGTGCACGGCCTACCGATAAACAACGCCTTGTACAACTGCTTCAGCAGAATGATGCAGTCGTAGCAGTAACAGGTGACGGCACAAATGATGCTCCGGCTCTTAACCATGCACATGTAGGTCTTTCGATGGGATCGGGAACTTCTGTAGCTAAAGAGGCGAGCGACATCACATTGCTCGACGACTCATTCAACAGTATCGCTACCGCTGTGATGTGGGGACGCTCTTTGTATAAGAATATCCAACGTTTTATCCTGTTCCAGTTGACGATAAACGTTGCTGCATTGATATTGGTATTCTTAGGCTCTATCTTCGGGCACGACCTGCCATTGACAGTGACGCAGATGCTTTGGGTAAACCTGATCATGGATACATTTGCTGCGGGAGCTTTGGCTTCGTTGCCACCTGACAACAATGTGATGCAGGAAAAACCGAGAAGAAACAAAGATTTCATTATCACGCCGCCAATGCGGAATGGCATTCTGTTTGCTGGAATCACTTTCGTTATCCTGCTTTTAGGTATGTTGTTTGTATTTAACAAACAAGAATGTTTAGATAGTTTCTTCAGTCATGTTGAAGCAGCTGAGCGTTACGCATATTTCTTGTCGTTCTTCTTCACTACGTTTGTGATGCTTCAATTCTGGAATATGTTTAATGCTAAAGCTTTCCAGACTGGTAAATCTGCATTCTCCAACATGGGTCAAAGCAAAGGCTTTATTGCTGTTGCTATTGTTATCCTTATCGGACAAATTCTGATTGTGGAATTTGGAGGAGATGTATTCCGTACCGTTCCGTTGCATATCAGAGACTGGCTGATTATTATAGGAGCCACATCATTGGTATTATGGATAGGCGAGTTGTCAAGACTTATTTTCAAGAAGTAAAATATTGATATAATACAGAAGAAGCGGAGATTTGCAGTTATTGCAAACCTCCGCTTTTCTCTTTGAAAATCGTATAGGAAGCACCCTGATCGTACTTCTGAGTTTTTCTTAAAAGAAACTATTTTTCAATATTATATGTGAAAAATATTTAATATATTAGTGCTCGAAATTTTTAGTTAAAATTTTGTGCAGGGTAAATTAAATAAATGGAGACTAATTTATACTGAGGAGACTAATTCAGACCTATTAACTTTAGTTTTAATATAAAAGTGAATCACATGAAATTACCAAGAATGAAAACACATCCTGCCAGAGGTTTCTGGTCCTCCAATTTGAAAAAAGTATTATTTTGCTTAGTCTTATCACTTCCTCTTGCGTTCTATAGTTGCTCGGAAGATGATAAAGAAGAGCCGGATCCCGGTCCGGATACTACTATTCCCTATTCGGTGACGATTAGCGACCAAAATAAGAATATGCCTTCGGGGGTACCATAACTTCCCAATTTTCGGACTCTCCAAAAGGATCGGATGTCGGAAAAGCTGTAGATAATAATAAAAGTACAAATTTCGTTACCAGCCAGAGCAAATACTATATACTATGGAAGGGGGCTAAAACCACAGCGATTAATTACTATACCATTACATCGGCTACCGATGCTCCGGAAAAAGACCCTAAAACGTGGACACTTTCCGGTTCGAATGATAATAAAGTATGGACACTACTCGATACACAAACAAATCAAGCTTTTTCGACAAGACAGGAAACAAAAGAATATGAGTTTGACAACGAGGTTGTATATCAATACTATAAACTCGATATACAAAGTAACAACGGAGGAACTACTACTCAAATTGCCGAATGGACAATGGAAGTAAAGATAGATCCGAATGCTCCTTATTCGGTAGCAGTCGATTCTTATAATAAGAACCCGTTGGCGGAATTAAATTAGTGCATATTTAATCTGGCCAATGGGTTTATTGTTCATTTTGTTGATATATTGTAATATGGTAAGTGCACTAATCTTACCGATTATTCTAGCAAATATGCCATCCGTCTGTTTAGCATAGTTTCTAACAATCATAAACTGGTCACACAATTGCGAGAAGATGGTTTCAATTCTTTTCCTGGCCTTAGCAAATGGAGCAAAGATGGGCTTCCAATCTTTCTGATTTGA
>JBKEBA010000080.1:0-10167 GCA_047972895.1 Dysgonomonas sp.
GGCGATTACCAGATAAACGTTCACGTTCATCTAAATGAGCATCCATCTCCCCCTCAAGGGCTGCATTCAGGATGCTTTCTAATAACGGAGCAAAAGCCCCATCCTTGCCTAATAAAGACTTGCCTGATTTAAGTTGTTCTAAGGCTTTCTGCTTAATGCTTTCAAAATCAAATTCTTTTTCCATAAAAAAACTGTGTTAGTAAAAATAATAATTTATTCTTGCTTGACACAGTTTAATTTACAGTCTCTATTCATCCGATAAGACACTTATAGATGAGGTCAAATCTTTTCTGTTATTATTGTTATTGTTTGTGGCGATTCCGTTTGCCGCATTTATATATTCTATATTTACTTTTAAGAATAAAAGCTCTCAGATTATAATCATTCTATTCATTGCGCTTTTCGGATATAATATGGTTGCTGAGTCAAATGAAATGGATTTATATCGATATCATCTTATTTTGGAACAATATAATTCATCTTCTTTCCCAGAGGTCGTAAGCGATTTTTTTACATCCGTAACCGCTTCGCAAGGTAAAACATTGGAGGCAAATACATCCGAAGTAGATGTGTATGTCGGGCTAGTTTGCGTGCTTCTATCTCCTGTGACTAATAATGGACATGTTCTCATGGGCTGCTTTGGGCTTATATATGGGCTGGCTATGGTTGCTGTTATGAGGCAGTTTTTGGCTTCGCAATTGGATGAAGATCTGTACAGTATCATTATTATCTTTTGTGCATCTTTTGCTATACCTCTATATACATTGGCTGGGGTTAGATACGGTACTGCAACATTCTTCTTTATTTGGGGAATAATTTTAAATCTCAAAAATGATAATTATAAGTCATGGATTTTAATTCTAATCTCATGTCTCACCCATTTTGCTTTTGTCTTACCTGCATTTATATTCCTTTTATATTCAGTACTGTTAAAAAAAGAACATCCTTTTAGGAATATATTATATATACTTTACTTGTCTTCATTCTTCTTACCTAATTTGTTATCTCTTCATATAAGTGATATTTTACCCTTTCTCGGCAATTCCGTCAACGAGCGAGTCGCTGCATACAATGATCCGGACTCTATTGAAGCAATATCTAATGCCTATTTTAAGGATGCTACCTGGTTTATGAAGTATCAGAATGATCTGGTGTATTGGATTTCTTATATAGGTATTGTTTTGTTTAAGACTCCATTGTTCAAATTATCCTTTTCTCAAAAGATAGAAAAGGTATTTTATTGGACTATCTTGTTTATGACATTGGTTAACTTCTCTATATCAATACCGGATCTAGGTATTCGACTGAAGCTGGTTTCATTTATTTTCTTCTTCTATTATTTATCATGTGTCTATAACGAAAACAGAAGTAATAAGACGTTGAAGTGCTTTATCGTATTAACTCTACTGTTTAGCCTGTTAAAGATAATTGTAGAAACGAGAATGATTATTGAATACACTACCGCAGTTCTTTTTTTTGGCAATATATATTACATCATAACAGACAATTCCGAGATTTCGCTATGGACGTTAATTAAGAATCGTTGAGGCCACGTTAAAAAACAATACAATATCATATGAAAATTTTAGTAACCGGCGGAGCCGGATTTATCGGGGCAAATCTTTGCGAAGAATTGCTCAATAAGGGATATCATGTCGTTTGTCTCGATAATTTTTCTACAGGCAAGATGGACAATATTCAGCATTTATTAGATGGATATTCCGATAGATTCAATCTGCTCATCGGAGATATACGTTCGCTCGACGATTGCACAAAGGCTGTTGACGGAGCGTCTTATGTATTTCATCAGGCGGCTTTAGGGTCTGTGCCCCGATCGGTAAAAGATCCTGTAACGACGAACGATGTGAATATTTCGGGTTTTCTGAATATGCTCATTGCATCCAGAGATGAGGGGGTGAAACGCTTTATATACGCAGCCAGTTCGTCAACATATGGAGATAGTGCAATCTTACCTAAAGTAGAAGATGTTATAGGAAGACCGCTGTCACCGTATGCTGTTACTAAATATGTGAATGAGCTCTATGCCGATGTCTTCTCTCGGACATATGGTATAGAATGTATCGGATTGCGTTATTTCAATGTCTTCGGACGACGACAAGATCCTTATGGAGCATATGCTGCCGTGATACCGCTATTTGTTAAAAAGCTGATAGCCCACGAAGCTATTACTATAAATGGAGATGGAGAATATTCACGAGACTTTACATATATAGACAATGTGTTGCAAATGAATTTACTAGCCTTGCAGACTACAAATGCAGAAGCTGTCAATCAGGTTTACAATACTGCCTATGGCGAATCAACAACTCTCAATCAATTAGTCACTTATCTCAAGCAATACCTAAGCCTGATAGATCCACAGATATCTAATGTGGCTGTCATACATGGTGCAAACAGGGTAGGGGATATATCTCACTCTTTGGCTGATATAAGCAAAGCTAAGAGATTGTTGGGATATAATCCTCAATTTGATATTCAGGCAGGACTGGAACAGGCTGTAAAATGGTATTTTGATAATTTAAAATAAACATGGAAATGAATAATATAAAGATAGCTGTCATTGGGCTGGGCTATGTCGGATTACCACTAGCACGCCTCTTCTCTACAAAATATAAAACAATAGGATTCGATTTAGATGTTCAGCGTGTGGAAGAGTTGAATAATGGCTGCGACAGGACATTGGAGATAAGTAAAGAACTATTGTTGGAGGCGATAGGCAATGGTTTTGTATGTACATCGGATGCCAATATGCTGGCTGAATGCAACTTCTTCGTTGTTACAGTACCTACTCCTGTAGATATAAATAAGAATCCTGATTTAACAGCTTTGTATAAAGCTAGTGAAACTGTAGGTAGGGTAATAAGACAGGGTGGAATTGTCGTGTACGAATCGACTGTATATCCCGGAGTAACAGAAGAAGAATGTGTGCCTGTAGTAGAAAAAATATCAGGGCTCAAGTTTAATGTCGATTTTTTCGCAGGCTATAGTCCTGAGCGCATAAATCCCGGGGATAAAAATCATACTGTAGATAAAATAAAAAAAGTGACATCGGGTTCAAGATCTGACGTAGGACAGATAATTGATAATGTTTACGCATCTGTTATAACTGCCGGAACGCATTTGGTATCATCTATCAAAATAGCCGAAGCTGCAAAAGTTATAGAGAATGCCCAACGGGATATTAACATTGCATTCGTGAATGAGCTGTCGAAAATATTTTCGCATTTAGAGATAGATACGCAAGAAGTTCTTAGTGCAGCTGCCACAAAATGGAATTTTCTGCATTTCACACCGGGGCTTGTAGGTGGGCACTGTATAGGCGTAGACCCATACTATTTGGCTCAGTGCGCGCAAAGACACGGTTACAATCCCGAAATCATATTGGCAGGGCGACGAATGAATGATAGTATGGGTGATTACGTAGCGAATCAGACTATAAAATTGATGCTGAAAAAAGGAATACAAATACTAGATTCCGAGATACTTATACTAGGGCTTACATTCAAAGAAAATTGTCCTGATATAAGAAATACTAAAGTCACTGACATTATACGTGCACTTAGTGAATATAATCTTAAAATTACAGTGTATGATCCTTGGGTGAAGCCGGAGTCTGTTGATCTGGGGGAGAACGTTACTGTAACACAAGATATTCCTGTAAAACAATTTAAGGCTGCAATTTTGGCTGTATCGCATGATTCGTTCAAATCGCTGGATATGAAAAATCTTGTTTGCGAAACGAGTGTCGTGTATGATGTGAAAGGCTTTCTAGACAGGCAACTTATCGATGCCAGATTATAATCTATATTGTTAACCTACATTTTATTCTAATGATGGAAATAATAAGGAATCTGAAAAATAATGCAATAAATATTCCGGGTTGGCATACTCGACGCAAAATAGTTGTAATCGAATCTGATGATTGGGGGGCAATTCGTATGTCTTCGAAAGCAGTTTATGATAAATTGCTCAAAGCCGGATATTCGGTAGATAACAGACCTTACGAGAAGTATGATTCTTTGGCCAGCGAGCAGGATATCTCAATGTTGTTCGAGGTACTGACCCGTTTTAGAGATAAGAATGGAAACCATCCTGTTATTACGGCTAATTCCTTGGTAGTGAATCCTGATTTCGAAAAAATAAAAGATTCAGGTTATGAAGAATATCATTATGAGTTATTTACTGAAACGCTGAAACGCTATTCGAATCATGCTAATTCATTTGATTTGTGGAAAGAAGGGATGAATTATGGTGTTTTCTTTCCTCAATTTCATGGGCGTGAGCATATCAATGTCAACTCGTGGATGAAAGCGCTGCAACGTAGAGATAAAGATGTGATGTTGGCTTTTGAGTATGGATTACCGGGTATTTTTCCTCGCGATAATGCACAAGCAGGCAATCAATTTGTTGTTGCACTAAAATTTGCCGATGCGGCAGAGTTTGAAAATATAAAGACGATATTGAAAGATGGATTACAACTCTTTTCTAAGATACACGGTTATCGCTCTGCATCTTTTATTGCACCTTGCAATACGTGGCACCCGGATTATGCCGAAACATTAAAGGAGAATGGGATCAATATTATTCAGGGGAGCTCGGTACAACTCGTACCGTCGCTCGATAAAATAAGTAAAAGATATCATTATGTGGGGCAGAAAAATGAATGGAATCAGTATTTCTTGATACGGAACTGTTCTTTCGAGCCTACAGAAAAGCATAATGTGGATAATATAGATGGTTGCTTGCATAGTATAGACACGGCTTTCAGATGGAGAAAACCGGCAATAATATCGTCTCATAGACTCAATTATATAGGTTCTATCTTTCCCGAAAATAGAGACCGTAATCTAAAAAGATTAGAAGTTCTGCTCACCCGAATAATCGCGAAATGGCCTGATGTCGAGTTTATGACATCGGCTCAATTGGGAGATCTTTTAATTAAGAATTGAATAATACGTAAAAGCTTATACAGATGAAAGTTGGAGTTCATAAAACGAAAGATTCTTTTAGCGACCGTTGGATAGACCATATGAAAGCTAATGGAATCGAATATAAAATAGTAGATGCGTATAGTAACGACATTGTAAATGAGTTAGCCGATTGTGATTTCTTTATGTGGCACGTACATCAGGGAAATTATAAAGATAAGCTTTTTGCAAAACAGTTATTGTTTTCACTTCAACTGTCGGGAAAACGTGTGTTTCCTGATATGAATACAGTATGGCATTTCGATGACAAGGTGGGGCAGAAGTATTTGTTGGAATCTATTAATGCTCCTCTTGTTTCCACCTATGTGTTTTATACTAAGCAAGAAGCTAGATCATGGGTGGAAAAGGCAAGTTTCCCCAAAGTATTCAAACTTAGAGGTGGGGCAGGGGCTTCCAATGTAAAATTGGTGAAAAGTAGGAGAGAGGCTGTTTCTATTGTCAATAAAGCATTTGGTAGAGGTTTTCCTGTTTACGATAAAATTGGTTCCTTAAAGGAAAGGTGGAGGAAATATAGGTGTGGAAAAACTGATGTCTTCGATGTTCTCCGAGGTGTAGTGCGGTTGTTTGTAACAACTCCTTTGGCTCGTATTTTAGGAAGGGATAAGGGATATGTTTATTTTCAAGACTTTATAGAAAACAATACTTTCGATATCAGAATTATTATCGTTGGCAATAAGGCCTTTGCAATAAAAAGAATGAATCGGGAAAATGATTTCAGAGCTTCGGGTAGTGGCTCTATTATTTATGAGAAATCTCAGATAGATGAACGATGTGTTAAAATCGCATTTGAGATAAATAAGAGGCTTCAAAATCAAAGCATTGCGTTCGATTTCGTATTTGATAGTGCAAATAATCCGCTTATTATCGAAATCAGTTTTGGCTTTGTACCTACAGCTTATGACAAATGTCAAGGTTATTGGGATACTAATATGGACTGGCATGAGGGATCTTTCAGCCCGCAAGGATGGATGGTTGATGATCTGATAGAAGGGTATATGTATGGTAACTAAAAAAATAGCATTGGTCATACCTTCTCTTCATTCGGGAGGGATGGAACGGGTTATGTCTGAACTCGCATGTTACTTTGAACGAAAAGAGCATATCGAGGTACATGTTATATTATATGGAATAGACCCTGTCGTGTTTTATCCGCTATCAGACAAAATAGAAATACACAAGCCAAGTTTTTCATTCAATAATGCCAAAAGAATAACTTCGACACTGAAAAGATTAAAATATTTGCGGGCTGAAATAAAGAAAATAAATCCTCATACAGTTCTTAGTTTTGGTGATTTGTGGAATAGCTTTGTTTTAATAGCATTGTACGGACTTAAATATCCTGTGTATATATCAGACAGGTCACAACCTGATAAGCCCTTGAGTGTCTTCTATAATATGTTAAGGAGGCTGTCGTACCCAACAGCAAAGGGAATGATAGCTCAAACTTCTAAAGCAAAAAAAATATATTCGGCGATATTCAGACGTCAAAATATAAAGGTTATCGGTAATCCTATACGTGAGATTACCGCCGGTGAGATATCTAACAAGAAAAATATTGTGCTATCGGTAGGACGGTTAATTCCTACTAAGCATCACGATGAGCTTATACGATTGTTTATAACTCTGAATATTCCCGATTGGCAGCTAATTATTGTCGGAGGCGATGCATTAAATCTAAAGCTTTCAGAGAAGTTGAAAAAACAGATAGTAGATTTGAATGCTCAAGATCGTGTAATACTTGCCGGTACGCAATCTGATGTGGATTCATATCTGCAAAAGAGTAAGATATTTGCTTTTACTTCCAGTTCAGAAGGTTTCCCGAATGTTATTGGAGAGGCCATGTCGGCGGGTTTGCCGGTTGTTGCGTTCGACTGTATGGCAGGTCCTTCGGATATGATAAGAGATAATGAGACAGGACACCTTATCCCTTTATTTGATTATGCCTCTTTTGCTACGAAGTTGAAAGAGCTGATGCTCGATGAGAGTAAGCAAACAGAATACGGAAGACAAGGACGAGAGGCAATAAAACTCTTTTCGCGAGATAAGATAGCAGAAGAATTTTTTCAGTTTATTCTGCCTGACTATTATTTAGATCAGTCAAGGAATGAATATAAATAAGATAAAGGTGTTGATAATCAGCTCTTTATTCGAATTTGTGTAATATGTTGATAGCTAGATGTATAGCTGTGGGCTGTGTTGTGGAATACCCCAATTGACTTGTAATTAATCTTCACTTTTAAAGTTGTGCAATAAAAGACCATCATTTATATAATGAGAATTTTACAGATAAACTCAGTTGCTAATAGTGGAAGTACCGGGCGTATAGCTGAGGATATAGGCAAGGTATTGATAGAGCAAGGTCATGAGAGCTACATTGCATACGGACGGTATTCTAATCCTAGTCGATCTCAACTTATTCGTATAGGCAATAAGGTTGATGTATATAGTCATGGACTGGTAAGCTTGTTGCTAGACCGTCATGGCTTTGCCTCGAAAAAGGCTACAATAGATTTCATAAAGAAAATTGATGCACTTAAACCGGATGCTATCGGACTGCACAATATACATGGGTATTATTTAAATATTGATATATTATTTAAGTATTTATCAAAGTCCCAGATACCTGTGTTGTGGGCTTTTTACGACTGTTGGAATTTTACAGGACATTGTAGCTATTTTGATAAAATAGGATGCGACAAATGGAAAACCGGATGTTACCAATGCGGGTTGAAGCATACTTATCCTACCAGCTTGTTTGTTGATAATGCTAAGAAAAACTATGAAGATAAAAAAAGATTGTTCAATAGTGTAGATAATATTCAACTTGTAGTTCCAAGTAAATGGCTCGAAGGATTGGTGCGTAACTCTTATTTGAGTGATTTGCCTGTTCATACAATTCATACCGGTATAGATATGGATGTATTTAAGCCTAATATGATTGATGTCCGAAGAAAATATAATATACAAGGGCAAAAAGTGGTATTAGGTTGTGCCAATATCTGGAATGCCCGAAAGGGCTTAGCTGATTTTATATCTTTAAGAAATCAATTAGATAAGAAATATGATATTGTCTTAGTCGGTTTATCAAGGAAGCAGATAGGACAACTTCCAGATGGTATTAAGGGAATAGAACGGACTGAGAATGTAGCGGAATTGGCTGCCCTATACTCGATGGCTGATGTCTTTGTAAATCCTACTTGGGCAGATAATTTCCCTACAACTAATATTGAGGCATTGGCATGTGGAACGCCTGTGATAACATATGATACAGGAGGGGGTCCTGAGAGTATTGATGAAAATACAGGGTACATTGTAGAAAAAAATCACAAAGAGAAACTTGCCGATGCTGTGTTAAGTATCCTGACTAATGATAGGGAAAAATATAAAGAACGATGTGTGTTGCGGGCACAATCCTTATTCGATAAGCAAAACCGCTATAATGACTATATAAATCTATATAAAAATATGATTGGTTGAGATATGGAAAAGCTTCAGAAGAAGATTGTGTTGGTAAATCAGAGTTCGGGATACTTGATGATAGATATAGTTAACGAATTTGCAGATACTTATGATGAGGTTGTGCTTATGTATGGAACTCTACGCCCATTAGATGTAAACCTTTCGGATAAGGTAAAGCATAGCCGTATTATACAATATAATCGTAAATCGGCTCTCAGCCGGATATTAACATGGTTGATAGCTAGTGTACAGATTTGTTTTCGTCTCTTGCTTAAATATAGGTACTATGAAGTCTTCTATGTGACAAATCCTCCTATGAGTTATTTGGTTTCACTCTTCCTTCATAGACCGTACTCAATTTTGATTTATGATATCTATCCGGATGCTTTGATGAATATAGGTATGAGTGAGAATAATATATTATATCGTATATGGAGTGGATGTAATAGAAAAGTGTTCAAAGCAGCTAGGTGTATCTTTACTCTGAGTGAAGGGATGAAGTCCAGATTGATTGAATATGCCGATTCGCATAAGATACATGTAATACCTAATTGGAGTCATTCGGAGAACTTCAGACCCATTCATAAAGAAGATAATCCATTTATCAAACAATATAATCTTGAGGGTAAATTTATTATTTTATATTCAGGAAATATAGGATACACACATAATTTGGAATCTGTCGTAGAACTGGCAAAATTATTATCGACAGAAAAAGAGGTGCAATTCTTAATAATAGGAAATGGGGCTAAAAAGCAGAAAATTATCAATATGGTAAATGCTTATGGACTTAATAACTGTTTATTTTTAGATTGGCAGATGCAGGAAATATTACCATATTCATTGGCCTCTGCTGATCTGGGAATAGTCACAATCAACGATAAAACGTCGTTGCTAAGTGTTCCTAGCAAGACTTATCATCTTCTGGCAGCAGGAGTACCTTTATTATGCTTTGCTAGCCAAGATTCGGAATTAAATAAGCTTATTCTTGAATATCAAAACGGATATTGTTTCGTGCATGATGATTTACAGAATATAGTTTCTTGTATTATGAATCTAAAGAATGATTTTGAAAAAATAAAAGAGTTATCAACTAATTCATTATCTGCCTCTTTGTGTTTTACAAAGCAAAATGCACGTAAATATGTCGAATTTTATGATTCAAATTATTAATGTCTGAGGTTTTTTTATATAACCTTCATTTGGAAATAAATATATACTATTTAAAACAAAAAATCAAAATTACGGGGATTATATTAATATTTCTTCCTCTAAGTTTATTGTTACTTGTTACTTCTCAATTTTATTGTATTTTTAATTCATTGAATCTCAGTAATCTTTCATTTTTATTGAAAAAATATCTTCAAAGCTATTGCAGGATTGAATCCCTTGTCCTATCTTTGCATCGCATTTGAGAGGAAATGCTGCTAATGAAAAAAGCAAAACAGAAATGGTGTGGTAGTTCAGTTGGTTAGAATACCTGCCTGTCACGAAATAAAAATTTTAAAATATAACTCAATATATCAAGCAATTACAGTAAAATGTAGTTGCTTTTTTTGTTGGGTTTTCCTCATAGTTTCCCTAGTGCTTTAAACCAGACCTTTGATTAATAATTTATTGTTAATTCACTCTGTAGTTAATCAGAATCTTCATCATCTTTGCAACTCTGACATAAACCACCATTTACACCATATTCATA
>JBKEBA010000081.1:0-4634 GCA_047972895.1 Dysgonomonas sp.
ATCTGGGGCGGGGCGAACAAATATTAAAACAAAGAAAAAAGATCAAAGAAAAGACAATCAAACAACGTAGAAACAGATATGAATCCGAAAAAATATTGGAGTCAATTACACAAAACTAAATATTTTTCGTTTTGAACGTCCTCCCCAAAAAAATAGAGGACTTGAAAACCGAAAATATGAATCAATTTAACTATGTTTGAAATGTAAAACACTTAAGCACTAGTGGTGCACTTTAGTTTGAAGACATACATCTTCAAACTCAATTGGTTCATAGGTTTCCGGGTTTAAAGAGAATTTTTTGATAAAAGAACTTACCTTTTCTTCTGCTTTGCTTTGGTCACTACATGAATACAATACAGGGATAAATAACAATAAACTGAATAATAAATATTTCATAATAGTTTTATATTAAAAATCCGGACATACACCATCCTTCTTTCCCATCGCCGGTCCTTACCTTCGAATAGTCTCCATCTGCCTGGAGCACGGTTACCAGGTCATCATCCTGGCATACGGCTATGATCTTATCCCGCCTCGTTTTATGACTCCAGAGATTTATCTCTTTTACGTTAGTTCCGTCTACGTATGTTGTTATAAGTTTTTGCATACATTTTAATTTGGAAAATAAACATGTTATAGTCGATTATCTACTTTTTAAATTTACCCGAATGAACTCTTTCTCCGTTTTTGTAAATAGTTAAAGCGTAGAAACCTTTGGGTAAGGTTGATATATCTATATCTTGAGTGCCACCAATATATAACTTGAAATTTCCTTTTTGCATTTTATACGTTCCCAATATATCCAATATCTCATATACATAAGAATTATTATTTGCTAGATTAGTATATGATATACCTATCTCCTGTCCTGTACTTTCTGAAACAGTAATAGTGTTGTCTGTCAATTTAACTTCAAGTGATGAAAGCCTATAAGAGCTGAATGGATAGAGGATTGGAGAAAAACGTCCTGTATTAAGATAAAACATTTGTGATATAGTTCCTTTTCCTGTTTCGATCTCCAATCCTATCTCGGCAGATTCATCGACCATAAGACGTGAAAATTTAATTCTGGATCCATTATTTTCTATTGTGAAACGCGGAGTCATTGAATAGTTTACCCAGCTATAAACAGGTGTTTTACCCTCGATAATAGCCAATCCGGGATAAGTGATTTCAATTGCCAAATTCGAAACAGCTGTAGAACCTGCATTCAAATCAAATCCATTTTCATACAGAGGATAACCCGAATGTATTTCGGAGAAGGTCTTTGTCGTATTATTAAATATGAATTTACCATCTATATACTCTGGACTTATATATATAACTTTAGTATATGCTATGGTTGACGTCGCAGCTGTTATAGTAATGTTCCCTGTGTAATCAAAGTTCGTGTTATTCAATAAACCTGTTGACGAATTGATTGTTATACCAGGAATGTTAGTACAACTCCATGTGGCATTGGAGCCATCCTTGAGTTTGAACCAGAATTTACTTCTGCGGTATAGGTCGTTGGGACTGACAATTTCTTTGTAGCCAAGAGCTCTTCTTACAGCGGCATAAGCATCTACAAGACCAAAGCCCATTTCATTATTCCAAGTGCCATTCATTTTATTGACAGAATAAGAATAGTCTCCGACTTTTCTACATGTTGACTCTATAGTATTACGCACCTCTCGCGATGTCAGTTCCGGATTTATAGATAATATTAATGCCGCAATACCAGCTACATGGGGGCATGCAGCCGATGTCCCGCCAAAAGATTCTGTATAGCCATTAATAGTTGTTGTTGGAATATGAGCACCTGGAGCTACCACATCTAATGCATCTCCATAGTTAGAAAAATCTGCACGCAGTCCAGTAGGAGTAAGTGCTCCTACTGCAATTACGTCGGTTAAAGAAGCTGGATAAGAAACTGTTGGAGCAGAGTCATTTCCCGATGCAAAAATAACGACTGCCCCTAGCCCATTTCTTCCTAGAGACATAGCGTTCAGTATAGTATTGTTGATAGCTGTTGAATTTGATCCCCCTCCCCATGAATTACTCAGGACATCTGCTTTAGCTGTGTTCCATGCATAATTTATTCCTTGCGTTATCCAAGAATCCTGCGTTATCCAAGATCTTCCATCTGAACCTTTATAAGCTATTCGAACCGGAATCATTTTACAATTAGGAGCAATTCCTACAACCCCTATATTATTATCTACGGCAGCAATAATACCTGCACATGCGGTTCCATGATAGTCTGATTGATTTGGTGCTCCATTACTATTATTGCCTGTCGCATCATAGCCAGATAATAGATTTCCCTGAAGATCAGGATGGTCAAGTCTGACTCCTTCATCTAAAACTGCAACTTTTATATTAGAATTACCCTTTGTTAAATTCCAAGCTGGTTCTACATTTACGTCTATTCCTATTGTACCTCCTGTTTGTCCAGTATTTCTAAATCCCCACTGCAAAGAATAAAGGGGGTTCTGTAATTTGATTATTTTGTAAAATGAAGGCTCGGCAAAAGAGACAAGACCACTATCCCATATTTTATTGGCTATATCCATTGTTTTAGTTGTGTTGAATTCAATGATGTACATATCATATATGGAATCCAACTTAACTACAGAATTTGTTAAATTAAGTTTATTCAATACAATTCTTATGGGAGTTTCACTAGGTTTCATCAAAACGGTATTAGACAATGCTTGTAATGTTCCATCTTCAGCCTCAAACATTAGGTTTTCATCTGATATTGTTTTTTGTAATTTAGAATCAATATTTTCTACAATGATATACTTTTCAAAATTATGCACTACTTTTTGGTTAAGCCGAGTTTGTGAATTTGCATTGTTCTTCTCCAAAAACAATAAATCATTCCGTAGTTTCAAAACTATTTTTTTTCCATCCCCATTATAAAAATAATTTGTTTGTGCTGACAAAAACAAGCTAAAAGTGAAAAATAGGATTACTATCAACTGTATTTTTTTCATATTGTTATAATATTACTTGTTATTGTTTCGAAATTGATAATTCAATTGATGATGTTGCCTCTATCTTTTCAATAAGCACTGCAACATGGATCAAAATCACCTCTGCTGGTTGTGTGGTACCCGAACTTTTGTATCTTATTTCAAACAAATAGTTATTTTGGTTTCTTGTTAATTTCTTAGTAATACTATAACCGGGATTTGGCAGATCAAAACTTACCATTAACAAAGTGTATTTCTCAAAATCTATTTGAGGTATCTTATTATCTTCACATTCTATGTAGTTTAATAAATCAGTTTGAGAATCAATCCTATATATTTTTTGCTTTTCAAATTCAGTCCACTGGCAGGTTTTATCAAGAATGAAATCTTGAAAAGCGACTTTTTTCCAACCATCATCGTCTGAGCATCCAATACTTAATGATATCAAACTACAAATACAAACAATAAATAATACTTTTTTTTTCATAACATAGAAGTTTATTTGGGTTAATAAAGGGTGTATTTATTAGATGAAGTAAAGAGTAAGATTAATCGATTATATAAAGATGAGACCTTTTGTTAAGGCTATAAGAGTTTAAGGGCCATTTCATTACAAATGTACTATAATTTATATTCATTCTTACAACTTGTTCCTCTTTTTTTTAACTCTTTTTTTTAAAATACCTTGGTAACCATTTGGTTATCATAAAGGAATTACGTATATTTGTATTGTCAAGCTAAGCGTAGTATTAACCAAAAAAGTTGAAATGATGGAACAAAGCGAAAGAGAAAAAATTCAGGAGGAAGTGGAAATGCTCGAAATGATTTTAGATGCATATAACGAGGAACCTGGATTAAGAAATCGCCCGGGAGCTGCAGAATATATAGACAGTGTACTGGATCGATACAACGAATTAAAAGAGATGTTAAACAATACCCCCTTTGAGTGAGGGGGTAAAAACCCTAAAAAATATGGCTGTATTAGATTTAGAAACCCTTAGGGAAGAATATAAGAAGGCAACTGATCCGCAAAAAAAGGAAGAGTTTAAAGCCAAAATTAAGCAATTGATAAAAGCCCAGACTGAGGAAGAAATGATGTCATCGATAGAAGCGATTGATGATCGTATTTCAGAACTGAAAACAGTAGTAGAGATGGGTGATATCGCTGATATGGTATCCATGTCGTATATTGCGAAGAAATACTTTAATAAATCACGTTCTTGGTTATATCAACGGTTAAACGGTAATGTGGTGCATGGTAAGCCTGCACAACTAACAGAGGAAGAACGTAAAACCCTGGCATATGCTCTGGAAGATATGTCCAGACAGTTTAAAGAAAAGTCGCTTTCCATTCTAAATGGTTAACGATTAGCTTGACAGCTGAAGCTCCTGGTCTTAGGATCGGGAGCTTTTTATTGGAAAACTAGAGACTGTAAATTAAACTGTGTCAAGCAAGAATAAATTATTATTTTTACTAACACAGTTTTTTTATGGAAAAAGAATTTGATTTTGAAAGCATTAAGCAGAAAGCCTTAGAACAACTTAAATCAGGCAAGTCTTTATTAGGCAAGGATGGGGCTTTTGCTCCGTTATTAGAAAGCATCCTGAATGCAGCCCTTGAGGGGGAGATGGATGCTCATTTAGATGAACGTGAACGTTTATCTGGTAATCGCC
>JBKEBA010000086.1:0-4940 GCA_047972895.1 Dysgonomonas sp.
GGCGATTACCAGATAAACGTTCACGTTCATCTAAATGAGCATCCATCTCCCCCTCAAGGGCTGCATTCAGGATGCTTTCTAATAACGGAGCAAAAGCCCCATCCTTGCCTAATAAAGACTTGCCTGATTTAAGTTGTTCTAAGGCTTTCTGCTTAATGCTTTCAAAATCAAATTCTTTTTCCATAAAAAAACTGTGTTAGTAAAAATAATAATTTATTCTTGCTTGACACAGTTTAATTTACAGTCTCGAAAGGTGTTAAATTTACTTCATCATTTATAGAAATAGGTAAAAGATTAAATGAAGGACTTCCTCCCACAATAAAACAAATTTATTATGCATCTCATTACATATTAAACAAAAAAGAAAAGATAATACAATAGTCTCATTTTTAATATGAAATCTTCTTTTCATATCAAGCATCTAATTATTATTGCGCTAATGAGTGAATAATTGATAATTAGGTTAGATATGGTGATAAATATGAAGAAGAAAATTTTTCTTCTTAAAAAATTTCTTTATCTTTGTACACAGAAACGGTTGTTTCGGAACTGCACATTTCGGAACTGGCTGACTGAAAAGTTTTATATGGAATTTTATAATAGGGAAAAAGAGATAGAAACACTGTTGAGTGTACAAAAACGGTCATTAGATAATGCCCAAATGACAGTAGTAACAGGGCGTAGGCGAATTGGTAAAACTCAATTGCTACTAAAAGCAACTGAAGGGCAACCAACACTTTACTTTTTTGTTGCTCGGAAGGCTGAGAGTTTTCTATCACAGGATTTTGCTCAAGAGATTAAGAACAAATTAGGAATACCAATCTTAGGCGAGGTCAACACTTTTGGAGAACTCTTCAAATTCTTAATGGAATTCTCAAAAACACAGCCTTTCAATTTAATTATTGATGAGTTCCAGGAATTTTATAATATCGCGCCATCAGTGTATAGCGATATTCAACATTATTGGGATGTAAATAAAGATCAGAGCAAAATGAACTTGCTTCTGAGTGGTTCTGTTCATTCTCTAATGCATAAGATATTTCAAAATTCAAAGGAACCATTGTTTGGTCGTGCTACAGCCTTACTAAGAGTAAATCCCTTTAAAACTTCTGTTCTAAAAGAAGTTCTTGCCGACCATAATCCTAATTATACTCCAGAAGACTTGTTGGCACTATACGCTTTCACCGGAGGGGTTGCTAAATATGTTCAGTTACTAATGGATTCAGGATCATATACTCTGGAAGCAATGCTGAATTATATAGTTAAAGAGGATTCAACGTTTATCCCGGAAGGTAAAAATATGCTTATTGAAGAATTTGGTAAAGAATATGCCAATTACTTCACTATTCTTTCAGCTATTGCAAGAGGTGAGAATACAAGAGCAAAGATAGAGGCAGTTGTAAATCGAGAGATTGGCGGTTACCTTACAAAACTAGAGCATGACTATGGATTGATTTCTAAAGTTATTCCAATTTTCGCAAAAGTAGAAACCAAAAATGTACGTTATACATTAGAGGATAATTTTCTTACTTTTTGGTTCAGATTTATCTATAAATATAGTTATATGGTGGAAGTAGGCGGGTACCAACAATTGAAAGAGATTGTTATTCGTGATTATCCAACATTTAGCGGGAAAATTCTAGAACGTTATTTTCGTGCTCTATATATTGAGCAGATGCGATTTACTCGTATTGGAGGTTATTGGGATAGAAAAGGAGAAAATGAGATTGACATGGTTGCCGCTAATGAGCTGAATAAAACTGCTGAAATTGTCGAAATAAAACGTAATGCTGCAAATATAAACATTGATAAACTAAAAGCAAAAGGCAGTCACTTTATTAAAGCAACTGGGGAGCTAAATGATTATAAAATAGAATATAAAGATCTTTCGATGAATGACATGTAAATAACATATATTATACTTAACTTTGTATCAGCAATCATGCTAATAGCGAGCAGAACGATGAAAAATAATCGTGTGCTAAATCGTGTGGGATTCCAAATTTAAAAAATCATAAAATACTGACTATCAGTTGAGATATAATAATCGTTCTCTTTGGTGGAGTTTCTATAGATAATATTTTTGTATTCATTGTTTTCACTGAAAATATTCGCTAATAATAATAGATTAATTCTTTATTTTCCTACCTTTGTTCTATCACTTAAAGAGGAAAAATTCTCTTAAAATACACTCTAAAAATGGAGTGAGTAACGAGTGAGTAGAATATAAACTTTATAGTTAAAATACTGACAGTATACGGTTTAGATAGGACAACTAAAATCCGTCAACGCCCACCGGAAGGTGGAAATGTCGAAAGACAGGAAAAGCCAACAAAAGACAAAGAGTCTGATTATCAGTAGATAGTCAGACTTTTTTTATTTCCACGATTGACAAAACAAGACAAAAATTGACATATTGAGACAACCTATCCGTGTACAAATCGTGTGCAAAACAGATCTCAAAATTCTGTACACGATTTACGGGGTAACTCAATGATTTACATTGTCTTAATATGACATCTTTTGACCACTTTCAAGGTTCTTAATCTCTTGGTTTCGAGTAATGAATTTGTCGAATTAAAAGAGAAAAGAAATGAAAACAACTTTCCGTGTTTTATTTTTAGTTAGAAAAACCAGACTTAATAAAGATGGTTCAGCTACTATTATGGCTCGCGTCACAGTAGGTGGAGACTTTGTAGAGTTTAACTCAAAGGTTACTGTTGATCCTACTTTATGGAATCCTATCGGGCGAGTAATAGGGAGAAGCAAGGATGCTAAAGATGCAAATGATATGTTAGACAAGATCCGTGCAAACTTAAAGATGCACTACGACAATCTATATGACCGTGATGGTTATGTAACTCCTGAAAAGCTACGTGATTCCTATCTTGGTATCGAAATACAACAATACACATTAATTATGCTGTACGACAAGAAAGTGGAACAGAAACGAAATCTTGTCGGAAAAGTTATCCGTGATACTACCCTATCCAAATATACAGCAACAAAGAAGCGTATAGAAGATTATCTGGAATATCAATATAAGAAGAAAGATATACCAGTCAGGGATGTAAACTTTCAGTTTGTACTTGACTATGAAACATATCTTCGTTCCAAATGTGACTGCGGACATAATTCTACAGTAAAACATCTGCGATACCTGAAACAGATACTATCAGAGGCATTCAAGAATAGATACATCACAACTGATCCATTTGTAGATTACAGACTCGGATACAAATCTGTAGATAAGGAATATCTCCTGGAGTCAGAAATAAAGAAACTTATGAGTCAAAAGTTTGGGGCAAAAAGACTGGAAGAAGTGCGTGACGTTTTTCTCTTCCAGTGTTATACAGGACTACCAACAAAAGAGCAGAAGAGAGAAAGAGAGGGTAAATGATTGAAATTTAGAAAGATGAGTCACTTATTGTCTTATGGTGTCCACCACTGAAAATCGGTAAAAAAGCAGAATAAAGCAAACGTTCCGTTTCTTAACCGTTACCCATTTTCATCGGTGCAAAGCACAGCTGAATAATATCTTTGAATGTCTTTTAAAGACACTGTTTGACTGCTGGTTACATTGTTCAAATAACTCACATAGAAAGTAATTTTATCAACTTAAAGTGTGAGTATTATGACACAAGAATTAAAAGTATCCTTTTACCTGAAAAGAGAAGGCAAAAGTAAAAAATCTATTGTTAATTCTGATGCTGTTTATCCTATTGTAGGAAAAATCATTATCGGGAACAGTATTGCTCAATTCAGTTCAAAACTATCAGTTTCTGAATCTCTCTGGAACGTTAAATCTGGACGTGCTATCGGGAAAAGCGGTATTGCGGTGGAACTTAACCGGGAGATTAATAAAATTAATCTCTTAATACATTCCCATTACAAGGACATCTTAGATAGGACAGGAAAAGTAACATCTATTGATGTTAAGAATGCCTTTCAGGGAATAGCCTCTTCACAAAAAACTCTGCTTGTCCTGTTTGAAGAAATGACGCAGGAATTCTATGCAAGAGTCGGTATCGACCGTGCACCTGCTACTTACCTGAAATACGGGAAAGCCTATAAACACCTGAAACGTTTCCTTAAAGAAAAATACCATATAGAGGATATCCCTCTTTCGGCACTTGATTTACCTTTTATTGAAGCTTTCGACTTCAATTTGCGGGTAGAACGTAAAATGAAAGCCGAATCCATTGTTTCTATTGTTGCATTACTTCTGAAAGTAGTTCGGATAGCCTTGCACCGGAACTTCATCGTATATCCTCCGTTCTTAGGCTATAAACTAAGGAAGCCCGATTTTCAGAACAGGTCTTTGACAGCAGAAGAATTTGAACGGCTTATATCTACCCCTATTGAATACCAAAGCCAATGTTTTATCCGTGACTTGTTTGTCTTCACCTCATTTACGGGCATATCTTATGCTGACTTAAAGCAGCTTACATGGAAAGATATAATAAGGGATGAAGATAGCAGCCTATGGATTAGTATGTCAAGGCAGAAAACAAGTGTCCCCTTTCATGTAAAGCTATTGGATATACCTATCCGGATAATGGAGAAATACAAAGGACTTGCAACAGACGATTGTGTATTTCCGGTATTGAGTCAGGGCAGGATAAATTATGCCCTGAAAATAATAGCCAGACAATGTGGTATTGATAAAGCCATTTGCTTCCATATGGGGCGTCACTGCTATGCCAGCGTAGTCACTCTCTCTCAGGGAGTTCCATTGGAAACTGTAGCTGAATTGTTGGGACATCGAGATTGGAGAGCCACCCGTATCTATGCACAGGTAAGTAATGAGAAAATCGGAGAGGATATGCGCCACCTGAATAAACGCCTGTCCGGCAAGTTTCATTTGGCGGAGAACAATGTATAATAAAGGAAGGAGAATATTATGAATACAAATTATAAGAGCAGTCATTACAATACTA
>JBKEBA010000031.1:0-5599 GCA_047972895.1 Dysgonomonas sp.
CGGCTGATATCCAATTCTCTGGCTATAGCCCGTTTACTGTACCCAACCGTACGGTACATATGGATAATTGTTTGTTTTTCCACCATTGTTATCATTTTACCCTCTGTGTTGGTTAAGACACAAAGGAATTTATAATGTTAATATTTGTTAGTAAAATGCAGAGCTTTATTATACGCTCTCTTACATTTTACTAAACTGGTGGTATACTTTTCAATTATTTTAGTGGACTACTTTTCAATTATATTATACATACCCGAGCCCGTAGACGTGCGCATAGTGGCAGTAAAAGAGCCAGTAAACGACCCGCGAAGCCCTGAGATAACAATAGCAAACAATGTAACAAGCCGCACACTGGGCGCTGTTATTAACGAGATTCCGACCGTTGAACAAACAGTAGACCGTAAAGACAAAGAGATTGTAGACTTTACAAAGCGGCGGTTTAGAGACGTACAAGAAACAATAACTATGCTGGAAGAGGCACAGCTAAATTTCAGTGAGAGCATTAACCCTATAGCGGTACAAACTATGCTGGCGCTGATTGGCGACAATACGCTACAATTTCGGTTTGTAGACAATAAACAAAAGCCTAACAGAGTGCCATTCCCTATAACATATAACATTGATAACAAAACTATCAATGTGCCCGCTGGTATATTGCAGCATATGACAATAGGCATAGACTCTATTTCATCATCACACGAAGCCTCTGAATATCATTTTTGGGATATGGCGGGCTATATAAGCGGTGTTTTGACTGATGCCAAAGCAAAATATTACCTGTATGCCAAAGTTGAAAAAACGGGCTCTAAAGGCACATTTTTGATAAGTGATAAATCGATTGCTTTTGAAGAGGTAGCAGGCTATTATCATTTGCTTGTAGGTGCTGTAAATAGTGAGTTTGACGGTGTTAGAAGTTATGTTGACTTATATAGTTATACTGAGATATTGCCCGGTCGAATTACTACCGACAGGATAGTTTCAAGCGATGGCAATAACTTTATGGATTTTGTTGCAAATGCCTTTAAAATCGGTAATGAAAGCCGTTATCTGGCATGGAATGTAATCAGCGGCTTGCTTGAAATTATGAACGCTTCTTTACAGATAAAAAACAAAGATGGTGAAATAGTATCTAGTATTGACGGTGAAACGGGGGCGGCATCATTCGGTAAAGGAGCGCATAAATTCAATGCTGACGGCTCGCTTGATTTGGCTAACGGAAATATATTATTTGATCTGATTAACGGGCTATTGGTAACAGGTAGGTTTGAGAGTAATAAGGATGGCAGGCGCATTGTTATCGACCCGCAGGGCTCTTTAAAAATGATAGACAGCGATAATAGTGAACTTGTATCTATTTTTTTTGATAGTCAGGTGGGGGCAATGATAAGAATTAAAAGCACTCAACATATGGTTACCTTGTATGACTGGGGTCTACATGTGGCGTCTGTGAATCCTAATGATAGTCGAAGTGTTTCTTTAAGTAATGATTACATTTCGTTATCAGAAGGTAATGGGACTGCATCATTTAGCGCACGGATTGATAACGGTCAAGTTTTGGATGTTAGAATGGAAGGGTTACCCACTGATAAGCAGGGGTTAGGTGATAATAGATTGTGGCGTAACGGTGAAGATGTTAAAATAAAAGCACCAACGATTTAATGAAAAAGCCTCTAAAAAGAGGCTTTTTTTTATTGAGGGTATTGAGTAGAATCTTTCTTATCTGTGATGTCTATTCCTCCAGTATCGCTAGTTAACTTAAATATGTTTTTTATATTTGGCTTAAGTTTATAAACCGCATCGAATCTTACAGGTCCGTAATCAGTAAAGAAATAAACCTCTGTAATTGTATTGTCATTTACTCTTATCTCAGATGATTGTTTGCCCTTTGATAGGTCGCCTAAATTACCAAGTTTATAATATTTACCATCTTTTTTATATCCTGCTACACAGTTAGGCAAATCTACATTAGCCGTTTGTTCAAAAACAAAGCTTGTATAGTCTTGGTCGTTGTCATCATCAGAAGAACATGAGATTAAGAACGTTGCAAGTAATAGAAATGTAAATAGTTTTTTCATTATAGTAAATTATTCTTATATGGTTTCAATGTGGTACAAAGATATGAAAATAATTTATAGTCATTTAAAGGATATTTAAATAGTATTTAAAGTGCATTTATATGAAGCTTTTGAAAAGTATTTATTTGCTATTTTCGTGTACATTTAGATTTTCTGAGGTGTACATTTAGATTTTGCGATTATATATGACGGCATGAATACAGATGCAGCCGATTTGCCGTTTTATTCCCGTTGGCTCAAAAAAAGAAAGAAAGGTAACATTCTCGAATTATGTTGTGGTACAGGTAGGCTTACTATCCCGCTTACACAGGAAGATATAATATTACAGGCGTTGATAATAGCTCATCGATGCTGAAACAGGCAAAAGAAAAAGCAAATGGGTGGGATGTTCCTGTACGGTTTATTAAAGCTGATATGAGGTCTTTAGATTTGCCGGAAGTCTATGATATTATTTTTATTCCGTTTAATTCAATCCATCATTTATATACGAATCAGGATTTTTTTAAAGTACTGACAGGTGTAAAGAAGCATCTGAAAGAGGATGGATATTTCATCTTTGATTGTTTTAACCCGGATATCCGCTATATAGCAGATTCGGAAAAGGAGGAAAAAATTATCGCGGAATATTCGGCAAAAGATGGGAGGGAGGTTGTCATAAAACAGACAATGGTATATGAAAATAAAACGCAGGTGAACCGTATAAAATGGCATTACTTTATAAATGGCAAATTTGATTCTGTCCAGAATTTGGATATGCGAATGTTTTTTCCACAAGAATTGGATGAATATTTAAGTATTCATGGATTTAAGATTATAAATAAATTCGGCGGATTTGAAGAAGAGGTCTTTGAAAACAAATCAGGGAAACAGATATTTGTATGTAAAAAAATAACGGCAATGAATAAGTAAAAACCTTAGCGGTTTAAGAAAAAAGCCCTCTATCACCAGAGGGCTTTACTATTTCAGTTATGAAGATTATGCCTCTTTTTCCCAGGCATTCATCATTTTCTCCATTTCTTCGTTCAGTTGAGCAGCAAAGTTGGTAAACTTCATCGAACCTTTGTCCCCTTCGCCTTGCTTACGTACCGATACTTCTTCTGTTTCCGCTTCTTTCTCGCCAACGATAAGCAGGTAAGGGATACGCTTCAATTCATTATCACGTATCTTGCGTCCTATCTTTTCGTTACGGTCGTCCACCTGCGCACTGATATCATGCTGCTTGAAGTAGCCGGCCACGCGATGGGCATAGTCGTTAAACTTCTCGCTGATAGGCAACACAACTACCTGATCGGGAGCCAGCCACAATGGGAATTTTCCGGCTGTATGTTCTATCAGTACAGCAATAAAACGCTCCATAGAGCCAAACGGTGCACGGTGTATCATCACCGGGCGATGCTTTTGGTTGTCGGCACCTGTATATTCCAGGTCGAAGCGTTCAGGAAGGTTATAATCCACCTGAATTGTTCCCAACTGCCATCGGCGACCAAGTGCATCTTTCACCATAAAGTCGAGTTTCGGTCCGTAGAAAGCAGCTTCGCCAAGCTCCACTTTTGCTGGTAATCCTGACTCTTCACATGCCTCTATGATGGCGCGTTCTGCTTTTTCCCAGTTTTCGTCGCTACCGATATATTTCTCCTTATTGTTAGGATCACGTAAGGAAATCTGAGCCTCGAAGTTTTCGAAATCAAGTGCTTTGAAGATAATGAAGATAATATCCATCACTTTCAGAAACTCTGTTTTCAACTGATCGGGAGTACAGAAAAGATGCGCATCATCCTGAGTAAATCCACGTACACGTGTCAACCCGTGAAGCTCACCACTCTGCTCGTAACGATATACGGTTCCAAATTCGGCAAGACGCAAAGGCAGGTCTTTGTACGAACGGGGCACAACCTTGTATATCTCGCAGTGATGAGGGCAGTTCATCGGTTTCAGCAGGAACTCTTCTCCCTCTTCAGGAGTATGTATCGGCTGGAATGAATCTTGTCCGTATTTGGCATAGTGACCCGAAGTCACATACAATAGTTTGCTACCTATATGCGGAGTCATTACCTGTTGGTACTCAAATTTCTTCTGTATCTTTTTCAGGAAGTCTTCGAGTTTCAGACGCAACTGTGTACCACGTGGCAACCACAACGGAAGCCCTTTTCCGACGTTTTCGGAGAAAGCAAACAGTTCCAGTTCCTTACCTATCTTACGATGATCGCGTTTCTTAGCCTCTTCGAGCATTACCAGATACTCATCCAGCATTTTCTTTTTAGGGAAAGTGATACCATAGAGGCGGGTAAGCTGTTTGCGCTTTTCATCTCCACGCCAGTAAGCACCTGCCGCACTCAGTATTTTCACTGCCTTGATATACGATGTATTAGGCAAGTGAGGGCCACGGCACAGGTCGGTAAATACTCCCTGTGTATATGTAGTGATGGTGCCATCGGCAAGGTCGTTGATAAGTTCTACCTTATAACCTTCTCCGCGGTTATCAAACATTTTGATGGCATCTGCTTTAGATATACTCTGGCGTTTTATTTCTTCCTTATTGGCAATCAGCTCCATCATTTTAGCTTCGATCTTAGGAAAGTCAGCATCTTTGACTGGTGTATCACCAAAATCTATATCATAATAAAACCCATTTTCGATTGCCGGCCCTATCCCGAATTTAGCATGCGGATAGAGTATCTGCACAGCTTCTGCCATAAGGTGAGCTGATGAATGCCAGTAGGCATGCTTACCATCTTCATCTTCCCATTTGAGAAGCTCGATCGTAGCATCGGTATCTATTGGTCTTGTTAAGTCCCAAACCTCCCCGTTTACCTTAGCGGCAAGGACTTCCTGCGCCAGACGGGAACTGATGCTTTCAGCTACCTGCATGGATGTAGTTCCTTTATTGAACTCTCGTACGGAACCATCCGGAAATGTAATTTTAATCATAATTTTTTAAATCTATTTAATTATGCAGCTCCTACAAATAAGCTGCTTTTCAGAACTTGCAAAAATAAACAATTTATGAACTAATTGTATGTTTTTGGGCGCTTTTTAAATAAGGATTAATATATTATTAAGTAGTCAATAAAAATTAATGATATATTTTGACCCAACGTTTTCTAAAACGTTGTTCAAGCGCTCTTTGAGATTTTGAAAGTTAAGAAAGGCGTCGATAGGTAACCATTTGTATTTGATGACTCTCCAGAGTATTTCGATTTTATTGAGTTCGGGAGAATATGGGGGTAGGAAGAATACAATCAGGTCTTGTTCCGCCCATTGATCCATCTTGGATTTGAAGAGTTTGCTCTTGTGTATAGGAGCATTATCCAATACAATGATCGTCTTCTTGGAAATGGTTTTGCATAAATCATCCATATAAGATATTATATTTTGAGAGTTCATACGTCCCATAGACAGATAATATTTTAGTCTGCAATCAGTAGTCATCAATCCGAAGGCTGTTAATCTATTTGATTTCCTGGCAGGAAGCAGCATCGGCATGTCTTTATGTTGCCAGGCATAAGGAACATTAGGAGTAAGAC
>JBKEBA010000114.1:0-27490 GCA_047972895.1 Dysgonomonas sp.
ATATTTCTATACTGGAACTGGGTGACGGTGTATTTGAAGTGAAATCTACTAATGGTGATACTCACCTTGGTGGTGATGACTTCGACCAGGTAATCATCAACTGGCTGGCTGAAGAGTTTCAGAAAGAAGAAGGACTCGACCTTCGCAAAGACCCAATGGCTCTTCAACGTCTGAAAGAAGCCGCTGAAAAAGCGAAAATCGAACTTTCGAGCACAACATCTACTGAAATCAACTTACCATATATAATGCCGGTGAATGGTATACCAAAACACTTGGTAAAAACATTGACTCGTGCTAAGTTTGAACAACTGGCCGATACCCTGATACGCAAATGTATCGACCCTTGTCGTCAGTCATTGACTGATGCCGGATATTCTGCATCTGATATTGATGAAGTTATTCTGGTGGGTGGTTCTACACGTATACCTGCCGTACAGGCCGAAGTTGAAAAGTTCTTTGGAAAAACTCCTTCTAAAGGTGTAAATCCAGACGAAGTGGTTGCTGTAGGTGCTGCCATACAAGGTGGAGTATTGACAGGTGAAGTGAAAGACGTACTTTTACTAGACGTTACTCCGCTATCTCTTGGTATAGAAACTATGGGTGGTGTGATGACCAAACTGATTGAGTCGAACACAACAATACCGACCAAGAAGAGTGAAACATTCTCTACAGCAGCAGATAATCAACCGTCAGTACAGATTAATGTACTACAGGGCGAACGTCCGCTGGCCAGAGATAACAAACAAATCGGTGTATTCAATCTGGATGGCATTATGCCTGCCCGTCGTGGCGAACCTCAGATAGAAGTGACATTCGACATTGATGCCAATGGTATTCTGAGTGTATCGGCAAAAGATAAAGCTACAGGTAAGGAACAGTCGATCCGTATCGAAGCCTCATCAGGACTTAGCGATGCTGAAATCCAGAAGATGAAGGATGAAGCTGCTGCGAATGCTGAATCTGATAAGAAAGAAAAGGAAAAGATAGACAAGTTGAATCAGGCAGACTCTATGATTTTCCAAACAGAGAAGCAATTGAACGAACTTGGTGATAAAGTCCCTGCTGACAAGAAAGCCCCTATCGAAGGAGCCCTGAACAAGCTGAGAGATGCTCACAAGGCTCAGGATCTGGCAGGTATAGATACTGCAATGAACGAACTGAACACTTTGTTCCAGAATCTAAGTCAGGAAATGTATAATCAGACTGGTGCAAACCCTGGCCAACAAGCCGGAGGCAATGCCGGAGAGCAACCAAAAAGCGGTGATAACGATGTTACTGATGTAGATTTCGAAGAAGTGAAGTAAAAGGCGATTAGGAATAATCAATAAATATCAAAAATAGGCTGCAAATCAAATGATTGCAGCCTATTTTGTTTTTAAACAATTCTCGAATGCTATTGTTTTTGATTGTTTTTTATCATACATTTGTACCATATTTGTAACGGAACTTATTTAGTGATAAAGTGGAACTAATGAACACTTATGACTACTAATGAGTACTTAAATAGCGATAAGGATACCGATGAATAAGATTCAGAAACAATGCCAAGTGTGTGGGCAGTCTTTCGTTCCGAAGACGGTCGATTCTATTTATTGCTCTAAAAAGTGTGGCGGAGCAGCATATCGGAAGAAGAGAGCACAGAAGAAAAAGGAAGAAGAACAGCAAGCAGTTATCGATAAGATTTCTGCCGACCGTCTGTATATTTCCGTGCCTGAAGCAATTGCCCTTTTCGGCGTTGCTAAGAGTACGCTCTATCGCCTTGTTCGGCAAAAGCGAATCCCAGCTATCAATTTAGGAACTCGTCTTGTTCGGATTGACCGAGCAGCAATAGAAGAAATGTTCCCGATTCGTCAAACACCACTTAAAAAAGAGAACTCAACAGCAAAACTATACAGCCTTGAACCACAAGATTGCTATACAATCGGTGAGATTTCAAAGAAGTTTGGCATATCGGATAGCACGGTATATAAGCATATTCGTAAATATTCTATCCCAACTCGACAGATTGGCAACTATGTTTATGCTCCAAAAAACGAAATAGATAGTTTGTATAATCAATAACAATATACCACATGAAACAACTCTCCAACACAAAAGTAACCGTTCGGCTTCGCAAGGCGGAAGATCGCAAAGAGTGGTATATTTATATCGAAAGCTATCCGGTGAATGTTCCCGGCAAGCAAACTCCGCAACGTATTCGCGAATATTTGAATCGCTGTATCACTACGGTCGAATGGGATAAGAAACGTACTGCCCGCACCGATGCTGACGGAACAAAAACCTACAAACCCAAGCGAGATGATAATGGGATAATCGTTTGCAGAAGCGAGAAAGACAAAGAAACCATGCTGTATGCTGATGGAATCCGTAAACTTCGCCAACGAGAATACGACAATGCGGATTTATATAGCGATACAGAAAGTGCACAAGTTGAACAAAAAGAGCGTTCGCAACAAAACTTCGTAAAGTATTTCAATGTAACTGCAAAGAAACGCCATGCTCAAAGTTCAGACTCCATTCGTGTAAACTGGAAGCGAGCATACGAATTAATAAAACTCTTCGCCGGAGATACATTGCCATTCTCTAAAATTGACAATCGTTTTGCAGAAGATTTTAAGTTGTATCTTTTGTCAGCCCCTTGTGGTGGAAATAAAAGCGGAACGATTTCTCGCAATACCGCCGTTACCTACTTCTCTATTTTCAAGGCAGCATTGAAACAAGCATTTGTTGATGGATACCTGACGACAGACTTGTCGGCAAAAATCAAAGGCATACCGGAACAAGAATCAAGGCGTGAATATCTGACCGTTGAGGAACTTAATACTCTCGCCAGTACACCGTGCGAACGAGATGTCCTTAAACGAGCGGCATTGTTTTCGGCTCTTACCGGTTTGCGCCATTGTGATATTCAAAAATTGAAGTGGAAAGAAATTAGTATTAATGGCAACCAAGCTCAACTGCACTTCACTCAGCAGAAAACCAAAGGCGTTGAATATATGCCCATTTCGCAACAAGCACTTGACTTGTGCGGCGAACCTCGCGAGCCGGAACAACTTGTTTTCGAAGATCTACCCGATCCTGCATGGATTTCAAAACCCTTGAAACGTTGGATAGAAGCTGCCGGAATCACGAAGCGGATTACATTTCATTGCTTTCGGCACACATATGCAACCCTTCAATTATCCAATGGTACAGACATTTACACCGTCAGCAAGATGCTTGGACATACCAACGTGAAAACCACACAGATTTATGCAAAAGTTGTGGACGAGAAGAAAAGCAAAGCGGCACAAGCAATTCAGTTGAACACCATTAAAGATACAGAATCATGAAAAATAGCATTCTGGAGCACATTATATTATATGTGATTGTCGCCTGTGCAGCTTTGGTCATTGCAACATCGGCACGTATATTCGCTGTCTCAATGAGAGTTGACGATTTTACAGCGTTTATGGTTTTTATAATCGCGTTGGCGATTCTGGTTGTCATTTATTTAAGTATTCATTCGATATTACAAAGCCTGATGATTCCTTGGATTGGAAAAGGCTTGGCTAAGATTCCCTATTTCCGCAAGAAGATTGAGCAAAGTCAAGTTTCTCCTATAGTTGAAGAGCCACAAGTAGAAGAAAAGCAGGCAGAGGTTGATATACCGGAACCGGATATCTCTTTAGAAGATGTTCGGAGCGAACAACAACAAAATATAGCCAAAGAACAGGAAGAGAAACTGAATATTGCTCTGGACTATACTCGAAAATCGTTTGCTCTTTACCTCTCGGATGAAGATCTTGATATTCTTTGCCGGAATGTTCGTGCATATATGAACAAGTTAGAGGAGAAAGAGTTGAAGCCGGTTAAAGTCAAAGAGCTGACAGCCCTCGACCTCCGCCATTTCGGGTGGAATATCTGGAACTATTTCAAAAAACCGAGAAATCAGATGGATATTTCTAATTTTCTAAAAAACGTTTTTCCTAATGTTTTTAGAGAAGCAGAAGTAAAAAGTATCATGCGACACTTGAAGGATGATGAGCTGAAGGGGATAATTAAGATTGAGGAGAAACTTTTGTAATTTACAACTTTGTTTAATAATAAAAACCTATCTTGTATAAAATAGTTACACATTAATAGTATTCTAAATGGAAAATAAATCTGGAAAAACCAAAAGACCATGGAGTCTTACAACGAATAGATTTGTATGTTTTTTAGACATTATGGGATTCAAAGACATGGTTATGAGAAATTCTCATGAGAGTATTTATAAAATGCTAAATGATTTCTCGAAGAAAAGAGATACATTAGATGGCGCAATAAGCTTGCCAAAACAATATGAAACAGATTCTTTGAAAACAGTAAGCTTCTCAGATTCCATAGTAATCTTCACCAAAGAAGATACAAAAGAATGCTTAGAATTATTGACTCTTGCAACAAGTTGGCTGTTTGCTAAAGCTATCGAAGCGGGCATCCCATTAAAAGGAGCTATCGCTCACGGAACAATGAGTATAAACGTGTCTCGACAAATATTTTTTGGACAGCCTTTAATTGATGCGTATTTACTTGAAGAGGAGGTTGAGTTTTATGGAATTGTCATTCATAATACGACCGAAAAGAAATTGAATGAATATGCAACTTTTAAAGGAATCGAAATGTATAAAGATTGTAATGTACCTCTCAAATCAGGAAGGATACAGCATTATACTTTAGATTGGGTTACTGGCGTAGAAGGTAAAGATGAGAGTATTAAAGAGAAGTCTTTAGCTTTGATGAAGAAACAAAGAGAACAAACCTCTGGAAGACCAAGAAAATATATAGACAATACTATTTCTGTAATAAACCAAATATATGAGTAGTGTTATTTGATGCTTTTTGCTATTAAATAAAGGAGCAAAAATCTCTTAGCAATTACAAACCATCACTATCCTAAGTATTTTCAAAGTGTTTCTCTGGTGTTGAAAAGACACCGTAGAAACACTTCGTTTGTTTGCGCCATATTCATTAATAACGAAAAATATGGAAGCAAATGAAATTTCTTTTGAAAACCTGCCGAAGGCAGTAGCACATTTAGTCAGCGAGCTGGCTGAAATCAAATCTTTAGTTGAGAAGGGGCAAGCACTTATTGTTCCTCAGAAACGAATCCCAATTGATATTGAAGTAGCTTGCCAGATTATTGGCAAAGCGAAACCTACCGTGTATGCTCTTGTACGCAAGCGGATGATTCCGTGCTACAAGAGCGGCAAGAAACTCTATTTCTTTGAGGACGAACTATTGGAATGGATCGCTAAAGGTAAGAAGAAAACCATTCAGGAGATAGAAACTGAAGCAAAGGCGGAATACAATAAGCGTAAAAACACACAAAGATGAACTTGTTTGACTTATTAGCCAATTTCTGGCGAGTGGACGAACAGGAGAACTTCAGCGGCAATGATACCCGATTGTATTTCTTCTTGATTCACTTGGCTAACCGTTCCTATTGGTCGGAATGGATAGAGTGTTCCAATAAACGTTTGGCTGCCAATGTGAATATATCTTTGGATGTTCTGAAATCTTCACGCGACCGACTAAAGGCAGCTGGTCTGTTGGATTATGCTTCTGGGGGTGGGCATAGAGTTAAAACTAAGTATCAGATTTTAGCACCTAAGTCCGACCTTAAGTCCTCGCCCTACAATATAAAGACTAAAGACAAAAACTCTAATACAAATTCTTATGGAAAAAAGAAAGGCTCAGTCTTTACGGGAAGTGATTTCGACTAATCAACAATTCTTTCAGACATTGAGGAAAGATGCTCAGGAGATAGTCGCCCATGAAAAAGAAAAGATTCGGAAGCTACGTTTACCTCTGCCATTGGCTTATGCTGACTTTCGAAGTTTGTTTTGCGAATTTGGCACGATTTGCTTGCACAACCGTAATCAGGCTAAGGGTTTTGTCATTGACAAGAACAACGAGCCTATGATAGAGCAACTCTATTGCTACATAACCAACGATTCCAACTTCTCTGGCAATTTGAACAAAGGCATTATGCTACAAGGAAAATACGGTTGCGGCAAAACTATCCTGCTTGAAACGTATTCAATGCTTCACAATCATATTTCGAGAAGATTTTTTCTGAATCAGCCTTTGTTTACGTTTATCAAGTCTGTGGAATTGCAGGAGCAGATAGTAAAGCAGTCGGCAAGTGTATTTTCTCGGCGACCGTTAATCATTGATGAGTTTGGGCGGGAATCCAAAACGGTTCAGGATTATGGTAACGTCAGCCGACCCATTTCCGAACTGTTGAGTTTGAGAAGCGATGTCGGAGTCGTTACACATGGCACCACGAACTTCACTTTTGCTACACTTTCGTCTGATGAGTTCTATGGTGGAATGATTGGCGACCGCCTCAAAGTGATGTTCAATTTTATCACTTTGAATGGTGAAAGCCGTCGAGTTTAAGCTTTCATTTCAATGGCTCACTGTTCGCGAGCAATGTAGCAAGAGGGAACTGGACAAGTCCTGTTCTATCCTCTTGCCCTACGGGGTTACTTGCTGTTAATCAGCAAGATATTAAAAACGAGTTTTATAAAGACTCGTATAAACATAATCGCTAATAATCTATTGATTAGGCGATTAATAAAATGAATTCTTATAAAAAAGTTATAATATGGCACAAAATAAGAATAAAACAGCATTGACGACGATTGGAATCGACCACTCCACCAATCGCCAAATAGAAAAACTTTGTAAGCGATACAATCTGAAAAAAGGAGAGATTGTGAAGCTCGCTTTCGAGTATATGGACAAGGCTTGTATCAATCCTTCCGAACCTCCAGAATCCGTTAAAACGGAACTGACAAAAATCAATAAACGGCAGGATGACCTGATTCGGTTTATCCGCCATTTTGAAGAAAAGGAGTTGAATCCGATGATTCGTGCGACTCATTCGATAGCTATCCGTTTCGATGGAGTAGTGACGGCTTTGGAGAAAATGATTAAATCGGAAATAACCCTTATGTGGGATAAGCACTCAGATATCCTACAAAGGATAAGTGATACATTTGGGAAACATGCAAATATTGTCAATACCCAAACTAAGCAAATAGCCTCTTTAACTCAGATACAAAAAGAGGATAATAAAAAGCTCTTAGATCTAATTGCTTTATACTCCGAACTGGCAGCGTGTGGAGTTATGGATGGCAAACGAAAAGAGAATCTCAAAGCGGAAATTATCAACCTGATAAACGAGTAATAATTATGAATGTCGACTTCCCACCACCGTCCAAAGGTACATACAACAATGCCGGCGGTTGCCGACAGTTGGCAAATTACCTCGAACATGAGGATTTGGAACGCATGGAGAAAGGTATTTATACCGAAGGCTTCTTCAATCTGACAGAAGAAAATCTGTATAAATCCGATGTCATTGAGGATATTGATTCAAATATCGGTCAACTCTTGAAAACGGACGCCAAATTCTATGCGATACACGTCAGTCCGTCGGAAAAAGAGTTGAAAACAATGGGACAAACGGAACAAGAACAAGCCGAAGCCATGAAGCGCTATATTCGGGAGGTCTTTATTCCTGAATATGCCAAAAACTTCAACAAAGGACTATCCGCAAAAGATATAAAGTTCTATGGTAAAATTCATTTTGACCGAAACAGGTCAGATAATGAACTGAATATGCACTGCCATTTGATTGTTAGTCGGAAAGATCAGTCGAATAAAAAGAAGTTATCGCCATTAACCAACCACAAGAATACAAAGAAGGGAGCAATCAAAGGCGGTTTCGACAGAACAAACCTGTTTCAGAAAGCAGAAGCAGGTTTTGATAGTCTATTCGGCTATCAACGAGATTTGCAAGAAATATTTGTGTACTGTAATACAATGAAAAACGGTAGTCTTAAAGATAAATTGCAGATGCAAGAACAAGAATTGAAGCAGCCTCAAAATTTCTTAGTTCCTGAAATAGAGAGCAATAAACAACAAGAGCGTACCAACGTTGGTACGGACATACAGCCAAACAGTCAAACGTTTGGGCAGTCATACGACCAAACAGCCAGACAGTCGATAAATCATAGCAATAGCGGGCATAATTCTCTTTCTTCACTATTCTCCATACTCCCAACGGCAGCGGATGTCAACAATCCCAATCCGAAAGATGAACAGCCAATTTGGAAACGCAAGAAAAAGAAGAAAGGCAGAAGGATAGGTTAATGAACTCCTTTTTCATTTGGCAAACAAAGGTATATTCCAAGAAAAAAATGTCAACACCATGCCGCAAGCGGTTTTACGTAAAATCTCCACACCTCCGCTACGCTTCGGGTAGTATTTCCCGCAAAAGTGTTGCCTAATTTATTCTTTCCAAAGGAGAGATGTTTACAAAATGTAAAAGGAGAGAAAATATGCAGTGTGTATGGTGGTTAGATGGGGCGATATTCTTCTGGATAATTCTTGTTTTTGCCCGTAAAAACAAGAATGACGCTTATATGCATATATGATGTTGATAATTTTTTTGCCACATACAACTGCTGTTTCTCAATTATTTAGTAGCTTTGCCAAATAATGTCAAGACGAAATAATGAAAATATGTTGTTTACAGAATTTATAAAACAATCAAGAGAACAGTTGCAATTACCGCAACGGAAATTGGCTGAGGCTTTGGATATTGATACCGCAACCTATTGTAAGATTGAAAAAGGAGAGCGAAGAGTTAAGCGTGAGCAGATTCGCATTGTGGCTGAAGTGTTAAATGTTAATGAATTGGAGCTACGTACACTTTGGCTTGCAGATCAAGTTGTGGAAATTATGGAGAACGAGCAAGATATATCGGACAATGTACTGGATTTGGTGAAAGAAAATGTAAAAAAGTAACATGAAGTTAAAAAAAGTCAAACAAAGGCCGAAAGTCATAGACGCAGGAAATAACCAGTTGAAAGATATTTGGCAAATCCATACCGATGTCCAAGAACAGATGTTGCAATTACGTTCTGTTCCGGTATCTATCATTTCCGATTCCGCAAAAATACTAGGGGAGAAACTATATTTAACAGCAGATGAAAATAACAAAACAGACAAATTCATTGAAGAAATTACCTCTACATTTAATCTAAGCGCAGATGAAATAAATTTAGAAAATGGTTATTTTCTTGCAGATATGGAAACCGCTAGAGAAATAAGCTTGGAGGACAAAAAGAGTTTGTTCGAAAGATCCGCTGCTAATTTTATTAATTTTCAACCTTTGCCGATTATTGACGGCTATATAAAAATATCCAATCCAACAAGCGTTCAATCTCTATCTCTCTTATCTCAAAGGCTACCGAATATTCTATATAATAATGAAGTATACAGAAATCAAGAATCCGATACAATAATTGTCAGCACTAAAGATGGTGTTTTGCGAGATACGATATTGACAACTAACAACCTTTCGTTAATTGGGTACAAATTCATTTTTTATATTGATACAGAAGCTCCTTTAATATACAGAAATAAAGATTTAGGGCAATTCAATGAAGAAAAAAAAAGCTTCAGTTTTAATACCAACCTAAAAGGCCGAAATAAGATAGAAGACATTGAAGTAGGACGAAGCAATGAAACCCTCAATTATGATAAAAGCTGGGATTGGGACTATAATTTCAAATTTACACTCTATAAAAGAAAAATAGAATCAATATTTGGAAATGAAAATGTAAGATTTGAAATATATTTTGATTATTCATATGATTTGTGCCAAGAAATTGAAAATCTTTTGCGCGAAAAATTCCCCTCAATTCAAACAAAAAAAAATGACAAAAATGGGACTTTGTATTTTTGTCAAGAATATCAAACAACAGAGCAAGGATATAGATTGCGACAGATGATTGAAATAGAACTAAATTCGTTAAATTCAAATACATTTGAATTTAGCTTATACCCAATTCCTGAAAATAAAGAAAAATATATCTTGGAAATAGATGCACAGTCAAAACAAGAAGCACAAGCCTCTGCTGTAAAAGAACTACGAGGTTATGATTTTACTGTTGGGAAAAGCGAGTTTGGTAAACTGTTTCGTGTAAATTACCCGCAAATGATTTTTGATATTTCAGGAGATGATTTTGAAAAAACGAAACAATTGTTTGAATCCCACATTGTTGATTCAATCACACCAAACTTAACCGGCGATTTGGAAAAAATATATAGATTGAAAAATTCTCTCAATAATATTTTAAGTGGGAATAATCTACAAAATGCTAATTTGAAAGATTTTATCTTTGATGCAGATAGAGCGAGAAAGATTGAGGATATTGACTATCACACAAACCTTCAAAGCGAAACATTTCGAGAATTGGATAATCATTTGTTAAATACAAAAATCAACTTGCCTCAAAAGCAAGCAATCATAAAAACCCTATTAGCTGAAGATTTGGCATTAATACAAGGTCCTCCGGGTACGGGAAAATCAACAGCTATTGCAGAAATAATCTGGCAACATATTCGAAAAGATGCCAAAGAAAGAATTTTATTGACTTCGGAAACAAATTTAGCTGTTGATAATGCTATTGACAAAGTTGTAAATGAGAATCATAACTTAGTAAAACCAATCCGAATTGGAGGAGAAGAAAAGTTAGAAATGGAAGGTCGCCAATTTTCAATAGAGGTAATGAAAAGGTGGGTTGAGAAGGATGGCACAACAGAAATAAGTGAAGAAGAACAAAATGAGGATGAAGAAAACTTACCACAAAAAATAATCCTGCAAAATTGGATTGACAACATAAGACGCAGAGTATATAAAATAGGATTAGATAATACATTAGCTTCTTTGTGGACTAATATGTTATCAAACCCCTCAAGACAAATGCGACAAATTTTCTTAGAAAATTATATTAAAAATTGCAATGTTATTGGAGCAACTTGTAGTTCGATAGGACAAACTAACTCTCAAGGCAAATGGACCAACTTTTATTGGGGATTTCAAGAAGTATTCGGCAGAGGAAAAAATGTAGAATTCACTACCGTCATTCAAGATGAATCAAGTAAAGCTACGCCCGCTGAACTTTCCTTACCATTAGTATATGGTAAGAAAAATATTATAATTGGCGACCACCGTCAGCTTCCTCCAATGTTGGATAAAGAAGAATTTAAATTGTCATTAAATTTTCTATTAGATAAGACGGAAAAGAAAGAAGATATAAAGGAACTTAAAGAACTGAAATCATTTGTTCTCAAACATTTTGATGAAATGGAAATTTCTCATTTTGAGCGGTTATTTGAAAAAATAGACGACAGTCTAAAAGGGCTTTTCAATCTTCAATATCGTATGCACCCCGATATAAATGATGTTATCAAACAATTCTATATTCGTGATGGAGGTTTAGATTGTGGATTAATTACCCCTACTGATTTAGGAGTAAATGACCCTAATATGAAAAATCCCGCTTCAAGGTATCATGGAATTGAAATTGAAAGATTAATTTCAAAAGATAATCATGTTATATGGATTGACACTGACTCGCCGGAAATATTAGACGGAACTTCGAGAATAAACTATGGAGAGATAGAAGCTATCCGTGAAGTGTTAGCCAAATTTCAATCCTCAGATAGTTTTGCCCAATATCAATCGTTTTGGAAAAATCCTGAAGACCAACAAATAGGTTTAATTAGTTTTTATGGAAAGCAAATTAAACTTCTACGAAATTTGCGAAATGAGTTTCGTGATATTCCGATTCGAGTGAGTACAGTTGACCGTTTTCAAGGTATGGAGCGCAATATCATTATTATATCAATGGTACGAAGTAACTGCATTGCTACTGATAAAAAACAAAAAGCTGATACTAATTTATACGGAGAATTAGGATTCCCCGAACAAAAGGATTTGGGTTTTGCGCAATCCCCAAACAGGCTAAACGTAGCATTATCACGAGCAAAACGTTTGCTTATTATTGTGGGGAATAGCGAATTGTTCAAGCAAAAAGACATTTATAACAATGTTTACAATACTATTGCCAATAACCCCAATGGTAGAATCATTAAATACGAAACAAAATGAATTGGCAAAAAATAATAAATAATTCAGACCTAATCTATGCTTCTACACTAGAAGATAATGGATTTAGAACTTGGAGTTTAAAGAAAACGACTTGTAATGTTTCTTTTTATGAAACTTATGCTGTTGAAGATATTGATAGGGTAATTTGTGGACTTCTTGATTCAAATGGTGGTAGTCTTGAAGAAAATACGATTGCTACAATTCTTGGCTTTAATGTTGTTGATGACTTCGATGCTATACCGAAAAGATATGCAGACAAGGCAGAGCTTGAAATATTTAGAGCTGTCGTAAAACCGATTCTGGACTGGGGTTTGGTTGAAAAAGATTCAAATAATTACATACTCACAGATTTAGGATATAGAGCAATAGAATTTGGAGAAAAATATAAATTTCATACCGGAGAGAAGATACTGCTTGAAAATTTCAATATTAAGCCTGTTGATTTAACTGAAAATTTATTTTTCCCTTTTTATTCCACTTTGGGCGAATATTCGGACATTACAAGAAAACAACAAATTAAATACAACGAAATTAGTGTTGATAACATCTTTGATATTGAGGAAACGGACTTAATAAAACGACACAAATCACAATCAAAAGAACTTTATAATATATACAAATCCGAACAAACTGCTTATTTCAACATTAATAGTTGTCAGGTTGACATTCGGCTCTACAAGCAAGGGGCAGAATATTACCCTATTATATTCTACAACAATCAAATTTGCATAGAAGTTACGAACCTATTGCATTTGCCAGAAAATAGCACGGAGAAAGAAAAGAAAGTAGAATGGGGATTGTATTTAAAGCTTATCAAAGACCCTAACGCTGTTTTAGATTACAAAGCAATTATTCCGTTTGAAGACTTATTAGAACTGGATTCTTTAGTAAAAGATAATCGTTTAGCTTGGAACGACAAACAACTATTTACCTTTATTGCTGAAAATGCAAATGCTAATCAATGGTATAGCATTTCAAATCATTGTCCAATAGACATATTAAAACAGTATCTGCAAACATTCAAAGATAAATTTGATTGGACTTCGCTATCATTGAGGGTTGATGATGATTTCTTAATTCAAAATGCAACGAAATTTCCTTGGAACTTTGAAACTATATCAACAAAAGAAGATATTAGTATTGAAGTTATAAAAACCTTGCTGCTGATTCCTGAATTGAAAAATCAAGAATGGGATTGGGACAACATAATGCCGCAATTGGATTTTGAATTTATCAAAATAAATATTGAGAGAATAGATTTTGAACTATCGGAACTTACCAAAATAAATATTGATGAAGTAAAACCACTAATTGTTCAATATCCCGAAAAAAAATGGGATTGGTCATATATTTCCAGCGAATATGATTTGCCTTACATTTTAGATGATATACTGACCTTCGGAAAATTTCTAAATCTAAAAAATGTAATTAATCGTGCTTTTGTTTCTAAAGAATATGTGAATTTATTCTGTAATTCTGAAGATTTCAAGGTTGTGCTTACTGAATTAAGAGAAACCTCTTTAAAAGATTATTCTCCTAATCGGGAAAAGTATATTTGGAATGCAGAATTAATAGATTTATTAGGAATAACTGGTTTTTTAACATGGGAAAGTGGAACATATACTATTGGATTTGAATGTAATCCATTTATTCATTGGGATTGTGATTATTTCAAGAAATATCATTCCAAAATTGCAACAGAAAAAGGATATTCTTTTGTTTCTCAAAAGATTGAAGATGTCAACATTATACTTAATAATCTTAGTTTTAATTGGGATTGGGACACAATTTCAATAAATACCAATTTAATTGACGATAAAAAATTCGTATTAACCGTTGCTGACAAGTTGAATTTTGAGTTGTTATTACAACATATCAATAGTGAAATTTTAGAAGCACTTTTTAGCAAATCTGATTTTCTTGTTTTTTTAGAAAACAATATAGGAAATTGGCAACTCGTAACTGAAAAAGCAAGCATTGAATTTGTTCGACAATATCTTGAATACAATTGGGATTGGTCTATTCTTACAAAGCGTTTTTGTTCCACAATCAAAATTGAGGCTTTAGGAAACCCCAAGTGGATAGAAAAATGGGATTGGAAATACCTAACTCAAAATCTCGATTTAAAAATCGTAGCGGAGAAGTTGAATTTGTATGAAGAGCGTTGGGATTGGGAATATCTCTCTGGAAAATTAGAAAAAGAATTCATACTCGACAATTTACCAGAATACAATGATTGGTGGAATTGGGATATTCTGTTGAATGAACGATTCGAAAAGCAAGAATTGTTATCGTTGAGCCGTCTAACTGAAATTGCAACTTGCATTTCCTATTTTGCTGAAGAGCAACAAGATAATCTTTGGCAAATCATTACTCGCAAGTTTGACTATCTGGAATTAGAAAGTTTGATTGTTCAAACTTCTTCTGCAGATTATAACGACTTGTTTAAATGGGATTTCTCTTATTTTTATGATCAGTCTAACAATTTACTAAAATATATTCAGAACAACTCCGATTTTATTCATTGGAAGGAATTATCTAAATGTAATAAACTAAACGTCCTCTTCCAGAAAGACGCAAGCACTCGTGAGGATTTATGGAGAAAATTTATAATAAAAGAATTGCTAGACAAATATAGTTGGGATTTCTATTCGATATCAGAAATAGATGCAATTAATGATGACTATCACATTCTAAACCGATATAAAGAGAAGTGGAATTGGGATTCTATTACCCAAAACAGCCTTTATTTCAAAGGACTAAACAGGGATAATCGAAAAATAAGATCATTTCAACAATATATTAATTTCGCTTTATTATCTCAACGTAAAGATACTGGATTAACAGAAAAAATAATTTCTCAATTTATTGTTGAAAATTGGGATTGGTCTGTTCTATCAGCAAATGATTCAGTGAAATTTTCATTAGGGTTTATTAAAGAACAAAAAGAGAAGCCTTGGAACTGGCAAGCCCTTTCAGTGAGGAATGATATTGAATTTGACAACAAAACCTTTATTGAGCTTTCTAATCAAAATTGGGATTGGGTTGCAATATCAAATCGACAGGATATTGCATTCTCGGAAGAATTGATAGATATATTATACGACAAACCATTTAATTGGTTACTTGTTTCTCAAAACAAAACTTTTGTTCCTAATTCAAAAGCATTATCATTACTTAAAGGAAAAGAGTTGGATTGGACTGCTATTTCTAAAAGTCCAAATCTGATAATAGAAATTCTGTGGGATTACAGAGAAAGTTTAGACTGGAAATATATTACCCAAAATGAAAACGTTGATATATCAAATATTGAACTATTAGATGAGTATAAAGATTATCTTGATTGGTCTTTTGTTTCTCAATCAGACAAATTCCAAGTATCTTATAATAATTTGAAACAATTCAAAGACAAACTACATTGGAGGGCAATTAACGAAAAATTAGATAAAAATATTTCGGAAGAAATGCTTGAATCTTTTGCCGATGTTTTAGATTGGTCTAATGTTTCTCAGTCAATGGAAATACATTTCACTGAAGAACTGATTGAAAAATTTCGCAATAACTGGGATTGGCAGTTATTGAGAAATAATCCACAAGTTGTTGATCGATTAGAAATAATACTTGGAAAATATAAAGCTGAGTTTAACGCTGTTGAGTTTTTAGAACAATTTGATGGGATTCCATATATTTATCATTTCACACACTTGTTTAATGCGATAGATATAATCAAGGAAAGAAAAATTTTAAGTCGCCACAAAGCTGAAGGTAAATTTGCTAATGCCGCAGGGAATCTTGTTGCACGACGAGATACTGCACACAACTTCGCTCGTTTTTATTATCGTCCTCAAACACCAACACAATTTTATAATGAATGTCTAGGATGGGATAATTTTTTAATAACAAGTTATGGAAAATCGTATTATTCCCAAGCAAGAAATTTAGGTTTGCCCAAATGTCCAATACCTATATTTTTCAAGTTTGATTTGAAAGAGGTGTTGATGAATATGTCGGATAAGTGTTATTATAGTACTGGAAATATGCAAACCAATAGAGCACGAGTCGTTAAAGTTGAAAACAATCCGAATTTACTTCAAACAAATTATCTATACGATAATATTTCAGATGCTTTTAGTATGGCTGGAGGCCCATATAACTATAATAGGCAATTACATATTAGCATTATGGAAAAGATTAAGGAGTATTCACAACAAGAATTTCTCGTGGAAGAAGAATTTGATTTTTCAAGTTTAGATTCATTTGAGATTATTTGCTATGATGAAGAACACGTGAACATTCTTAAATCACAATTGGGAAATGATCCAATCTGCGAAAAAATACATGCAGATGGTTGGGATGTATTTCACAGAGATAATAGAAAACTTAATATTAACGAAACAGACAACGAAGTATTTATATCGTCAGAATATAGGGATAGTGCATATCTTTCTATACAAGGAGAAGGATTGAGATTTATTCAAGTTCTAAATCCAGAGAACATACAAAAGGAGACTACAGCAGAAATTATTGCTTACCCTGAAATACGGTTCACAAAAACAGAACAGCCGATTGAAGTACACTTTGTCGATACTACAATAGATACAAGAGATTGGTTGATATATAAAAATTAATTTTATGACTGGACAAGAAAGAATATCAAATATATGTAGAAATATTCCTGCTCTCAAAGAGTTATTTAATTCACGAGTTCGTCACTACATTATAAAAGAACATACTCTAAACGTTTATAATCAATTTGAAAAATATTTTTCAAATGATTTTATAAAAATTGACATTGAATTATTTCGATTAGTTTTATTGTTGCACGATATAGGAAAACCTATTGCAAGTAAAAGTAGGAATCGGAGCGATCAGCATTCAGATACGCTGAGTGTTATTTCAAAACATAGACAGGCTCTTGGTATTTCTGATGAAGATTTTCCTTTGTTTGAAGCTGTATTAGGTGATGATTCTTTAGGGCTTTATATGCAAAATAAGATCACATTGGATGTCGCCTATGAGAGAATTTTAAATCAAAGTAAAATTTCCAAATTAGAACTTTCTTCTTTTTTTTATTTGCTTTCGGTATATTATCAATGTGATGTTGCCAGCTATACAGTTGATGCAGGTGGATTAAAATATTTAGAATATTTATTTGAATATTCTAATGGCAACAAAATTTATTCAGAAAAATCAAAACTTTTGCAATTTTCAAGAAACTACCAGTATAAATATGATTTGTTATTAGATAAAATCAATGGCATTGAAAATCCCCCCAAAGAAGATTTAACAAATAATTTGTCGACAAATATAAAATTTATCAAAGGAAACATATTCAATACTAAGGCACAAGTAATTGTTAACACAGTAAACTGTGTAGGCGTTATGGGGAAAGGAGTTGCGTTGGTTTTTAAATTAAGATACCCTAAAATGTTTGATATTTACCAAGATTACTGCGAACAAAAATATATTGGAATTGGAAAACTTTGGCTGTATAAAGGAGAAAATGATACTCCTTGGGTTTTAAATTTCCCGACAAAGTTTCATTGGAAATATCCAAGCAAAATGGAATATATCGAGAAAGGACTATCTAAATTTGTTGAAACATATAAAGAAAAAGAAATCGCTTCAATTGCATTTCCTTTATTGGGGACTCACAATGGAGGATTAGATAAACAGGAAGTTTTGTCTATAATGAATAAGCATTTAGGAAAATGCAATATCCCCATTGAGATATACGAATATGATCCTTTCTCTTCTGATGACTTGTTTGAGAAATTTAAGGAAAAATGGAATACTATTTCAATGGAAGATAAGAAAATCTCTACTGGAATTAGGACGCAAAAACAAATTGAGACAATAAATGTAGCTGTTAATTCTAAAGGAGTCAAATCTATGATTACTTTAATTGAATACAATGGGATCGGATTGAAAACAATGGAGAAATGTTTCAATTTAGTAATGAATTCAACTCCAAATGCAACATTATTTTAATGTAATTTCTAAAATCAAGAATACAAAATAAAAGAGAGAAATATGCCCGAAAAACAAAATATAGAATACAAGTCCTCTTGGCATGATGACTATCTGAAATGGATATGCGGCTTTGCTAACGCACAAGGCGGACAGATTTATATTGGCAAAGACGATCTTGGTAACGTCGTTGATGTAGAAAATTACAAGAAACTGATGGACGAAATTCCCAACAAAATCAAGAATAATATGGGAATAACCGCTGAAGTTAATCTTTTGCAAGAAAATGGTAAGCACTACATTGAAATAGACGTACAACCTTATTCTGTTCCCATTTCATTGCGTGGCAGATACTACTATCGTAGCGGAAGCGTAAAGCAAGAACTAATAGGAACTTCGCTAAATGAATTTCTTTTGAAACGATTTGGACTGGCTTGGGATGAAGTAACCGAGTCGAGAGCCACCTTCGATGATATTGATGAAAAGACATTCAAAGCTTACTTGGTTATGGCTAAAGAGAAAGACCGTTTACCAGATGTAGAAGGGCTGACCATGGAGGATGTTTTCAATAAATTACGTTTGACTAAAAATGGAGAACTCACACGTGCAGCGATAATTCTTTTTGGTAAAGACCCAAGACGGTTCTTTACAAATGCCTTTGTTAAGATTGGATATTTCAAAGGAGATGCTGACTTGCGTTTTCAAGATGTGGAAGAAGGGAATATAATCGTTCTGTTGAAAAGTGTCTTAGAACGGTTAGATCACAAATACCTAACCCGCTCCATTGAATTTAAAGGCATGCTACGCCTAGAGCATAGTGAATATCCAATTCCGGCACTTCGTGAAATGCTTCTGAATGCGTTGGTGCACCGCCAGTACATGGGATCATTTATTCAAATCAGGGTTTACGATGATAAGATAACTATTTGGAATGATGGTAAGTTGCCCGAAGGTATTACTTTGGATTTGCTCAAACATATCCATTCCTCCCACCCGCGTAATCCGCTTATCGCAGATGTTTGTTTCAAAGGTGGACTTATCGATTCTTGGGGACGTGGCACGGTTCGAATCATTGAGTCTTGCAAAGAGGCAGGGCTTCCCGAACCCGAGCTGACTGAACGTGAAGGCGGTTTCTTAGTAACTTTGTTTAAGAATAATCTTACAGAAGAGCAGTTAGTAAGACTTGGACTTAATGCAAGGCAAGTAAAGGCTGTATTATATGTAAAGGAGAAAGGTCGGATTACCAACAGTGACTATCAAACTCTAAACGAAATATCTGACAGAACTTCTTCAAGAGATTTGGAAGATTTAGTAGCCAAAGGAGTACTGAAACGAGTTGGAGATAAAAAAAGTGCTTACTATGAAATATAGTTTGGCGGTTAAATGGCGGATACGTGGCGGAAATGGCGGTTAAATGGCGGATATAATGAACACAAACGATTAAGAAGAGACAATGTAACCGATGTTTTGTACACGTGTTATCAGTATCACATTTGTACCATAAAAACATAACTGACTGATATTCATATATGCTCAATTTCGAAGAAGTGAAATAAGCATATACACAGTTTTATATACTACAAAAAAGCTGTCGGATTAAATTCCGGCAGCTTTTTTATTTATGTGATATCTTCTTTGCCGGTTTCATACCTTTAACGAGATGAACTATAGCCAGCATAGGGCTAGAGAATATCATACGTGGACCGGAGTAGCGCATGACTTCCTGCATTCGTAATTTCATATCGGGTTTATAACAATGAACAGGACATTGCTGACATGTAGGTTTATCTTCACCAAAGGTACAGCGTTCCAACCTGTTCATCGCATATTCATTGAGCTGTGAACAGTCGGCACACAAGATTTTCGATGTACCATGCCTGGCGGCACAGTATATCTTTATCATCTTTGTCACCGTCTTTTTCTCCGTATCATTCATCTTCTACAAAACCTCCGTCAACCATCCTTCTGGGATTTATAAAATAAGCCATTCCCGTCTTCATCCTCTTAAAGTTCAACTTTTTGTAAAAGCCTTCTTTTCCCGGAGAAGCATACAATATAAAATTACAACCGGGCGTAACCGACATTAGTCGCGTCACTATCTCCTGTCCTATTCTATATCCCTGATAAGCAGGGTCTACTGCAATATCATAAAGTGCAGACTGCCGTACCCCATCGGATATCATACGCCCAAATCCAATAAGCACAGTATCATTAAAAACAAAAATTACAGAATGGCTCGCCTCAAAAGAAATCCGGTGCTTATCTACATCTACTGTAGACATGCCAACAATATCCAGTAAATCACGAAGCCTTTCCCAAGATATACCCCGGCAATCAGTTTGGTATCTTAAATTCATATATGCAATAGCTAATTATTCAAAATTGAAGATAAGTGAAATCATACGTGATTTTCCGGAAGATATTGCGTCCCTGTATTTCAGCATCTCTCTGTCTGTTATATCAGACTTGTCTTTGTCTATCAAATCGGCCAAACCGAATGAGAATCGTAATTCCGGGCACAGTTTAAACAGTGGTAAATAGATATTACATCCCACACCAAACTCTAAGCCGTAATCCATCTTTTTAAAACGTACTGCCTGATCATTTTTAGAACCGATGTCCAAAGCTGCATAAGCACCGCCCAATATATAAGGGCGATAGTTTCCCATACGCGGCGCACTGAATTTCAGATGTAACGGTACTGTAAGATAACTCGCCTTCAACGATGTGGTATATTCTTCGCCGGAAGCCTGTTCTCTGAATACGAAGCGTCTTTCGCCCAAATGCATACTGGGAGACAAACGAAGGTTGAAGTATTCATTCAGGTACCTGTCTCCTATCATACCTACACTAAATCCGACAGAGTAAGAGGGTATTTCGGCAAACCATGCTTCTCCGTTTTCCCCCACATAACCTGTATGCGAAAATATCAGATCGGGAGCATTGATACCTATCGAAAAGCCCAGATGGTACATCTTCTGATCTGCAAACGGCTGATTTAATGCCTTACGTGTCTGTGCCTGCGTAGTACCGGCAAAAACAAAACAGAAGGCTATTAAAATAAATATATATGTTTTCGTTTTCAATTTAGAAACCTTTTTTTATAAAACGTAGATCTACAAACGTTATTATACTAAAAAACGATATTGATTGTTACTTAGAAAGAATAAAAATAAGCAAATCGTTAAATAGCACGCCAAACGACCAATAAAAATATAATACACTTTAATACAGTCAATTATACAACAACACAAATTTAAATATAGATAAAAGTGATGATTTATTTATAATATCTAACATTATCTATTTTGGCTGACAAAAAAAACTCTTTATATTTGCTACATCAAAGTTAGTAATAATATTAAAAATCGAAAATCATGGCTTACGTAATTAACGAAGATTGTATTGCTTGCGGTACTTGTATTGATGAGTGTCCGGTAAACGCAATTTCAGAAGGCGACATCTATAAGATCGATCCAGATACTTGCACAGACTGTGGAACTTGTGCTGATGCATGTCCAACTGAAGCAATTCACCCTGCATAATTTTATCAGGAATATAAAATACAGAGGAAGCTAATTTTTAGCTTCCTTTTTTGTTTTCCAAATGTACATTGAAATTAACCGGACAGATCCGGCAATACTAAATAAAAATAAGCGGGAATGCTTTAACAGTATTCCCGCCTATTTTTATTTAACGCTACAGATTAATATACATGTCCGTCATCTTTAAAATCTTTCACATCGAAACGTTTCTTTTCCAAAGAGTTCCATGCATAGATAATATATGCAAGAACAAACGGAACAAGGATAGAGACAACGCTCATTACTGTCAAAGTGAATTCACTCGATGAAGAATTCTCCAATGTCAGCGAACTCTGAAGATCGGTTGCAGAAGGATAATAAGCTGTGTTATTAAATCCGGTAATAAGAAGCAACGTACATACAGTCAACACTGTGCCTACTCCTGTAAACCAAATACCACTATTATAACCTTTCGTCAACAACGTTTTTCCTATACCAAACAACACAAGAAGAACTCCCACCACAAATACAATACCCACGACAGGCATTTCTACCAGGTTATTAAGATACTTATGCGGTTCCCTGAATACTTCTTTTGTCTCAGGATTTACAGCAAATCCATCGGCAATAAATGCCCAGATAACAAATGCTAAGAAAAATATTACAAATGGTACACAGTTATATAATAAGAACTTGCGTGAACGGTCCACCAGTTTTTCGTCCTGAAGGCGATTGATAAAGAACAAACAAGCCTGTGTACGTGCAAGGAAGAATACTGTCAGTCCTAGCAGCCAGTTACGAGGATTGGCCAAAGCTTCCAAGCCATGCCATTCACTTCCCCACCGGCTGATAACAGGGTTTATCACATCGGTCATATTCTCCTTATTCACGGTAAAATCCGAACCAGTAAAGAAAGTAGCCAAAGCCGCACCTACAAGGAACGTACCAAGTAAACCATTAGTAAACAAGAACCAACGATATGTATTACGTCCGAATAAATTACCCGGCTTGGACTGGAATTCGTATGATACAGCCTGCAATACAAAGCAGAACAGGATTGCCATCCACACCCAATACGCACCGCCGAAACTGGTAGAATAGAATAATGGAAAAGAAGCGAACAAAGCCCCGCCAAAAGTTACAAGAGTAGTAAATGTATATTCCCACTTGCGCCCTAAAGCATTAACAAGTATCATGCGCTCTTTTTCGTCTTTAGCCAAAGAGAAGAGCATCGATTGCCCGCCCTGAACAAATAGAAGGAATGCGAAAAGACCTCCGATCAGGCATATGAGGAACCACCAATAATGTTGTAAAAATGAATAATCCATATTTATATCTTTTAGAGATTTCTTGAGGTTAATCTTGAAATCTTGAAATTATTAAATCTTAAAATCTTAATTAGTGAGAGTCCTCCGGACCTTTTTTAATCTGATTGAGCATAATACGGATCTCTGCAATAAGCAAAGCTGTAAACAGAGCCAGGAATAAGAAGAATGATATCATTACCGATTTAACGGAAATGGCCGAAACAGCTGCCTGTAATGGTAATACATCCTGTATAGTCCAAGGCTGACGCCCTATTTCGGCAACCATCCAGCCGGCCTGACCTGCAATGTAGGCCAAAGGAATAGTCCACAGACATGCCCATAGAAGCCATTTCTTGTTTTCAATATCTTTATTCCTATACACAAAGAATGATAGTACGACGAACAATAATACAAACCAGCCACCAAGATAAACCATGATATGGAACGGCCAGTATACTAATGGTATATTCGGTATCAGCTGATCCGGAGTATCCAGATAACCGTATCCGAAATATGAATAATTAGCCTTCAATGCTTCTTTATATTCATTGGCAGCAGTTTCATTTCCGTCTTTTTTAGCCTTTTTATAATCTGCCAATGCCTGAATCGCCGCTTTTCCTTTGATCTGCTTTTCTGCAAACGAAAGCGCAGTAGAACCATCCGGCTCTTTATATCCGCCTTCGATAATATCTTTTATTCCCGGAACATAGGCGTCTAATTCTCCAAAGCTAAGCCAAGACAAGCCTTTTGGTATGCTTATATTTATTAAATACGGGTCTACCCCGTCATTGTATGACTCTTTTGCCGGATTAGGTATAGCAAAGGCTATGAGTCCCACACCTTCTCCTCCTTCATACAGGCCTTCCATTACGGCCAGTTTCATAGGTTGCTTATCTGCTACCTGCTGAGCCGAACCATGTCCTGTCCATGCTATAAGGAGTGACGATACCAATCCAAATCCTGCTGCAACTCTCATGCTCTGTTTAGCAAATTCTGTATCTCTCTTTTTCAGGAGATACCATGCAGCTATTCCGGCTACGAATACGGCACCGAGTATCCAGCCCGAAAGAACCGTGTGGAAGAATTTGTTGATAGCTACAGGAGACAGAGCTATATTCCAAAAACTGATCATCTCGTTACGGGTAGTATCCGGATTGAATTCCATACCTACGGGATATTGCATCCATGCATTTGCAATAAGTATCCATAAGGCAGAAAGTGTTGCCCCGGTAACTGTCAGCCATGTAGCAGTCAAGTGAGCTTTTTTGCCAACCCGCTTCCATCCGAAGAACATAATAGAAATAAAGGTGGCTTCAAGAAAAAATGCCAACGTGGCCTCAATTGCCAATGGCGCACCAAAAATATCGCCAACAAACCAGCTGTAGTTAGACCAGTTGGTACCAAACTGAAATTCCATGATAATACCTGTAGCAACCCCTATAGCGAAGTTGATACCAAAAATGACCATCCAGAATTTTGCGGTTTTTTTCCACTGCTCGTTACCTGTACGCACATACATTGTCTCCATGATTGCCATTATGACTCCTAACCCGAGGGTAAGAGGAACAAACAACCAGTGATACATTGCTGTCATAGCAAACTGGGCTCTAGACCAGTCTATTAACGATGTACTTAGTAGTTCCATAAATATTAGTTTTATATTAGTAAATATATGAGGATTTCTATTATTTATTAGTAGAAGTGAAAAACGAAAAGTGAAAAATATTTTTCATGTTTCATTTATCATTCTCCGTTTTTCACTTTGCATTACCGATGTCAATATTCTTTATATTCAAGGCCGAATGTATGGGCTACGGCTTTGTAAACAATATCACCTTTCAGAATGTTCAGTCCTTTCCGTAAATCTTTATGTTGGCGGCAGGCCTCTTCCCAGCCTAAGTTAGCAATACTGAGGGCATAAGGGAATGTCGCATTTGTCAGGGCCAGAGTAGAAGTCATAGGTACGGCTCCCGGTATATTTGCAACACAATAATGTACGACATCATCAATAACGAATACAGGGTCGAGATGTGTAGTTGGTTTTGATGTTTCGAAACATCCTCCCTGATCTATTGCCACATCGACCAATACTGTTCCTGCCTGCATGATTTTCAGCATATCTTTCGATATCACCTGCGGAGCTTTATCTCCGGCAATCAAAACTGCTCCGACAATCAGATCTGCGTCTTTACACAACTCTTTAATTGTATGGGCATCCGAGTAGCGGGTAGTCACATTTGCAGGCATAATATCGCTCAGATAGCGCAAGCGGGGCAGGCTTTTATCCAAGATAGTCACCCTGGCTCCGATTCCTGCTGCTATCTTAGCTGACTGTGCACCTACAATACCACCTCCGATAACAATCACGTGTGCCGGTTTTACTCCCGGTACTCCTCCTAAGAGAACTCCTTTTCCCAAATGCGGTTTTTCGAGAAAACGTGCCCCCTCCTGAATAGCCATACGACCGGCAACCTCACTCATTGGCACAAGCAGAGGCAGAGAACGGTCTGGCAATTCTACTGTTTCATAAGCTATACAGATTGCCTTACTTTTTATCATTGCCTTAGTGAGTTCCAGGCTCGATGCAAAATGAAAATAAGTAAATACAATCTGATTTTCCCTTACCAAGTCATATTCCTCTTTTATCGGCTCTTTTACTTTCACAATCATATCTGCGATAGCATAAACCTCTTCGATGCTGGAAAGAATGGTAGCTCCGGCCTCCGTATAGTCCAAATCGGCAAAACCGCTACTAACCCCGGCTCCGTTTTGTACAAATACTTCATGTCCCTCAATAACAAACTCATATACACCTGCCGGTGTAACTGCTACCCGATTTTCAAAAGCTTTCAGCTCTTTAGGAATTCCGATTTTCATAAGAATCTTTTTATTTATTAGTTAAAAATATAACTTTATGCTTCACCTATTGGTCCTGTTATCGGCGGAAGAAATCCGGCCGAATTATCGGCAGATACGGGTCCGTTTTGGGCTTCGAACCTGTTGATGTTTTCATTTAATGCATATAGCAAACGCTTGGCATGCTCGGGTGTTAATATTATACGTGATTTCACTTTTGCCTTCGGTAGTCCGGGCAAAATACGAACAAAGTCAATAACAAATTCGGATGAAGAATGAGCTATAATAGCCAGATTTGAATATGTACCCTGGGCTACGTCTTCGGGTAGCTCTATCTGTATTTGATTGTCTTGTTCATTTTTGTTTTCCATAACTTTTCTATTATATAAATTCTATTTGATATGCGTCTATTTTTCAATTCAAGATTCAGCTCCGCCGATTTTATCTATCATTCATCAGGTGATTGTTAATTCAATTCAGAATTTTGTATGTCTTTTATAAAAATTATCTATTGTAAACTATATAGAATATCCTTTCCTCCAGCCCTTCTTACAAAGGAACAGAAATATCGCATAAAATCAAAGGAAAGCCTATATATTTTATAACACAAATACACATATTTTAAAGCTTTCAGGATACCTTAAGTTCATCCTCTTCACTTACATTATTATCAGGTAAATCTATCGGCATCAGTACCGCTTTCTTCTTTTTCTTCTTGCTCAGGACTATTATCTGGGAAATAGTGCCGATCAGCCCCAGCCCGAGCATTACAAAACGCATGGTACCATAATCAAATACGACAAATGCTGTAAAAAAAATCATACACCACATGATCCCGATAGAAACGGTTAACCCTTTCCAGCTAAATCCATCGTTAACACGGCGAATATATTTACCCGTCAACTTATGGTCCATTAGTTTCTGATGCAGGCGCGGTGAACTTTTGGCAAATAAGACACCCGTAAGAAGAACAAAAGGAGTCGTAGGCAGACCCGGTGTAACTATACCCAACAAACCAAGACCGAGAGATATAAACCCTAATATTATATATACATATCTCATTTATTGTGTGTGCTTATTTTTTTGAAATCGTTTCCACAACAAAGAAATAAAAAAAGAATGAGATTTAATAATTCTATGACAAGTTTAATCTGTTAAATGTTCTCTATATCGCAGCACTTGATATATCTACATTCTATATCAAAGTAGAATTTTAATCGTGTAAGATCAAATATTTTTTATCTATATATTACTTGTGAAAAAGAGTTCTTTGAAATAATGAGCAGCTCCCTCAATCCCCCAAGGGACTTACAGAGAGGAAAAAAGTGGTAGATAAAAAATAGTGAAAAATGTGTCTAGTAGTCAAGTTTTGTACATAAGCTATTGACTGACAACCATCAGCTAATAGCTAAAAAGGTGTTACTTTTGTTACTTTTTTGCTCCTTAGCGTCTTTGCTGAGTTTTTTAACCACGAAGTAAAAGGAGTAACACGGAGTTTTTTTGTTAACGGATACAAAAATGACAAGATAAGAACGATGAAAAAGCTGCCAGATGTGTCAGGTTTTAACCAAATATAGTTAATAAATGTGAATAAACTCAATAACTAAAATCCTCGATTTCGGGTTTACCCTAAAAACTGTTACATCTGTTACTTTTTAACTATTAATGGGAATCAGTGGTCAAAGTAACTAATGTTCATTTTGGCATTGCCCAAAACGAACCAAAAGGCTAGCGCTTCGTTCCTCGGCGACCCAAAACCGTTTTGTTGGCTGAATCAAACACACGGGCTATCGCCCCGTTTGATTCTACGCCGCCTGCAACGGATTGGGTACCCCGCC
>JBKEBA010000002.1:0-85531 GCA_047972895.1 Dysgonomonas sp.
TATATACCCTGATAGATTTAAATTACTCGATTAATTACAAGATATGAACTATTTTATTAGTTTTGTAAAACCAACAAAACGATGGCGACTCTTTGTACCATTGAAACGAAAAACGATTAGGGGATCGACCCCTAACCGTTTTTACCAACAAAGCTCAGGTTCTTCATTACCCATTAAAAAATGAAAACGAAAAACCTGATATTTTATAAGTGAAAGCCAAACGCTGACACAGTTTAATTTACACTACCCTATCCACTGCATTTATCATAAAAATAGGTTCTTAGTATCAGTCATAGAATTCAGTCGTATGTCAATTCTATTCGGCTGATTCTGAGTTAATAGAGGCTAGCGATACTTATACTAGTTATAATGCACATTCACATGTATAACAAGCTATTCTTATTTTGGCAGTAGAATTGATTCCTCTGTGAAGACGAAACAACTTATTATTAGATGCTTTTACTCGAATGTTTGCAGGGTACGATTCGTCTACAGTACCTACATCATTACCATAATTATTTTTTACAATAAAAAACGGACTAAAAGAACCAGTATTTTCAATAACGCTAATCTGTAGAAGCCTTGTCTCTGGAGGACAATTTATTTCATAATAATCGTAATTACTATTAATATACACACTCGTTTCACGTAATAATTGATTAAATTCTCGGTAACCTCCAGTAACTATACCACTACCATTATCGTTACCACCACCACTACCGCTACCACCATAGTTATAGTTCGTTGCTTTTACAAATGCATTTTCTTCATTGATTTCTCTTAATTCTAAATTTTCTGTTTTATTCATAATCTAAATTTTTTAATTAATTACTGTAGATTATTGATCTGCTGCAGCATTTTACTTTTGTTCTACAGTTTTACAAAAGCTTTTTCTTTCATTTCTATACATAGATAAATTCAAAAAAAAAAAAATGCAGATATTTGAAAGATTTTTTTATTTGTAATATGTTAAAAAGACAAAAGAGTGTAGCAAAGATTACTTATGCTACACCCTCTTGTCTTTTAATTCTATCTACTGCTTTATATATATTTCTTAGCTAATATATATACTTGTTTTGCGGATTTTTCCCATGAATATTTTTTGATTTGTTCCAGACCTTTTAGCTGTAAATCTTTTCTTAGACTTTCATCGCAGAGTAGTTGATTTATTTTCATAGTTATGTCCTCTTCATCATACGGATCGACATATAGGGCTGCATCTTCGCTTACTTCGCGTAAAGCAGGAATGTCTGAATTGATAACTGGACATCCATAAGTCATTGATTCTAATGGCGGAAGTCCGAAGCCCTCATACAGAGAAGGGTAGACAGATAATAAGGCATTTTGATACATGTTTTGTAAGGCATCGTCGGATATATAACCTGGCAGATGTACATTCTCGCTAATAAGATTTTGTAAATCAGGTGTATTAAAAGCTTTAAATGACATGCCTATAATATAAAGTTTTACAGACTTATCTTCTATTTTCTGAAAAGCATTGACGAGTCTTTCAAAATTCTTACGCGGATCCATCGTTGATACAGCTAATATATATCTTTCTATTTTCGGGTCACGATTGAAATTTAAAATTTCGTCTTCAGATGGCTTCTTGTGAAACGGAACGTTACTATGTATGATATGTATCTTATTGGCATCAAGATTTAATGTTTCAACGATTTCCTTTTTCGAAAATTCACTTACTGTTAATATAGCGTGAGCCTTACGTCCAATGCGCGGCATCATATAATGATAGAATCGGTAGTAATTTTTCGAAAACCATTCGGGATAACGTTCATGCGATACGTCGTGAATGGTCATTATCTGATTTTTATATAACAATGGTCCACATCCCGTGAAGCTGATGAGTAGCGGATTGCCTAGACGTTTCAAATAAAGAGGTAGGGATATCTGTTCCCAAGCATGCGTCTTAAAAATTCCGCATTTTACGGTTTTGAAGCTAAACTTATAATCAGGATGAATTTCCTGTGGAGTGGCTACATGAAAGTCCACACCCATCTCGTGTAGCTTATTGCAAATCTCAAAGGCATAGCGGTGAACGCCTGTTGCTTTTTGAGTCAGATATCTTCCGTTTACTACAAACACAATAATTATATTTATTTAGGTAACCAATCCTTATTTTTTTCTATAAATGAATTTACAAGACTATCGACTGCGGACATCCTACAGCCGATGTTTTGTGCATTTAGTTCATATCTAGGACTATAAATATTCGATAGAATAGAATCAGAAAGAACCGGGCCAAAGTGCGTAATGTCACTATAATAGTTTAAATCGGTAATTTCCTCTCTATCGAAGAAGAATGCAATACGTGTATTATCATACTTTTCGAGAGACTTATTGAAATAATATACAAAATCCATAAAAGGCTCGTAATAATCATATCTTTTGGCATGATACCAATACAATGCCGAATATGAAGAAAAAACAAAGGTATATCTTATATCTTTATGATTATCTATCTGCATCCGGGCTAAGAGAGAGTCCAGTCTGGTTTCCATACGAGGCTTAATATCCTCCATAGTTTGCGGTGATACACTGATTCCATTGACGTATTGTGTCTTTACCTTTTCGGCATTATATTGAACGTCGAAACTGTTATTTCCTATATCGTCTATGCTCGTTTTCATTTTATATGCCAATGGAATATTTTTCTTTATTCTAAAATATAGCATCATTCCCATATCAGCAGGAATGTATTGCATCCATGTCTCATATCCGTAGAGGTATTTCAGTTTGTTCAAAATCCCACTTTCATACAGATACTTGGGATATCGGTTGCCAATTCCATATTGGTTGAAAAGAGCAATATCAATATTTATAATAAAATCTTTTGTGCTATCCATTCTTACGAACGAATACAAATATTCCATTTCCGTAATATTCATTCCTCCGCTCGACAATTTTACAGGCTTTACATCCGGATGGTTCCTGCGCAATATAGACATATTATAATTTTGAACCATCGATGAGCCGAGGAGGACTGTATTGTAGTCGTAGTTCTTAGCCAATCCACCGTTAATAAGTCGAGGATTGAGTATATAATGGCTCTCAGTGTTTACCCTGTACTGAAAAAAGGGATCGATAATATAGCCGGCAAGGGCGATACAGGATAGAATAACGATTGATGAAATAGCAAACGCTTTCAGATACGTCTTCGATGTATATTTTTTCTTGTCAGCTATCATATATTCTAAAAATTAAAATAAATAAAGGCTGTTACTTTTGAAAAATGTATTACAGCTATAGAAAACAAAATAGACATAGCTATAGCTGTTCTTTTACTCGGCTTGAATTCATTGTACAGATTTATACTGTTTTTAGGATAAGCAAAAGTAAGTACTGTAACAATAAGTAATGAGGTAAGAACAAATATAACTTGTAAAGTTTCGGGGTATGCTAATGTCGTATTATAAGCTAAATGTCCTATGCTTTCGAACGATATTGTATCAGGGATAAACATTTTCTTGAGCATTACAAGCGCACTATCCAATGTTTGAGCATAGAAGAGAACCCATGCTGCATTGACGAACATGAAAGTAATGAATATTCTTATTAATCCAGGAACTCGGTCTATCTGTTTATCGAATAGTTTTTCAAATACCCTTGCAACGCCATGTGCTATACCCCATATGACGAATGTCCATGCAGCACCATGCCATAGACCGCTGACTAAGAAAACCACAAACAGGTTGAAGCAAGTGCGGAACAAGCCTTTTCGGTTACCTCCTAGAGGAATATAGATAAGTACGAATAAGGAACGTCCTAATGTGATATGCCAGCGTTTCCAGAATTCAGATATACTCTTTGATTTGTATGGTGAATTAAAATTGATGGGGAGGTTTATATTCATCATTTTTGCTAAGCCTATCGCCATATCGGAATAACCACTGAAATCGAAAAACAGACGAAAAGTAAATGCCAGAGAGCCTAGCCATGCAGAGCCGAACGATAAAATGGAAGTGTCATAGAAAGCATTGTACGAGAATGTTTCCAGTGTATCGGCAATAACGGCCTTTTTGAATAATCCGATTACGAAAATGAATAACCCTTGCGAAAAATTATCAATATTAAAGAAGCGATTTTTGTCGTTCTGATATTGATGCATTACGTCGTGCGAGAAGACTATAGGACCTGCTACTAACTGAGGGAAGAAGGTTATAAATAGAGTATAATCGATTAGTCCGGGAACTGTCTCTTGCTTGTTCTTTACATTGATAAGAAAAACAATTTGTTGGAATGTGAAAAAGCTTATGCCGAGAGGCAATAATATGCCTTTGAGTACAAAATGTGTGTCGAAAACATTATTAATGTTTTCGAAAAAGAAGTCATAATATTTATAATAGCCTAATAGTCCGACATTGAACAGAACTGCACTGATAAAATATATTTTCCGCAAAGTGCTTATAGTTGCGCTCTGTATGGCTGTCGCCAATGTGTAATTGACGAATACCGAAGCTAGTAAAATCCATATATATGAAGTGTTATTGTATCCGTAGAAAACGAGAGACGCGAGTATAATGAAGCAATGCTGCACTTTGCGAGATACAAAGCGTGACATACCAAAATACAACAGCAGTACTATCGGTAGAAACACGAAAACAAAAATATATGTGGAAAATATCATAAATCAGTATCTAATCTATTTTTCTATGTCTTTGTAAGTCTTTTTACTATACCAGCTCCTTTTTATGAAACATCGACTCAGACCTATCCAAAACTCCATTTTGAAACGATTCCAAGCTTTGTTTTTTATTTTTATATCAGGGAAGTATTCGCAATCGGCTATGATGTTGAAGTAACCTTTTTTTTGTGCCATGCCTCCTTTTAGATATTCGATATGATGAGTCACCATCTTCGATTTTGGAAAAACATAAAAGCGGCCTTCTTTGATATTCGGTACATAAGGATATTTATAATTGACATAGCTGGGGACATGAACGGGCATGTTCTCGGTTATCCATATAAAATCCGAATTTGTATCTCGTAAAAAATTTGTGATATGACATTCGGGAAATAATTCGAAATCGAAAATACCCGGATGTTTTTTTATATAGTCTGTCTTAATAATAGCAAAGTCTGTAGCCAGAGCATAATATTTGTCGTACCAGTCGGCACTAGCCCATACTGTGTTAGGTTTTTTAGTGAGTAGTTCTGTGTATTTTTTTTGTATAGCATCGCCATATACCCATGTGTCTGCTTCGAGTATCAGCGTAAATTCACTATCCTGCGGAATATATTTAGCTCCTTCGAGTAGCAATTGTGAATTTCCTTTTCTGTGACCAGCATTGTTTTCTAAGATAACTAGTTTATCTATTAACGGTAATGATTCAGCAGGAATGTCATATTCGTTTGACTTTCCATTGCTGACAACTATTATGTAATAATCGTTAGCGTTCCATGTGTCGGATATTATTTGAAGATTATATTTCAAATCTTCTATCCGGTCATAAACCCGTATGAGAACCGTTATCTTCATTTTATCTTGTATGCCAGGTCTCCAATCCTTTTTTTGTGAAAGAATAAGGTTGTATTTTGCCACCTAGTTTTTCCAAAGTTTTCATCACGGCGAATCGTGTATTGTCAGGACAATAGAAAAATACATACCCGCCGCCACCTGCTCCTGAAATTTTACCGCCTGACGAACCGGCATTGATGGCAGTATCGTATATCTCTTCGAAAAGAGGGGTCGTGATACCATCCGCCATATTTTTCTTGTATGTCCATCCACGATGCAGGATATGCCCTATTTCATCGAGATTATTTTTTAGAATGGCTTCCTTTATTTCGTAAGCCTGATTTTTTATCTGATGCATAGCCTCTATCGACTTTGCCTTTTGTTCCTTTACGTTTTTCTGTTGTTTCTCTATTATATCTCCTGAATTTCTACTCGAATTTGTATAATATAGCAACATATTGTTAGATAGTTCATTGATGGTGTCGTTGCGTACGCGCAAAGGGTTGACAATGACTTTGTCGTCTGCATAGAATTCCATAAAGTTGAAGCCTCCGAATGCGGCAGCATATTGGTCTTGTTTTCCACCGGCTTGTTCTAGGTCTATTCGTTCTATCTGGTAAGCCAAATATGCTAAGTCATATTCACCCAGTGGTAATGAAAGCCACTCAGAGTATGCTCCTAATATGGCTACGGCAAGTGTAGATGATGTACCCAAGCCTGAACCGAAAGGAACTTCAAGTGCGCACGTCAAAGTGAAAGACAAAGGTTTCTTTACAAAATCTTTTACAATTCTGTTGTAAATACCTTTCATCAGATTTGCCTTATCGTTGGTTATAGGAAGTTCAGTCTGGGAATCGAAGATGTATTCCTCGTTAGTCTGGGGTATTCTGAATACTATTTTGTTATCGTTGCGAGGTTCTATATTAGCATAAGCGTAGAGGCTAATGGTTGCATTGAGGATACATCCCCCATATAAGTCCGAGTATGGTGATACGTCTGTGCCACCTCCTGCTAACCCAAGTCTGAAAGGGGCTTTGCTTCTTATAATCATGATAAGTATATTTTGTAATTACAATGAATCTGCAAACTTATGCAGATTTTCGTAATATGCGTTTATGCTATTGTATATTTTATGCTCTTTCTCGTATTTGTCTCCCACTAGAACAGTGTACATTCCTAATTTGTTGCCAAACTCGATGTCTGATTTACTGTTGCCTACCATAATGGATTTAGAGAAATCGATAGAGGGATAATCTCTTTGAGCCTGAAAGGCCATGCCTGTGTTTGGTTTCCTATTAACTGATTCCGATTTGAGGTCGGAACAAAAATATATGTTAGTAATTTTTCCTCCGATTTTTCTAATTGCAGATAGCATATAATCATGTACTTGTTTCAGATTGTCGAGACTCATCGTTTTTCTTCCTACTCCACGTTGATTGGTAATAATGAAGACATATTCGAATCTGTCGGATAATTTCTTAATAGCTGACAGTGCATTCTCTGTAAAAACAAATTCGGATATATTTTTTACATAATCGTCTGGTCTTTCTACGTTGATAACGCCATCTCTGTCGAGAAAAAGATATTTATATTGTTTTAAGTCTGTTCTCATCTTATCCTAATTATTGGCAAAGTCTTTATTTGCTTTTTCGAAATCGGAGGGTATGCCGATATCTATGAAGTAATGATCTTGTTCTGATCCATAGATGCCAAGTCCGTGAATATGTGATTCCATTATGTCCTTTTCGAATGAAAACTTTTCCGGGAGGTCAATCTTTTCGAAAAGTTCTGTATTCACAATGTATATTCCTCCGTTTATCAATCCCTCCTTACGGTATTGTTTTTCATTGAATGAAATAATGCGCTGTTGATCGTTGAGTGTGACAGAACCATATCTGTCAAAATCTGTCATAGGCTTGAGGGCAACGGATATATCTGCTTGCTTCGTTTTATGAAATTCGAGAAGGTTATGAGTATCCACATCAAAAAAAGTATCGCCATTGATAACAAATGCTTCTTTGTCTGCTACTTTCCCGAATGCATATTTTATGGCTCCTCCTGTACCCAGAGGAGAGTTTTCTATCACATATGAAATTTTGAATGACCGTTGCTGAGATTCCAGCCAATCTATTACGACCTCAGCTTTATATCCTAAAGAGAGTATAATGTGACTAAATTCCTGGTCTGTGGCATACTCGAAAAGATACTCGAGGAAGGGTTTTTTTGCTACTTCAGCCATGCTCTTTGGTACATCGTTTACTACAGATTGTAACCGTGTACCGAATCCTCCCGCCAGAATAATACCTTCTTTCATTATTATAATACAGTTTTATTTTTGTTATAAATGTTGCTTCGTTTTCTTAGGTTTGATACGGTCTTCATTCTCATATATTGTTTTGGCATATAAACATAGTATTTATAAAATACAAAATAGAAGAAGATAAGGTATAAAATAAAGTTCATATCTATCCAGCCTTTTATGTTTAAAGCCAAAGAGTAAACAAATACTGCTAGCGGGAATATATTTATTGCCCAGTCTTTTGTGGAAGAGAGTCTGGCAATATAATATTGGAAGCCGAAATATATTATTGTACCCGGAATTCCTGTCCAGAATAATTGGCGCGAATATCCTACGTCAGTACCGTGAAAATCCATACGCCCTTTACCAAAAAGAAGAGTGTGTGCATCTTGTGGTATTATAAACATTTCATCTAATCCGCTAGAAGATCTGGTCGTTAGCTCTCCTCTTTTCAGAAAGTTTGTAAATAGCTCGAATGCCCAATCCGAGAAGCTTGGGAAAAAGAATATGGCAAAAATATAGCCCCCTGCCATCAAGAATACAGATGCAATCAGAAATGTTTTAGCTTGCTTTTTCTGCGATCTGTTATCCCACAGATACAGCACCGCGATAAGGGCAAAGCCGATAGCCATACCAATAATCGTTGTACGAGCCATAAATAATCCTATATAAAATACAAACACATAGAGAAGGGCAAGCAATAGGAATTCTTTTGTTTTAAGCTTCAATCTCATCAATAGATATGAGATTGCAATTAATCCCATTCCACTTATGGCTCCTGCGCCAAAAAAAGCAATACCATAGCCCATGATACGCTGGCTACCTCCCTCTTCCATAATAGCTTCTGTGTATTGAGCCTGCATCTGAAGCGAGAAGAAAAAGTTGTTGATACCTTCGTTGGTATTCATGGCGAATGCGATGATGGCTTGGAGTCCGATGGCTGCGGCAATATAGAGTAGTAATGTGTTGAATGTCGGCTTTTTGTGTGCTGAGAATATGAGAAATATAACCAAATAGGCAGAAAAGAACCATGCGATCTGGCTTTTCGGATAGCCTATAGTATAGGAGTCTTCAGTCATATTTATCCAGTTGGATGTAAGAAAGGAAAAATACATAACGCCTATCCCTATAAGAACATAAATGACTTCTTTGAATGGGAAGCCATGGTATGCATATAGCCCCAGGCCTATAACACCGGATAGTAGAATAAAGGAGGAGCCTCTCACATCGAGTGCTTGTGGATAGATGTAATAGAACATCACGACCAGCACAAGAAACATAGGTACGGCTTCTTTTATTCTTTGCATAAATTATTTAAAGACAATTTTGTAAATAAGAGATTTCTTATATCTGAGTTTAAATGTACACTTTGTATAAAAAACGACAAAATCTCTGAATATATAATTTTCTTTTTTGTATAAAAGAGACTTTTTTAAATATGGCACAACTTTTAAGCCCAAGCGTGAGTTTGCGCAAAGGCGTAACCAATGTAAAGATAACATATGGCTGAGGTATTTGTTGTCACAGAAGTCTTTTTCTTGATTTAATGCCATAAGGGACAGCATAAATTTCTCACATTTGTCCAGATATTTAAATGAAGACTCGGATGGTATGCTCTCGGCAACAGATGCATAGATATCTATGAATTTGTTATCGATAGGTAGTCCCAGATGATTACAATGAATCTTAAATACTTCTTTTTTATTTTCGGTTTGTAGTTCTTCATTCAATGAAGATACTTGATTTTTGTGTACTCTGTATAATAGTAGTGGTTCCGGCAGGTTTGCAATCTTTGTTTTGTAAATAGCTTCCGACCACAATGCATAATCTTCTACATGGAGATATTGTTGCTCGAATTTCAGTCCGAGTTCACTGAATATCCGCTTCCTGATCAATACTGCCGGATGGCAGATTCCCGACCTGAAGAGCATATATGCTCTCAACTCGTTGTCATGTTGCGGGCTATGGTTTAAGTCATACTTGTTCGGTTTATCGGAACGAAATGCGTAAAATTGGGTACTAACAATATCGTGGTCTTTATTCTTTTCCAAAAAATCAACTTCCTTTTCTATACGGGTAGGTAGTGATATGTCATCGGCATCCATGCGTGCGATATACTCGCCGCGGCAAAGTTCGATACCTTTGTTCAGTGTGCTGATAAGCCTGAGGTTTTTGAAATTGTTGACAACTGTTATACGAGAATCTTTATCAGCTAGCTGTTGCAATATATTTCCTGTATTATCAGTCGAGCAATCGTTTATAGCTATGATTTCGAGATTGGTATATGTCTGTTTAAGGATCGAATTAACCGACTCTTCCACATACTTTTCTACATTGTAGCAGGGGATAAGGACTGATACTAAAGGCTTGCTCATTTTTTATTTGTATCGATTGTGTTAAAGATGGCTTTGTAGCCATCTACCATTTTTTCGATTGTAAAGCTAGTAAGATATGATTGTCTTGCATATTCAGACATCATTTTTTGTCTGTTTCCATCTGTCAGGATGTATTCTATTTTTTCCTTAAAGGATTGTACATCATTATTTACGGCATATCCGTTTTTTCCATCGAGGACTTCTGTTATACCTCCCACGGATGAAGCTACTACAGGCACACCAAAAGAAAGAGCTTCGAGCAGAGACATGGGTAAACCTTCATAATTGGAAGGGAGAATAAACAAATCGGCATATCTTAAATAAAAGCAGGACGAACGAGCTTCTCCTAGACAGAATACATTCGTCGGTAAATTGTCTACTTCTGTTTTGTTTCCAATCCATACAAATGCATAATCCGGCATTTGCTTTGCCATATCAAGAAATAGGTCAAATTTTTTTTGTTTAGATATCCGCGAAAGACACATGATGGTTTTCGAATACTGTAGCTTAAGTTGTTTCAATTTTTTTGTAATAGCTCTGTTGCTTTCTGTTTGTTTCTCTGCATAATGATCTGCTACTCCGTTGTATACGCGAACTACATTTTTGTATATGCCTTCTTCTTTCAGTATATTTACATCATATTGGCTGACTCCGATTATTTTGTTCGCTTTATTCTTGAGTAATTTCTCTATTATGAGGAATTTACGAAATGCTTTACGTATCGAATCAAATCCGTGTACGGTATAGACAATTTTCTTTTTGCAGAAGGCAATACGTCCGAGTACACCCATCTTGGATGAGTGCAGATGTACTACGTCAGGCTTATATTTAAGCCTGTAATAGAATAATTTGAATAGAAGACCAATGTCTTTCCAAGATACTTCCTTTCTGTGGCTGTTGAGTTTTATTTTTGTAAAGTTGCTTTCCAGATGATCCCAAGCCTCGCCTTCTCCACCATATAGAACAAAGAGTTCATGTTCGGGACTTAATGTTTTTACAAGATTTGCTACTATTGTTTGTGCTCCGCCATATTCAGAAACTGTTATAATTTGAAAAATTTTCATCTATTTTTCTGTCTTGATTTGCGAATTCAAGATGTAAAGATAAGAGTATTTGTCTATAATTCAGAGGATATTATCGTTTAATAGAATTTATTCAGAATATTTACGATGGCTGATCATAATTTGGAACCATCTTTTTCCATCTATAATAACCAAATATAGAGACAATAAAATAAATGAAAAAAAGGACTCCAGACATTATATCATGTTGGGCAAAGAGTAATCCGCTCGAGATGGCATTGGCAGGGATTACTAATAGCCATTGTTCTACCCATTTGCGGGAAATCATCCATAATGCAATTATATTTAGGGCTGTGGTTAAAGCATCTCCAGCAGCTATATAAACAGGATTGCTTCCGAATTGGACTAAGATAATATAAATAGTGACAAAAGTGACAAATATCCCCCCTATGACGAAAGGGAAATATCGTTTTTGTATGTGGGTAATTATTTCATCACCTGTTTGTTCGTTCCTATTTCGGGTAATCCACATAACCCAGCCGTATATGGATGCAAAGAAAAAGTAGATGTAGATACACATGCTGGCATATAGTCCGGTCTTGTAAAAGATAAAGATATAAAATGCCGCCATAACTATACTGGCTGCCCACATCCAGATATTTGCTTTATATTCCAGATATAGAAAGACTAAGCCTATTATCGCACCTGTTATGCTTACCCAATTGTCTGTTATGAATGCTAAAAATACGCCCATTTGATATGTAATTAATCTTGAGGTACTCATGTATGGCTGAGAGTACCCCAAGCATTATTTTGTCATTATTTAAAATCTATATCTTATTTTTCCCATCAGGTTGGCTCCTGCCTGAGGGTATAATCCTTTGTAAATTATTTCTGTTCCATCCGAAAACCGCCATGGGTCGATCCACGCATTTGCACTGTATTTAATACTCGCCAAATTGTTAATAAAGAACTGGAAGTCTATCTTCCCTGCTTTATGGGTATCGAGCGTATATGATGCGGTGAAGTCTGTTACGAGATAATCTGATAACCGGTTTTCTGCGCTTGACGTATTGTCATAATACATTCTGCCTACATACTTATTGATAAAAGAGAATGTAATGTCTTCTTTCTCGAAAGGTTTCAATGTAACGATGAAACTACCAACAGTACTGGGCGAAAAAGAAATATCAGTAGATTTATAGAACTCTTTCTCTTGTGTCAACGGCTGAACAGGTTTCCACGAAATAGGATCATATATGGTATAATATGCCGTGTAATCTTTTATCTTATTGCGGCTCAATGTTAGATTACCATCAAGGCGTAGCCATTCAGTAGGAATGTAAGAGAGTGTCAATTCAATACCTGTGCGGTAGCTATCCGGCACGTTTTCTTGTAGTTTATAACCTACATCGTTCAGCTTACCTGTTTGTACCAATTGATCTTTATAGTCCATATAATACAGGTTTGCACTGAAGGCTATTATGTCATTTGTATATTTATAGCCTAACTCATAGTCATACAGCCTTTCCGGCTTAATACTGCGGTCAGCACCTCCTTTTAGTGATTCTTTCAGGTCAGAGCGTAATGGCTCTCTGTTAGAGATTCCGAAAGATGCATATACTTCGTTCTTGCTCAGAAAGCGGTATGATAGTCCGGCTTTAGGATTGATGAAGTTGTAATAGTTGTTGTTCGTCAAATCTACCAAATCATCATCCAGACCCTTCATTCTGTAATCAATGTAGCGTTCCTGTATCTCTGTAAACAAAGACAGATTTTCTGATGGACGATATTCGGCTTTGAGAAAAATATTCATATCTTTTTTGATAGCGCTATTACGGTTCCATTCATAACCGTCAGCTATGTTCTGGTTGTATTTCACCCACAGTAATCGTCCATAATGCGAACCGTCATAATAGTTATACGTCGTACCTGCGGTTAGTCCCAATTTACCGGTCTGGTAGTCCAAATTAAAGCCTCCCACATAAAAATCGTTTGCCATCAGTTTACGGAGAGTAAGGTCGGAGTTTTCATAAGTTTTTCCTTCCACTATCTGGTTTCCCAATCCATAGTCGGCAAAGCCTTCATCTGTCTTATAATTTTCATAATAACCATATCCGTTGTTGTAACTAAGATTGGCATTTAATGTCAGAGAATTGGTTAGGTAACGTGTATATAACAATTGTCCGATATTTGAATAGTAATTATCCGTTTCATTATCATAATATTGTGTTTTCTTATTGTCATCAGTATATTCCCCTGCCGAATTGTATCTTCTATCAATGTCTATCATACTTGGGTCTATTCCTTCCCAAGTGATGCCTGTGTGCTGTATCCCATTCATGTAGATAAGGCGGATTAGTTGCTTATCGGTATAATGAGAGACTGCTGCATAGATATTCTTATGATCTACCTTTCCGTTACGGATATAGCCATCACTCTTCACATACGAATAGCGAGCATCCAGAGATAAACCATTTTTTAGGATACCTGTACCTGCTGCTCCCGATAGTAGGAATGTATTGTATTGTCCATAGGCAGTAGATATATCGGTATATGCCTTCGGTTTACCTCCTAAGGTTTGCATTGAGATACTTGCGCCAAACGAAGCTGTACCATTGGTCGATGTTCCTACCCCTCGCTGTATTTGCATACTTTGTAAGGAGTTAGATAGGTCAGGTAGGTTTACCCAATAGACCTCTTGGCTTTCAGGATTGTTTAATGGCATTCCATTCAGCGTGATGTTGATGCGATTGGCGTCTGTTCCTCTTATGCGGAATGATGTGTTACCTACAGATGTTCCCCCCTCGGTATATGATACAACGGATGGAAGAGTCTGTAAAAGAGAAGGAATGTTTTTAGCAGCATTATCCTGCTTTATCTGCAATTCATTCAGATTAGAATAAGCTACAGGTGCATCTGACGCCACCCGTGTAGCAGATACCACGACTTCGTCGAGTTTGACAATTTTAATACTGTCTGCTTTTTGTTGAGAATAAATAAATATACTGCACATCATAGCAGTAAAAAATACGAATACCTTTTTCATTTAATTTTTATAGAATAATCAGATATAAAACAACTTCTTATTGTTTCAATCTTCAGTTAAACAAAAAAGGGGTTTGATAAGATGATTTCCCGAAATTAGAGAATATGCGTGCGCGCAAAAGCATAATTCTTATTCCTACGCCGGCATTATCCGGATCAGGTTTTATGGGTATGATCTCAGCCCGTTATTTTAAGGCACCCCTAAGATTTCGGAAGCAAAGATAATTGTTTCATTCTGATAAATGAACAGTAATGAATTATAAAATTTTTCTATATTTGTTATAACTCATGTTACAAATAGTGATTTTTTGAGTCATAATAATATAATGAATATAATTATTTACATTTGTACCTAAATTTTAATTGTTATGAAAAGATATAAAAGCAAACTTTTTACGGCTATACTATTAGTATTTGCATTATTATCGTTCTCATCATGTGAAAAAGAAGCCAGATGGATTGCAACAACTTTAGACTTCGAAGTAGAAGTACCTACAAGGTCGGATGGGTATTTTGAATATACGATAAGAGTATATGATATTGACATAGCCGATTATCGCCCAGAAAGGGAAGACCTTATCGATATCAGAACACTTAATGCATGGGTTACACTATCCAATATTGAGCGTACCCACAGAATCAACTTGCGTATAGTTGCCAATGGTAATATCATATATGATTATCTTCCTACAATTTCGCCTAATGTCAATAATGAGTACGTTATTAATGATAATGCTTATGTTGATATCATGGCAGATGTAATATATGTTATCAGGAGACGGGGATATGTATATATAACAATCACAGGTACATCTAACATACGAGATGGCTATACGATAGTATTTACTTTCAAGAATAATATATATATATATGTAAGTGATTAATATAAAGTATAAATCTCTAATTTATAATATGCCAAATAATGATGATTTAATATTGTCTGATTATCTCTATGAGATACAAGCTATAGATGAATCTGATTTGTCATTAAGAAATAAATATATCCGACTAAAGCGGATACTTGAACGAAACTGTAAAGAAATCACTGCTGATGAATCTTTGCAGTTTCCTTCGTTATTTTCGCGTCTTGTCTTTATTGCACAGAAATATGAATTGCCTAAATCCTTGGAATGGAGATTGCAAGATATAAGGATAAAAGCCTCATTTCTGCTTCGAGATGAGAATAATTTGATATATCCTTTTCAATACCTACAAGCTAAAGAAGCTTTAGAGAAATTTCTTCTTTTTATTTGTGGGGAAAAATATTCGGAATTTACACAAGAGTTTAAATCCGAAGATGATATCTCTAAATTCTTCGATAAGATCCGAGTTCAGGTAGTAGATATAGATACTACTAATGAGAGGCTAATTTGTCAGTCAGATATAGTCGCAGATCAACCGCTTTCAGTCAGATATAATGTGGCTAAAGTAAATGATGTATTCAATGAAACAATCAGCCGTTTATGGATAGGTGCTCAGCTAAATCTGATAGATGTGAAGATAGATGGGCAGGGATATTGCATACCCAAGATGTTTGTATTAGAGCCTGATTACCTGATCGACGCTTCTTCTATGGCTGAATGCTTCCAATCTTACGGTAGTTCTTATCTGCATTATTTCCGACGTAAATTTGAACCTGTTACAAACAGCAAACATATACTTCTGGGTAATCTGGCTAATTTTTTTCTGGATGAATTTATTTATGCGATAGATGCGGATAAACTGATTTTTAATGAGGTTTTTATAAAATCGTTTCGATCAATGCCTTTCGAGTATGCTTCCTGTAAAGAAATCGGTGAAAACGCAGATTTCAAAGAGTTTATGGAAAAAGCGAGGAAGCAATTCAATAATATAAAAAGGGTTGTCTTACATGATATGCCTGCTATTGGTTTCGATGTGTCATCCTGTACTTTAGAGCCTTCTTTTTTTTGCGAGAAATATGGCTTCCAGGGTCGGCTCGATTTGTTACAATTGTCTGATGAAAAGGATGGAACTGATCGCATCATAGAATTGAAATCGGGAAAAACTCCTTTTCCTCAGGATGATGTTACTAAGATAGCATTGAATCACGAAACGCAAACGGCAATATACCGTATGATGATTCAAAGCGTGTTCGACAAAGACGCCCGTCATATTTTTCCTAATATCCTTTATTCTGCAGCCGACAATAGCGGTGAGAATATACGTTTTGCTGCAGTTTATCAGCAGTTGGAGAAAGAGATTGTCAATACTCGTAACCTTATTGTAGCCACCGAACACGATTTGTATATAGGCGATGGAAAGGATGTAAGCAAGACTTTCGATGAATTGTTCAATCTGGATAATTATGGGCGTCTACCTCAATTTTTTATTGATAAGCTGAATGATATAAAGAAAATATTGGATGCCTCTTCTCAGTTGGAAAAATTATATTTTTACCGATATGTGAGTTTTATTACGCGCGAACTCTATTTACAGAAAACAGGCGATGAAAGCTATGATTCTGCTATGAGTATATCTGCTCTTTGGAATACATCGTTCGAAGAACGAAGAGATGCACTCGACCTGATAACAGACCTGATAATCGAAGAAATAGATGATAGCGGCAAGGATATGATTATTCGATTTCAGCGAAGCGATTCTGCTGATTGTGTAAATTTTAGGGAAGGAGAGATTTGTATTCTTTATCCCCGCGAGCAGGAAAATGACACTGTGCTGACCAATCAGATATTGAAAGGTACGGTTGTAGAGATATCTTCATCCCACGTTGTATTACGCTTCCGATACAAGCAAAGAAATAGAAAGTTCTTTACTCGATATAAATATTGGGCTGTCGAACATGATAAGTTAGACCATAGCTATAATGCTATGTTTAAGAGTTTATTTGCATTTCTGGCTGCTTCTATTGATAAAAAAGAATTGTTGTTAGGACTCCGTTCACCCATTTCATCGTTTAAAAACAAGATAAACGTAGAATATTCGAAAGATGAAAAAAGAGAAGTAATTATAGAAAAAGCAATTGCCGCGGAAGACTATTTTCTGATAGTAGGTCCTCCGGGTACAGGCAAGACTTCTATTTTTGCACGGCGACTCATTGAACGGCTTTATTCCGATGAAAGCGCAAATATTCTCGTGATGGCATATACGAACAGAGCTGTCGATGAATTATGTTCTGCAATCTGTAATGCTTTCGGTGAAAAAGAGGAAGCGTGCGAAAAATATATACGTGTCGGAACCGGACTTTCTTCAGGGGAGGCGTATCGCCACAGATTATTGCAACAAATATCCGATAAAGCTGAAAACAGAAAAGAGTTGTTACAGACTATAGGTGATACACGCATTTTTGTAGGGACATTGGCTTCTATTGCAGGAAAGCCTGAATTGTTCGATCTGAAACATTTTAATGTAGCGATTATCGATGAGGCTTCGCAAATATTAGAACCTCAGATTATAGGGTTATTGCCTCAGTTCGACAAGTTCATTATGATTGGAGATCATAAACAATTATCTACAATCACGCTACAAAACGAAAATAAGTCGAAAGTCGATGATTTATCGTTAAATTCAATTGGATTGTTTGATTGTAGGGAGTCTCTTTTTGAACGATTGTTTCGCATCTGTGAAAAAAATAGTTGGCCACAAGCTTATGATACATTGGTTTATCATGGACGTATGCATGAAGAGATTGTACGGTTGGTGAATCCACATTTCTATAATAATGAATTAAGAACGGCTACCGAGAGACAATCTGAAGATTTAAACTATCTTTCTTCCGATGAAAATGATATTTATCAGAGTTTAATAACAAAGACACGCGTTGCTTTCATATCTGTACGGGAATCGGGAAAAGTAAATGTTTCTGATAAGATGAATGAATCGGAAGCAGATGTAGTAGTATCATTAGCTAAATCTTTGTTAGAAATCTATAGGGAAAATAACAGAGATTTCGATACTCAAAAAACATTAGGTATAATAACGCCATATCGTAACCAGATAGCATTAATCAGGCAAAAATTGGATGAAACCGGAATCCGTGAATTGTCAGATATAATGGTAGATACAGTAGAGCGATATCAAGGTAGTCAGCGTGATGTAATAATTCTCTCTTTTTGTTTTAATCAGCCGTATCAACTACAATACTTTTGTAATATGAATAGGGATAAGACCGTTGATCGAAAGCTAAATGTGGCACTCACCCGAGCTCGGGAACAATTATTTATGGTAGGTAATGACTATATATTGAAACAGCATCCTGTTTACAGGAAAGTTCTAGATTCTCTTATCTGAAACAGTCTTATTCTTTATTCTTATTTTCAATTTTATCTTTAGTTACCTTTATACTTACTTCTAACTCGGATGCTAAATCCGATTGGGTTTCGTTATCAGTCATGTTTAAAGCTTCTTCATAATCGGCTAGAGCTTCATTATACTTTTCTATTTCGAAGTATGTGTTTCCTCTGTTGTAATAGGCTATAGGAGAGTCTTCCAATTCTATTGCTTTATTGAAATCTTCTAGAGCTTCTGAATAGTGCTCCATTCTTTCGTGTACAAGCCCCCGGTTGTTATAAGCACTGCCATAATCGGGTAATAATTCGATAGTTCTGTTTAAATCGCTTAAAGCCTTTTCGTAGAGTCTCATATTACTATATATGGATCCTCTATTGTAATACGCCATACCATCATTCTGATCGAGTTCGATGATTTTTGTACACGTATTGAGTGTGTGCATTTCATCTCCTATCTGATAATATATTGTGGCAAGATGCATATAGGTTTTCACCAGAACCTTGTCTCGCCATTCTGTATCTTTTGCATACTTTTCATCCTTGTTTATTCTGTCTATCAAAGCGTTCAGCATATTAATCTTTTGCTGAGGGGTATCTAATCGGCTTAGAGATATATGAACATCATTATTGAATTTTACCAGACTTTTTTCACCTTGCTTTCTTCTTTTGGCAATTAGAAAAAACATAATGGCAAAAAGAATCAGCATTAGCGCAAATATGGCTATAATACCAACGAAGCCGATACTCATTATTGATGTACAAGATGCTAAAAGAAAGGGTATAGTACCGATGTAGATGTATCTCATGATGGAGCTAAAATTGAATATTGGATGTAAAATTACGTATTTTATATGAGGCCTGTCGTTTTTACTTTGCTGTATCGACATATTTTTTAATGAATGCTCTGACCTTATCTATATATTGAGGTTGTATTTTATTTTTATTGTATGCCAGATAGAGCGTATTCGTTGCTTGAGCGAAACCGCTCCATAGTATTTTTACACAGCCTTTTTCTAAAGCCCTTCCTGCTATCAGATCGGATGAAACTGATAAGCCATCACTATTATTTACAGCCTTCAATATAGCATCGTTATCAGGAATGGTAGCCTGAAGTTTCAACAAAGGGCGCTTCTTGAAATTTTCACGCCAGAACCTTCTTATCAATGCTAAGTCGTTACTATATGCATACCATTTTCTTTCTTTCAACCATTTCTCTATTTCTGAGAGATTCTTAGATTCAACAAGTTTGTCGAAATCATCTGTATTCGTTTCCGGGCTGCATACAACCATGAAAGATTCTGTAAATAGAGGTTCATAGGTAATAGACTCCTCTCCTTTGCTTTGGCGTGTTATTATAGCAATGTCCAGCTCATTATTTATTAATTTATCTGTAAGGTTATCAGCCAATCCGTATTCTACATTCAGATTCAAATCTCTTTGTTCTCCGATATGTTGAGCCAGATAAGTATTAAATAATTCGGCAGGAGTTCCAAAACGGATACACGGTGCTTTATTAAGTACTGTTCTTTTAAATTCGGTCTCTACACGTTCCAGATTATCTATAGACTCCACTATCTGCGTATAAAGTTGTTTCCCGTATTCGGTCGGCATCATCTTGCGGGGTAACCTAACGAATAGTTGTTGTCCGATATAACTTTCGAGCGAAGCCAGTTGGATGCTCATATTGGGCTGAGAGATCATTAATTCCTGAGCAGCACGCGTTAGAGTGCCATATTGATAAATGGCTTTAAATGTTCTATACCATTCTAGATTGACCATAAATTATTTATGTAAAATGATAAATAGCTAATTATAAATGTAATGTTCAACTAAGCTTTCTAATCAAAGAATGACCTTTAATCTGATACAATTTCTATTGACTCCGATGCAAATCTATAATTTTTTTTATAAATGTGCATTAAAACATTAATTAATTATATAATAAACAAATTTCGAACTCTAATGTTATATAACAAGAAACAAATTATTTAACATTAGAAAATATGAAAAAATATTTATTTGCATTATCAGTATTATTATTTGCAGTGTCATGCAATACATCAGTGAAAAATAAAGTAGAAGGAACAGATGCCCAAGCAGCAGCTTCGGGTACAGGAGTAGAATTGACAGTTGATACAGCGGCATCATCTATACATTGGAAAGGTTCTAAAATTGGTGGCTCACATCATGGTACTATTGCTTTGAAAAGCGGAAGCCTTGCAGTTAATGGAGAAGAAGTCGTATCGGGTTCTTTTACAATTGATATGAATGCGATTGTAGATGAAGATCTGACACAGAAGGATATGAATGAAATGTTGGTTAACCATCTGAAGAGTGAAGACTTTTTTGATGTAGCTAAATATCCACAAAGTACATTTACTATTACAAAAATAGAAGCTGCACCAAATGTAACAGATAGCGTATCACATAGTGTAAGCGGTAATCTGAAATTGAAAGATGTAGAGAAAAATATAACATTCGGAGCAAAAATTACGAAAGAAGGAAATAAATATACAGCTGTAACCGTACCGTTTACGATAGACCGTACACAATGGAATGTAAAATATGGTTCAAAAACGCTATTTGCCGATTTAAAGGAAAATATTGTGAATGACAATATAGAGTTACAGATAACTGTTGTTGCAAAAGCTGCAGAGTAAAAGCTGCAAAGAGTTAAATAAGCGATTGTCGGCTTTGGCTTTTCGTCAGAGCCGATTTTTATAAGACCGAAACATTATGACATTAAAAGATTTACATAGGCAGGCAATGTCCTTTGAGGATACACCTTTAATGCCTGTGCTATTCGTTGGGCATGGGACGCCAATGAACGCTATAGAAGATAATGAGTTTGTGCGTGAATGGAATAAGTTAGGGTCGAACTTGCCTCGTCCGAAGGCTATTTTGTGCATATCTGCGCATTGGGAAACACGAGGGACTTTTGTGACAGCTATGGAACAACCTAAAACGATTCATGACTTTTATGGTTTTCCTCAGGAACTGAACAGGCAACAGTATCCGGCTCATGGTTCTCTGGATTTAGCAGAATTTGTACAAGACAGAATAAAGGATATTCATGTTGGGTTGGACTATGAGTGGGGCCTCGATCATGGTAGTTGGAGCGTATTGAAGCATATTTATCCTCTGGCCGATATACCAGTGGTGCAAATGAGTATTGATCATTTTAAGAATGCTGATTATCATTACAGCTTAGGTAAAGAATTATTGTTTCTTCGCCGAAAGGGAATATTGGTTATAGGTAGTGGTAATATGATACATAACCTGAGAATGGTGAAACTCGAAAATGATGATTTCAACACTGAATATGGCTATGATTGGGCTTTTGATCTGAATAACCTGTTTAAGGAGAAGATACTTGACCGAGATCATAAATCATTGACAGATTACAATCATATCAGCAGTTCGGCACGATTGGCAATCCCCACACCCGAACATTATATTCCGTTACTTTATACACTGGCATTGCAGCAGCAAGGAGAACAAATCCGTTTTTTTAACGATAAAGTAATTGCGGGCTCTCTAAGTATGACTTCTTTGATTATAGGGTGATAGCATAGAAGTAAATAAATTATATCTCGAATAACGAAACAGGGTCGGATTGACTTTGTTTCGTTATTTATGGTGCGAGCCGTTCTATTTTCCATTTTCCATTTTCCAATGTATATTGTATTCTGTCATGCAAACGGTTGCTGCGACCTTGCCAAAATTCGATCAAGTGGGGCTTTACGATATAACCGCCCCAATTTAGAGGACGTGTGATGTCTTTTTCTTCAAATCTGGATTCAAAATCTACAATTAAATATTCAAGGAATTTCCGTCCTGATATGACTTCACTTTGTGGAGATGCCCATGCACCAAGCTTGCTGAGGGTAGGGCGCACTTCGAAATAGGAGTCAGATTCCTCACCGGATATTTTTTCTATTATACCTTCTACTCTGACTTGTCTTTCCAACTCGTGCCATATAAAATTTAGTGCACAGTACTTATTCTGTTCTATTTGCTTGCCCTTTTTACTGTCATAGTTCGTGAAGAAAACAAAGCCTTCAGGTTTTATTTGTTTGAGCAATACTATTCTCGATGAAGGCTTACCATCAGGTGTTGCCGTTGCCAGATTCATAGCGTTCGGTTCTAATGCTTCGGCAGCTATGGCTTCGTTGAACCATAGTTCGAACAGATTAATTGGGTTCGGCAATATATCTTTTTCATCGAGGGTTTTCAGAGTGAAGTCTCTTCGTAAATCAAATAGATTCATAGTACACATTATATATTATTGTTGTATAACATACTTTTACTGGTTTAAGTTTAACTTTTAATAGATATAGTACATATTAGATGCATCTAAAAATGTCTAATAAAACTATCTAATGAATTATTAGTTTCTATTTTTAGTTTATCTTTTTTTATCCGCATTTTTCTTTTTGTAATTCCTGCTTTACTAATACAATAAATATCGGATAAATCTTGCATATCCACTTCAATTTTGATTAAACAGCAAAATATAATTTCATCCTCAGAAAGACAAGGAAAAGAATCTGCTAATTTTTTTGAAAATCCATTATAAGCCGCATCGACAGTTTTTCTTAATTCAATGAGGTCCTGTTCAGTAAGGCTTATTTTTTTATTATTGACTTCTTTTATTACATCCTTGTCTAAAGAGGGGATTTTTTGATATAGCGACATTTTTCTGAACAAATAAGCTCGTAATGTAGCTGCTTTTTGTTGAAACAAAGCTAGTTCATTATCTCGCTTAAGTAGCAAATTTTGGGATTCGTGTAATAAAGCTTTTTCTTTTAATAACTGTTCTTCATGTTTGTGCTTTATTAATATCTGCTGCTTTTTCTTGTAAGAATATAAAATGTATGTGAATGCAAAAGCAAGAAGTAATACTATTGTTATCACTAAAGAATAATTTTTTTGCTGTTGCTTCTCTATTCTTAGTTGGTTATTCTCATTTTTTAGTTTCTCTTTCATATACTTTTGCTCTAGTATATTCCAATCTTCTTTGGACTCTAATGAGGAAAAATTATCTTCTTCGTTTATTCTTGTATAATAGGCTTTGTCATATTGATTGATTTTCTTATTCAATTCATATAAAAAACCTAAAGCCCTATTTGAGATATAAGGATTAGGCGAATCTATGGCCTTGCTAAGATACAGGCGTGCTGAGTCTAGTTCTTGAGTATTGATAAAAATGATTGCTTTAGCTAAGTTATAGCTTGGGGCTTCTTTTATATTAGTTCTATACTGAAAGCTTAGGTTGATATACTCTAAGGCCTTTTCATAGTTTTTAAGCTCCTGATACCTGTCAGATATTTGTTTGTAAATAGAAGATAAGTTTCTGGGCGCATATACCCTAGCATTTTCAGCTACGTTTAATAGACTTACAATAGCTTTATCTTTCATACCCCTTTTATTATATATCCTCGCTTGATTCCAGTGAGTTAGACCATATAAAAAATCGTTTGTGGGAGCATATTCTTCTGCTTTCTGGAAATGAGTAAATGCCACTTCGTCATCTTCCAGCCTTTCGTAACAGTATCCGATATTTAAATTTAAATAGGTTATTGATGCTCTATGATTAGCCTTGAGAGCTAAATCTTTAGCCAGATTTAAAAAAGTAATTTCCTGATAAATAGAGTCTTTATAATAACGACTTTTTGCAAGATAGCACTGTATCATCATCGTTGTATCCTTTGCGGATGTGTAATAGTCTAGTGAATGATCTAATTTAAATTCATTCTCTTTGTTGGCAGGAAGCCTATCTGATAATATTAAGCCGTATTTAGCTCTTTGAGGAGGCAGGAGATTTTCAGGATGTTCTATCAGTTTTATATAGTGTATTAAAGAATCTTGATTTTTATCTAAATATTCCTCAACTTTTTCCCATAATAAAGTCTCATCTTTATGACAAGCAATATTAAAAAGTAAGAACGTAAATATTGTTATTGATATTATCTTTTTCATAGTAGATTTGCTTTAGTTCTGAGTTTTAAATATAATAAATATATTCTTTGTCCGCCATTTATTTTGTGTGTTTATTGTATTATATCTATAATCAATTATTTAATTATTTTCTTTGTCCGTCTATATTCTAGTATTCCTCTATTATTCTATTTAATTTTGAGTTGTTAAAAGCTCAATTTTATTACAAACCCAAAATGGAAAGCATATGAAAACTAAATTAATGATTTTAGGAGTGATTGTTTTTGTAGCTCATGCTGCTGTTGCTCAAACTTTATCAAAATCGAATATCGTTGCAAAGAAAGATCCTTCAGGAACAATTATTTGTGATTATTCGAAAGTGTCAACGAAAACCATTGAGATTCCGCTTAGCGAATTAGTCGAAAGTCTCGAGATTGTATTATTAGATGCAGCTGATGACGCTTTAGTTGCTAATACACATGCTATTGTTTCAGATAATTATATTTTAATAAAAGGGAGTGATAATAATCCTTATAAACTTTTTGATAAAAAGGGAAAATTTATTGCTAAAATTGGAAGTGTAGGGCAAGGTCCGGGAGAATATAATTTGATCTATGATGCTCAAATAGATGAAAAGAATAAGCGGATATATCTGCTGCCTTGGCAAAGCGATAAACTATTAGCCTTTGATTTTACGGGAAAAGCTTTGGCTCCATATCCTTTAGCTGCACGATTGTCGAAAGGCAAGTTTAAGGTGAATGATGATAAAACAATAACATTGGCAACTCTTCCATTCAAAGGATGGACAAAATATGTCGTTTGGAATCAGACTCTAGATGGGAAAGTGAATAATGGAATTGATGCCGGTAAATATGCGATTGATCCGGATTTCAGTAATGAAGTTTTTGCCAATAAGAATGTAAATACATTTGATTTTGCATTGTTTATGTTCTGGGGTGAAAATAGAGATTGGTTTAATTATAATTATAAGACGAATGATCTGAAAGTAGCATTTAAAATGAACTTTGGAAATATTGAAACACCAATAACAAGTTATGGAGAGCTTCCATTACATTATTTAGCCAATTTTGCAGAGCCAAAGAAAGTGTCGGAAAATACTACTGTTACACAGAATCACAGATTTCTTATAGTTGATAAAAAAACAATGAAGGGATCGTATTATAGTTTCAAAAATGACTTTTTAGGCGATATACCTTTTCAATGGGCTAACTTCGAAAATGGTTATTATGTTAATAATTCGGATCCCGGAGATCTAAAAGATGCTTTGGAAAAGGCACTTAATGAGAATAAAAATATGTCGAAAAGTATGAAAGAAAAAGTTACAAAGCTCAAAAACTCGATAACAGATAATGATAATAATTACATCATATATGGTAAGCTGAAAAGATAATTTCACAAGAATAGGGGAAGAAATTCCCCTATTTTTATATCTCTTCATCTTTGAGAAGTGTGGAAAATATAAATCCCCATTGACATCACGTCTACGGGGATTACTGATCAACTAAAAAAACTATCTATAGAAAAGTTATGCTAAACAAAGTATGTTTCCATTTCTTTCAATTCTATCTTTTTTATTTTTTGCTTCTTGCAATATCTATTGCATTGCTCGCTAATGCTGTAGCCCAATAGTATGCCAAGAATAAAATCTTCTTCTGGTGTTAGTAGATTAAGTGGTTTATCTCCACATATTTTATTTGCTACCAACATACATTCATCTTTCCCAAAGAAGACATTTATGTTTCCGTTTTTTAATTTTTCTATTTTATAACAGATCGTATTCTTTTCAAGCTTCCATCTTACCTTTTCTTCTGTGTCTGCTGTCATTGTGCAAAGCATCAGGTCTCGTACGCCTTTTTTATATTCGTAGATAAGATGATGGAAGATGCGCATTCCGTCCATTTTGTTAGATTGCCTTTTTTAATTCTTCGATCCAGTTGCTGATACGCTCTTCTGTCATGTCTGATTCATTGTCGTTGTCTATTAATAAACCGACAAAATTTCCGTTGACAACAGCTTCAGATTCATCGAATGTATAACCATCGGTACTTACACTACCGACTATTTCACAGCCTTTTCCTTTTATTGTCTGGTAGATTTTACCTACAGCATCACCAAATGTATCACTGTATGATGATGAATCTCCACAACCGAACAAAGCAACTTTCTTTCCACTCAGATCTGCACCTTTAACTTTGCTAATATAATCTTCCCAATCATCTTGCAAGTCGCCGAATCCGAGAGTAGAAGAGCCGAACAATACTGTATCATAAGCTGAAAAATCTGCATTCGCCTTAGCTACATCATGCAGATCAGATTTGGCAACATTTAGTTGTTTTGCTATTTCTTCCGCTACTTCCTGTGTGTTTCCTGTTGTAGAACCGTAGTATATTCCTATTTTCGACATCTCGATTTGTTTTATGTGTTTATTTATTCTTACGGATACAAAGTAATGATATATATGAAGCGTGGACAATACCAAATAATAATGATATTTAAGCTGAATTCTAATTATATATTAGTATTTTCTTAAAATGAAAAGAGCAACCTGAATTTCAGGTTGCTCTTTTCTATGTCTTTAGGACTGTATTTTAAGCTTCTGCTACTGGAAGTACAGAAACGAAAGATCTGTTGTCTTTTCTTTTACGGAATGCAACAGTACCATCAGTAAGCGCAAACAATGTATGGTCTTTGCCAATACCTACGTTTTCACCTGGATGGTGAGTTGTGCCTCTTTGACGAACTATGATGTTTCCTGCTTTTACAGCTTCTCCTCCAAATACTTTAACGCCCAATCGTTTACTTTCCGATTCACGGCCGTTTTTCGAACTACCTACACCTTTCTTGTGTGCCATTGTCTTCTGTTTTTACTGATTAAGCAATAATTTCTTTAACTACAACTTCTGAAAATTGTTGACGATGACCGTTTAATTTACGGTATCCTTTTCTTCTTTTCTTGTGGAATACAAGAACTTTATCTCCTTTTGCTTGAGAAATAACTTCTACCACAACTTTAGCACCTTCTACAGTAGGGGCTCCTACAGTTACAGCACCATCTTTGTCAACTAATAATACTTTTTCGAACTCTACTTTAGAGCCATTTTCTGCGTTGATTCTGTGAACGAACAATTTTTGGTCTACTTCAACCTTCATTTGTTGTCCCTGAATGTCTACAATTACGTACATCTGTTTTTATAATTTACAGGTTATGTGTCTGAGGCGAACCATTTTACAAATGGTTTCTTGTTGGCCTATTGACAATCGGGTTGCAAAGATAATAAATCGTATCGAAAATTCAAATATTTTTATAGAAAGATTATCTTGTTTCTTTCATCTTCAAAATACCTGTTATATTGTTGGGTATGAGGTTCGGGTCTCCTCCAATTTCTTCAATTATATGATCTAGTTCCTTTTTCCCTACTTTAGTATATGTAACGAGTAATTTTTCGCCTAGAATAAGACCTGATGTTGTCTGTTCAAATTTTTTGTCATCAATATATATCGAATCACCATTGATTTCATATGTTGCATCTCTTTTGCGATCTTCGTTCCCTGTATTTTTATTCGTTGCAACGGTTTCTAATGCTCCTACATTATATGTGGTTTGTATAAATGTACGTGTGATAGTGTAATCTTTATCATCGAGGATAAATAAACTATTGATGCTTTGGTCGAGAAAGTCGTCTCCGGTAGTTACTCGTCTTTCAATGGTTGTCCATTCTCCTGTGATAGAGATCAATAAAGGTTCATCTCTTTTAGAGCAAGATGCAAAGGATGTTGCTATAGTAATGGTAAGCAGAATGAACGTTCTCAAGTTTATCTTCATATGCTGATATTTGTTTTGTAAGTTATGGTATATCTTTTCTTTATACAAAGATAAATATTTTTTTATTCTATGTAATATGGTTTTAATTGAAATGATAGATCATGTGTTTGAGAATAGTATAATGTTAATATAATATGCGTTAATTATGTCTTTTTGAAACTTTATTGTAATTGTGTTGTTTAAAATGATATTAAATATTTTTGTTTTAAAGTAAAATGATATAACTTTGCTGGACTGTACCAAATAAAAAACTAACAGAAAAAACAAGATATAAATTATGTGTGGATTTGTAGGAGTGTTTGACATAAATCAAAATATAGAGGCTTTGCGTACTCAGGTGTTGCGCATGGCGAAAAAAATACGTCATCGCGGACCAGATTGGTCGGGGGTGTATTGTGGCGAAAAAACAATCCTTGCTCATGAAAGGCTTTCTATTGTAGGGGTTGATTCTGGTAAACAACCATTATACAGCAAAGATGGAAAGCTGGTATTAGCCGTAAATGGAGAAATATACAATCATAAAGAAATAAGGAGCAGATACTCAGACTATGAGTTCCTTACTCATTCCGACTGTGAGGTTATTCTTGCATTATATCTGGATAAAGGTCCCGATTTGTTTGAAGAATTGAATGGAATATTTGCCTTTGCTCTCTATGATGTCGAGAAGGATCTTATATTAGTCGGTCGTGACCATATGGGGATTATACCTTTATATATGGGGTATGACGATTGTGGTCAATTCTATGTAGCAAGTGAAATGAAGGCATTGGAGGGTGTGTGTCCTAATATTCAGGAATTTCTTCCCGGTCATTATATGTTTAGTAAAGAAGGTGGCGCGCTTCAGCAATGGTATAAGCGCGACTGGATGGAATATACAAATGTAGAAGAAAATGTTTCTGATGGGCAGGAACTGAAATCAGCATTGGAGTCTGCTGTGCATCGTCAGCTGATGTCGGATGTGCCATACGGCGTGTTGTTGTCTGGAGGCTTAGATTCTTCTATTGTATCGGCGATCGCAAAAAAATATGCAGCTCGTCGTATCGAGGATGATAATAAGACAGAGGCTTGGTGGCCTCAGCTTCATTCGTTTGCTGTAGGACTGAGTGATTCGCCGGATTTGGCTGCTGCTCGTAAGGTGGCAGAATATATTGGTACAGTACATCACGAAATTCATTTTACGGTAGAGGAAGCTCTGGATGCCTTAAGTGATGTTATCTACCATATCGAAACTTATGATGTGACTACTATACGTGCATCTACTCCGATGTATTTACTGGCTCGCTTCATTAAATCTATGGGAGTGAAAATGGTTCTTTCGGGAGAAGGTGCAGATGAATTGTTTGGGGGATATTTATATTTCCATAAAGCACCGGACGCAAAAGCTTTTCATGAAGAAACAGTTAGGAAGCTAGACCGATTGCACTTGTATGATTGTTTGCGGGCGAATAAATCGCTTGCAGCATGGGGCGTAGAAGGGCGTGTGCCATTCTTAGATAAAGAGTTTATGGATGTGGCAATGCGTTTGAATCCTAAAGATAAAATGTGTGGACATGGAAAAATCGAAAAATATATTTTGCGTGAAGCATTTCAGGATTATTTGCCCGAAAGTGTTGCTTGGCGACAAAAGGAGCAGTTCTCGGATGGAGTTGGTTATAGCTGGATAGATTCACTGCGTGCGATGGCCGAAAAGAAAATAAGTGATAGGCAAATGGAGCATGCAGCAGAGCGCTTTCCTATAAATCCGCCTATGTCGAAAGAGGAATATTGGTATCGTACTATATTTGAGGGTCATTTTCCTTCAGCTTCGGCTTCGCAAACTGTGCCGTCTGTGCCGTCTGTGGCTTGTAGTACAGCAACGGCTTTGGAGTGGGATGCTTCGTTTAAGAACCGCGTCGATCCGTCGGGGCGTGCTGTAGCGACTGTTCATGCAGAAGCTTATGATAAATAGATAAAAGGAGGCATGAGCCTCCTTCTTTTTTTATATATTTTGTAGTTCATGGGTGTGTTATGGAGCTGTGTGTTAGGATATAAATTGCATAAGTAGAATGAAGGTGTAAAAGAAATATTTTGCTTTAATAAACTTGAAAATATAATATTAAAGGCATGGATTTCGATTGAGGATTGACATTTGTAAATTATTTATTGGTTCAATGTGACTTTATGATCTATAAAATTCTAACAAATAAATCAAAAAGATTTTTTAGTTTCGATAAAATGAAAAAATGTTATAAATTTCTTGTGAAATCGAATAATTTGTATGAAATTTGTGCCTGAGATAAATATATAAAAGAAAAGACTTAAATATACATTAGATAGAGATGCAAAAACTGAAGTTTACTAAAATGCAAGGTGCTGGTAATGATTATATATACATAGATGGATTTAATCATAGAATAGAAAATCCTTCAGATTTAGCCCTTAAGTTAAGTGATCGTCATTTTGGTATAGGCTCGGATGGGTTGGTGTTGATATTGCCGTCTGATATATGTGACTTCAGAATGCAGATGTTTAACTCGGATGGGTCAGAGGCTGAAATGTGTGGTAATGCTTCTCGCTGTGTCGGTAAATATGTATATGATAATGGTCTTACTTCGAAAAAGGAAATAACTTTGGAAACAAAAGCCGGAGTAAAGTATATTAGTCTGTTAGACGGGGACTCAAAATCGCGTAAGGTTACAGTAGATATGGGGGAACCTATACTTGATCCTACGCTAATTCCGGTAGATGTAAAAGAAAAGCCCGTGTTAAATTATGCACTAGATGTGGATGGTAAAACATGGGGTATTACCTGTGTTTCGATGGGAAATCCACATGCAGTAATTTTTATGACAGGGATAAAAGATTTGGATTTACCTGTTGTCGGACCTAAATTTGAGAAACATCCTGTCTTCCCTCGCAAAACAAATACAGAATTTATAGAGGTTGTAGATAGAAATACATTGAATATGCGCGTTTGGGAGCGTGGGGCTGGTGAAACATTGGCTTGTGGTACAGGTGCATGTGCTGCTGCTGTTGCTGCGGTACTCAATAATCATTGCGATAGGAATATTACTGTTCATCTACTAGGAGGGGATTTAGAGATAGAATGGAATCCATCAAACAATCATGTATATATGACGGGCGAAGCTGTTACGGTCTTCGAAGGAGAATTGGTTTAATATAAAAAAGATTAAGATAGAGACAGTATATTAGAATGGCATTAATTAACGAAAATTATACGAAACTTCCGGGTAGCTACTTATTCTCGGATATTGCGAAAAAAGTAAGTGAGTTCAAAACTGCACATCCCGAGGCAAATGTGATACGTCTGGGAATCGGTGATGTAACAAGACCTTTACCTCCGGCAGTTATAGAAGCAATGCATAAAGCTGTTGATGAAATGGCGGATTCTTCTACATTCAGAGGATATGGACCTGAACAGGGATATGACTTTCTGGTAAATACAATCGTAGAAAATGATTATAAAGCCTACGGGTTAGATATATCTGTCGATGAAGTGTTTGTGAGCGACGGGTCGAAAAGCGATACAGGAAATATAGGTGATATTCTCGGTTTAGATAATATTGTGGCTATCACAGACCCTGTTTATCCGGTATATGTAGATACAAACGTAATGGCAGGGCGTGCGGGAGACATACAGGCAAACGGAAAATGGAGTAAAATCGTTTATTTGCCATGTACTGCTGAAAATGATTTTGTACCTGAGCTTCCGAAAGAAAAAGTAGATATTATTTACTTATGTTATCCTAATAATCCGACTGGTACTACCCTTACAAGAGATCAGTTGAAGGTATGGATAGATTATGCACTGAAGAATGGTGTATTGATATTGTTTGATAGTGCATACGAAGCATTTATTACAGAAGACGATGTGCCTCACAGTATCTATGAAATAGAAGGAGCTAAAGAAGTAGCTATCGAATTCAGAAGTTTCTCTAAAACGGCAGGTTTTACAGGTACAAGATGTGCTTATACAGTGGTGCCGAAAGTATTGATGGGTTTTACTAAATCTGGAGAAAAGGTATCACTAAATAAGTTATGGAACAGACGTCACACCACAAAGTTTAATGGCGTACCATATATTATTCAGCGGGGAGCAGAAGCTTGTTACTTCTCGGAAGGGAAAAAACAAGTGAAAGCTACAATCGATTATTATTTGAATAATGCGAGAATCATACGCGAAGGATTGGCAGAGCAAGGCTTGAAAGTTTATGGAGGTGTGAATTCTCCTTATATTTGGGTTAAAACACCAAATGGATTGACTTCTTGGCAGTTTTTCGATTATTTATTGAACGATTTAAATATTGTGGGTACACCCGGTGTTGGATTTGGCCCTAGCGGCGAAGGCTATTTACGTCTGACGGCTTTCGGAACACTCGAAAATACAAAAGAGGCGGTAAGTCGGTTAAAGAAAATTTCAATTTAAAAGAATACAGATAACTCAATAAAATAGATTATGACAAAGTTACGTTTTAAGGCAGTAGCGATGGCTTCGGAAAGAAAACCTGTTGAGGTAGAAAAACCGAAAAGTAAAACATCGGAATATTATGGAGAAAAAGTTTTTAATCGTAAGGCTATGACTAAATACCTTTCGAAAGAAACTTTTAAAAAACTGAATGATGCTATTGATAAAGGAGAGCCGGTTGATCGTAATCTTGCAGAACACGTAGCTGCAGGGATGCGTATGTGGGCACTGGAAAACGGTGTGACTCACTATACACACTGGTTTCACCCATTGACAGACGGTACTGCCGAGAAACATGATGCTTTTGTGGAACATGATGGCGATGGTGGAATGATTGAAGAATTTGAAGGTAAACTTCTTGCTCAACAAGAACCAGATGCATCCAGTTTCCCATCGGGAGGACTGCGTAATACATTCGAAGCCCGTGGCTATTCAGCATGGGATCCTTCTTCTCCTGCATTTATTGTTGGTAGTACATTGTGTATCCCTACTATATTTATTTCATATACAGGAGAGTCGCTTGACTACAAAACTCCATTATTGAAGGCATTGGCTGCTGTTGATAAAGCTGCAGTAGATGTTGTACATTATTTCAATAAAGATGTTAAGAAGGTTCAATCTAATCTGGGCTGGGAACAAGAATATTTTCTTGTAGACGAAGACTTGTTTATGGCTCGTCCAGACTTGGCTTTGACAGGTAGAACGTTGATGAGTCACGAAAGCTCGAAGAATCAACAGCTGGAAGACCATTATTTCGGTGCTATTCCGGTACGTGTACAGAGATTCATGGAGGAATTAGAGTACGAAGCTTATGCTTTGGGAATTCCTGTAAAAACTCGTCACAACGAAGTTGCTCCGAATCAGTTTGAGTTAGCTCCGATTTATGAAGAGTGTAACCTTGCAGTCGACCACAACTTATTGGTAATGTCGGTGATGGATAAGGTGGCGCGCAAACATTCATTCCGTGTTCTGTTCCACGAAAAACCGTTCAAGGGAATAAATGGTTCAGGTAAACATAATAACTGGTCTCTTTCTACCGATACTGGCATTAACTTGCTTTCTCCAGGCAAAGATCAGGTTGATAATCTACGCTTTATCACATTTGTTGTAAATATTCTTGCTGCCGTATATAAAAATAACGGATTGCTTAAAGCCTCTATATCTTCTGCTACTAATGCGCATCGTCTTGGGGCAAACGAAGCTCCTCCGGCAATCATCTCTGTATTTCTTGGTACACAGGTGAGCGAAATTCTTGACAAGTTCGAGAAGAGTTCGGTAAAAGATGCAATTGTAGTTGACAGCAAAAAACAAATTCGTCTTGGTGTAGGTCAGATCCCTGAAATATTATTGGATAACACCGATCGTAACCGTACTTCTCCATTTGCATTTACAGGAAATCGTTTCGAGTTCCGTGCAGTGGGCTCTTCTGCTAACTGTGCTTCTGCTATGACAGCTCTTAATGCTGCTGTTGCAGAGCAATTGAAGGCATTCAAAGACGAAGTGGAAGCTTTGATTACTAAAGGTAAATCGAAAGAAGAAGCTCTTTACGAAGTGTTGAAGAAATATATCAAAGAATCACGTCCTATCCGTTTCAATGGCAATGGCTACAGCGATGAATGGAAAGCTGAGGCAAAACAACGTGGTTTAGATTGCGAAACAAGCGTGCCTGTTATCTACGATAGCTATACATCTAAACAAAGTATTAAAACTTTCGAGAGTATTTTGTCAGAAGTTGAGCTTCATGCGAGAAATGAAGTGAAATGGGAGACTTATACTAAGAAAATCCAGATAGAATCGCGTGTATTAGGTGACTTGGCTCTCAATCATATAATTCCAGTTGCGATTTCTTACCAATCAATATTGTTGACCAATGTATCTAAATTGAAAGAAGTTTCGGATGATTATAAGGCGTTAGGTGCAGAGCAACTACGTTTGATCGAAAAAGTTTCTACACATGTAAACGCAATTAATGCTAAAGTTCATGAAATGATAGATGCTCGTAAGATAGCTAACAATATCGAAAGCGAACGTGAAAAAGCAATCGCATACCACGATAATGTAGCGCCTTATCTGGGAGAGATACGTTATCATGTTGATAAGCTTGAGCTGATTGTAGATAATGAAATGTGGCCATTGGCTAAGTACAGAGAATTATTGTTTATACGATAATAACTGAAATAAATAAAAAGGCCGGATCAATTAATCCGGCCCTTTTTTATGATAAAATGTTGATTGCTACTTTTTCACCCATACATTCGTTATTTCTCCGAATACTAATTTGTGATATTCCTTTCCATTTCCATCTTTAAGCCCTTTTTCGACAAAGGCTTTTCCTTTTTCCATATAGAAATCTTTCGGATTTGTTTCGGTAACCGACACTAGCTTGCATTCTATAATAAGTCTGGCTTCTTTGTATGTGATATTGCCCGATGGGGTCTTTACAGATGTAAGTACATTTTCTTTCATTTTGCCGGAGGCTCTGCCACTTTTGCTGCCGAAAAAGAGTACTTGCTCTTTATATTTATTGGGAAAATAAGACATTGTATATGTTTGTTCCTTCTTTATAAATTCTAATGTATAGCGACTTGCATTCAGAAAACACCACGTAACAGGGAGCTCGAACAACTGTCCCCATCCACCATAGCTGGCAGTCATAGAGTTGTAAAGCGAATCGGTGCCTGCTGTGATAACTGTATAGTCTTGTCCGACCAGTTTAAATACATTATCTTTAAGTTCTGTCGCTTCCGTTTTTTTGAACAGATCGTCGAACGACTTGTCTTTTACATCAACTAAGCTGTCTTGTGTAAGGTTTATACTTCCTGTAGTAGCAGCTTCTTTTACTTTTCCTGTACATGAAATCAGAAAAAGAATAGCGAATAAGGGTAGTAATAATTTTTTCATAACTGTAAAATTTAATATGATACAAAAATAGTGATAAAATGAAAGGGGCGAGACTCTAAAATTAAACTTATTGCGATTAAGATGTTTGAAATAGATTTTTGTTAATTAAAAAGCTTAAAAACTGTTCTTTTTGTAGAAAAAGTCAATTTTTAAGATAAAAAGAAATTTAAGACAATAAAAAATAGTATATTTGTCAACTGGATGTTAATTGGGGTAGAATCCCCGAAAAATTCTTTCAATTATATATCAACTATTGACTATGCAAGATTTAAGATCAGCAATGCAGCACGGATTATATGATTCAGCCTACGAACACGACGCCTGTGGTGTAGGTATGGTAGTTCATATGAAGGGTGCAAAATCTCATGCCATCGTTGAGAATGGACTTCGTGTGTTGGAGAACATGACTCACCGTGGCGCCGAGAATGCAGATAATAAGACCGGAGACGGTGCCGGTATCATGTTACAAATACCGCACGAGTTTATATTATTACAGGGGATACCGGTTCCCGAAAAAGGGCGTTATGGGACAGGGCTTGTCTTTTTGCCTAAAGGCGAAGCCGAAGCTGAGTCTTGTATGATTACTTTGACCCAATATATTGAAAAAGAAAACCTGAAACTCCTTGCTGTACGCGACGTGCCTGTAAACAGTGAGATATTGGGAGAAATGGCACTTTTGAACGAGCCTCAGATTAAGCAGATATTTGTATTGGGAGATGAGGATTATACTCAAGATGAGTTGGAACATAAACTATATTTGCTTCGCAAAAAGATAGAAAAAGAAATATTTAATTCTAAAGTCTTCTCTATGGAGACTAAGAGGGCTTTCTATATTGTCAGCCTTTCTACGAAGCGCATTATATATAAGGGGATGTTGTCTTCCGAGCAACTCCGCCATTACTTTCCGGATTTGCTGAATCCGCATCTAACAAGTGCTATTGCTTTGGTCCACTCACGTTTCAGTACCAATACATTTCCTACATGGGATTTGGCGCATCCGTTTCGTATGGTAGCGCATAATGGAGAAATAAACACAATCAAAGGTAACCGCCTGTGGATGGAAGCTCGTGAAAGTGTGCTTAAGTCGGACTTGTTAGGAAACATCAACGATCTTTGGCCTATTGTTCAGCCATTTATGAGTGATAGTGCTTCGTTTGATAATGTATTAGAATTCCTGGTGATGTCTGGCAAATCATTACCTCATGCTATGGCGATGATGGTTCCCGAGTCATGGAACGATAAGAATCCGATATCTGACGATCTGAAAGCATTCTATGAATATCATAGCTTGTTTATGGAACCGTGGGATGGTCCTGCAACGTTATTGTTTACCGACGGGCGTTATGCAGGAGGATTGCTAGACCGTAACGGTTTGCGTCCTGCACGTTACTTGATGACGCATAACGATGTAATGGTTGTAGCGTCCGAAATGGGTGTGCTTCCATTCGAACCTTCCGAAATAAAAGAAAAAGGCCGCTTGCGTCCGGGTAAGATGTTGATGGTAGATACCGAAACAGGCACAATACAATATGATGCCGAACTGAAAGAAAATCTGGCAAAAGCATATCCATACCGTGAATGGCTTGCTAAAAACCGCATATCGTTGGATGATATATCTTCGGGCAGAACACCTAAATACGGCGTAGAAGATTATACGAAACTTTTGAAAGTGTTCGGATATTACAAAGAAGATATTGAAAAAATACTGACCCCGATGGCTGCTGAGGGCAAGGAGCCGACAGCCTCGATGGGTAATGATACGCCGATTGCCGTATTGTCGAACAAGCCGCAACGATTGTTTACATATTTTCGTCAGTTGTTCGCTCAGGTAACTAATCCGCCGATAGACCCTATCCGCGAAGAATTGGTAATGTCTTTAGCCGGATATATCGGTTCATTGCATAAGAACATATTGGAGCCAATGCCGGAGCATACGAAGATGGTAGGTTTGTCCAATCCTTTCTTATCTAACAGAGAGCTGGATTTGTTGATACACTTACAATATAAAGGTTTCAAGAGCGAAGTATTACCAATGCTGTTCGATCCGAAGCAAGGCGGTACAGGACTTGAGAAAGCAATCGACGACTTATGCCGTAGTGCTGAAAAGGCCGTAGATAATGGTAACAATTATATTATATTAAGCGATAGAGGCGTTAATGCCGAGCATGCTGCAATACCTTCACTATTAGCTGTGTCGGCAGTTCATCATTACCTGATAGAACGCCGTAAACGTATGCAGATCGATATTGTGGTAGAGTCTGCCGAACCTCGCGAAGTAATGCATTTTGCATTATTGTTTGGTTATGGAGCAAATGCCGTAAATCCATATCTAGCACTTGCTGTGATAGAAGACCTTGTGAAGAAAGGAGATATACATCTCGATTTCGATACAGCGATGAAGAACTATGTGAAATCTATTAATAAAGGGCTTCTGAAAACAATGTCGAAAATGGGTATCTCTACACTGAAAAGTTATATCGGTGCGCAGATATTCGAGGCTATTGGTATCAGTTCGGCTGTAATCAATAAATATTTTAAGGGAACTACCTCTAAGATAGAGGGTATAGATATAAATGATATTGCGAGCGATACTATCGAAGCTTATTTCGAAGCATTCGAAGGTGACTTTATTGATCCATCCCTCGTTAGTCAGGGTATATACGCATGGAGGCGCAATGGTGAATACCATGCATGGAATCCAGAAACAATATCTAACTTACAGATGGCTACACGCTTAGGTAGTTATAAGAAATTCAGAGAATATACTCAGTCTATAGACAAGAAGCCTGAAAAGATATTCTTGCGTGATTTTCTTGATTTCGAACCGGCTAAAAAGCCATTAGATATATCGGAAGTAGAGTCTGTTTCTGCTATTACGAAGCGTTTTGTGACAGGAGCTATGTCATTTGGTTCCATTAGCCGCGAAGCACATGAGGCGATGGCTGTGGCGATGAATGCTATAGGCGGAAAGAGTAACACGGGAGAAGGAGGTGAATTGCCAGAACGTTTTGCTACGGATGCCCGTTCTTCTATCAAACAGGTTGCATCGGGTCGTTTTGGTGTGACAACCGAATATCTAGTTAATGCCGATGAACTGCAAATTAAAATAGCTCAGGGAGCAAAACCGGGAGAAGGCGGTCAGTTACCGGGCTTCAAAGTGGATAATATAATTGCAAAAACGCGTCACTCTATACCCGGAATATCATTGATATCACCGCCGCCACATCACGATATATATTCAATCGAAGATTTGGCTCAGCTGATATTCGACCTGAAGAATGTAAACCCTACAGCTCAGATAAGTGTGAAGCTTGTTTCTGAAAGTGGAGTAGGTACTATCGCTGCCGGAGTAGCTAAGGCAAAAGCTGACCGTATAGTAATCAGCGGTTGCGAAGGTGGTACTGGTGCAAGTCCTGCCAGCTCTATCAAGCACGCAGGTTTACCATTGGAAATAGGTTTGGCAGAAGTACAACAAACTCTTGTGTTGAATAATCTGCGTGGACAAGTATACTTACAAACAGACGGACAGTTAAAAACAGGTCATGATATTATCGTTGCCGCCATGCTTGGTGCGGAGGAATTCGGATTTGCAACGAGTGCTTTGATCGTACTAGGTTGTATTATGATGCGTAAATGCCATTTGAATACTTGCCCTGTAGGAGTGGCTACGCAAAATGAAGAACTAAGAAAGAAATTTATCGGACGCAGTGAATATCTGGTAAATTATTTCAATTTCTTAGCAGAAGAAGTGCGTGAACATCTTGCATCGTTAGGATTCAAATCTCTGGATGAGGTTGTTGGACGTACCGATCTGCTGAAATATGTGAAGAGTGATGCAAATAAGAAAATAGAAAAAATAGACCTTTCTCGTTTGATGTACTTCCCTGTGGAAGCAAAAGAGAACGCTATCCATAAGATAAAAGAACAGGAGCATAAGCTAGACGATGCATTAGATATCAGCTTGATTACAACTTCACGTCTTGCCATAGATAAGGCTATGCCTGTAGTGATGTCGAAAGTTATTAGGAATACAAACCGTACTGTAGGAGCAATGCTTTCGGGCGAAATTGCGAAGAAATACGGAAATGCAGGTCTTCCTGCCGACACGATACAGTGTACTTTCCAAGGCTCGGCAGGTCAAAGTTTTGGCGCATTCCTTTCTCATGGTGTAACATTCAGGCTCGAAGGCGATGCTAATGACTATGTGGGCAAAGGTTTGTCAGGCGGTAAGATAATTATTGTACCACCGGCAATGTCTACGTTCAAGCCGGAAGAGAATATTATTGCAGGTAACACTTTATTGTATGGTGCAACATCCGGCGAGATTTATATTAATGGTAGGGTGGGAGAACGTTTCTGTGTACGTAACAGTGGTGCGACCGCTGTTGTGGAAGGAGCAGGAGACCACTGTTGTGAATATATGACCGGAGGCCGTACCGTAGTGCTGGGCACAACAGGCCGTAACTTTGCAGCCGGAATGAGTGGAGGTGTGGCATATGTCTATAACATTCACGGAGACTTTGATTACTATTGTAATATGCAAATGGTGGAATTGGCTTTGATAGAAGATACTTACGACAGTAAAGAGCTTCGCCAGCTGATAACCAACCATTATAATTATACAAACAGTCCTCTGGCTAAACATATTTTGGATAATTGGAATACCGAGGTGGAACGCTTTATGAAAGTAACACCGATAGAATACAAGAAGGTATTGCAAGATGAGAAATTAGAAGCGATCAAGAAAAAAATCGCTCAGGTAGAATTTGATTATTAAGAGGAGGAACGAATTATGGGAAATCCGAAAGCATTTTTAACAGTAAAGAGAAAAGAAGCAGGCTATCGTCCTGTCCAGGAACGTACCCTCGATTTTGGAGAAGTAGAACAAACTTTAAATACAGAAGACAGAAGGGAGCAGGCATCGCGTTGTATGGATTGCGGTATTCCATTTTGTCACTGGGGTTGTCCTCTAGGTAATAAAATGCCTGAGTGGCAGGAGTATATTTATAAAGGAAACTGGAAGCTTGCTGCCGAGGTATTGATGCAGACAAACGACTTTCCTGAGTTTACGGGGCGTATTTGCCCTGCACCATGTGAAAAGTCATGTGTATTGTCTATCCACAGAGCACCTGTGACTATCCGGGAGAATGAGGCATCGGCTTTGGAACATGCCTTTAACGAAGGCTTCATCAAACCGAAAGTTCCGACAAAGCGTACAGGCAAGAAAGTAGCTGTTATCGGTTCCGGCCCTTCTGGTTTGGCGGTAGCTAACCAGTTGAACCAAAAAGGACATGATGTTACTGTATATGAAAAAAGCGCGCGTATCGGAGGTTTACTTCGTTTTGGTATTCCTGATTTCAAACTGAATAAAAATATTATAGACCGTCGTTTGAAGCTAATGGAAGCCGAAGGCGTGAGGTTTGTAGTCGATACAGAGATAGGAAAAGATATAAAAGGTAAGGATATACTGAAAGACTATGATGCTGTTTGTGTGGCTATAGGTTCGCAAGTACCTCGTAATCTTCCCATCGAAGGACGTGATCTGAAAGGTGTATATTATGCAATGGAATATCTGTCAATTCAGAATAAACTCGTTGCAAAGGATGATGTCCCTGCCGATCAAATAATCGATGCTAAAGGAAAAAATGTATTGGTTATCGGAGGAGGTGATACTGGTTCGGACTGCATCGGTACGGCAAACCGTCAGGGTGCGGCGAATATTCTTCAAATAGAGATATTGCCTAAGCCAAAGAAATTGGAAGAAATAGAGAATCCTTGGCCGGCACCATATCCTGTCGTGTTGAAGACATCTTCTTCACATCAAGAAGGTTGTGATCGTCGTTGGTCAGTAAATACAAAGCGGTTTATAGGAGAAAATGGTATTTTGACAGGTGCTGAGCTAGTTGAAATAGAATGGGATAAAGATGAGAATGGTAAACATATAATGAAGGAGGTGGGCAAGCCTGAGTTATTGAAAATAGATTTGGTATTTCTTGCTCTAGGTTTTGTTCATCCTATACAGGAAGGTTTGCTTAAAGAATTGGGTATAAAGACTGACGATGTTCGTAGTAATGTGGTAACTGATACGAACAGAGCTACTAACGTGGCAAAAGTTTTTGGTGCAGGAGACTGTGTTAGCGGGCAATCATTGGTTGTAACTAGCATAGCATCAGGACGAAAGACGGCGCAACATATTGATGATTATTTAAAGAATAAATAATAACACTTTTGTTAAAATTTAGTTAAATTCATTTTGGTTTATGCTATTTGGGTAAAAAAAGAGTTTTCTTGTTTAGTTAATAAGAGTATATTTGTGTACTTCGAAGAATGCTCAACATGCATAATTTTATAAATAGTGAATTTAATACTAACCAAAAAGTGTTTATCATGAACAAGAAATTAATTTGTTTACTAGCGTTTGCTTTTTCATTGTGTCTGGGTTTCACAGCTTGTGGTGATGACGACGATGATCCGGTAAATCCTGTAGAGCTAAAATTGGACAAGACAACAGTATCGGTTGAGGCTGGAAAAACTGTAGAAGTAAAGGTTACTCAAGGAAATGGGACTTATTCTGCAACGCCTGTTGCTACTGCTACTGCAACGGCTGAGGTGAAAAATGATGTGATTACTATTACTGGTGTAGCTGTAGGCGAAACAGATGTTGTAGTAAAGGATAAGGATAATAAGAGTGCTACTGTAAAGGTAACTGTGACAGCGGCTTCAGAGACAGATTATGCTGAAGAAATTGCAGGAACTTATGAGGGTGAATTAACTGTTCTTGGTAATAAATCAGATGAATCTATTACACTTGATAGAACTGCTGAGAATAAAGTTAAAGTTAGTTTGAAAGACTTTAATTTTGCAGGTCAAAATCTTGGAGACATAATTGTTGATGAGATAGTTGTTTCTAAAGAAGATGGTGTATATGGTTTGGCAGAAACGACAGCTACAGTTGAAGTTACTGTGGGTGGTGTGAAGATATCAGCGAAAGCAACAGTTTCAGGGTCAGTAGAAGATGGAACGTTGAATTTGACTATCGAAGTGACTGAAATTCCTGATTTAAATGCGATAACAGTGACTTTCGAAGGAACTATTCCTACAGAAGGATAAGCTAATTAATCTTTTTATTATATTAGGAAGGTGGTTTTTGGTAACAAAAATCGCCTTCCTTTTTATATATTGATTATCTTTATAACAAATAATTGAATGCCAATGAAATATACTGCACAATATTCTATTTTACTCATTTTCTTGGTACTTGTTGTGACTTCTTGTGGTACTCAGAAGAAATCGAAGGGACAATTGTATGACCCAAAGGAAGTAGCCGAGTTGTCGAATAAACTTGGTATAGAATTGAGTAATACGGATAAAGAAGATGACAAGAATATGTATCTCTATGCAGAATCGTCTTTGTGGCTTGGTGTTCCTTACAGGCATGCTGGCCTTTCGCGTAGAGGAGTAGATTGTTCGGGTTTTGCTTATTTGATGTACCAGAAGGTGTATGAGAAAAATATACCACGCTCTACATCCGACCTATCTAAAATGAAGATGCAAACGATATCGAAGAATGGTCTCCGTACAGGAGATCTTGTATTTTTTGCAACTTCTCGCAATAAGAATACGATAAATCATGTGGGAATCTACCTTAAAGATGGCTATTTTGTTCATGCGTCTACTTCGAGAGGCGTCATTGTAAGCCACCTCAACGAGGACTATTATAATCGTACCTGGAAAAAGGGAGGGCGGGTGCGATAGCAGAAGCCCTTAAAATATTATAAAAAATATTGTATAATAGCTTGTTTTTGAATTGGATTACTTATTTTTATCTGATTTAAAAAACTAACATCCAATGTCTGTACAAAGGAAATCGTTAAAAGTATCGTCTTTATTATTGATTATTTCACTGGCATTTATATCTATAGGTGCGGGTGCGCAGAGCCAACCAAAGAAAGGAAAGAAGAAATCTAAAGCAGCAACTGCAACTTTAGCTTCGAAGAAAATTGAATTGGTGAAATCCGATAATAATATCGAAGTGATGACCAATGATGGAAATATAGTTGCATTGCCAAAAGTTGATAAGAAGCTGGTAGACCAAGAGCCAGGTTATTTGATGCAACGCAGTTTATTGGCAGATGCTGATATTTCAAGGTCATTCGATGCATTGCAAAAGCAATTGATAGAGCGTAAAGAAATGCAGGAGTTATCTTCTGTGTTAGGAGTGACAATATCAGATGCGTCGTTATTAGACTTTTATCGTGAGGCAGCCGATTGGTTGGGCACACGTTACAGAAGAGGAGGGATGAGCCGTAAAGCGGTTGATTGTTCAGGATTCACTAATATTATCTATAAGAATGTTTTTGGTAAACAATTAGACAGGGTTAGTACTGCTATTGCCAAAAATGTGAAAGAATCAGTGGCGAAGGACGATTTATTACCGGGCGATATGGTTTTCTTTTCGACTTTTGGTAAAAAATATATTAATCATGTAGGTGTTTATATAGGAGAAGGGAAATTTATCCATGCTTCTATAAAACACGGAGTAATAGTGAGTTCTTTGGCCGAAGGATATTATAGCAAAACCTGGCGTAAAGGCGGACGGATTTAACAATTATCTATTATAATATATAATAGGCGCAATTAAGCGCCTTTTTTTATTTATATATCTCCCTCTTTACCAAATCAATAAATAAATCAACGAGTTCACAAACCACCGCTTCTGCATATTTTTTGCCTTTTTCGGCAGAAGACTTGTGAGGATTGCCAATACCAGTATCTTGCGATACTTTGGCCCAATTGCGGGGAGTCCATCCGATACCTTTTCGTAAAGCTTGCGATGCAAATGGCGTATAATTTCCATCTCCAGCTACTGATAAATTAACCAATTCAGACCTGTAATGCATTAGTACAGAGGTTTCCATCTCTCCGGCATGGTCATCTTTTTCTTCAAAAAATCCATCATTAGGAATAATCTTGAATGAGTCGCAGGCTACAATTAAAAAATTAGGGAAATCGATAGCCATATCGCGGAGCATATTCTTGAAACTGTTTCCTCCGTGCCCATTCAGTATAATTAATTTATGGATACCTTGTATGTTGAGGGAAGATACGATGTCGGTAAGTATAGCTTTTTGTGTCTCATAGCGTGTATGTATACAAAATGGAAGATTCCACTGTCCCGGATTTTGCGAACCTAATGCTATGGGAGGTAAAACCATTCCGTTAACCGATGCCTTTGCATATGCTTGTCGTACTGCATTCACGGCTATGTCATGCGCCAGATAACAATCGGTAAGATATGGTAAATGATAATTGTGTGGCTCGGTTGCGCCCCAAGGCAGGACTGCATAATCGAATTGTTTATCTTTAATATCGTTGTAAGATGCTGATAGCATATCGAATTGAGAATCCATGATATTGTGTTTTAAATGGTTGTAAATATAGCGATTTATTCGCTTTTGATAAAAATAGAAGACTGAATGAAATTAAAAAAGTTAATTTTAAATAATAAGATTATCCTTAGCTTAATAGAAAAGAAACGAAAATGTGTTATCTTTGGAATGATTAGAAGGAGATGATTATATAAAACTAAGATACGATTATGAATAGAAAACTTACAATAGCGCTTGTCGCGCATGATCACCGTAAAGCAGATATGGTAGAATGGTGTTATTACAACTCTCATTTTTTAGCAAAACATCATTTGGTCTGTACAGGAACAACAGGGACTTTGATAAAACAAGCTTTTGAGGAAAAGGGTATTAATGCAGAAGTAACACGGATGAATTCAGGTCCTATGGGTGGGGATGCTGAGATTGCTGCAATGGTAGTACGCCATGAGATTGATTTAGCAGTATTCTTGATTGATGACTTGAACCCACAGCCTCACGAAGCCGATATAATGATGCTTCTTCGTCAGTGTCGTGTGCATAATGTGCCGATTGCCTGCAACCGTTACAGTGCCGACCTAATGATAACAAGTACATTGTGGGATACGAATGAATATGTGCCGATGAAACCAAAATATGAGAACTTTGACAGGGCTAATTTCGATGCTAATTTTAGAAGGATAAAGGATTAAATTAAATCTTTCCTTACACATGAGAAACTACTTTTTATTATTTATTTCAATGTATGTTTTTTGTTCATGTGAAGAAAAGGCTAAGAGATATACTGTCACGGGAGAATTACCTATAGATGGATATGATGGAAGGTATGTTTACTTGTGCGAGTTAGATAATAATCTGGTAGATTATATTAATATTGACTCTGTAAAGATAAAAGGAACTTCTTCTGTCTTCGGGGGAATAACTCCAGCAGTTGAAATTGAATAAAGAATTTTATCCGACGATATCTGGTACTCGCAAGAATGACAAACTACAGGAGATTTTACTGCTGAACGAGAAGATTAGTCCGATGTTGCAAGAGTATAATAATGAACGTATAATGAATCTCGTAGAGGGTAAAGAAATGTCACAGATGTCAGAAGAGTTAACACTTTTGAGAAAAGAACAGAGTGAGAAGATGTATCATATCTGAGAAGGATAAAGGAAACTCTTCTTTATGACGAGTTTCTATTCTAATATATTAAACTACAGGAAGATACAAGCAGGAAAATGAGCTTTTTAATTATGCCGGACAGCGATATGAAAATCGAATAAGGTGGTATAATGAAATAATTCACGATAGATGATAATATAAAACTGTCACCTTTGTCACTTTTATCAAAACAACTGATCAATAAGTATGAATGACTGGAAAGACCGTCTGAATGTGGTGTATTCCACCAATCCTGACTATAAATATGAAACAGGAGGCGAAGAGGAACAAGATACTTCGCCCAAGGAAAAGCAGCAACTCCGAATTTCGTTGGATAAACGTAATAGGAAGGGAAAGGCTGTGACACTGATAACCGGATTCATCGGAACAACGGAGGATCTGGAAGAATTGGGTAAATTCCTGAAAGTGAAATGCGGCGTCGGCGGTTCGGCCAAAGACGGAGAAATCATAGTTCAGGGAGATTTCAGAAACAAAATATTAGAACTTCTGCAAAAAGAAGGTTATGTCAAAGCGCGTATCATTTGACGATGAAATAAACCTACATGTATATAAAGCTTCGGCAGGATCGGGTAAGACCCATCGCTTAACAGCTGAATATATGTGCTTGCTTTTTTCTTCCCCTTATGCCTACAGGCACATCTTAGCTGTTACTTTTACCAATAAGGCGACAGATGAGATGAAAACACGTATTATAAACGAACTTGCTAATCTGGCAACAGGTCGTAAGTCAGCTTATATAGACTTGTTATCGGCAGAGTACGGGTTGGATGAAATACAGGTACGGAAAGAGGCTCGTGATGTCCTTGTCCGTATCCTCCATGACTATTCGTCCTTCTCGGTAAGTACCATTGACAAGTTTTTTCAGCAGACTATGCGTGCTTTTACACGTGAAATAGGTTTGGGAGGTGGATATAATGTAGAGCTAGATACGGATAAAGTATTGGGCGAGGCTATAGATAATATGCTCTATGATCTTGAACGGAGTGATAACAAGTTGTTGCTAGATTGGTTGATACGCTTCTCTGAAGAAAAAATAGAGAATGGCGAAACATGGAATATCCGCAACGATATACAATCTCTGTCGTCAGAAATATTCAAAGAGAGTTATAAAGCATATAGTGATAAAGTTCAGACTGATATTGCCGATAAGAAGCTGATGGCAGACTATAAAGATATGCTGTATAGTATTATCCAAAACTTCGAAAAGGTATCACAACAGATAGGGGAGAAGGCCTTGAATATAATGAGCCGATACGGTTTACATCCTGACGATTTTAAAGGGACTTCTCGTTCTCCATTCTTCTTATTTGTTAAATGGGCTAATGGAGAAATTTCTGAACCTTCAAATCCTTTCCGAGCATTAGCTGATGATGTTTCTGGCTGGTATACGACTAAAGCTGCTACCGATATAAGGAATAAAATAGAAGATGCTTACCCTGAGCTTAATGTATGTGTGTCGGATATTCTGTCACATTACGACAATTCGCGTGAATATCAGACTGCTTACGAAATAAACCGTTACTTCTTCACTCTCGGTATATTGGGTGATGTGGATAAAAAGATACGTGAGAATGCAGCTGAGAATAACATTATGCTGATATCGGATACCACCGAGCTCCTTAATCGTATTATAGAAGGTAATGAATCACCTTTTATCTACGAGAAGGTAGGGTTGCGTATCAACAACTATATGATAGATGAATTTCAGGATACATCGGGTATGCAGTGGCAAAATTTTCAGCCATTGGTACGAGATAGTCTGGCGGGAGGTAACAAGAACTTCATAGTGGGAGACGTTAAGCAGAGTATTTATAGATGGCGCAACTCTGATTGGAAATTGCTTGATGAACAATTAGATAAAGATTTTCGGATGGAGGGTATCAATCATGAAACGCTCGATACTAACTGGCGGAGCTCTGCAAACGTGGTTGCATTCAATAATGCTGTATTCTCATTGGGGTCGAGCCTTTTGCAGGAAACATATAACAGGTCTCTGGATGATACTGATGATGAGCGTTTACAGCCATTTCTTTCGCGTATAACAAAGGCATATAATGAACTTCATCAACAACTGCCCGATGAGCATAAGTCTAATGAGGGGCATGTGAAGGTAGAGTTTGTCGATACGGAAGAATATGTATGGCAGGACTATGTCTTGGAGCAACTGCCGAAACAAATAGAAGAGCTACAAGACAGAGGTTATAGCCTGAAAGATATTGCAATCCTTGTAAGGACAAAAAAAGAAGGGGCAGATGTAGCTAATTGTTTATTGGAATATAAGAGTCTTCATGCAGATTCAGGTTATAAATACGATATTATATCTGATGAGGCTTTGTTTGTAAACAATTCGATGAGCATCAAGCTGATTGTGGCTTTGTTGAAATATTTGCATAATCCTTTAGACAGTTCTCTAAAGGCACTGGCTGTTTATGAATACTTTAAGTATAGCAACCAATTGAATCCCGAAGATGCGTTGCAGAAATACTTTTCGGCGAACGATGAACTTCCGGAAGATATAGTAGATGAATTGAGACGTATCCGTGAGCTTCCTTTGTATGAAATGACGGAGGAAATATTCGAATTGTTCAGTAGTGCGATGGAGGATAATGAGCAGGTGTATATTCAGTCGTTTTTGGATATGGTGCTTGATTTTACTATCCGCCATTCGTCAGATTTGGATGCTTTTCTAAAGTGGTGGAGCGAGACGGGCGTAAACAAAACTATATTCACACCTGACGGACAAGATGCTATACGAATAATGACGATTCATAAGTCTAAAGGTTTGGGATTCAATATTGTACTTATTCCTTTCTGTAACTGGGAGATAGACCACAGGCTTACTACTATATTATGGTGTCATCCTCATAATGAGCCTTTTAGTCGTTTGCATCTGGTGCCTGTAAAGTATTCGCAAAAACTGAAAAATACCATCTTCGACTATGAGTATTTCGACGAACGACTACATGCTTTTATTGATAATTTAAATGTTCTGTATGTGGCTTTTACGAGGGCCAAGAATGAGTTGATAGCTTACTCTCCAAAGCCGAAAAGAGAGGAAGTAAATAATATATCTTCCCTGCTTTTGACTTGTATTAAATCTTCTACAAGCCCTACAGAGGGGGTACAGGCTCAGATAGCTTTATCTGAATATATGGATGAGGAGAACAGTATATTTGAGATAGGAAAGGGTTATCAACCGATCAGAAAAGAAAGGCAGTCTGAAATTGATGAGATATATGTGAACTCCTTATTTAGCATTTCTTTCGATGAACGGATAAAACTACGGTTAAATAATAAGCACTATTTTTCTGATACAGGGCAGCGCGACTATGGTACTATGATGCACGAAATTGTCAGTAAAGTGCGTACGACGCAGGATATTGAAGTTGCAGTAGAGGAATATCGTATAGCAGGAGATATCTCCAAAGAGCAAAAAGCTTCTATCTTGGATTTACTGAATGCCTCTTTGTCTGACCCTGCGGTGTTTTCTTGGTACTCCGGCGAATATAAAGTATTGAATGAAGTACAGATACTGCAGCCGAAAGGTACATTCAGTCGGCCCGACAGAGTGATGGTGAGAGGTGATGAAGTAGTTGTTATTGATTATAAGTTCGGAGAGAAGGAAGACAAGAAGTATATACGTCAAGTGAAGTATTATACTGAGCAAATCCGAAAAATGGGATATACAAATGTGAAAGGATATATCTGCTATATTACATTAAGTAAAGTGGTAGAGGTGTAAATATAAAATATGGGGAGCATTGCTCCCCATATTTCTTTTATAATGTTTAATATCAATCCAGTTTATGTATTACCAAGCCTGAACGTAGTTTCGGCTCGAACCATGTTGTTTTAGGCGGCATAATATTACCCGAGTCTGCAATGTCCATCAACTGTTTCATCGTTACAGGATGGAGGGCTAAGGCTAGTTTCATCTCTCCATTATCGACGCGCTTTTTCAGTTCACCCAATCCTCGTATTCCCCCTACAAAATCTATCCGCTTATCAGAACGGAGGTCTTTTATTCCAAGAATTTCATCAAGAATGTATTTAGATGATATAGTTACATCCAGAACCCCTATCGGATCATTATCATCATATGTCCCTTCTTTAGCAGTTAAGCTATAGCATTTACCATCAAGATAGATAGAAAAATTATGAAGCCCTGTTGGCATAACTATTTCGGAGCCTTTCTCTTCTACGGTGAAATGGTTTTCTAATTTCTTAAGGAACTCATCGGTGGTGAGGCTATTGAGATCTTTTACCAGACGATTGTAATCTATGATATTAAGTTGGTTGTCAGGAAAACATACTGCCATAAAGAAGTTATACTCTTCATCACCTTTGTGGCTTGGATTCTGCTTGGCCTTTTCTGCCCCGACTAAAGCGGCAGCGGCAGAACGGTGGTGTCCGTCTGCAATATATAAATCTGGAATTGTAGAAAAGAGTTCCGTGATCTTATTAATCGTTTCTTTATTCTTGATTACCCAAAAATGGTGTCCGACTCCATCTGCAGCGACAAAGTCATACTCGGCAGGAGTAGATATCACAGTTTGCACAATTACATCTAGAGCTTTATTCTCAGGGTATGCAAAGAATACAGGCTCTATATTCGCATTGTTGATACGTACGTGTTTCATGCGGTCTTCCTCTTTGTCGCGGCGGGTTAGCTCATGCTTCTTTATCTTGTCGGTCATATAATCTTCTACATGGGAACAAACCACAAGTCCATATTGCGTTTTGTCGTTCATCGTCTGTGCATATACATAATAGTATTCCTCAGAGTCTTGTATTAACCATCCTTTTTCCTGAAATTTATTGAAGTTTTCTACAGCACGGTTGTAAACATCTGGATGATGTTCATCTATTATCTCTTCGAAGTCTATCTCAGGCTTGATTATTCGATATAATGATTTTTCGTTGCCTTCGGCTTCTAGTCTGGCTTCTTGCGAACTGAGAACATCGTATGGACGCGAAACTACTTCTTTTACAATTTCTTTTGGTGGTCTTACTCCTTTGAATGGTTTAATTACAGCCATAATAATATCAGATATGTATTTTAAGATTAAATGAGTTATTTATCTGTACACTGAAGTTTGCACTTTTGGGTGCAAGTGCAACTTTCTTTTTATCATTTACAAATATATAAAAAGACTGAAATTTTGAAGAATTTTAGAATAAAATAGATTCAAAATATGCTATAAAAAACATTTTGATATAGTTTCGTTTGGAATGGTAAATAGAAATAAGAATATTTAATTGAGAGAGGGTATTTTGAGATATAATTAGTAATTTTGAAGTCCTTATTTTTTAAGAAGATTACTAATGTTCTAATTTTAATAATAATGAAGAAATATAATTTTAGTGCGGGTCCTTCAATCCTTCCTCAACAAACGATAGAGGAAACTGCAAAAGCCATTCTTGATTTCAATGGTTCATCTTTTTCTTTGATGGAAGTAAGCCACAGAGGGAAAGATTTTCAGGCAGTGATGGACGAAACTGTAGAATTGTTCAAAGAACTATTAGAAATACCTGCTGGTTATTCGGTTGTCTTCCTTGGAGGTGGTGCAAGCTTACAATTTTGCATGGTGCCTTTCAACTTATTAGAAAAAAAGGCAGCTTACTTGAATACTGGTACCTGGGCAAGTAAGGCTTTGAAAGAAGCAAAATTGTTTGGCGAAACAGTGGAGGTGGCTACATCGAAACCGGCTAATTTTACATATATTCCTAAAGACTATGTGATTCCTACGGATGCGGATTATTTCCACATTACTACTAATAATACGATTTTTGGTACAGAGTTGCATACAGATTTGGACTCACCTGTGCCCTTAGTAGCAGATATGTCATCTGATATATTCTCTCGTCCTGTAGAAATTTCTAAATACGGATTGATCTACGGTGGAGCGCAGAAAAACCTTGCTCCTGCAGGTTTGACATTTGTGATAGTGAAAGATGAGTTGTTGGGTAAGGTAACTCGTCCTATTCCTACAATGCTCGACTATCGTACACATATCGAAAATGGTTCGATGTTCAATACTCCTCCAGTAGTTCCTGTGTATGCAGCTATGCAAACATTGAGATGGTTGAAAGCGAATGGTGGTTTGTCAGCGATGTATAAACGCAATAAAGAAAAAGCAGCATTGCTTTACAATGAAATTGATCGTAATCCTGTATTCAAGGGAACTTGTGCTGTAGAAGACCGTTCTTTGATGAATGTATGTTTCGTATTATCATCCGAATATGAAGGAAACGAAGCAGACTTCTTAGCTTTTGCAAAGGAAAGAGGTTTGTATGAATTGAAAGGACACCGCTCGGTTGGAGGTTTCCGTGCATCAATTTATAATGCTATGCCTCTCGAAGGTGTTCAGGCATTAGTAAGTGCAATGCAGGAATTTGAAAAGAAAATCGCTAAATAATCTAAGTAGATGAAAGTATTAATAGCAACAGACAAACCGTTTGCAGCAGAGGCGGTAACAGGTATAAAGGAAGCAATAGAGAAAGCTGGTTTTGAATTGGTTTTGCTCGAAAAATATACAGAAAAGCAACAGCTGTTAGACGCTGTAGCAAATGTAGATGCAGCTATCATTCGTAGCGACATTTTCGATAAGGAAGTGCTGGATGCAGCTAAGAATATGAAAATTGTTGTACGTGCTGGTGCAGGATATGATAATATCGACTTGGATGCTGCTACAGCAAACAATATTTGTGTGATGAACACTCCTGGTCAGAATGCGAATGCAGTAGCAGAATTAGCTCTTGGGTTGGCTGTATATGCTGTTCGTAATTTCTATAACGGAACATCGGGTATAGAACTTATGGGTAAGAAACTAGGTATTCACGCTTATGGAAACGTAGGACGAAATGTTGCACGTGTAGCAAAAGGTTTCGGAATGGAAGTATGTGCTTACGACCCGTTCCTTACAGCAGAGCAAATAGAGAAAGAAGGAGTGAAAGCTGTGCCGTCTGTAGATGAGCTTTACAGCACATGTCAGTTTGTGTCTTTACATATTCCCGCAACGGCTGAGACTAGAAACTCTATAAACTATGCTTTATTAAGCAAGATGCCTAAAAACGCATTGCTTATCAACACAGCACGTAAAGAGGTAATCGACGAAGCCGAGATAGTAAAACTAATGGAAGATCGCAAAGACTTCAAGTATGTTACTGATATCATGCCGGGTAATCATGCAGAAATGGCTGAAAAGTTTGCAGGGCGCTATTTCTCTACTCCTAAGAAAATGGGAGCTCAGACAGCCGAAGCAAATACGAATGCCGGCATAGCAGCAGCTAACCAAATCGTTGATTTTATTAAGAATGGAAACGAACGTTTCAGAGTGAATAAGAAATAATATATTTCTTTCAAGATATAAAGAACTCCGCTTATCAACAAGCGGAGTTCTTTGTTTATATATAAATTTAATCGTTATATTATTTATTTAAGCGCCGGTAGTATATGCTCCCATACCATATTTAGTTCATTGCCCATATCGTGGATGTTGGCTGTGATGGCAACAACAGTATTCTTATCAGGAATCATAATAATATATTGTCCAAATGCACCATCTGCTCTGAATGCATTATGACGACAGCGCCACATTTGATAGCCATATCCTTGCTTCCAGTCGCTATCTTCGGGAATGGTATGTGCATCTTCCCATTTGGTGCCAGATGGAAGGCAAGGAACCTGTGCCGATGTAGCTTCATCAAACCATGTGGTTGGTATTAATTGCTTTCCGTTCCACGCTCCTTTATTCAAAATAAATTGACCGAATTTAGCCATATCTTCAGTACGGATATATAGATCGAATCCGCCAAAATTTATTCCCATTTTACATTGTCCCCAATAATCGACAGTAATTCCTAAAGGACGAAAAAGACGTGCATAAAGGAAATCTTTTAATTGGACTCCATATACTTTTTGAATAATTGCAGAAAGTACATAAGGCGCTATATTACAATAAGAGAAACGTGTTCCGGGCTTTTCGTTTATAGGCATTGCCAAAAAAGTTTTTACCCAGTCATCTTGGTTACGATCCATATCATTGGGATTATTACCTACTGACATCGTTAGCAGATGACGGATTTCCAAACTTTTTAAATAAGGGCTAACCTCTTCAGGCAATTTGTCAGGAAAGAAAGAGATCACTTTATCTGTGACTTTAATCTTTTTCTCAGCAACCGCAAATCCTATGGCAGTAGCTGTAAACGATTTAGTAACGGAGTACATAATATGTGCCGATTGCGGTCTGTGATACCCAAACCACTCCTCATGAACTACTTTACCGTTACGGAGTACCATCAGACTATGTATGTCATCATTTCGATCTTTAAGCTTTTGCAGAAAATCTTTGATACCTTGCTCATCCACATTTTCGGCTTCAGGTGTACTGCGTGGCAAAGATTTGGTCAATGTCCCATAATCTGTAAAGCTGATCTTTTTTTCTCTCATTGTATGTTCTATCCAAGGGTCTGTTAATATACTGGTTTCGCCTTGGCGGTCTTCCGCTACCCATTCATAACCAGTGTGTTTAATAGTGCTGGTTTCGAAATTGTAGAGAGATGGATGAGCAACGAATATATAATTTTTCCCTGCCTCTAATTTATTTAGCATGTTGATGAAGCTTTGTTTTTTCTCTACCACATTGCTTCTCGGTCCATCATATGTTACAAATTCGACTTTATATTTTTCTTTGGCATCATTGTCTTCTATATGGGTTAATCCATATTCTTCGGAAAGTCTGTTAACCATATCCAATACCTTAGAATCAAAATTAATAGCACCCATATGTCCTGTTATATGACTGGTATTAGGTAGATTTCTTAAAACCATTTCTATTTGGGCACGAAATTCCTGTTCAATTTCTTTAATATTCCACTTATTTTCTATTAACGATAAATTCTGATATGCAGAGTCGGGATAAATTTTCGGAAAGAAATATCCATTTTTGTCTGTTAAACTGGGGCACTGTGTCAACGGACGCCATTTGATATTGTCCCATTCACTGGATAAAGTTAAATGAATGCCTATATCCGGATTGGGATAATGAGTTCTAATCTGATTTACCGCGTCCATAAACCATGGTCCTACAGCCATTACTTCTATTGTAGTTCCCTTTTGATAGGAAGGAATCATACCGGCTGCAGCATTTGCTGAGCGTAACGATCCTATATCGTCTAGCCTAAGGATGAGGTTTGGTCCTTTTTCTTGTGCAAAAAGAGTAGTAGAAGCAATTATAAGTGAATAAATGCTTAATATTAGTTTTTTCATAAGTTTTAATTAGGATTAGAGCAGTTAACAATCTGGGCTAAAAATGTTTTTTGACTATAATCTATCAATGAATATCAAAATCAATTGATTTCAAACTCCGATACAGGCAAAATCAAATATAGTTAAATATTTTTAGGCTATGACCTAAATCATCTAAAAATATGCTTTTTATATCTGATACTCAGTTTGAATATCCTTTAATTGCTTCTCCAATATTGATATCCTCACCATATCATAACCACTCTTTTTAGCTTCTATTATAGGGCGGGAATATATGTACTCTATTTCTAAGGGTCTTCGGGCATCATAGTCTAGCTTCATGCTTGGAGAGTATGGAGTCATATGCCTAGTCATTTCCAGCATTTGGTCAGCATATGATTCTTCTATATTTTGTTTAAGTCCTGAATAATTGGCGGCACGAATAACTTCCAGCATCATTTCATGTATCAACTGTTTTGTAGCCGGATTGTCCATTAGTTTGTTTGTGGTTGTATTCAAAACAACTGTCATACCGTTGTATGGAATATTCCAGACTAACTTCATCCAACGTGCATCTTTCAATTCTACAGCATTAGCCTCAATTCCAGCTTGCTGAAAATCAGATACAACTGCATTTAGCAAACTGTTGTCAAGGCAAGAATAGGAGCCTATATTTAGTTTTCCATAATCGAGATGTGCAATATGTCCATCACTAACTTTGTTTGAACAGATAAACGCTAATCCACCTGCAATCCATAGATCAGGAAATTCTTTCTGTAAATCTTCTTCCAATCCTAGTCCATTTTGTATAAGGATAACCAATGTATTCTTGTCTAAAATAGGAGGAAGTAGTTCTTTCAATAAGTGGTTGTTTGTAGACTTAAGTCCGACTAATATCACATCGCATTTTGGCATATCCATAGTATTGTTGTATGCGTGGATGGATGAGAGGTGAAAGTCTCCGTCAATGGAGTCTACTCTGAGTCCATGCTGTTTTACATACTCATAATCTGAATGAAATAGAAAATGTACTTCTTGTCCGGCATTGGCAAGTTTCCCTCCGTAATAACCTCCGATAGCTCCTGTACCTATAACTGCGTATTTTAGCGACATGGTCTTTATTTTTTATGTAAAGGTAAGGATTTATAAAACAAAAAAGCGACCATCTTTCGACAGTCGCTTTCTATTTAGGGTAAGATTATATTAATCTTTGAATTTCGCTTTCAGGAACTCACGGTTCATACGTGCAATGTTACTGATAGAAACATTCTTCGGACATTGTACTTCGCAAGCCTGAGTATTTGTACAGTTACCGAATCCTAGTTCGTCCATTTTCGAAACCATTGCTTTAGCACGGCGAGAAGCCTCTACACGTCCCTGAGGAAGAAGAGCCAACTGGCTAACTTTAGCTGAAACGAATAACATAGCAGAACCGTTTTTACAAGCGGCAACACAAGCTCCGCATCCGATACAAGATGCCGCATCCATCGCTTCATCTGCATCCTTCTTGGGAATAGGTATTGCATTTGCATCAGGGATACCGCCGGTGTTTACACTAACATATCCACCTGCCTGCATAATCTTATCGAAAGCAGTACGGTCGACCATCAAGTCGCGGATAACAGGAAAACCTGCCGAACGCCATGGCTCGATTGTGATAGTTTCGCCATCTTTAAACTTACGCATATGTAATTGGCAAGTAGTGATGTCCTCGTCCGGTCCGTGCGGATGTCCGTTGATATATAGACTACACATACCGCAGATACCTTCACGACAGTCGTGATCGAATACTACCGGCTCTTTGCCTTCGTTGATTAAATTCTCATTAAGAATGTCCAGCATTTCAAGGAATGAACTCTCTGTAGAAATGCCATCAAGTTTATGTGTTTCAAAAGCTCCTTTTTCTTGTGGACCTCTTTGACGCCAAACCTTTAATGTTATATTGATTAATTTTTCCATCGTCTTTTATTTTATGCCTTGTAATTACGTTGTTGTCTTACTACGAATTCATAATCAAGAGGTTCTTTGACAAGCTCAGGAGCTTTGTCTTCTCCTTCATATTTCCAACATGAAACGTAAGAGTAGTTTTCGTCGTCACGCATTGCTTCACCTTCCGGTGTTTGGTATTCTTCACGGAAGTGTCCACCACAAGATTCGTTACGGTTCAATCCGTCGTATGCCATTAATAGGCCGATTTCGATGAAGTCAGCCAGACGTAAAGCTTTCTCTAACTCAGTATTTAAAGTTGTAGCTTCGCCCGGAATACGAACATTTGCCCAGAATTCTTTCTTTACGGCTTTCAATTCCTCAATAGCTTTCTCTAATGATTCTTTTGTACGCGCCATACCTACAAAATCCCACATGATAAGACCTAATTGTTTGTGAATTGAGTCAACTGAACGTTTACCTTTGATATTCATTAGTTTGGCAACCTTTTCTTTTATCTCGTTCTCAGTTTGCACAAATTCAGGTAAATCTGTACTGAAGCGAGGAACTGAAATCTGATCGGCCAAATAATTCTGGATAGTATAAGGCAATACAAAATAACCATCGGCAAGACCTTGCATCAAAGCAGAGGCACCAAGACGATTGGCTCCGTGATCTGAGAAGTTAGCTTCACCAAGAGCAAATAAGCCTTTGATAGAAGTCATCAACTCATAATCAACCCAGATACCACCCATTGTATAGTGGATAGCCGGATAAATCATCATCGGAGTTTCGTATGGATTATCATCAACAATTTTTTCATACATCTGGAACAGGTTACCATATTTTGCTTCTACAGTACTTTTACCAAGACGGTTAATAGCGTCTGCAAAGTCCAGATAAACGGCAAGCCCTGTTGATCCAACACCAAAACCGGCATCACATCTTTCCTTAGCTGCACGTGAAGCCACGTCGCGAGGTACAAGGTTACCGAACGCAGGGTAGCGTCTTTCGAGATAGTAATCTCTATCTTCTTCTTTTATTTGAGTAGGCTTAAGTTTTCCTGCACGGATAGCTTCTGCATCTTCTTTCTTTTTAGGAACCCAGATACGGCCATCGTTACGAAGAGATTCTGACATCAATGTCAGCTTCGATTGAAATTCGCCATGAACAGGAATACAAGTCGGATGAATCTGAGCAAAACAAGGATTTGCAAAGTAAGCACCTTTCTTATAAGCTTGGATAGCAGCCGAGCCATTTGAACCCATAGCGTTGGTAGAAAGGAAGAATGCATTACCGTATCCACCTGTTGCGATTACAACTGCGTGGGCTGCGAAACGCTCAAGTTTACCTGTTACAAGGTTGCGAGCAATGATACCACGTGCACGTTCTACTCCATCACTATCTTTGATAAGAACAACTTCTACCATTTCGTAGCGAGTGAATAATTTCACACTGCCTTTGTTCACCTGACGGCTTAATGCTGAGTATGCACCCAACAATAGTTGTTGTCCTGTTTGTCCTTTAGCATAGAATGTACGCGAAACTTGTGCTCCACCGAAAGAACGGTTGTCAAGCAAGCCTCCGTATTCACGTGCAAAAGGAACACCCTGAGCAACGCATTGGTCGATGATGCTGTTTGCTACTTCAGCCAAACGATGTACGTTAGCCTCACGAGCGCGGTAGTCACCACCTTTGATTGTATCGTAAAATAGACGGTAAATCGAGTCACCATCGTTTTGATAATTCTTTGCAGCATTGATACCTCCCTGTGCAGCAATAGAGTGTGCACGGCGAGGAGAATCTTGAATGCAGAAGTTTAATACATTGAAGCCCATTTCTCCAAGAGATGCGGCAGCAGATGCTCCTGCAAGGCCTGTTCCTACCACAATGATGTCAAGACGACGTTTGTTGGCAGGATTCACCAGCTTTTGATGAGCCTTATAGTTGGTCCATTTTTCAGCTAATGGCCCTTCTGGTATTTTCGAATCTTTTTTCGGATCTAATATAGTACTCATATCTGTTTTTCTTTTAATCTTTAACAAAATAACCCATGCTTATTTAAGCGCAAATACAGAAGTAATGCTTTGCATAGAAGTAGATGGTTACAAACGCAAATGCCAGACAAATGATAGTAGCAAGTATCTGTCCGATCACTTTCCAGCGATTCATCCATATTGTGTTATTCCAGCCGATTGTTTGAATAGCACTCCAGAATCCGTGAGATAAATGGAACCACAATGCTACGTACCAAATCAGGTAAGCGATAACTACCCAAGTCTGGCTGAAGTAATACTTGATGAATTCAGCTCCATCCTGAGGCGATACCATAGCTCCGTTTAGCTCTACTTCGTGATGTCCCATCAGTTCGGTGAACATCATTTTGTACCAAAACTGACTAAAGTGAAGCACCATGAAACCGATAACGATTACACCCAATACAAACATGTTTTGAGAAGCCCATTCTACATGTTTCGGGCGTACATTGACAGCATAACTGTCATTACCGCGAGCTTTTCTGTTTTGCAATGTTAGGATTAATGCATAGATGAAGTGGATAGCAACAAGTGCTCCCAAAGCAGCGGTCCCCGCTACGGCGTACCAATTGGCTCCAAGCAGAGCACAAATGGTATTGTACGCTTCCTCTGAAAACACAGCTGTTACATTCATTGCTGCATGAAACAGCAAAAATAAGATAAGAGCGATACCTGTAACACTCATTATCAGTTTCTTCCCGATGGAAGATTTAAGTAACCAACTCATAGAATTAAAATTGTTTTAGTTATATAGAATAGTTAATTTTTGATGATCCTAGATTAATGTCATAGAAAATAATCATATGTTATTGCTTTTTTCTATTGTCTTGCAAAAGTATATTAAATAAAGGGATTTTCAAAGGAAATGGAATGGCTTTTTGACCAATAATCCAAATTGATATGTGATTTTGTATCATATGTTTTGTTCTTCCTTTTTTCATCGGCATAGCTAGAATTTTTCATTAGGATTGCTATAGTTTTATTATATTTACACCTTGATCAATATTTACAATCTGTACGGAAAATACTAATATGAGTACTGCGGCTATAGCTCCTTTTGCAAAACCTCTTTATGTAATGATAAAACCCATAGGTTCGATTTGTAATCTCAAATGTACCTATTGCTACTATTTAGATACTAAAAAATTATATGCAGAGACTAGTAATTATAGGTTGAGTGATGAACTCTTGGAGAAATTTATCGTTCAATATTTAGAATCTCAAACAATGACTCCTGTCTTATTTACATGGCACGGCGGTGAACCTCTATTACGGGATATCAGCTTTTATAAAAAGGCTTTAGATCTACAACAACGTTACGGGAGAGGGCGACAAATTGATAATAGTCTTCAGACAAATGGGACATTACTGACGGATGACTGGTGTCGTTTCTTTAAAGACAATAACTTTCTTATAGGTATTTCTATAGATGGTACCCAGCGATTTCATGATAAATACAGGAGAACAAATAGCGGAAAACCCACATTTGGCAATGTTATGTATGGCATCAATTTGTTGAGGAAGCATGGTGTCGAGTACAATATCATGGGGGTAGTGAATGATTATAATATAGATTATCCACTTGAGTTTTATAACTTCTTTAAAAGTATAGACTCCCACTTTATTCAATTTGCACCTATTGTAGAAAGATATTCTAACGGAGAAGTGACAGAATGGAGTGTGTCACCTGATAAATGGGGCAATTTCTTGATTGCTATATTTGATGAATGGGTGAAAAAGGATGTCGGAAACTACTTTGTACAATATTTCGATGCGGCTTTAGCTAATTGGATAAAAGTAGAACCGGGAACTTGTATTTTTGCCGAAAACTGTGGGCATGCGGGAGTTGTGGAGTATAATGGAGATGTTTATGCCTGCGATCATTTTGTTTCGCCTGAGTTCAAGCTCGGAAACATAAAGGATAAGACACTGACCGAGATGATGTATTCAAGGAAGCAATTGGACTTTGGTATGGATAAATCGGAGGGACTTTCGTCGCAATGCAGACAATGCAAATACAAGTTTGCCTGTCACGGTGAATGTCCTAAAAACAGGATATCAATGACACCGCACGGGGAAAAGATAAACTATTTATGTGCAGGTTATTATAAATTTTTTGAACATATTGCCCCCTATATGGATTATATGAAGAGAGAGTTGGAGGAACAACGTCCTCCTGCAAATGTTATGTGGAATCTGGATAAAATAAATTTGAAAAATCATGATAATTAAGCATTTTACAGATAACGACTTATATAAGTTTTCGGTAATGTTAGCTATCCAAAAACTCTATCCGTGGGCATATGTCAAATATGCATTTACGAATAGAGGAGGTACACAATTTCCTGAAGGCTTTGCTGAAAGATTGAAAGAAGAAGTTGGTTTAATGTCAAGTCTGAAACTAACCAAGGAAGAAAAGAAGTTTATCAAAAAACGCTGCTATTTTTTCGACCCTGTTTTTGTTGACTTTCTCGAAGGGTTTAAATATGATCCCGAAGAAGTAATGATAAAGCAGGATGGGGGAGACTTATCTGTCGTAATCGAAGGTTATTGGTATCGTACGGTTTTGTGGGAAGTTCCTTTGATGGCCCTGATCTCTGAATTATACTTCCAGATGACGGGCGCTAAGCCGGAGAGTGTAGAAGAGAGAACAAGAGCAAAAGCTATAGCATTGAAGGATTTGGAAGCGGACTACTCTGAGTTCGGTACACGCAGACGTTTTTCTTTCGATGTGCAGGATGAGGTGGTTAAAACTTTGCAGGCAAACTCCGGAGAGTTTTTCAAAGGTACGAGCAATGTCTATCTTGCTATGAAATATGATACAACGCCGATAGGGACATTACCTCACGAATGGTTTATGTATCATGGTGCATTTTTTGGATATCGTTCTGCAAATATTAAGGCATTAGAGGCATGGGTGGATGTGTATGATGGTAGTCTGGGTATCGCATTGACAGATACGTATACGACCGACTCGTTTTTCAATTCATTCAGTTTGAAGCAGGCAAAACTTTTTGATGGGGTAAGGCATGATAGTGGTGACCCTCTCACTTTTGCTGACAAAACTATCGAATTTTATAAGAGAAATCGTATTGATCCTGTTTCTAAAACTATTGTGTTCAGCGATTCTTTAAATATAGAAACAGTGAAAGCCATAAAAGCACATATCAATGGGCGCATACATGATACATATGGTATCGGTACGTTTTTCTCTAACGATGTGGGAGTCAAAGCTCTTAATATGGTGATAAAACTTACAGATATCAAAGCGCATAAGAAGGACGCGGATTTTTTACAGGCTGTTAAGTTGTCAGATGTGGCGGGCAAACATACAGGAGATCCTAAAGAGATACAGCTGAGTAAGATGACATTAGGGCTGGATTGATATTCTTATCTATTAACACCTTTGGTTTGTCCTACTCGTCAAAAAGTAGTAATTTTGCACTCCGATTTTAATTTGGAGTTAAAACAATGAAACATAATATATCTGATTTCGAAATAATGGCACCTGTAGGTTCGTATGATTCTTTATCTGCGGCGATACAAGGTGGAGCCGATTCTATATACTTTGGTATCGAAGGTTTGAATATGCGTGCTAAGTCGTCGAACAATTTTACAATTGACGATTTGAAGCAGATCGCATCTATTTGTAAAGAGAACGGCTTGAAAAGCTATCTTACCGTGAATACTATCATTTACGACAACGACATCACTCTGATGCACAAAATAGTAAATGCGGCGAAAGAAGCGGAACTATCTGCTGTTATTGCATCCGATGTGTCAGTGATGATGTATGCGCGTAGTATTGGTGTGGAAGTTCATCTTTCTACTCAGCTTAATATTACGAATACTGAAGCACTTAAGTTCTATGGACAATTTGCTGATGTAGTAGTACTTGCTCGGGAGCTGAATCTTGATCAGGTAGCAGCTATATATAAAGATATTGTAGAGCAAGGCATTAAAGGGCCTAGTGGAGAATTGATACGTATTGAAATGTTCTCGCATGGTGCACTATGTATGGCCGTCTCAGGCAAATGTTACCTAAGCCTGCATGAGAAAGATTTATCTGCTAATAGAGGTGCTTGTAATCAGCTGTGCCGCAGAGGATATATTGTTAAGGACAAGGATAGTGAGATAGAACTGGAAATCGATAATGAATATATCATGTCTCCTAAAGATTTGAAGACAATCCATTTTATGAACAAGATGATGGATGCCGGTGTGCGTGTCTTCAAAATAGAAGGCCGTGCGCGTGGTCCTGAATATGTACGTACAGTAGTTGAATGCTATAAAGAGGCTGTAAATGCTTATTGTGAAGATACTTTTACGGAGGAGAAAGTAGCTCTCTGGGATGAACGTTTAGCTTCTGTTTTCAATCGCGGATTTTGGAATGGTTACTATCTGGGGCAGCGCCTGGGTGAATGGTCTAGCAACTACGGCTCAGGAGCAACTAAACGTAAGGTATATATCGGAAAAGGGCTTAAGTATTTTTCAAATCTTGGCGTGGCTGAATTTCTGATGGAAACACAGTCATTGAAGGTCGGGGATGAGATTCTTATAACAGGACCAACTACAGGTGCTGTGTTCCAGACTGTAGATGAAATACGCGTAGATTTAAAATCGGTAGAAGAAACAGTAAAAGGCGAGAAGTTCTCGATGAAAGTAGCTGATAAAATTCGTCCATCGGATAAACTGTTTAAAATGATAAAAGTAGAGCAGAAGAAAAGATTTGTAGAGAAAATATGAAATAAAAGGCTGCTCGAATAGAGCAGCCTTTTCCTTTTATAAATCATCTATTCTTTTATACTTGGTGGCGGAGAGGTTGTTTTTATTTCGCTTCTTTTTTGCCTTCTACATCTTCAACAATAATAACTCCATCTTTTTTTTCGACCTCTTTCTTTTTTATTGGTGGTGGAGGCGGTGGTGTTTCTTTTTTCTTTTGAGTGTTTTTCGGGCCATCCTTTTTTATTACAGGCGGCGCAAATTTTATAGTCTTCTTTTCTCCGCTTTGTTTAGTAGTTTTTACCGGAGGTGGTGGAACGAATACAACTTTGTTTTTGGGAACTGTATCCAGTTGGATAACAGGCTGCACGAATTTCACTGTCTTTCCACTTCCGCTTTGTTTAGTGGCTTTTACCGGAGGTGGTGGAACGAATACAACTTTGTTTTTGGGAACTGTATCCAGTTGGATAACAGGAGGAGTAACCTTGATAATTTCTTTTTTAGAGATTTCCGTATCCCGCAAAATATTCGTACTTTCGTAAGCAGCCATAGAAGTCAGCGGTTCGTTTACTTCTGGTCGGGCAAAGGCAAACACTGTGAGTGTGCCTAACGGAAGAAGCATAAGTAGCTTCAAACGTGTCCATTTGTTTGATTTTTCTTTTAACATCATAGTAATTCGTTTTTTAATTTTACTGTGGTTAAAGCTGTTGGCTAGAGTGTAGGAGCTTGCGCCAACGGCTTTTTTTACTAATAATAGTTGATATTTGGTTGCATTTATGCCTGATTGTAATACACTTATATCTGCCTGATATTCATGTATGTCTTTTAATTCCCTCTTCAGTAGCCATATGGCAGGGTTGAACCATTGTAGTAGAAGTACCAATTCCATGAAAATCAAATCAAGGGAATGGCGATATCTGGTATGTGCTATTTCATGTATGATGATTTCATCGGGATTGTTTTCGTAGTCCGATACGGATAAAACTATATATTTACCCCAACTGAATGGTACTATATCTTCCGAAATTAATACCAATGTATAATTTGGATAGAGTTTTTTTCGACCTCTTCGTATAAGACTGATCATTAAATAAGCAGATCGGAAAAGAATGAACATATTTATAACCATCCCTGCTGTGTAAACATATAATAAGAGTATTCCTATCTTCACAGATTCGAGATTGTGATTGTCATATGCTTGGTAATTAGATGTTTTCTGCATATTTGTTTCAGTACTGGGAATCGGTTTGGAAATGGGTACAGTCTCGGTAAGAGTCCTTTCCAGTATAGCAATTGGAGACCGAAAAACAGATTCTTTATCAGAGGTCACTTTTATCTGTACTAAAGGCAAAATGAGACATACGGCCGCTCCTATCAGTATTACCCACCGATTGAACCGAAAGAATGTTTCATTCGATAATAATACTTTGACACATAAATAAAATATGGTAAAGCATATTGCGCACTTTATGATATATATGATAAAAATGTCCATTGCTTATTGTTGACTTTTTATCTGTTTTATCAGCTCTTGTAATTCCTCTATAGATAGTTTTTCTTCTTCTATCAGGGTCGATACTACACGTGTATATGAGTTTCCGAAGTACTTGTTTACAACATTGCTCAGGGTTGTTTCGTTATATTCATTTTCGGATATCAAAGCATAGTACTGATAAGTATTGCCGTATTGTTTGTAGCCGATATATCCTTTTTCTTCAAGTGTACGTACAATTGTAGATAATGTATTATAATGAGGCTTCGGTTCCTCCTGCAATTCGAGCAAGTCACGTACAAACATCGGACCATGAGTCCAAAAATATCGTAGGATTTCCTCTTCTTTTTGCGTCAATTTTTTCATTTTTTTCTTCTGTCGTGTTTTACAATACGAATGTAACTATATATTTTAGTAAAACAACTATAATATATAGTTATTGTAATATGGTTAACCGTTTTTAACTATTTCGTTTGTTTATTTAGAAGTGTAGTTTTATATAATTGCTTATTTATGTAGGTATTACCTTCTGCGCTTTTTATGAAATAAAAAAGCAGCAATCTTTAATTGCTGCTTTTTTAATACTTTATAATAAAATGTATTATCTTCTGTCTCTCGCCGAATAGGTAGCACTCGATGATGAAGATTTCGGCTGCTTCGGTTTTGAATTTTTACTTTTTGTTTTTTTATAGCCTTCTTTGAATATGGTATCGATAGAATCATTAATTACCCAGAGATTCTTATCGAATTGCTTCAATTGAGTTTCGATGCTATCCTGCGCATGTTTTAATGATTCGGGTGTCAAGAATTTTTGAGATAGAAACACGTTCTCCATATTTGTGGTTTTGTATATCTCTCCTTCGTACAATCGCATTTGGAAATAATCGTTGATTGTTTTATTCATCACATTATTAAGATCAGAGGCCATAATAGGCATTTGTGCTGCATAAGGACGGATTGATTCGTAAGGAATCCAGAATAGAGGTTCGTTGAAAGCAGTACTTGCTGCACCTATATCATCGTCCAGATATTCCTGACGAGACAAAACAGGACAGATCGCTACAGTCTTTACACCTAATGCCGAATTCGACTGATCGAAATACCAAGCTTCCTTTATGTAATAAGTGAGTACTTCGTTGCTTGGAATACTAAATTCGTCGAAAACATACATATTACCACTTTTTTGGAAAGGTATTTCCAATCTATTTAGTATATCTCCGAAATCTTCCGCCTGATTGTCAAAGAACAAATCTTGTCCATTGTTCCATTTGTATCCTATCAGATTACCTTCAGCCATTAACTTGAAAATCATTGTAGTGAGATTCATTTGGTTGCCTATTGGTTGTACAGGGTAGAATAAAGCAGCATTTTTTCCTTTTTTCAGATCGAGTTTACGGTAAATTTCTCTTATCCATGTAGCGTTCGTCAAATCTCGGTTCTGTGTTTCGTTCATCATCTCAGCACGAGTAGATACCTTGGGGGCAGCCGAGCCATTGTTCACAATTCCACCTTGAGCTTGTTGCTGTCTTCTCTCCAGTCTGTCACGAAGTGACTCTTGTTGTGCAAAAGATGCTGAAGTATAGCATAAGCAACAAAGTAATATGATTGTATAATATATCTTTTTCATTGCCTTTCTATTTTTTTGATTTGGCGAAGCCAACTTGCGTTCTTACACATCTGAATCCTATATATGAGCGAGGTTGATTCTGAAATTCAGATTCTCTCATATCTCCTCTGATATTACGCCCTATATCTTTCCACGAACCTCCCTTTACCACTTTCTTCTTAACCGCATAAGGATCTTCTTTTGCTGCATCGTATTTATACTGAGGGTTCATATCATTCATCAGTTCTGTGCCAGATTCGGTGTATGATGTAGATGTCCATTCAGCTACGTTTCCGGCTAAGTCGTAGATTCCAAAACGGTTTGGAACATATGATGCCACGCGTGAAGGAATCAAATTTCCGTCTTTTGTATAATTGCCTTCTCCCGGTTTGAAGTTTGCCATAAAGCAGGCTTTTTCATCAAGGGTACCTTCTCTATCCCAAGGATATTTATTCTCTGTACGTCCGTTACGGGCAGCAAATTCCCATTCTCCCTCGGTTGGTAAACGGAAGGTTTCTATCGGTCGTGCATTTTTCGGTTGCCCCATACGGTAAAATTTAGTTCTCCATTCGGCAAATGCAGTAGCTTGTTCCCATGTAACCCCTACAACAGGATAATCATTATAGCCCGGATGCGAGAAATACATACGCATATATGGTTCGTTAAATGCATTGTTGAAGTCGTTGACCCATACTGTAGTATCGGGGTATACATTGACAATTTTCGTATGTACGAAGTCGAACAGCGAACTCAGTGGGCGCACTATTGTTTCATTTACAGGTCGTCCTTCTTCATTTATATATGCTGTGTCTTTCGATATCATTACAACCTGACTCGGATCAACCACAATGTCTGTATTCAAGATGCGATCTTGAGGATTTAACCTGTTACGGCGTTTTGCCGCTTCGGTATAGTCAAACCACTCGTATATGAAATTCAATTGAGTAGGGTCTAAGCCTCTCTGACCTGTAATTGGGTGTATGTATGTCACACTATTAATAGCACGCTCTTCTTCTTCCAAAGGTCTTTTGGGAATAGGTTTTTTCCAATCCAAATGTGGTTTTACAGGGTCTCCGTAACGGTCTTCTGTTATTTTGAATGTTTCGTCGCCTCCATAATTGGGGTCGGCAAGACGTTCTCTGATTATGGAGTCGCGTACCCAATAGACAAATTGACGGTACTTGGAATTGGTTACCTCTGTTTCATCCATCCAGAAATTATCTACGGATACACCTTTCGGATTAGCTTTGATGTCCCAGAGAGAATCACTTTCGGTAGGCCCCATTTCTATCGAGCCTCTCGATACTAACACCATTCCGTAGGGAGCTGGTTCCGCCCATGAAGAGCCTTTTTCTCCGGTGACTTCTCCTCCTACGCTCGATCCTACCGATTTGCCGCAGGATGTCAGTATTAGAAGTGAAGTTATAGTTACAAAAAACAATTGTTTCATATTGTATATTTATCAGCTCAAGGAGACTAACCTTTTATCTAATATTCGTTTTTTAGTTAATGTAATTTTGTATTATTCGTTGTATATTTATAATATTCTTATGCTCTTGCTTGCTGTCACCTTCTTCCTTGTATTAAGCGGGACACTGTATCGTAGAAACAGTTCATGGCTTCCATGACTAACCTTCGAGATTTCCGATGTCGATAGGTCGTATGAATAGCCTGCATCTATATTCCTTATTTTTACACCCAACAAAAATACAAAACCTTCATCTTTTCTCCAAGATATTCCGCCATTGAACATTTTGTTATACTCCATTTTCGCTGTAACGTCTAATTGATAAGTAACAGCGTCAGATTTGAAAAAAGCAGAAGGCTGCAATTCTATCAACGGATTATCAAGATTAATATTGTATCCACCCATTAAATAATATGTGCGGGCAATATATGCCTGATAGGTGTCGTTCATTTCGAATGTTGGCTCCCATAAGTGATTAACAGAGAAACCTATATAATAGTTCGGAGCTATCCATGCTGCTCCTAAGCCTGCATCTATAACTTTATCTCCTCCAGCTACAGGTATTGCTGGATCGTCAGGGTCATATGCCGGACTGTCGGGGAAATGTATGCCTGCAGCATCGAAATCAACATTTAATAAACCTCCTTGCAACCCGACCTGTAAATACTTTCCATTTTTGAATTTAAATTTGTAGGCATACTGTCCCAACATATATGTATTAGAGTACAATCCTATTTTTTCAGTTGTAATTACCGCACCTATGCCGTGCTCTTTACCCAGAAAATTGACAGGCATATTCATCGAAACGATTGATGTTACCGGTGCATTAGTTATTCCCACCCATTGCCTGCGGTGTAGTAAAGTACTTTCCAAATTGTTCGTTTCACCAATAAATGAAGGATTATAGAAATTTTTCATCCTCCAATATTGGCTGACTTGAGCATCCCATTGCCCGAATGCAGATTCGAAACCGAACGTTAAAAAAAGAATGAATAATAATATATATTTAAGTTTCATGCGCTGACACTATGGCTGACTAGATGCAAAGTAACGATTATTTATTTATAATTAACGGTTAAGATGCTGATAAATTGTGTGTTTTGTTTTCTCTGAGAAACCTAGTATATACTATGATAAATAACAATTATCCGATCGGATTAAAGGTGAGGAAGAAATTAAGTCTGTATTTGATGAAGTTAAGGTAAAAAGGCAGGCATAAACTTATGCCTGCCTTTTTACCTTATATTTTGTATAATCTATGATTTTGTTTGCTATTTTCCACTATCTCTAACAAACGCCACCTTAAAGAAATATTTTGCTAAGACAGGCGTTTCAGGACTACCGTCAGATGTCTGTATATAAAAAGTGACAGCAGTAGGAGTACCATAGAAAATATCGAAACTTATAGTTTCTGTATATGGAACTGCAAGATCTTTATAGGTTTGAACAAATGGTAAGGTCTTTTGAACTTCATAAGTTGATCCATTCCACCCTTCCTCTGTGATAAATACAGTTCCTATTATTGATCCATTTTCATATATTTCATCATCTATTTCATTAATATTTTCAATTACTACTTCATAACGATTATATACATCATTCCATACCCAAGCTTCTTTCTCAATAGTAAAAGGTCTGGTTATTATCTCCGAACCTACATAATAATGTTCATCGGTTTGATAGATTTCTTCTGTTGTGTAATACTCTTTTGTACATCCTGTAAAAGCTGTAAGGCCAAATGCTGTGATCAAGCCTGCCATCAGGCATTTGCAAAGTGTTTTTTTCATGCGATTCGTTTTTTTAATGATATTCCCAAATGTAAAGAATATCTTAATATTACGCAACAAATGTAGGGTAAAATGTTAAGAAGATACGACTTTTGTTATTTCATTTAACGCTTCAAGATCATTGGTTTCAGATAAATTTATCCAATGTATATTCTTGTCACGTTTGAACCATGTCATTTGCTTTCGTGAATAAATTCTGGTATTTTGCTTAATTTTTTCAATAGCAAAATCTAATGTCCATTCTCCATCCAAATATTTGAACAGTTCTTTATAGCCGACAGTGTTGAGAGAATTAAGATGTCGCAAAGGATAAAATTTCTGAGCTTCTTCTAATAAGCCTTGAGCCATCATTTCATCCACGCGTAGGTTGATGCGTTCGTATAACTCTTCACGGTTACGCATTAAGCCAATTTTTATAATATTAAAAGGGCGTTCCTTTTTTGAGTTCGTACGAAAAGACGAGTATGGTTTTCCTGTCATGAGACATACCTCGAGAGCATGGATCACTCGCTTATAGTTTTTGAGATCTACCTGATTGTAAAAATCGGGGTCTAGTATTTTAAGTTGTGCCTGTATGGGTTCTAGTCCATCTCGCTCATATAGAGAGTAAAGGTCTTGCCGTAGGTTATCGTCTATAGTCGGCACTTCGTCTATACCATTACATAAGGCATCTATATAAAGCATTGACCCACCGGATGCAATTAGTACATCATGGGTTTCATATAGATCTTCTATTATTGATAACGCATCGCGCTCAAACTCGCTTGCACTATAATAATCGGCAACATCGAGCATTCCTACTAAATGATGAGGTACACGAGATAATTGCTCTGCTGTAGGCGCAGCAGTACCGACTTCCAGTCCTTTGAAAAATTGCCGGGAATCTGCCGAGATAATTGGAGAGCTGTAATGCTCGGCAAGATTTATACTAAGTGCTGTTTTCCCTACTCCTGTAGAGCCAAGCAGTACTATCAGATGTTTCATTTCATTAGTATTCCTCGTCGCTAGGCAACGGTACGTCATCTAATCCGTCGAAACCTTCTGCATCTAACTCATCCATGTCATAGCCTTCGTCTCCATAAAAGTTTTCTCCTATATCAAGGGTAGAAGAACTAGCTGTGATTGTATCGAATTCTATAATTTGAGGAGGAGGGGTGCCTGCCGATTTTGTGCATGTTGCTTCATCGAGGTCTTTGCCTGTAATGATTTCGCGGAGTTCCATAAAGAAAGCTCTTTCAGTCATATAGTCAAACACGTACATCAATTTTTGTTTTTCATCTTCAAGAAAATCGCTTAATGTAGATGCTTCCATTGTATAGGAATCTTCATCAGAACTTGTATCCATTTCCACAAGGGTTATCTCTTGTTCCTTTTCCCAATCATCGCTACAGATGAAAAATGAAGTCATTTCCCCATCTTTATAATCGACAGATTTTATAATGGCTTTATGCAGTTCGAAAAAAGTAGAATCTGCATCTATCTGAATTTCACGTTTGAAGTCTTCCGCTTCATCCGATAAAAGTAAAAATCGAAATATCATTTTGAGTGCTTTTTTATTATGAGCCAAAAATAGTAATTTTTTTTCCAATGTACCAAAAGAGTTATAGGCTTTTGTACACAATTGAATCAGAAGATATTCATTATAATAAAACGAGGCTAGGATGGATGCACTTTTTTGTTATCTTTACTTTGTTAACTTATTAGAGGTATTGATGCTAGAATACCATTATCGTGTAAACTAAAATAAATATGAGGAAAACAATCGTGTTGTTATTGATGTTTTTACCAATAATAGCTGCTTCGCAAAATGCCCTGCATAGCAATGATACAATCGATTTCCGCCCATTATTTCATTATTCGCCGACTGCAGGTTGGATGAGTGATCCGAATGGACTTGTATATAACGATGGAGAATACCATCTTTTCTATCAGCATACTCCTATCGGACGTTCTGGAATGCATTGGGGTCATGCAGTTAGTAGTGACCTGCTCCATTGGGAGCAATTGCCTGTTGCACTCTATCCTGATAGTTTGGGATATATTTATTCAGGCTGCTGTGTAGTAGATTCTAAAAATACATCAGGGCTTGGAAGTTTAGATAATCCTCCTATGATAGCTTTTTTTACATATCATGATGCTGCTAAAGAGCAAAGTGGAGATATAAAGTGCGAAACTCAAGCTATCGCATATAGTAATAATAAAGGTAGGACATGGATAAAGTATAAGAATAACCCTGTAATTGCGAATCCTGGTATAAAAGATTTTCGCGATCCGAAAGTGCTTTGGAATGAACAAACTGGTAAGTGGTTGATGGCTCTTGCTAGTGGTGCAGTAATAAGGTTCTATGAGTCGAATAATTGTTTAGATTGGTCATACTTAAGTGATTTTGGTGAGGGGTATGGCTCACATGTAGGACCGTGGGAGTGTCCTGATTTGTTTCCTGTAAAGGTGAAGGATAGCAACGATATTAAATGGGTGCTTATAGTTAGTGTTGTCGATTTTACAGATACACCAGATAGGCTATCTACAGCAACTCAGTATTTTATTGGAGATTTCGATGGAAAGAATTTCACGACAGATCAAACGGATACTTTATGGATTGATAACGGTAAGGACTGCTATGCCGGCGTTACCTTCGATAATGTTCCCGATAAGCGCCGCATATTTGTAGCATGGATGAATTCTCACCAATATGCAGGACATGCACGTAATGCTATTACGCGGTCCTGGTCTGGATCTGCTACATTTCCGCGAGAATTGTCTGTTGTCAAAAAGGGAGGAAATTATAGATTGAAAATAAAGCCGATTCAAGACCTCGAGCAATTATATGATAAGCGTTTTAGCTTGAAGGGTAGACAGATAAATGGCTGTGTAAATGTTTCCAAAGAATTGTCATTTAGAACAATGCCGATAGAAATTAATCTTGATTTTTCTACAGTAAAACTTCCGGAGAAATATGGGTTGCGTCTAAAAAACGATGATGGGGAGTATATTACATTTGTTTATGAAAGAGGTAAACAACTATTCTCTGTAGATAGAACAAATGCGACACATGTTAAATTTCATGATAGGTTTGCATGTGTTCGGACTGCACCTTTTACTTCTGATAATGATAGTATGAACTGGCAAATGTTAGTTGATGTATCTTCTATTGAGCTTTTCGTAGGGGATCATAAAATTGTCTTTTCTAATATTGTTTTTCCTTCAAGGCCATTTAATAGCATCGAACTGTTTTCCGAAGGTGGAGGAGTGCGACTTAAAAAGGGTACGATAACATCTTTAATGCCTTTTTAGATAATACTGAATATTAAACTTTCTACTCATATATCTCATAAATTATGAAGAATTTCAATAAAACTTACGGCCTTATTGTTTTTTGTATACTTTGTGCTAATTCTGTTATTGCTAAAAACCGTCCTACAGGGTTACTTACAGACTTGCTTAAGCATACAGATATAGTTTATATAAATGGTTATCCATCTTCTATATCTCTGTCCGGTATTAACGATGTTATAGAGCCTATAGAATATACAACAATATTATCTACTCATCCCGCTTTTAGCTGGATTGTTCCTGGCGAAAAAAACGGAACAATGCAAACGGCTTACCATATTATAGTAGCAGATTCGCAAGAAGATGCCAAGCTGATGAAAGGTACAGTATGGGATAGCGGACTGACTGAAAGTAATAAATCGGTATCTATATTGTACGAAGGCGAAGCATTGCAGCCATCCAAAACTTACTATTGGCGAATAAAAACTTATACGAATACAGACGGAGAAAGCGACTGGTCGGAAATAAAAGTATTCAGGACAGGTCAAGAACTGAAAGAGTATGCGTCATCCTCCGAACTGCTCGTTAAATCAAGGGATATTCCGAGATCAATAGATAAGATAAATAAAAGTATCTATGCTTTCGATTTTGGAAAAGCAGCATTCGGCCAATTACTTGTTACATTAACTTCCGAAACGGGATGTGATACAGTTCAGGTCAATATGGGAGAACTGTCTAAAGATAAACGTGTCGACTCATCGCCGGGTGGCTCTATCCGTTATCAAAGCCATACTTTGCCTTTGAAAAAGGGGACTCATACATATCAGATAAAAATAAAGAAAGATAAGCGAAATACAGGTGATGCTGCTATTAAGATGCCCGCATATATAGGAGAAGTAATGCCTTTTCGTTATGCCGAAATAGTAGGTTATGAAAAAAAAATAAAGGATTCGGATATTATTCGCGAAACGGTTACTTATCCTTTTGACGATAATGCTGCATATTTTCATTGCGACAATGATATATTGAATCAAATATGGGAGCTTTGTCATTATTCGATCAAAGCTACTAGTTTTGCAGGCATTTATATTGATGGAGATAGAGAGCGTATACCATACGAGGCCGATGCTATTATTAATCAACTCGGGCATTACTCTGTAGATCGTGAATATTCTATGGCACGGCGTTCGCATGAGCATTTGCTCAAGTATCCAACTTGGCCTACCGAATGGATATTACAATCGGTATTGATAGCATGGTATGACTATTTATATACTGGCGATCTTCGTTCCTTGGCTGCAAATTATGAGGTGTTGCAGAATAGATCACTTATGCAGCTGAAAGAAAAAAATGGTTTGATATCGACTACCACCGGTTTGCAAACACCTGAGTTCTCCAAATCCATACACTTTAATGGTAAAATAAGAGATATTGTAGATTGGCCTAATACTAATTGGGGAAAGGAATCTGACTATCAGGGTGAGGCTGATGGTTTTGTCTTTACAGATTACAATGCTGTAGTTAATGCGTATTATTATGAAGCGTTGAAGTTAATGGAGCAAATTGCTTATGTGTTAGGAAAGAACAATGATGTTGATTTCTATAAAAAAGAGCATACCAAGCTTAGGGATACATACAACAATACTTTTTTTGACAAAAAAAGAGGTATATATATAGATGGAGACACTACTAATCACGCTGCATTACATACAAATATGTTTGCTCTTGATTTTGGATTAGTTCCAGAAAAACATATTTCATCTGTCTTAGAGCATATTCGTTCACGGAAAATGGCGTGTAGTGTATATGGCTCACAATTTTTGATGGAATCTCTTTATGACGGGTCTGACGCAGATTATGCTTTGTCGTTGCTTACCTCTACTGATATACGTAGCTGGTATAATATGATAAGGGTTGGTTCTACTATTAGTTTGGAGTCGTGGGATAATAAATATAAACCTAATCAGGACTGGAATCACGCGTGGGGTGCAGCTCCGGCTAATATAATTCCCCGCAGATTGCTAGGAGTAGAGCCAGTGTCTGCAGGATTTGAATGTGTGAGAATACGTCCTCAGATATCTCACCTTAAATCAGTAGAATCCAAGATTCCTACCATACGTGGAGATGTCGAATTGTCAATTAAACAAAATAATGATACATATACTATGACAATAAAACTCCCTGCAAATATGTCAGGAGAAATATATCTGCCTGTATTGCAAGGAAGGACAAAGATATCATGCAATGGAGAGGTGTTAAAGGCAACGAGGGGAAAAGGAGAGCCGTTCCTTTACGCCGGAAAAGTGCCTTCAGGTACATACACCTTTATTGTACAATAAAATATTGTATCGCTATTCGTTTTTAATCAAAGTAAGTCGCTTATCTACGATGTTAGGTATTTCTTCCTCATAGTGGGTGACGTATATAAGAGACTTATTGGCACCACAAAATTCTTCTATCAATCTTTTGATAAATCTTTTGTTTGCCACATCTAGTCCATGTAGCGGTTCGTCAAGGATCAATAAATCGGGATTTTTTACAAATACGCGAGCTAGTAGTACTAATCGTTGTTCGCCGGAAGATATGTTTAGAAAAGATACATCTTGAAGATGGCTTATTCTGAAAACTTCCATCCATTTTATAGCAACTTTTTCTTGCTCGAAATCGCATTTACGATATAGACCGATAGTGTCGAAAAATCCGGAGCCTACTACGTCAAGGCATCTTACATTCTTTAAATAATAAAGGTGCATTTCGGGAGAGATATAACCGATGCGTTTTTTTATATCCCAGATACTCTCTCCAGAGCCACGTTTACGGTCGAACAACGTGATGTTGTTCGCATATGCTTGCGGATTGTCTCCGCAGATAAGGCTAAGTAGAGTTGATTTGCCTGAGCCATTAGCTCCAAGTAAAGCCCATTTTTCGCCACTCATTATTTGCCAATTCAACTCTTTCAATATTGTGCGGCTTCCATATTTTATATGAATGTTTTTTAAAGTTGCAGCATTGCCGAATGGTAAAACATTATTGTTGTAGAGTGTTTTTAGTTCTGATATGTCAGGAATCTTGACATCTTTAAATAAATTATCAATAGTCTCGCTATCATTGATAAATTCTTGTCGCGAGCAAATAGTTAATAGTTGTTTTTTGTAAACAGGTAATACATGTGTTACTATATTCGGGATATCAGCAGGGTTGGATAGAATTAATACAATCTGTAAGTTTTCCAATCCGGCCAATTTAACTAATAAATCATTTAATATAATGCGAGAGTTAGTATCTAGTCCGATGAATGGATTGTCGAGAATGAGAATGCGTGGTTTAGATAATAATGAGCGTACAATTAGAAACTTTCGGAGCTCGCCACTCGATAACATGTTTACCTCTTTCCCCATTAGTTCCGATATGCCAAACCATTCAACGAGAGTTTCTAGCCACTCTTTGTCTGCTTTATCTACGAGTTCTTTGACCAAAGGCACATCTTGTTCATCTCCTTTATTCCAACGTTGCTGATAATAACTGTTCTGGGTGTCTATAATGCTGTATATGTCACGGAAAGCCACGCTTTTTATTACAGATGAAATTTGTAGACTTTTTCCATTTTCATCTTTACAGATGATTTCACCTTCTTTTAGGGCGTATTTGCCTAGCAATATATCTGTGAAAAGTGTTTTTCCGCTCCCATTCGGTCCTATGATTGCCCAATGCTCATTTTTACTTATTTTCCAGTTAACAGGTTGTTTAAATTGCAGAGGTTCCATGCGAGGTATACCACCCCTTATTTCTATTATTGCTTTTGATTCCATGCCGATATTAAATGAATGCCAAAGATAACAAAAACTTTACGAGGAGTTTTTGGCAAATGGTGATTAATCTGTCCTAAATATTGTATTGCTTTCATTAGTAATATTTTGCATAAAAGCAAATCTTTTATTTGAAAAAGCGAAATATCCAATAATTATATGTAAATTTGCAGATTAAAGTTCGTTAATCAAAAGGTATTACCTTAACACCTTGGTAAATTTATGAAGACAAATCGTTTATTACTGATGATCCTTTGGGGGTTATTAGCACTTTCGATAAGTGCACAAAATACAAAAACTACAACAGAAGGAATAATAGATTCATGTGATTGTGGTCAGAGCAAAGATGCTATTTTGCTGAAGTTAAACAATGGTCAAGATGTTCTTGTTGCACGTAAGACCGGGGCAGAGATAGATGTAAGTAGATCTAATCAGGCTAAAAATAGAAAATCGTTAGACTGTCCTGATATTTTTGTTGTACCAGAGGCTAAGCCTGAACCAGCTATTACGCCATCTACACCTCCCATAGAAACTAAGGTGGAGATAAAAGAGCCGGTGAAGAGACCTTTCTTTTTAGCAGATCCTGTATTCTTCAGAATTAATAAGTATGAAATTGATCCATCAGAATGGAGTAAAATCGAATTAGCGGTAAATTATCTGAATCAAAATCCGGGATCAACTGTCGTTGTAACTGGGTATGCTGATAAGAAGACTGGAAATGTGAAGATAAATCTGAAATTGTCAGAGCAGCGATCGAATGCTGTCGCTAAGGCTTTGCAGGAAAAGTATGGTATTAGAGCAAATAGAATATCTGTAAACTGGAAAGGTGATGGCTTACAGCCGTTCGAGTTTGATAATGATAAAAACAGAGCTGTGTTGTTTTTGATTAATCCGTAAGATTATAATTATAGTTTTTTGAAAAAGGGAAGGCTGCACTTTGCAAAGTGCAGCCTTTTTCTTGTCTTCTATTATTTGTTATAGGTTATAGTACTTCTGTTGAGATTACTCCTTTGACCATGAATATTCTGCGAATCAGAGCTTTGTCTAGGAGCATTTCGTCGTAAAATTCTTTATTTTCTGGAACCAATTTTAGTAGAGTGTGGTTTTCGCTTACTGTTCTGACGTATTTAATTGTGGTGTATTTTTCTGTAACAATTAAATACATTTCTCCAGGTAGAATTAATTGTATATCCATCTCCTTTAAGGCGACTATAGAGCCGGAAGGAATCTTGGGTTTCATTGAGTCCCCAACAAAAAGCGATGCGAAGTCACAGTTGGTAAGTGATGGTACATCTATATAATATAGAGGTTCAGGTAATGGGGACTCGTTCAATTCTTCTGATTCAAATATTGCAGAATCGTAAAAAGGTATTTTTTTTGTTGTGGCAGGGTTGTTTTCTTTGTTTAATGAAGGTTTTGTATACATAGATCCTTCTCCTGTTAATAACCATGCTTTATTTATATTGCAATATTTTGTTGTAATTAATTCGGTGAGCTCTTTACTTATGGAGTTTTTCCCTTTTTTTATTCTATATAAGTTTTCGGATCTTTTAAGACCTATTGTGGTTGCAAATTTGTTGATTGATAGCCCACTCGAATCGATGACCTTCTCTAATCTGCTCCAGCTTTCATTCATTGTATTTTTTTTGTATGTTTTTAAAAATAATTATAAAAAAGTTTTTTTATGCAATTTAGTATTGTATATTTGCAATATTAAATTGTATTAATAGTTCATTTAATACCTCCTGTTTTTAGTGCGAAAAACAAGTAAAGTTAATTAATTATCGCATAAAGAAATGTATTTCAACATATTTTAAAATAAAAATAAGACCGAAACTATAGTATAACATATAAATTATTAAAATTATTAATTTCTAGCATTTGTATTATGAAGAAACTTAAGTATTACATTCCTGCTTTAGCGATAGTATTAACGGGAATAATGTTTATAACTACATCGTGTGTCGATGACTCAGAATCCCAAAGTGTTATTGATTTGCGTGGCGCTCAGGCTGAAAAAATAAAAGCAGAAGCGGCTTTGGCTACGGCACAGGCAAAAGCAGCAGAGATAATGGCTACAGCTGAAGCTGCATTGAAAGCTGCTGAAGCAGATAAGGCGAAGGCAGAAGCAAAGAAATTAGAAGCCGAAGCTGCCTATCAATCAGCTCAGACTGAGATAGAAAAAGCAAAAGCGGAAGTGGCATTGCAAAAAGCTCAAGAAGAACTTAAGCGAGCTAAGGCTGCGACTGAATTAGCTATTAAACAAGCTGAATATGATTTAGAGCAAATGAAGATTCAGGCTGAAATGGAATTGTTGAATTTGCAAAATGCTTTGGAGCAATTGAAAAACGATGATCCTGTGTTGAAAGATGCAATAAATAATTATAGTTTATTTATTGGTGAAGTAAACTCTAAGAAGACAGAAATAGCGCAGAAAAATCTTGATCTAACTAAGTTGAAAGCATTGAAAAATGATAAGATTGCCTCTGCTGAAGAGCAAGCAGCTACTCAGATTAAGTATGTTAATGGAGTAATAGATGCAATAAACAAAGATATAGCTGAAAATGAAGTTAAAATAGCTAACTGGAATATCCTTTTAGCAAAAGGTACTCCGAATCTTGATGAGGAAATAGCTAAATTGAAAAAACAAAGAGATGATTTGGTTTATAATAAATCCGTGGATTTGCGTAAAGCTTATGATGAAGCTATGGGAGTAAAAGATGCAGCAATAGAGGCTGTAGAAGATTTTAGAGATTTGGGTACGGTAAGGACTTATCTATGGTCATATGTTGGAGGTTTTGGAGAATTGCGTGATGTGGATTATTACACAGTAGGTGATTTGAATATTAATATAACACAAAACAAATCATGGTTGGCTCAAGAGAAAAAAGATCTTGCTGAATTGGAAACTGAATATGCAGCAGCAGATAAAAACTTAGAGTCTCTGTATGCGGCTTCGCAGACGGCTGTTACGGCAGCAAATAATGCTTGGACGGAATATGAAACTGCAAGAGATAAGTATTATGCAGATCCAACAGCTGACAATTTAACTGCGATGAATACTGCTTATACTAAATGGGATGAAGCTCAAGTTGCTAGTAACGCAGCAAGCACTGCTTATTGGAATGCAAAGAATACAGTAGATTCATATCCAGAGCAAATTATCGATAGTAAGAACGATATTGAAATGATGACAGAACGTATAGCTGAATTAGAAAGAGCTGTAGCTGCTTATAAGGCGGATTCGGAAGCTCCGAGAAAACTAGAAGCTGCATACATAGCTGCATATAAAGCAATGGAAGAAACTCAGGATAAATATTATGAAGTTTATTCAGAAATTAGTGCTCTTACCGATATGATCTCTGAGTTAGGGGCTATATATTATGCTGATGGTCGCATTACTTCAGATGATATTAAAGATCAGATTAAATCTCTTGAAGATATAAATGCTGTTAATAAAGATGATATCGCTGAACAAAAAAGAGATATTAATTATATAACTGAAAGTAAAAAGGTTAACGTAGCTAAGCTTGATATTGATATTGCTGAGATGGAAGCTGCAATAGCAAAACTTGAAGTTGAAATGGGCGTAGCTAAAAAACAGGCTGACTCTGTAAAAGCTGTAATCGATGCAAGAACGAAGTAAGTAAGAAGGTTGAATAATTTCAAAAACCGGGTTGAGGAAGTGAATTCCTTCCTCAGCCCTTTTTGATAAAAACAGAAGCTAAAAATGAAAAAAATATTGTGTTTAGTAATGCTCCTGTCTTTTGGTTTCTCGGCTTTTGCTCAAAATTCCGGTGGAGTAGAACCGAAAAAAGGTGATTGGATGTTTTCCGTTAACTTTGGGGTAGGTTCATATATTGGAACATCCGCACCAAAACCTAATTTGTCTAACTATACTTTGTCTGCACCAATGTCTGCATGGTTTGATAAAGATCCGATATTAGATGTTGAAGGGAAATGGTTTGTTTCTGACAAATGGGCATTAAAGCTGACAGGAGGTTTTAACTATGGTTATAATCCTGCTTATAACGAGGTGACAGGTACGGTTTCGGGAGCAGGAACTATCGAATCCGGGGTTATTCCAACATACAATGCTATTCCAAGCAGCGATAATATCCAGTTTTTTATAGGGGTAGGAGTAGACCATTATTTCAAGACAAAATGGAACCAGTTGTATTTAAGAGCCGGAGGTGAGTTTGGGTATGCATATGGGCGGGTTACTGTAAATGCCGAAGATAGTCAGGATTACATGGGAGCCTCTTTGGGTGAAGCGTATGCGATGAAAGTTGCGCCGGTTTTCGGAGCTGATTATTTCTTCAATCAGGCTTTGTTTATAGGGTTTGATATTCGCCCTTTCGAGTATCAATATTCGACTTACAGTGAGCGTCCGCAGGCGGGATTGAGTTTGCTTTCTTCAGATAATCACACCTTTTCAATCTTGTCGCGACCAACGATAAAATTAGGTGTTAGATTTTAATTGATATAACCAATAGTTTAAAAGCTGATTAAACTAAAAGGACTGTCTCATTTATGAGGCAGTCCTTTCCTTTTATACTTATAGGCAAACTTTACTTCGCTATTGCTTGCAATTTATTATTTTCTTTATCTACTTCGAAAGAGATAATACCACCTTCTTTTACCAAACCAGATAGGATTAGTTCTGCTATTTCATCTTCTACATAATTTTGGATAGCACGCTTTAATGGGCGAGCTCCAAACTGAACGTCATATCCTTTATCTGCTAAGAAGTCCTGAGCTTCCTGGCCTATTTCGATGGTATATCCAAGTTCTGACATCCGTTTGTAGAATCCTCTCAGTTCAATATTGATTATTTTTTCGATAGACGATTTATCCAACTGATCGAATGTGATGATGTCATCCACGCGATTTAAGAACTCTGGAGAAAACGTTTTGTTTAAAGCCTTTTGTAGAACACTTCTCGAATATTCTTTGTCTGCAGCAGATTGTCTGTTGAATCCAATACCTCCCCCGAAATCTTTTAGCTGACGGGTTCCTACATTCGACGTCATAATTAATATTGTATTCTTGAAGTCGATCTTTCTTCCCAGACTATCTGTCAGGTGGCCTTCGTCCATTACCTGCAATAATATATTATATACATCGGGATGCGCTTTCTCTATTTCATCAAGTAAAACTACTGAATATGGTTTACGACGAACCTTTTCACTTAACAATCCACCTTCTTCGTATCCTACATATCCCGGAGGTGCTCCGACCAAACGCGATACGTTGAATTTTTCCATGTATTCGCTCATGTCGATACGGATAAGTGCATCAGCAGAGTCGAATAGTTGTTCGGCTATCATTTTTGCCAGATGTGTTTTACCTACACCTGTCGGCCCAAGGAACATAAATGAACCTATTGGTCGGTTAGGGTCTTTTAGGCCTATGCGGTTGCGCTGTATTGCTTTCACAATCTTGTTTACTGCTTCATCTTGCCCCACAACAGCAGCTTTTAGGCTGTCTTTCATGCCAACAAGCTTCATACCTTCGCTCTCTCCGATACGTTGGACTGGTACACCAGACATCATGGATACTACTTCGGCAACCATTTCAGCGTCTACTGTTTCTGGTTTTTCTTTTAGAGAAGCTTTCCAGGCGGTTTCTGTATTGTCAAGTTTGGTCATCAATTGACGCTGTGTGTCGCGGAAACTGGCAGCTAGTTCATATTTCTGTGCTCTAACAGCATCTCCTTTTTGTTCGATGACATTCTTGAGTTCAGCTTCAATGTCCTCTATTTCTTTAGGAACCTGAATGTTTGCTATATGCATACGTGATCCGGCTTCGTCCAAAGCATCGATAGCCTTGTCAGGGAAGTTCCGGTCGGTGATATATCTGTCGGTCAGCTTGACGCAAGCTTCAAGGGCACCTTCTGTATATTTTACATTATGATGCTCTTCGTAACGCTCCTTGATATTATGTAATATCTGTAAAGTTTCTTCGGCGGTGGTAGGGTCTACCATCACTTTCTGGAAGCGACGTTCCAAAGCTCCGTCTTTTTCTATATTCTTGCGGTACTCGTCAAGGGTAGTTGCGCCGATGCATTGTATTTCACCGCGTGCTAATGCCGGTTTCAACATATTGGCAGCATCCAGCGATCCTGTTGCTCCTCCGGCACCTACTATTGTATGTATCTCGTCTATAAACAGGATGATATTCGGATTTTTCGATAGTTCGTTCAATATTGCTTTGATACGTTCTTCAAATTGTCCACGGTATTTTGTGCCAGCCACCACCGATGCCATATCAAGAGCTATTACCCGCTGATCGAATAACACGCGTGATACTTTTTTCTGTGTGATGCGTAGGGCAAGACCTTCTACTATGGCAGATTTTCCTACACCCGGCTCGCCGATTAGTATAGGGTTATTCTTTTTGCGACGACTAAGTATTTGTGCCAGACGTTCGATTTCTTTTTCGCGGCCTACAATAGGGTCTAATTTATTCTCCAATGCGGCTTTTGTCATGTCTATACCGAAGTTGTCAAGTACGGGTGTGTCTGTAGCCTGACGAGGCTGTTGTGTACCAATGTTTGAGTTGCCGTTTACCGGTTCGTCTTCGTCGTCATCGTCAGTAAAGTCAGCTCCCATTTTAGGAGATTCTTTACTATTGCTGTGCATTATATCACCCATGCTTTTTACATAGGTGAAGGCTCCATTGTAATCCATATGATTTTCTTCCAACAGCATTGCGGTAATATTGTCATGATCTTTCAATATGGCTAACAGTAAGTGTTCCGAGTCGGTTTCCTGACTTTTAGTCAATCGTGCCTCCAAGAGGCTCATTTTTAATATTTTCTCAGTGCTTTTATTTAGTACTATTTCGCTGTTTGGATATGCATCCTCCTGTTGCTTTAATATGTTATTGTCTATACTGTCTTTTAATTCAACCAAATCTATTCCAAAATCTTTTAATGCCTGTATGGCTAATCCTTCCCCATTGCGAAGTATTCCAAGCATCAAATGTTCGGGCGCTAGGTAATTGGTTTGCAAACGTCCGGCTTCTTCACGGCTGTAAGCCATGATCTTGCGAACTCTTTGTGAAAAATTATTTTCCATAACCGTCTTATTTGATGTTATAATGCGTGTAATACAAATATAAGATATAGTTTCTAAAAATTATTTCGTAATAATCTTAATTAACTTCTTTACTATTCAAACAAAAATGATGCCATAAAGTTTTTGTTACGTAACAAATATAAATATAATATTTCAGATTGATTTTTATTTTAAGTTTATTGTTTCATTTTGATTAATATAATATTATTATTGTGTTCTAATAATGTTAAATAAATTATTTATGTATTATTTTGTATTGGTTTATTCAAAAATATATATACATTTGCAGTATACTTTTCATGGTATTAGATTTATGGTTAGGAGTGAAGATTGGTTGTCGGGAGACAGCCATTTCTTTTTTAAGGATATAGTCTTTTATCTCCTACTTACTAATATGATATAGAAAAGAAGTCAGATTTAAAGAAAAATTAAAAGTTAGTATACTTTTTGATGTGAGATACTAAACACAATATATTATTGAGAATTAGACTAAAAATGAAATAAATATAGTATTGGGAAGTTGTGGGCAACCAAAAGCAACAAATCCGTTTTTTAACGAAAAAATGATTGCAGATAGTCTAAGTATGACTTCTCTGGTTATAAAATAATAACGGATTCTTACTTAGAACTTATTATTTTGTCGGTAGTGTAAATTAAACTGTGTCAGCGTTTGGCTTTCACTTATAAAATATCAGGTTTTTCGTTTTCATTTTTTAATGGGTAATGAAGAACCTGAGCTTTGTTGGTAAAAACGGTTAGGGGTCGATCCCCTAATCGTTTTTCGTTTCAATGGTACAAAGAGTCGCCATCGTTTTGTTGGTTTTACAAAACTAATAAAATAGTTCATATCTTGTAATTAATCGAGTAATTTAAATCTATCAGGGTATATAA
>JBKEBA010000013.1:0-21708 GCA_047972895.1 Dysgonomonas sp.
CGATTACCAGATAAACGTTCACGTTCATCTAAATGAGCATCCATCTCCCCCTCAAGGGCTGCATTCAGGATGCTTTCTAATAACGGAGCAAAAGCCCCATCCTTGCCTAATAAAGACTTGCCTGATTTAAGTTGTTCTAAGGCTTTCTGCTTAATGCTTTCAAAATCAAATTCTTTTTCCATAAAAAAACTGTGTTAGTAAAAATAATAATTTATTCTTGCTTGACACAGTTTAATTTACAGTCTCTTTAACTTATTCAGTGGATCACCGCCACCCATATTATCAGCAATGTATGCATTCATTAAATCACCTAACGCATTCAGATGATCAGTATTTGTATAGTCACAACTAACTATGTTTATATTAACTGGCTTCATCCGTAAGATTTTTATAGTCCTGTATCTGAATATTATATTTATTGATTCTTAATCCCATTATACGCTCTGTTACTCCTAATTGGCTAGAGGCCTTAACAATACTTCCGCGTGCAGCTATTAAAGTATCTATAATTAGTTGCTTTTCAACTCGCTCTAAAATGCTGTTTAATGTTCCTTTATCTACAGTATCAGAGGAAACTCCGGTCTGTAATGTGGGTGGTAAATTATACGAGTGTATAACTCCGTCCATAGTCAATATCATAGCTCGTTCTATAACATTTTCCAGTTCCCGAATATTACCCGGCCATGAGTACATCATTAGCATATCTAACGCGCCTCCTGTTATACGTTTTACATTTGTCTTATTAATCTTGTTTAATTTTGCAATAAAATGATCCGTTAATATAGGTATGTCAGCTCGTCTTTCTCTCAATGACGGCACGTAGATCGGAAATACATTTATTCGATAATAAAAATCTTCCCGAAAAGTATCCTGCTTGATCATTTCTTCCAGATTTCTATTTGTTGCTGTTATTATCCGTACATTTATATTTATTGTTTTAGTTCCTCCAACTCTTTCTATTTGCCGTTGCTGTATTACTCTTAATAGCTTTACTTGTATTGAAAGCGGAACATCTCCTATTTCATCTAAAAATATTGTACCTCCGTTAGCCATTTCAAAACGTCCCATATGTGACGCATTAGCTCCTGTGAAAGAACCTTTTTCGTGGCCGAACAATTCACTTTCTATCAGGTTTTCCGGAAGGGCCGAACAATTTACTTTGATAAAAGGCTTCGAAGCTCTTTCACTGGCATTATGTATAGCTTCGGCTATTAGTTCTTTACCGACTCCACTCTCTCCTCTAATCATAACTGTACTATTGGTGGGAGCAACTCTATTTATAAGGTTATACAAATCATTCATCAAAGATGAATTACCAATAATATTATCGGGCTTTGGAGAGTTTTCTCTTCTGAGTTTTATATTTTCTTTCCGTAATTCTTCTAATTCTTCTATATGCTTACGTCTTATTGATACATTTTTTCCTATTAGCATCCCCACGATATTCAGGAATTTTATTTCTGCTGAAAAATCTACAATACCTTGGTGAGCCTTATGAATACTCAATGTTCCGGTTATTTCATTCTTCAGAATAATAGGAACACAAAGAAATGCCATCATCTGATTGTTATTTCTTTTTATTCCTGTTTTATTTAAAAATTTAGAGTTTTTAGAAATATCTTTTATAACAACAGGTGTTTCGGTCTGAACTACCTCTCCGATAATACCTTCTCCTATTTTGTATACTCCTCTGCTTTTCTCCTCTTTAGTTAAGCCATGAGCTGCACTAATCATAATTTTATCATAATTTCGATCAACTATTGTTATCATGCTGTATTGTGCATCTAAAAAGTCGCACAAATCATTTAATACCAATTCCAGATCTTTATATATATCCTGACTATGACCAATCGCATTGCTTATATTAACCAAAAACGTTAAATCAGTTTCAGCATAACAGCTACGTTTCATTTTATCGCAATACATATTTTTCCCATTTTAACACAGTAAACACAAAACGCCTTTATGAAACAAAAATAGTTATTATTTATGCATATTTACCGTTTGTTTCAATTTTAAATATCTTAATGATATTTATTTATGGCTAATGAAATCATATTGATACAGGAATCCTATTTTAAAGCCCAATATGCTGCTATAATCTCTGTACCATATATATTTCGCCGATAAGTCTGTGCCATTTGATGAATTATTGCCATTAGCCTATCTATTTTAGTATTATCTATTGCAACATGCTGTTTGTCTAAAAAATCTATAACAGCACCTTTACCTGAATGTTTACCAAAAAGATTTCTGGAACTTTCTCTACCGATGAGTTCTCCATCGAATGCTTGAAAAGCATTTGTATTGATTAAAGAGCTTTTAGCATGAATACCTGATTCATGGCTAAAAGCCATATTACCCGAAATAGCTTTTCCTACAGATATTGGACGTTTTGAGACTATGGATACGTACTCACATAATGAGTACAATGTTGAAGTTGAGTATTTATTTTGTTTTTCTGTTAATAACATGGTCATAACAACCTCTTCCAAAGCCGAATTACCAGCCCGTTCGCCCAATCCATTAACAGTTACACTCAATGTCGATGCTCCGGATTGCCATGCAGTAATGGCATTCGCTGTTGCCATACCTAAGTCATTATGTCCATGAAAGTCTATATCCAGATGAGGATATAGATTCAATATTTTTTTTATCAAATCCATAATTCCCAAAGGAGTGAAAATTCCAACTGTATCTGCAAGCCGTATACGACTGACACTTAATTCTTCGGCTATACCTATAAACTCAAACAATCTCTCTATCCCACATCGGCTTGCATCTTGAGCACCTACACTCACATAGTCGAAATAATATTTAGCTATTCCAACCATCTCAGGAAGGCTGTCTCTCATCATTGTCCAGTCTTTATTCATACTTGTTAACTGAATATCTGATAATGGAAATGCAATATGAATCCCTCTAGCTCCGGTCTTAGCTGCAGTCAATATATCTTGTTTTATGGCACGGCTCCATACCGAAATACGAGCATTTAAATTCATTTCTACAATTTTGCGGATTGTGCGGCATTCATCTTCACCCATAGCAGGTGTACCGGCTTCTATTTCATCAATGCCAATCTCATTCAACATTTGAGCTATATGAATCTTTTCTTGTTCTGAAAATACAACACCTGGGGCTTGTTCTCCATCTCGAAGTGTAGAATCTATAATATGAATATTTTTCATCGCTTCCATAGAGTGTATTTATCTAATCCTAAAATTAATCTGTAATCAAATATTCACTCACTGCTTTGTCTTCTTCCAGTGCATCTAATATTTCATCCAATTTATCTTCAGTCACACCTCCATACCAAAAATTATTTGGCTGAATCACCACTACTGGTCCCTGACTGCAAACACTCAGACAAGCCGTAGTAGTAACAACTGCATTAATCCCTCTATCTGAGCACTCTTCAGAGATATATTGTACAAAAGATGTTGCACCTTGCTTATTGCAGAATCCTTGTGCATCACCGGCAACTCTATAAGAATTACAGACCATTATCATGTAATCAGGTTTTTTCATATATTTTTCTATTTTAGTTTTTTGTTGTAATTGATGTTTTATTTAATATAAGGTTATCCGCAGCCGCTACCAGTGCCTCGACACGTTTCTCCACATTTAGTATATTCGCTCCTGCATAGCGTCTTTATTGGCAGATTTAGGTAAATAGCATCTAAACCTGTATCTATCAAACCATTCATTTGGATTACTTTCACTCCGTTTTCCTGCATTACTTTCATTGGTGTTTCTCCTATCCCGGCAACGAGTATCGCCTGGCAATCTATCAATGTCTTTTCTGCTAGTTCCTTCCAGCGATTCATTCCGGTTCCTTCAGGTGGAGTATTTCGAGTTTCTACGAAATGATATCCGTTTTTAGATTGTTCGAATATGTATACCTTACGGGCTTCCCCCAAATGCATATTTACTAATAATCCTTCATTACTCGCAACGGCTACTCGCTCACGCCCCTTTCCCTTATTGACGACCAAGGAAGAAAACTGACCTATCATATTCATTGCTTCGGTATTGTCGTGTCCTAGCAACCCGGCTGCATCGGCTCTGCAACGAGCACAATGTGCCATTGGTTTAATGTACTTCGAAATTCGAGCTTTTATATCCTTCATCATCTCTTTCGAGGGTTCCTTTAAAATTTCGAATTCAGTATTTTCTGTTGGATACATTGGTATGCAATTCATGGTATCGGCACCTAATTCAGCAACCTTTTTAGCCAAGTCCTCTATTTCGTGATCATTAATCCCCGGACATATAACTGTATTTATCTTTACTGTTATATTTTTTTCTTTCAACTTTTGTATACAATAAAGTTGCTGTTCCAACAATACTTTACCTCCTTCTTCACCTCTGTATACACGTCTTTTGTAGCGTACCCAACGATATATTTTAGCCAGTGTTTCGGGGTTCAGCGAGTTTACGGTTATCGTTACATGAGACACTCCTATTTCGGCTATTTCATCTATGTATGGAGCCAAGTCTAATCCATTGGATGATAGACAAAATATAAGATCCGGAAACTCTTTTTGAGCCAACCTCATTGTTTGCAATGTTTCTTCAGCATTAGCAAACGGATCGCCCGGACCTGCTATGCCAACGACACTGATATTCGGGATTTTCTCGGATAATGCTTTCATATAGTGCACCGATTGCAATGGAGACAGTACTGTACTTGTCACACCCGGGCGACTTTCGTTACAACAATCGTACTTTCGATTGCAATAATTACACTGTATATTACACTTGGGAGCTACCGGCAAGTGTACTCTTGCATATTTATGTTTTGCTTCAGCATTAAAACATGGATGTTGGGATAAATCTTTCATAATGTTTCCTCCTTTTATTTATTACATATACTTATACCCAACGGGTGATTTTCGTTGTTTATCTTCTAATAATGTATTTACAATTTGCTCAAACAAAACTGTTGTTCCTTCGTATCCTAAAGTTTTAGTATGTTGAGCACCAATGCGGTCATGGATTGGAAAACCGACTCTAACAATAGGGATATCCATTTTGCGAGCAATATAGTATCCTTTACTGTTCCCTAACATTAAATCAGGCTGTAGATCTTTCATTACCTCTTCCATTCTTTCGAAGCTCATACCCTGACCTACAATTATATCTTCATCGTACAGGTCACCTAGTGTTTGTTTGAGTGTTTCACGCAGTTTTCCACTTTCGCCACCTGTAGCACACAATACCGGTTTTATCCCGATTTCTGAGGCAAAGGCGGCAAGAGCTACAACCAGATCTTCTTCGCCATAAATAACTGCTTTTTTGCCTGAAACATATTTATGTCCATCGATATATAAATCAACTAAGCGACCACGTTGTTTTTGATACTTCTCTGGAATAGATTTGTTGGATATAGTAGCTAAGAGATTGAAGAATTTATCAGACTCAATTATTCCTATAGGAAAACCCGTTTTACGGCAAACAACATCGAATTGTGTTTGTAAATAATCTCCTGCTGATTGTGCCAGAGCATTATTTTTTATTTTACCATTCTTGCCTCCCGAATTTAGGATGTACCCCAATTCAATAGAAACCGAAGCAAGAGCACTATCCCTTAATGCTTTTATTGTTGTTCCTCCTTCAGCTATACGATGGTATGTATCCCATGAAGTACTATCCAATGTATCGGAATAATCAGGAAACAGCATCGTGTCGAGTTCAAAATCCCGCACTATCTCTTTCAAATGGCGAATATCCTCGGGCGATATAAAATTGCTAAATAAATTGATGTGAGACCCTACGGCTCCCCGTCCATCAGCCAAAGCTTTTACAGTTGCATATACAGCTTCGTGGAATCCTTCATAATGTGTTCCCTGATAACTAGGGGTAGAGGCAAAAATCATTTCAGGAAGATTATCTGTATCGTTATGAATACTTTTATATTCATTTATCAAACGCTGAACATCTTCTCCTATCGTTTCACTTAAACAAGTACTTGCAATGGCTATCACTGCCGGATGATACTGACTGATGATATTATCAATTCCTGTATTAAAGTTCTTATTCCCTCCAAAAATGGTTGTTTCCTCGCTAAAATTGGAAGATGCAATATCCATCGGTTCACGAAAATGGCTTATCAAATAGCGTCTTATATAAGTTGCGCAACCTTGCGAACCGTGAAGCATAGGCAATACTCCCTCAATTCCTTTAAAGGCAACACATGCCCCCAGTGGGGTACATTGTTTGCAGGCATTGCAGGAGGAAGAAAAGTTATCGCCGGAAGGCATATCTTTTGTTCTATTTGATTCTGCAAGATTCATATTCTTATATTTTGAGTTGATCAATAATTTGAGCTGTAATTTTTTAGAATGATCGTTTTACAAACTGCCAGACGGGACTGCTTACTGTTTCATATACTTCTTTGGCAAAATTGAGCATACCTTCATATCCGGCTAAGGCCAATTTTCGTTCATGGTTATGATCGCAAAAGCCTATGCCCAATTTATATGCTATTGGGCGCTCCTTCACACCTCCGATAAATAGGTCAGCACCTGTTTGTTTCACAAACTCGGATAACTCTACGGGGTTAGAGTCATCGACCAATATACAGCCATCATCGCAGATAGCTTCTAATAACTTGTAATCCTCTGTATTTCCGGTTTGTGTACCGGCTATTACAGTTTTCACACCTATAAGACGCAATGCCTTAACTAATGATATCGCTTTGAATGCACCTCCCACGTAGATCGCTGCTTTCTTGCCTTGTAAAGCGATACGGTAGGGTTCCAGTGCAGGAAGAAGTTTAGATAATTCTTCTTTTACCAGATCTCGAGCTTTATCCATTGTTTCTTCGCTTTTAAAGAATTTGGCAACCTCATAGAGTGCGTCAGACATATCCTCAATACCGAAGTAAGAAACCTTCATAAATGGAATTCCATATTCTTCCTTCATCGTCTTGGCTAAATGCATCATTGACCCGGAGCATTGAACCACGTTTAAGGATGCCCTGTGAGCATTCTGAATGTCTTTCACCCTGCCATCACCTGTTATAGAGGCTAGTATATGAATACCCATCCTTTTATAATACTCTGTTAGCATCCAAAGCTCTCCGGCCAGATTAAAGTCTCCAAGTATGTTTATACTCATCGGTGATATTTCTTTCGAATTGTCAGTTCCGATAAGGCTTGCCATAGCATCACAGGCTATTTTGTAACCATCCTTTTTTGACCCTTGAAAACCTTCAGCCATCACAGCTATTACGGGGATATCTTTTTCTTTGGCTACCCGCTTACACACAGATTGTACGTCATCTCCGATAACCCCGACAATACATGTCGAATATACAAATGCGGCTTTAGGGTGGTGCTTATCGATAAGCTCATGAAGGGCTTGATATAATTGCTTTTCTCCGCCAAAGATTACATGCTTTTCTCGCAAATCTGTAGAAAAACTGCTGCGATGGAGTTCTGGTCCTGAAGACATAGCGCCTCTTATGTCCCATGTGTATGATGCACAACCGATAGGACCATGTACCAAATGCAGTGCATCCGCTATTGGGTACAATACCACACGAGAACCACAAAAGACGCAGGCTCTTTGGCTGACAGATCCCGCCAAGCTGGGCTTACCTCCAACCAAACTTTGAGAATTTTCACCTTTGGTGAAAATCTGTTTTTCTCTATCTTTTAAAAAGCCTGCCATTTTCTTATTATTTCTATTTGTTACATTTGGAACTCTACCTTTTCTTCGGGACAAGTTCTATCTTGATGATCTAAGAATTTTTCCAGAATACTTATTGCAATATTAGTAGCTCCAATATACCCTGTGTGCGGAAAGAAATTGTGACCAGGACGGTCTACGACCGGGAAACCCATACGTATGAATGGAATATTCTCATCACGAGCAATGTATTTTCCATATGAGTTGCCTATAAGCAGATCTACAGGTTCTTGTTTGATCCATTGATGTAATTGGAACATATCAGCTCGTTCACCACTTTTGAATTTGGCTTCCGGTATATCTTTCAATATATTCGTCATTTCTTCATCGAAGTGTTTGCCGGGAGTTCCTGTAACAATATAGACAGGCTTCATATCCAATGTTACCAAAAACTCAGTAAGAGGAATCAATGTGTCAGGGTCACCAAAAAGAGCAACCCGCTTACCCCAGAAATATTTAGAATTATCTGCAATAAGATCTATTAATCGCCCTCGCTCTTCAGTCAACGCATCGGGAACAGGAAGATTGGCATGACGGCTAAGGGAAGTAATAAATCGGTCGGTCGCTTTCAATCCGATAGGAATTTCTATAGCTTCAAATTTGACCTTGCATTTATTTTCCAATTTAATACAGGCATCTTCTGTCGAATAAGCTCCCAGACCAATGGTAAATTTACTATCTCCGGTAGCTATCATATCCGATTGAGTCGTACCTCCACTAGGATACATCTCATATTTTCCTGTTAAAGGAGCATCTAAAACACCTGACATATCCGGAAACATTATTGTACGAGCTTCCATAACTGCCGCGATCCGTTTTATTTCACGCATATCAGAAGGTTCCATCCATCCGGCAATAAGATTTACTACATTTTTTTTCTTGGGAGTAGCCGTTGAATAAAACTTGACAAATGCAGCCAATTGGTTAGAATATCCCGTTACATGAGTTCCAACATAACTAGGGGTATTACAGTAAATAACTTTTTTGCCGTCTGGTATTTTTCCATCCTCATTTGCTTTCGATATAATCTGAGTCATATCATCGCCAATGGTTTCAGATAAACAGGTAGTATGAACAGCTATAACATCGGGTTCATATACTGTAAATATTGTTTCTATAGCTGCAACAAGATTTGTTGATCCTCCAAACACTGATGACCCTTCCGAAAAAGAACTTGTAGCAGCCATAACTGGCTCTTTGAAATGTCGGGTTAAAGCACTTCTGTGATAAGAGCAACATCCTTGCGAACCATGGCTATGAGGCAGGCATCCATGTAATCCTAATGCAGCATACATCGCACCAACTGGCTGGCATGTTTTTGCCGGATTAATGGTCAAGGCCTTCCGATCTATTTCTTTTGCTGTAGTATGACGTAATAACATAATTTTTATTTTTTAGTTGTTCATAATAGTCTAGCAAGCATACTGAGCTTCAACATATGCATCACTCTCCCAAGGTGCTTTTATTTCCTTCCAGATATTTGCACCTACCATCATTTCGATGTCTTTATAAAAGTTGATAGCACCTTTAAATCCGGCATATGGACCACCTACATCATAATTATGAAGCTGTTTGAGAGGAATACCCATTTTCTGAACACAAAACTTTTCTTTTATACCAGCACAGAATACATCCGGATGATACATTTCAATCAGTTTCTCCATCTCATAATGGCTAAGATCATCTATAACAAGAGTTCCTTTTTCCATCTGATCCATGATCCCTTTGTACTCAGTGAATTCAAGTTCTTTGTTTAATTCTTGTAATTCGCTTTCTGTCTTGCGCGGATTGTAACGTGTAGCATCTTTAGTTACGGTTATCTCTTCGATATTGCGACTATCAGCATCGATCTGTATCGTTGGTATTACACGGCGTCCTTCATAATCATCACGGTGTCCGAATTCATATCCGGCTGCAATTGTAGTCATTCCCAATTCTTCAAATAAGTCTTGATAATGGTGTGCTCGTGATCCTCCGACAAAAAGCATGGATAGTTTTCCCTTGGTTTTCGCATATATCTTCTCCCTTACAGCTTCTACTTCAGCCATTTCTTCAGCGACAACCTCTTCTACTTTATCTATTAATTCCTGATCACCAAAATATTGTGCAATTTTGCGTAACATTTTTGCTGTTGATCGTGCTCCTATCGGCTGAACTTTGATCCAAGGAATACCGAATGCTGTTTCCATCATTTCGGCAACATAGTTGATAGAACGATGACACATAACCATATTCAGGTCTGCTGTATGTGCATTTTCGAAACTCTCTATAGTCGAGTTTCCACTAAACGTAGAAACCAAGTTTATGCCACATTTTTCAAATACTCTTTCTAATTCGAAAGCATCGCCACCGATGTTATATTCACCCAACAAATTGACGCGATATTTAAGACTTCCTCTTACTTCGTCATCACGACCTATCAGGTTTTTAAATAATCCATTGTTCGCAATGTGGTGGCCGGCAGACTGAGATACTCCTCGATAACCCTCACAAGAAAAGCCGAAAATATTTATGTCTCCACCTATCTCTTCCATCATGTGTCGTGCTACACGGTGTACATCATCACCAATCAATCCGACCGGACATGTTGAAAATATAGCAATTGCTTTCGGATGAAATAATTCGTAAGCTTCGCGAATAGCCTGCTTTAACTTATCTTCTCCCCCGAATACAATATTTTTATCTTGCATATCGGTTGAAAAACAATAGGGTATAAAGTTTGCTTCTTCATCCGTTGTCGGTTTTGTCTGATTACGTCTTGTTAGCCATGAGTAAAATCCACATCCGATAGGGCCGTGTGTAATGTTTACGATATCACGGGTTGGTCCCAATACTACGCCCTTACATCCAGCATATGTACATCCCCGTTGAGTTATGATACCGGGTATAGTACGTACGTTTGCTTGGATTTCAGGTGTTTGATCAGTGTCACTGAGTATAATTGATTTGGCTCTTTTTTTACCGACCTTTTTGGGATATTTGGTTATCACCTCATCTTTAAAAGTTTGTAAATCGATAATTATACCATCTTTGATTTTATCTTTATCATCTACCATAATTTCTTTTGATTATAGTTCTTTTCTTCGAACAGATTTGTTAATTAATCGAGTGTAACGTCTCCGGCTTCGCCCGTATGTACACTGTATGATCCCAATGCGTTTAAAATAAAGACTTTTCCATCACCCGATTTCCCTGTTTGTTTTGCTTTCAGAATGGTTTCTATAGCCAACTCTTTTTTTTCATCGGTAACTACAAGTGTTATCATTCGTTTTGACTTCAAACGAGGTACCTCAGGGATAAATTCCAAGGCATCTTTCAGATCTTCCGGTGCGGCTTCGTTGTGCTGAGATATTGCTTTTATCTTTTCCAAATCGCCATGTCCCTGTCCTCTTCCTAAAACATGCATTGCAGTAAAGGACGGAAGGCCCGCAGCGGCTAAAGCCTCTTTAGTCTCACTCATTTTTGCGATTCTTATAATTGCTAAGATTAATTTCATGCTTTTAACGATTTAATTTTATTCTTTCTTACGGCTTGATATGGTGTAAGTTTCCTCTATTGGAGTAATGAATATTTTTCCGTCACCGGCCTGTCCTTTTTCTCCCGAACGGGCAGAGGCTATAATCGTTTCTACCACAAATTCTTTGTCCTTTTCGTTGATAGCAATTATCAGTAAGTCCTTGGGTAATTCATCATATGTTACATTGCCGACTTTTAGTCCGCGTTGTTTCCCGCGACCGAAAACCGACAATTTTGTAACGGCCGGAAATCCGGCATTAAATAAGTCTTTCATGACCACTGGCGATTTCTCCGGACGTACTATAGCTCTTATTAATAACATAAAAATCCTCCTGATATTTAATGATTGTAAATTGAATAATTTTATGAAAATAGGAATATATGAAATGTCTGATTAGTTCATTATACCAAATCCGACAAGCAATTCTTCCAGTTCTTCCATTTCAAGAGGTTTGGGAATCACATGCATCTTGTTTCCGTCTATTTTTTTTGCAAGGGTACGGTATTCATCTGCTTGAGGATGCTCGGGTGCATGATCTATAACTGTTTTACGATTAATTTCGGCATGTTGAACCATATTGTCCCGGGGAACAAAGTGAATCATTTGTGTTCCAAGCTTTTTAGCGAATTCCTCAATCATATTGGCCTCATTATCTACTTTACGTGAATTACAGATGAGTCCCCCCAAACGTACATCGCCTACTTTACCGAATTTCGAGATAGATTTACAGATATTATTTGCAGCATACATAGCCATCATTTCACCTGAACAAACAATGTACACTTCCTGTGCTTTTCCATCGCGGATAGGCATCGCAAAACCTCCGCATACAACATCTCCCAATACATCATAAAATACATAATCCAGATGTTTGTCATCATCATAAGCCCCAAGTTGCTCTAATAAATTTATGGATGTTATGATACCTCGACCTGCGCAACCTACACCCGGTTCTGGACCTCCTGACTCTACGCAGCTCGTTTCTTTAAAACCTTCTTTTAACACATCATCAAGTTCGACGTCTTCGCCTTCATCCCTTAATGTATCCAAAACTGTTTTTTGAGCTAGTCCATGAAGCAGCAGACGAGTAGAATCAGCTTTGGGATCGCAGCCTACAACCATTACCTTTTTTCCCATTTCAGCTAAACCGGCTACCGTATTTTGTGTGGTTGTTGATTTGCCAATTCCACCTTTACCATAAATAGCAATCTTTCTCATAACTTTGAATATTATTATATTTATAATAGAAATTTTAGTTTCACGAAAACATATATTCAAAGCATGTGCCATAACATGTTAAACCGTTATATTTCGAATAATATAACGGTTTAAAACACTGATATATAGAGTAATAATTTTTTACTGTTTTGAAATAAAAAAAACTGATTTTGTGAAATGTTCTAAAATGTAAGATTTTAAAGTAAATCCTACAAAAATGTAGGATTCATTAACTCACTGATTCTCTCTGTTCCTATGCAAAGGACATGTGTCGCTATTCTTTTGACTTCATCTCTGTTATGGCTCACTATAAGTGTCGTAGAGGCAAACAACTCGTGAGCTTTCGATATCTCAGACTGAAGAGATAATCTCATCGATTCATCTAAAGAAGATAACGGTTCATCTAGCAGGAGCACAGCGGGTTTCCTTGCGATAGAGCGAGCCAGAGCTACCCGTTGTTTTTGTCCTCCTGATAATTTTGATGGTTTACGCTTGCGTAGCATATCCAGTCCAAAAGTTTCGATTAATTGGTCTGTATACTGCTTATTTTGTTCTTTGTTTTGTCCAAAACGTATATTTTCTTCCACCGTCATATTGGGAAAAAGGGCATAATCCTGAAACATAAAGCCAATATTCCTTTTTTGCGGAGAGAGATTGATCTTCTTTACCGAGTCGAATACTACGTTATCTCCTATTACAATAACGCCCTTATCAGGCTTTTGCAATCCGGCAATCATTCGTAACAAGGTAGTCTTTCCTGCACCTGAATGGCCGAAAACAGCAACAAGGTCTTTATCTTCTATATTAACATCTATATTTAATGAGCGTTCTCCTTCGGATGTCAACATTTTCCGTTCTACATTTATATAAATCATACCTTTCGCGTATATATGGAGGTTTATTCACCTCTGGTTTTCATCCTGAATCCTTTATTAATACTATAAATGATTGTCAACAACACAAAAGAAGTAACAAACAAGATAAGAGAATATTTATTAGCTACACTATAATTCAAAGTTTGCACCTCATCATAAATTGCGATTGATGCTATTCTTGTTTGTCCCGGAATATTACCCCCAACCATGAGTACAATGCCAAATTCACCTATGCAATGGGCAAATGTGAGAGAAATACCGGTTATTATAGAAGGTTTTATATTGGGTAATAAGACACGGAAGAATGTTGTTATTCTTGATTTACCTAAGATATACGATGCTTCTCTAAAACTTGCAGGCAAACTGGCAAGTCCGCTTTGAAGAGGCTGTATCATAAAAGGTAGTCCGGCTATTACGCTTGCGATCAATATTCCCTCAAAAGAAAAGGCTAATCGGACATCGAAGTATTGCTCAATGAATCGCCCGAATCCATTTTGTGGGCTAAACGCTACTAGCAGATAATATCCTAATACTGTAGGAGGTAATACCATTGGCATACAAATCAAAGCTTCAAAGATCACTTTTATCCGATATCGGGTATAAGCCAATATATATGCAACAGGTAATCCCAAAAGAAAAAGTATGCCTGTTGTTGCTGTCGCTAATTTAGCAGTCAGTAAGAGAGTATCTATAAAATCAGTTTCCATATCTCAATATAATAAGTTCCCTATTGTTCTTAGTGTAACAATAGAGAATTGGTCTGTTACTATTTCTTTAATAAGCCGTATCCATAGCTACTCCAAAGCTTATCGCACTTTCGACTCATCGCATAGTTTATAAACTTGGCTGCTTCCGGATTTTTCTCCGAACCCTTTATTAATACATAAGCTTGTTCAATAGGAGGGCAATCCTTTTCATTGAATACATAGTATTTACCTTTATTTCTCATTTCCGGAGCCATAGCCAATGATAGTGCAACAAAACCCAGTTCGGCATTTCCGGAGAAGGCAAACTGTGCTGCCTGACCAATATTGTCACCCCATACAATCCGGCTGCTTATCTTATCGTATAGTTTCTTTGATTTGAGCAAGTTAACAGCGGCTTCTCCATATGGTGCACCCTTGGGATTGGCAATTGCTATTTTCTTTACTGATGGCTGAAGTACGATACTCAGCCCCTTAGATACATCAAGTGTAAGACTCCAAAGAGCTAACTTTCCATATATATATATTTTCACTTCACCATTTGCAAAGCCACTCTCTTTCACTTTTTTAGGGAAATCGACATCTGCAGCCATAAAAAGATCAAATGCAGCTCCATTTACTATCTGTTGTGTTAACGTACCGGACGAACCAAATGTGATATCTATTTTAGCTTTTGGATTTTCTTTTTCATATAGTTTTTTTATATCTTCGAGTACATATCTGAGATTTGCAGCAGCTGCAACTTTAACATTCTGTGCATTTGTATATATAAAGACGGATAGTAGTAATATTACTGTAAATAATAGTCGTTTCATAGTTCTCATTATTTAATTATTAGTATTTTATTTTTTAGAGAAAAAGGTAGGCTTAAATGAAATCATCACATATGCCCAAGTCGGAAATTTAGTATCAATATTCACTTGTTTTTTTACAGTATTGGTCTGATCGGTTTTGAAATAAGCACTCCAACCTCCTTGCAAAGTTATTTCAGGTGAAATAGTATAGTTCGCCGTGATATCTAATTCAGAACCAATATTCTTTTTATCTGTTGAGCTTAATTCTTTAGTCAGAGAAAATGTGTGAAATGTTGCATCAACATTAAATTTTGAATTGGATTTAAATATAATGCCTGCATACAAATCAGATAACCCTTGAGTTGGTAATGTAGCCCAATATTCCATTGATCCATTAAATGAGTGATTCACACCATACAGCTTATTAAAAGTACGGTCTTTCCCTTGTTCCAGATCATATTTTGATCCCGAAAAATAGTCTCCACCCAATGTTATGCTCCACTTATTTGTCATCGAATATTGATTTTTTAGAGCCAATAAATAGCCTCTTAAACTTTTATCTTTGGGGTTGTGTCCAAATTGATAATAGGCTGTTGCATAGAATGAATATGGTATTGTTTTATCTTTAAAACCTAAGTTTCCACCTACTGTATTTCGATAACTCAACTTGTTTATCAAATCATTTGTTGTTCCTCGTTGAGAACCATCGTTAACCCATAAAGCTGTGGCATCGAATTTTCCAAAAGATTTAGCTAGCCATATATAAGTCATCATTTTATATGATTTACTTACGCTGTAAGCAGATTCATAAAGGACGTCACCTCCATTGTTCCATGCGGTCCCAAGATGTGCCTTAACTCCTGTTTTAGTTTCATACTTCAGCAACAGCAGATCGTGCGAATTGCCTGTATTACTCCAATTTGCAGCAGAGAAAAGGCGTTTATCATCATATTCGAGAGATTGGCGTCCCAAAGTCGCCGAAAGTTCAGGAGTAAACATATATGCCCCCCATGCCTCATAGAGTCCAAGAGAATTATTCGTATTATTAATACCTGTCTGACCATAGGTTCTTGAATCTTGCAATGTAATCTTAGCTTTGATTTTATCATCGCTGTAAGTAACATTTAGCCTCGTCCGAAGAGAACCTATAGTTGCATTATGCAATGTATCTGCTAATGGGCTCTGAAAACCATTTCGATACTCTGCCCGCGTCCGTATTTCTCCGTCAATCTTTACTGATTGCGAATAAACGGGTCCTTGAAGAAAAATTAATAATAAGCCAAAACAAATTCCTGAATAAAACTTTTTTTTGTCCATAACCTAAATAAATTAAGATGAAATAGATCGATATAAATTAAAAAGAATAACGATTTGTAAAAAAAATCAAATAAAGCATGCGAGTATATCATCTTCCATTTCAGAGATATACTTATTCTGTTCTGAGATCATTCTCTCGAAACTTTCTATTAATTTGAATCCGAATTTTGTAATTACGGCACCACCTCCGTTTGTTCCACCGCGTTGACGTGTGACAACAGGTAATGGCGAGATACTATTAAGTTCTTTGATTATAACCCATGCTTGCTGATAAGACATTTTCATATCTTTGGAGGCTCCCAAAATAGATCCACGACTATTAATTCGCTTCAATAGCTCAATACGTTTCGCATTGAGAAAACAACTTCCATTTTTTTCTATTTCTAGCTTAGATATTATTCGAAAGGGTTGATGCATGTTCTATTTCTTTTCAATATTATATCAGAAATCATGCCATTGGATGTAAGTTTTAGATATACAGCGATATATGATTGTATGTATAATGAATCGCTCTCGTAAACCTACATTTATGTAGTCTAATGAGATCGTTTTTACCAAAATGTAGAAGGATTAAATCTTACGAATAAGGATATTCAGACATTTGATAAACTTAGAGAAGCTACTTTGGTGAGTTCAATGAAAAAGCATTCGATATAAAATAACAAAGACAACGGGTTTACTGTTATGCTATTATAATCAATTAAAACGGTAAAATATGAAACTAAGTGCTCGCAATGATTTAAAGGGAACTATTACAGACATCAAAAGAGGAGCTGTAATGGCTAAAGTAAGTATTGATTTGGGGAATGGACAAACTATAGTATCAGTTATAACGGTAGATAGTGTGGATGAATTGGAATTAAAAGTGGGAGATGTTGCTCACGCCATAATAAAGTCAACAGAAGTGCTTATCGGGAAATAAACATTTTTGTAAATAAAACGTCTATTTATAAAATGTGAGGGAGAAGGTTTGTTCTCCCTTATCTTGCTTCATATCGAATTTCCCCTTATTAAGGAGAGTCATTCCATTTAGTTGAGATGAAATCATTAACTTCTCGAGTATTATCAAACTATTATGTATATCACAATCTACGTTAAAGAAGCATTCTAAGAGGTTTTGATTATTATCACAAACTTTGATTAGAAAAACACCATGTTCTGCAAAGAACAAATCTTCATAGGCATACATAACGTCTAAGCCGGTTGCATCTTTAATTATAAAACGAATTTTTTCTATATTGGGTATGATAATGTTTTTGTTTTCTGTTGTATCCATAATAAGTCATTTTTCGGGATATAAATTATATAGCCATTCTATTTGCTTAATTTCTAAGGCTTCATTCTCCGTTTGGCATTTAAATAATGATGCACTAATTGCTTCACGAAACTCTTCATCTGTAAATGCAATCTCATAACATGCTAGTACAGTTATCAAATCAGTTTTTGATTTGCAACTATAGCACGATTTTCTAAAATCATTACTTGATTGAATATACTTTATAAAAGCAAAAGCATTACTAAGAGCCATTTGTTTTTTTATTTTAGTAATAACAAATATTGAGCCAACATTTATATATATATATGATAATGAGTACTGATGCTATTTATTGCAGATTAAAACATACAAGAATGTGGGAAATTCTTCTGTAAAGTGGATATAAAAAGAAACTTATGGAATTATGAAAGAAACAATTCTTAGTTTGTAAAATCACCCATTTTTAGGTACCGCTAGAAAATTATTTGATTAAAACCGTATAGAGATATTACAAATCATTTTTATAAATATAATTGATGTTTAATCTTATTTTATATATTTGCAAATATTAAGTCGCTCTTTAGTGTAGTTAGAAAATTAAGCAGATCTAAGAACCAAGCTGGTTTCTAAATCGTTACCTATTAAAAAACGAACATCATGTAATATACTGGATAGTAGTCGATAAGGTGTTTCATTGTGTCTTGCTACGTGAAAAGTTAATCGCTTTTTAATTTTGCATATATCAGCCAGTTCCTTCAAATACGCATTCATTTTTTGATTACTCATTACTGGCAATAACCTAGAATCAGTTCTTTCATTTTTATATTTATCTATAATTCTCTTAGGAATATCCAGTAGAGGTAATTCTACACTATTATTTGTTTTTTGGCGTGAGGTAATAATCCAACAAGAACCATTATACTGCTCATGTATATGGTTTACTGTAAGATTTCTGATATCTATGTACGAAAGTCCAGTAAATATGCTGAAAAGAAAAATATCTCGAACAACATCCAATCTTCTAATTATAATCTCTTTTTCTATTATTTGCTTGATCTCATATTTTGTTAAATATTCGATTTTAGTTTTCTCCCATTTTGTTTTATGTAGATAAAACGGATCAAAATTTATGATACCTAAGTTCCTTGCAAGATTTGCAACCTCCTTTAAAAATTGAATCATCTTTGCGGTCATATTTATACCTAATTTACAATCAGATAGGAGATAAATCTCATAATCGTTTATGAATTGAAGATTCAAGTTGTCTAAGTAGATATCATTCTTGGAATATTTTAGAAGCATAAACTCCTGCACCCGTCGATATGCCAGTTCATACTTTTTGTATGTATCCATTACTCTAACATAGCCGACCAATTTTAATTCATCGTCATTATGCTTCTTAAATAAAGTCAGGAGTGTTTGAGGATAAATTTTTGTTTGTGTATACATCCTCCTCAGCTTATCGGCTGTTATTATCTCGCATTTTTCACTCAAATTCCGATAATAAGTATAAATAGTCATCCTAATTGAATTAAGATCATAATTTAGAGCTGTAGCTTCGTCGCTATTTCCTTCGGCCTCTCCAGTATCAACATTCCATTTGGAGGCTATAATACTTAATTTTGAGCTAAATTCTACTTTCTCACCATTCAGTGTTATTCTCACAATAATCGGAGATTTTCCATTCTTACGTACTATACTTTTCTTCAAGAAAAATGAAATTTTAAATGTGTACTTCATGATTGTTATAATTAAATTGATAACCATTAAAAGTAACTAAGAATTCGAAAGATTCACTATCTTTGATGCTATCAAATGATAGCATTATGAAACCTCCATACAAAATAACTCCTCTTGTTTTATCTAAGATAGCTTCTATATCTGAAAAGGTAGGTGAAGTTAAAACTGCATATTTATTGCAACCTCCTACTGAGTTAAGAAAACGGAATAGAATAAAAACCATACAATCATCATTAGAGATTGAAGGTAATACTATGACGGAGGAACAAATAACAGCTCTTATAAACAACAAACGCGTATTAGCACCTGAAAAAGATATATTAGAGGTGAGGAATGCAATTATTACTTATGAGCAATTAGATGTATTCAAACCCTATAATTTAAATTCGCTACTTAAAGCGCATAAGCTTTTAATGCATGGGTTGGTCGATAATGCAGGAAAGCTTAGAGGCAAAGGTGTTGGAATAGTAAAAGGCAATGAAACCATCCATGTAGCCCCTCCAGCAGATAGAGTAAAATCATTAATTGAAGAATTATTAGATTATGCTGCTAATGATAAAGATTTGCTTTTAATCAAAAGTTGTGTCTTTCATTATGAATTTGAATTTATACATCCTTTTATGGATGGGAATGGACGTATGGGACGGCTTTGGCAAACTGTATTATTGAGACAACAATATCCTGTGTTTGATTACTTACCAATCGAAGCATTAATAAAGAATCAACAACTAAACTATTACAATGTGCTTGCCAAAGCTGATAAATTAGGGGAATCAACACCTTTCATTGAATTTATGCTTACGATCATTGAGCAGGCTCTAGAGGATTTACTTTCCACACAACCTATAACCCTAAAAGGAGAAGATAGAATACAACTATTCAAAACAATAATAGGAGAAAACTCCTTTTCAAGGAAAGATTATATGCGGCATTTTAAAGATATTGCTTCTGCGACCGCAAGCCGAGATTTACGAGAAGGAACAGAAAAAGATATATTGGAGAAAATAGGAGATGGGCGGTTGACGATGTATAGATATAATTGAGTAGAATGTAAATAGTTTGGTAGAGAATATTTAATAAATTAGAACACAAAAGAAGATATCAATATGAAAAATAATTTTATTGTTGATCAAGAAATAAATCTTAATGACAGTGATTTTCTCAAAACTAAAGTTTATGCAGATAATCTAACAAAAATTATCAACAGATCTGAATTTAACAAAGTGTTCACTATTGGGTTTTTTGGAAATTGTCAGCAGAAAGAAATGAATTTTGAATATACTTCTTATACACTTCATTTTTATAGTTATATAATTCAATTTAATCAGTAAAAAAGAAAGCTTTTCGCTTTTGATAAAGATCAGCAGTTAAGTGAACACTCAGCACCTTTTGATGCAACTGTTTTAGGTATTGGATGGAGTAGTTAAGTCTAAAATCGACGGGACACCACACGTCCTAAAAATTGGTGATATGATTATTATGCCTGCTAATATACCTCATGCTGTATTTGCTATATCAGCTTTCAAGATGTTATTGACTATGGTAAGAGGCTAAATATTTGTTATTAGAAAATCCCTGCAAATAAATAATTTGCAGGGACTATTATCTTAGGTTCTTATGAGTTTATGAGATGCAAGATAGGTTGGTCTGGTGACGAATTCAGAAATATTTCGACTGCTTCTCTTTCTGTTTCTGGCTTTTTTATAAAAGAATAGAAATTGAAATTCTGCAATTTTCTCAGATTTCCTGCTCATAGTATATCCTCAAAGAGGTAACGATTATTATTCTGCGTTTTTCTTAGCTTTACTTGGTTGATTTTTAGATTATAAGACTGAAATTGTATGCTTTTTTGCGATTTGCTATGTTTTATATTTTAATTGCATACTAAAGTTTAAAGAATTAATAAGTATTATCTTTTCAATCGATGTACTCGTATAGCCTACAATATCAATTGGTATTCTTATCTTAAATGCTATTTTCTCTTGCCTTTGTTTAAAACTGTTTTACATTATGAACTGTTATATACAAACACAAAGACTTCGTTTTATATTTGTAAAATAAGTAGAAAGAATTCTAAAAAAAATGGACAATAGTATTAGTATTTCTTTATTGGATTTGGGTATAGTAGTAGAAGGGTTTTGTTACAGGTAACCCGACTAAGCTACCGCCACCTGTAAAAAAATTACTTTTGGCTTTTTCCCGTTCGGATGTGAAGCTGTCTTTATATAATATGTTGGCCTGCACATTTTGTGGCGATAAAGAAAAAGTAAGGGTTCAGATAAGAGATTTCATGGAAAAAACCGGCGCGGATGAACTATTCATTACCAATTATATATATGACAAGGCTGCCCGTTTCAAATCATTTGTGTATAATATAATTGAAAAGTAGTCCACTAAAATAATTGAAAAGTATACCACTAGTTAAGTAAAATCTAAGAGAGCGTATAATAAAGCTCTGTCTTTTACTAACAAATATTAACATTATAAATTCCTTTGTGTCTTAACCAACACAGAGGGTAAAATGATAACAATGGTGGAAAAACAAACAATTATCCATATGTACCGTACGGTTGGGTACAGTAAACGGGCTATA
>JBKEBA010000084.1:0-9881 GCA_047972895.1 Dysgonomonas sp.
ATAGAGTTGTTTAAAATTGAAGATCCTTTGGAACGTTTATTTTATGAAGTAGAAACGATCAAGAACAATTGGAGCGTTAGAGATCTGAAAAGAGCCACAAATACGTCTTTAGCTTTCCGAACATCTATATCTACGAATAAAGAGGCACTTATAGCCAAAGTGAAGAGTCTAAAGCCTACCACTAATTCCGAAATACTTAGAGATCCCTATATTCTTGAATTTTTGGGTTTAGAAGATAATTCTGCCCACTCAGAACTAGACTTGGAACAAGCGATTCTAACACATTTACAAAAATTTCTTGTCGAACTTGGGACTGGGTTCTGTTTCGAGGCTAGACAAAAACGAATAACATTCGACAATACTCACTATCGGATAGACTTAGTATTCTATCATCGAATTTTGAAAAGTCACGTTCTCGTAGATTTGAAAATAGGAGAATTTACTCATGCTGATGCAGGGCAAATGACTCTATATCTGAATTATTTCAAAGCAGAAGAGATGACAGAAGGCGATAATCCCCCAATCGGCATCATCTTATGTGCAGACAAGAATGATACATTGGTAAAATACACTACTGCCAATATGGAAGATCAACTTTTTGTATCAAAATATCTTTTAAAATTACCAGATAAGAAAATTTTAGAGAATATTGTAAAAGAAGAATTGAAAAAATAGGCAAATGAAATTTCTCCGACCGATAGTTGGAGAATTATAAAGTATAGATTATATGACAGTTTTTTTAAGAATGCATCATTGATGAGTACGCTCTTAAAGATTCTATCCAACCAATTGGTGTGGTAACCTATAGCCTTACATCTGAATTGCCTGATTCTTATCAGAAAATTCTTCCAGATGGGGAAGAGCCTACGAGAAAGATAGATTTGTTAAAGGAAAAGTGATTTCAATTCAACATATCCTCTGACTATTGAATTTGGGCTTCAATGAACGCCGAATTCAGAATACTCAATAAGCCAATCAACGATTAGCTTATTGCAGAATAAAAAATTAATTTCTTTTTTACTCCAGTATTGCATCAAATATTTTCTAAAAAATGCTATTTTTGTTAGGAAACGCTGATAAACAACATCTTGTGAAAACAAAAGCCCGGACACTATTATTTAAAAATTATCAGAGACAAGTATTGCTTCTGTTTATTCTTCTATTGCAGCAATCAGTAATACTCGCCATATCTCAAACAAAAACGACTTATCCCGAACTCGAATTATATTGCCGAACACTTGCTTCAGAACAGGTCTCTGCCTATCGAAAAGCATTGACGGATTATAACAATATACCACATGGCGAAAAAACATATTCAGATAATAAAGAACTGAATCTTCACTACAAAGAGATAATTAATTTACCTGATACAACATACGATCAAACAAATCTAAAAGTAAACGAATTCTATTCACTGTCCCAGCAAGCCGCAAAAAAACAATGTATTAACTTAGAACTCGAATCGCTTTTGCAGGCATTCAATGTTGCTTTCTGGTCGCAGACACCTATTTATACAAAAGCCTTTGAAATGGCTATAATACTCGAAAGGAAGCTGTCACTTGTTTCAGAGAAAGAATATCCCGACAAAAGAGCGGCTTATTTCAAATTAGGAGAAGCCTATTATCTTTTCAATGACTTTAATAAAAGTATAGAGTTGCTTAAACATGCTATCACAGACAATCCTCCACGCTCTTTTTCCGACTGTGCCAATCTGGATGCACGTAAAATTATTGGTATCTGTTATGCCAATATAAACCAGATGGATACTTCCGACTATTATTTTCAATCCACGCTGAAGAGTAAGGATATTATACTTAACCGACCTGTATATAATGCTATTGCCTTATCACATTTGGCATGTAATGCCATGCTGAAAGGAGAATATGAAAAATCCCTGACATTGGATCTGGAAGTGCTGCCGTTTTTGAAAAGAGGTGATGACTACGGACATCTTGCCGGAATGTATGCCTGTCAATGTTTTTCCTATTTCGGAATGGAAGAGTCGTCTCAGATAGCCATGTTAGCAGACAGTGTTCTTTACTATGCACACAAAGATACTTATAATAAAAATAAACGTCTAAAGCAGGCGTACTCCATTTTGGCGAAATACAGTGCCAAGCAAGGAGATATAGATAAGGCTCAGGAATATAACGATTCTTTAATAAGTATTTATAAGGAAGAAGATAAAGTATGCAGTTCTCAGTATATCGTTCAGGCAAAACAGAATATTGCAGAAAACGAAATAGAAACAAGGAAATCAGAAGCTGAAACACAACGTAAAGCCATACTTATTATTTCTATCGTATTTATACTGTCAGTCTCAGCCCTATCTATTATTGCAGTCCTATATCGCCGTACACAAGCAGCCTACAGGACGTTAGTTCGGAAAAATCAGGAGTGGGCAAACTCAATAGACGAAATTGAGGGTACATTTATGCTTAATCCGGTTGACTGCAAAAATGAAGATAAAAACAAACTAACTCCTGTTGGTATAGACAATCCCTCGGACAATGTATCCAAAGAAGACCTTGCCGTGATGTCTCGAATATTCTCAGTTGTTGTCGGGCAAAAGCTATATACTTCACCCGGCTTTAACCTCGAAGTTTTATCGGAACATTTAGGTATTAACCGCAAATACGTTTCCAAGGCAATCAACAATGCAACAGGCAAGAACTTCAACACCTATATCAATGAATACCGGGTAAAAGAAGCTATCCGTCTTTTATCCGATCCCGGAAATAAATTTTTGTCTGTCGATGATATAGGTATGCGGGTTGGTTTTAGCAACCGCAGTTCTTTCTATGAATCATTCCGAAAAATGACAGGTATTTCTCCTTCCCAATTCAAAAAAATGAAAAAAAACATGTCAGGATTTGAGGATTAATATCCACTGTATTTATTTGTTAATAAATATTTTACAACAAAATATGTCAAGAATCAGGCAAAAGCAAGTCTCACAGCTCTTTTGCCTGATTTATTTTTGAAATTTTCGTTTAACTTTACTCTGTGTTTTAACACATCATCTCGCAATTTTCATTCTGATACTAAATAAATTCAGGCTATTTCCATTGCCCTAAGATATAATATAACATCTATATAAACAAAATAAAGAACAAGATGAAATCTCATACCCTCTTTATTCTATTGTTTGCTTTATCCCTGTATTCCTACGGACAAAGCAATGCGGAATCATTACCTACTTACTCGCCAAAAGGCAGTATCAGTTTACGAACAAATGTAGTCCCCTCGTTAATACTGATACCTAATGTGGGTATAGAATATAAAACCTCCGACCATGTAAGCCTGATTATTGATGGTGGCTGGGCACACTGGAGCCTCGATACCCAAAACAAATACTGGCGGATGTGGAACCTGGCACCTCAGGCTCGTTATTATATAGGAGCATCCAAATACAATTACATCGGAGCACAATATACCATGGGCGAATACAACCTGACGGGTAATCAGGGCAAGTATATGGGAGGAGGGCTAACCCTCGGACATCAATTCTATGCAGGTAAAAACTTAATGGTGGACTTGGGAATATCTCTTGGTTATCTGCATCTCTATGACAAGGAAAAATACCAACGCATCAATGGTGTAGACTATCGTGACGGAAAGAAAACCTCAAACGGCTACTGGGGACCGACAGGCATCTCCATGACCTTCGTCTGGAAAATAAACTGATAACGGAAAAATAAATCAAGATATGAAAATCAATATAAACAAGCTACTGCTATTCACTGCTAACTGTTTACTGTTATCTGTAATATCCTGCACCAGAGTAGACCTCGAAGACCCATTGAAAGGAAAAATGACACTTGTTACCGACTGGAGCAAACGAACCACAGGCATCGAACAACCGGAAAACTATATAGTGAAGCTAGGCGACCAAACGTTGACTTACACTCAACCTTCCAATTTATTGCCTGAGTTGGGAACAGGGACGTATCCTATTCACATATATAATATACCCGAAAAAATAGCTGTCAGTGGCACAACTGCCACCGTAAGCACTACAGGCAATACGGTCGATCCGCTGCCGGGGTGGCTCTTCACCTCAATAACAGAAGCTGTATACGCTGACTTCAAAGAAGAGATGATTACCGTGCAGATGCAACAGCAGATGCGGCAGCTGACTATCACATTAGCGGTTAAAGAAGGCGATCCCGAACGTATCTCTGCTACAACTGCAGCGTTGACCGGAGTCGCTAACAGCCTTGATTTCAAGGACAATACACATAGCGGAGCAAACTTGTCGATTACGCCCGTATTTACCCGAAACGGTAACCAATTGACTGCTATCGTTCGTCTATTAGGAACTGTAGCCGAGCCTCAAATATTGACATTGGATATCACATTCTCGGATGGTAGAATCCAGCATATAGAAAGTGATGTAAGCAGCCAGTTGGTTAATTTCAATTTGGATAAACACATTCCACTGACTATTTCGGGCAATCTGAATACACCGATCGAAGCCGGTATGCAAGCGACGATCAACGGATGGACAAATACACCGAACGGTAGTGGAACAGCCTGGTGACAAGCTCATCCTCTTACCTACAATCCAAAAGAGATAACAGAAAAATATAAATTTTAAACATTTTAATTACAAAAATTATGAGAACAAAACTATTAAGTGCCTTAACCATTTCAGCACTACTATTTGCATCATGCAGTAGTGATGACAACACACCCGAAGTAAACGACGGTAGTGTGAAATTTACTTCGGGCATTACCGCTACTCCACAAACAAAGGTAGCCACCGACAATGCCGGTAACAGTACCTGGAATCTCAATGATCCTATAGGTATCTATATGGTGGCAAACGGAACAACAACTATTGCCGGAAGTGCCCAAAATATACCATACAAAGCTACAAAAGCGGAACCATCTACACCGTTTACCCCATCGGGATCGGCTACGATCTATTATCCGGTAAATACACCTGCCAAAGTCGATTTTATAGCCTATCATCCTTACCAATCTTCGGTAAGTGGTTATGAGTATTCAGTAGACGTGAGCACACAAACCTCGCAGACTAATATCGATTTGATGTATGCTGCGACTGCAATCACTTCACCAACAGGTTATGACAAAACCTCTGCTGATGTAAATTTCACTTTCGACCATCAACTCGTAAAACTGATACTTAACGTGAGCACAGGCGCAGGAGTTACAGGCACTGTTTCAACTGTTAGTATCACAGGAATGAACACCTCAGCAAAATTCGATCTGAAAGGTGATGACGGACTAACCGATTTCGGTACTCCGCTGGCTATCACGCCTTATACAGCAACGGCTGGTACAAAATACGAGGCAATACTTCTTCCGGCCACAGCTTTGAGCTCTGCCAACAAAGTAACCTTTACTACATCGGCAGGTGAGACCTTCACATGGGAGATGTCTAATGACATCAATAGTTTGGCTACCGGTAGTATTTATGTTTATGATATAACCCTGACCAAATATGCAGTAAGTGCCACCGGCAGCATTACCAAATGGACTGTAGGAACTCCAGGGACAGGTATTGCTAGCTAAAACGTTATCATAAATATGACACGGAAAATAATTAATAAACTATCGCTGGCATTATTCGCCCTGCTTCTTTTCCCCTCATGTGATAACGAAGAGTATGCACCAGAAGAGAACACAGTCAACAATGGCAGTGAAAAGATACACTTCAATGTAGTCGTGGCAGCCGCCACGACTATTTCTTCCGAAGGGCAAACCCGTGTGGCAACAAGTACAGACGGTAATTATACCACTGCATGGAATACGGGTGATGCAATAGGTGTTTACGTTGTTAAGGGGAGTGGAGGGTTAGAATCCTCTGGAAATTGGGTGGACAATATGCAAATGATCTACAACAACGGAAGCTGGACATATATATTTCCTTCAGGTAAAGAATATTATCCCTTGGACGGTGATAAACTTAGTTTCTATGCCTATTACCCTTACAATCCAGCTGTGACCGATGCTTTGAATATAAATATATCCGGATTGACTGATCAAAGCACTTCAGCAAATTTATCGAAAAGCGACCTGCTCTTTGCATCCACTCTAAATGTGGAGAAGGGGAATACTGCTGTGCAACTCAATTTTTCGCATGCGCTGACGATGGTGGAAGTGGCCGTAACTAGCGGAATCGGAGCACAAGTGGCAAACAATATGGTAGTTACTCTCGAAGGATGTAAACCGGATGTGTCATTTAATTTGTCTACCAGAGCAGCCAATGCCGCAGGCAGTGTGAAGTCCGTGAAGATGTATCGTGTGGAACAATCGACCGATGCTGACTACCTCACCAAATATACTTACCGCGCACAGGTACCCACCCAGACGGTATATGCCGGAGTACAACTGTTCAGTTTTTCGCAAAAGCAAGGTGACATCACTCGTGCCCTCAGCCACACTCTGTTGTCTAATGTAGCATTATACGCAGGACAAGTAAAACCTTATGATATAACGCTTCTGCCAAGCATCGATCCCAATCATGTTTATACTGTAGGCGATTATTATCCGTATAAGGGTTTTCCTATATTGGGCATCGTTTTTGAGACCAGTAATGGAGGAAAGAATGGGAAGATAGTAAGTTTAGATTTTCTGCAAAGGTATAACGTAGCATGGGGAGATCCGAATGTTGACGAGCAAGCAGCAGGAGTAACTGGAATCAGAGATGTGAATGATGGTCAGACTGCTACAAGGAATCTGATAAATAAGCGAAAAGATCAGCCTAATTTTGCAAATGTCTACAAGCTATTTAACTGGATATATCAGACCAAGAATAAAGGAAACACAAGTGGAATATGGTATCTGCCCGCTGTAAATGAAATGAAAGAGATTTATAATAATCATAGCGTATTATTCTCAAAAATATCAAATACAGGGAATGTAGCCCCACCATCGGATCGCTGGTATTATACATTGACAGAGAAAAACGCATCTGAAGCATATCTTATTTCATTTAATATTGGAGGATCCTTACAGTCTCTTTCTAAAGATGAAGAGACTTGGAGTGAATGTGTTATAGCTATTGCGAAATTTTAGTGCGATAAGTACCTGTGAAAATCATTTATAAAAGAGTTTAATTATGTCTACAAATATTTTAAACGTTTCTGTGCCTGATGCTCCCACTCCATCTATGGAGATGTGTCACGAATTTACATTCAACTATTTGGTTCAGCGTAGATATAACCAGACTTCTATTGCACCTGTTAGATATATGCATTCAGGAGGGGCGCATATTTATAGGGGTCTATATGCATTATTACTTGATTCTAATAAACAGCATTTTAATCCAGGTTTGGTTCCCATAATCGCAGGTGATATTTTGATATTTAGTACCGACAGAAATAATATTCTTACAGAGAACACCGTAGTGCATTCAATGGTTGCTTTGAGTGCAATCACTTGGTATGGTGTAAATAATGCAGGAATATTTGGACCGATTTACAATCAAAATAGACTTAGAGGACCGGAACTATCTCCGAAAATAAGTCAATTACGAGATAGAGGCAAAATAGATAATATAGATACGCTTTTTTATAATTTTGAGTTATTAAATCAGGTAAATGCATTAACTCAGCATAGAGTCCAGGTCTATCGACAAGGAAGATTTACTACCAACAATCCTAATTTTGTCAGTCATCTTCGAACACCCAATGTATTACCCTATATACAGTATTTTATTCACATATTTAGGTAAGATTATCTTACTCGTTTAAAGGGATATACTTATAAAGCTCTTTCAAATATTTTTTGCTATGCCCTTGTTATTTGATAATTAAAATGGGGGATTAAGTAAAATGCAGAACAATAAAATGAAATATAAATTAGTAAGTCTATTAAAATTACTAACACCCTAATCTTACTATATACATTAAAACTTAATATGTCCATCTTTCATAAAAACAAACCCGAAGAAACCCACTCGTTCGATGATATCATCAAAGGGTTTCAATATGCAGTGAATAGTGCACAGGAGATGTTAGCTACACAGCAACTGGAGATGTTCCTGAAATATTTCGAGTCTGATGGCAAGCCGATAACGCAAACCATTGTTACCCCTATGAATCAGGAAGTACAGATTCCTTTGGTAACACTAGTTCCACAACATACACTTGCCATTGACGAAGTGTCTATCAACTTCACGACTAGGATTAACCGAGTTTCAGCCCAAAGTCTACAAGGGACAATACTTCAAGGGAGTAATACCCCCTCTGTAGAACATGTTGGGCTCGAAATGGATATATCTTCTACTAAAGCTAATTCGGGTGACTTAGTGAGGGTTAGCATAAAGTTTAAATCAGTACAACAACCCGAAGGGGTAGCACGAATAATTGATGAACAAAATAAAAGATTTTAGAAACCATTAAAAATTGAAGACCATGAGCAACGAAAAAGGGAAAAAACCAAATGAAAAGGAAGTAGAAAAGATTGAAATAAACTTACCGGGAACAGAAAATGATAAACCTGCAATTTCTATATCTGCAAATGATGAAGGCGTAGTCTCTGCTTCTATGGATATGCCTACACTAAAAAGTGATGACAGCGGAATGGTATTAGGTGACAATAATGAAAATGCAGCCGATGCTTTCAAAGGATTACCTATAAGTGAATTGATAGCAGCACCTTTTACTGCTGCATGCGATGCACAACTTATGCTGGCACAGGCTGCCTATAAATATATGACAAAAATAGGTTTCCAAACGGACGATAAAGGCAATACAGATTTAACCAAACCTAACTTATTAAAATTTAATCTGGAAAGACCTGTCGAAACACCTAATGGTATCGAGACATCAACTATTGAAGTTCAGGCTCCATTTCTTGGACTTGTGCCTATCCCATCACTTCTAATCGACAATATTAATGTCAATTTTCAGATGGAGGTTACAACTTCAACTTCTGATACTGAAAAAAAAGCAGCAGAGGCTAGCCTCGAAGCCAATGCTGAATTCAAATTAGGTCTTTTTGGTAAAGGGCATGTGGAAATGAAAGGTAAGGTTTCATCTTCTCGCGAAACAACCAGAAATACCAACCAAACAGCTAAATATCAAATAAATGTATCGGCAAGTCAACAGCCACAAACAGAGGGTTTGAGTAAGCTAATGGATATTTTGGCGAGTTGTACAGCTCCGTTGAAGGTGGAAGGTTAAATAAAAGGAAAGGAGGATAAATGTGCCGATAAATCGACAAGATCAGAGTGCAATTCTGCATTTTTTTGATTGGATAAAACCAAAATGCTTGATAGATAGAATATTAATAGTATTCCAAATAATACAGTAAACATTGTGGATAATACATCTTCATCAGTATGTGCAACATTTGCTGTTAACTTAATTGAGCATTGTACTAGAAAACAGATTGTAGATAAGGATTTATTATTTTATCAGAAAATATGGTTTCATTCAGAAATAGTTGGAAACTACAATCAATTTCTTGTCTTAGCGCCAGGAAGCTTACTTGCCATCCAAGATACTCGCCCCGGTCTTGTAATAAACCAAAATAGAATTACTCATTATATAGTTAAAGTAAGACATAATTATATAGTTGGTAATAATCATGGGGGCATATTTAGAGCAAGAATCGGAGGAGCTAAAGGAATATGCAGTATTTTACCCAATGATTTTAAAGAGACTGTAAATTAAACTGTGTCAAGCAAGAATAAATTATTATTTTTACTAACACAGTTTTTTTATGGAAAAAGAATTTGATTTTGAAAGCATTAAGCAGAAAGCCTTAGAACAACTTAAATCAGGCAAGTCTTTATTAGGCAAGGATGGGGCTTTTGCTCCGTTATTAGAAAGCATCCTGAATGCAGCCCTTGAGGGGGAGATGGATGCTCATTTAGATGAACGTGAACGTTTATCTGGTAATCG